>CACXXO010000008.1 GCA_902771735.1 uncultured Bacteroidota bacterium
CTCGCGTTACCCCTCGACTTGCATGTGTTAAGCCTGCCGCTAGCGTTCATCCTGAGCCAGGATCAAACTCTTCATTGTAAGAATTGTTCTTTTACCTTTATTGACTCGTCTTCGTGTCCCCCTCATACCTTGATACAAGGGTTGACACACGCTATCTCTATCTTCTCATCCGTTTCAATGTTCTCTTGTTTTCTTGACGAAAACGGGTGCAAAAGTACAATCTTTTTCCGAACCCACCAAATATTTTTTCAAAAAAATTTCACTTTTTTTCTCTTTCGATTGATTGTCAATTGAATAGTGAACAATATTTTTTTCGGAACAGGTGGAATTCCATGTGAGAACTGGGGCATTCTGACGATTTTCAGTGTTAAAATCGCTATCATTTGAATGACATTCTGTAGATAATCCTTGTATCTTATTGTTATTCTGATATTTAAATGTTTTATGCAATATACTATTATGCTGATTTACAGCAATATAAGAAGAGACGGAAGCACGTCCGGCATAGTCAACCACGAAACCATAGAGGTGGAATTCGAGGCCGGCCCAGTTGGCAGGGAGGTCGACGCGAACTTCGCGACAGCGGCGGAAGACTGGCTGGGAGAGGACGCCAGCGCCGGCCTCGGGGCACCAGGCGAAGAGGTAGACCTCATCGGCGGAGTCGGTGCGGAGGTGGAGGGGATTGCGTTCGAAAGGGACGACGACGGAAAGGCCGTCGACGGCAGCGGCGTCGAAAGCCACAGGGGCTACGGGCCCAGCGGCGACGGCAAAAGAGGGATAGTCGACCTCGACCCCGTCGTCGGTCAAGGTGACGGCCGGACGGTTGAGGCGCACGAAGAGGTTGCGCGCCGTCATTCCCTGCCGTCGGGACTCCTGCTGGAGGCCGAGGCGCAGGGCCGTGGAGAAGCCGGCCGCCAGAGAGGAGACAATGCCGAAGACGCTGCGTCCCGCCTGCTGCTGCGGGGTGCGGGGGTTGCGAACCCTGACCGGACGGGAGCGGAGGCACCACACATCGCGCCACTGATAACCGATAACTGTTCCGACGGAGCCGCGGTAGCCGTCGTTGATTCCATGTTGCTGCTTTGCCATAGATGTTTTGTTTTTTGATTTGTCGAATTGTGAGTTTATATATAATATAAGGCCTAAAGATGGGAACGTTTGTTTTTTAACACAAATTTAACATTTGGAGCGTGTCATATCCGAACGAGCGGCGTGTCAAGTCCGACGGTGGTCGGAGGAGAGTCGGAGTTGAATCGGAGATGAGTCGGACTTGAGTCGGACTTGGTGGCAATGGATAATTATTGTACAACTATAATAAATACTTCTTTTAAATAATGGAAAATTTGTATATTTGCAGGACAAGCCCCTCAGAAAAACGGGGCACAACCTATTGAACAACAAACTGATAAGAACAATGCGTACTTTTCGGAGTATAATAATATTGCTCACAGCGGCGCTGTTGAACGCCCTATGGCCTGTCGGAGCGGCGGCCCAAAGCTGGACGATGGTGAACAACGACACCCTATTCATCAATGCCTGTTCGGCCAACGGGGGTGTGATATACGACAATGGGGGTCCCGAGGGGGCGTATAGCAACAATTTCAACGGGTGGGTGGTCATTGCTGCGAGCAACGGGGTACCTCTGACGCTGAACGGCAGCTACGCTTTAGAGGGTTGCTGCGACTACATCACGGTGTGGGACGGCAACGCCGCCACAGGGACGCAACTGTTCTACAACTGCGGTTCGGGCATCATCAACCTGATAGCCAACAGCGGCCGGATAACGATAAGGTTCACCACCGACGGTTCCGTCACCAACAGCGGCTTTGCGCTGACATGGGGACGGGGCGGGGTGGCGTCCCTCTGCACCAGCGACGTCGACAACCTGACTGCCAGCAACATCGGCACCACCTCGGCCACCCTTTCGTGGACCGGAGGCAGCGGCACGCTGAAGCTGGACTACGGCCAGGGAGAGCAGCCGGTGAGCGGCAACAGCGTAACGCTCTCCGGATTGAATCCCAACACCTTGTACAATGCCAAAGTATACGCCGACGGCGATGCGGATAATCTGTGCTGTGTGGCGCAGACCACGTTCCGCACGGCGTGTGGCATCATGGCGGCGCCATTGGTGGAGCGGTTCGACGACCTGCCCACGGGCGAAATGCCAGCCTGCTGGAGTTCGGGCAAGAATTTCGACGAGGAGTCCCTCTTCCCCGTGGTGACCACCGATGCGCAACGAAGTGGCACCAAGTCGTTGAGGCTGAGCAGCGGAGGCAACACCACATCGTCCCATTTCGGGATGGTGATAGGTCCCAAGATGAGCGTGGACATGAGCACACAGACGGTGATAGTGAGCCTGCGCAGCAACATGAGCGGTGCGAAAGTGGAAGTGGGCGTGTGCGACACGGTATCGAACCTCTATAGCTACTACGGATTCACGCCGATGGACACACTGACAGTGGCTTCGAGCGGCAACTGGTATGAGTACCATGTGCCGCTGTCGAATTACACAGGCGACGGTTGTCGACTGGCTTTCAGAATGATGCAGGGTTTGCAGCCGGGAGGGGGATGTATCGTGTATATCGACGACCTGATGGTGGAGAGCTGCGGCGTGGACTCGCTGAGCACCTACAACTTAGGCCACAACGACATCACCCTGGCCTGGAGTGTAATAGGGAGTCCCTTGGTGGACCTCACCGTGAGCGGCGGAGGATCGCTGACGGTCTACAGCAACGTCACGTCGCCCTACCACATTGCGGGGCTGACGCCGGGCACCAACTACACCCTGACGTTGATGCCGCACTGCGGCAGTAGCTACGGGGCGGCGAAATCCATCAGCTGCAACACCCTGACCGGGGACACTTTGGCGCTGCAATACTGCGAGGATTTCGAAAGCGGCTGGCCGTCGAACCTGCGGAAAGTCGAGGTATACGACAACTATCCGCTGATCTCGAACTACAACACCCGCAATCTGGTTTTCAGGACCTATGGCAGCAGCCATTCCTCGGCGGTGTTGCCGATGACGGGAGACCATACCGCCGTCAGCGCGCTGAAGATGAACTTCCGGATGAGGCCGGACTATGACGGCGACGGCGTGGTGGTGGGAGTGATGGACTATCCAGGCGAGATGGGCAGTTTCACGCCAGTGGACACCATCACGTCGAACAGTGCATGGAGATACCACAGCGTCGACTTGTCGGGCTATGCCGGCACGGGCCGCTACATCGCGCTGCGAAGTTACTCGCCGACGAACAGTTCGCGATATATCTATTTGGACGACATAACGATTGGACGCTGCCTGCTGACCAACCTCACAGTTGCGGGACGGACCCACAACAGTGTCACGCTGGAGTGGGACGGCGAAGGGAGCGGCGAAGAGGTGACGGTGGAATGGAGGGTTGCCGGTGGCCAATGGACGGTGATTGCCGGCGCGCAGGCGACGGGGAGCGAAGGGCGGATGCGCTACATGGTGACGGGATTGGACCTGGCGACGACATACCAGTTTGCCGTCTACCGTGACTGCGGCGAGGAAGTGTGTCGTCCGCTGCAGGTGGAGGCTACAACCTACGAGCACCACTATACTGTGCCCTACTGCAATGACTTTGAATCCGTTGCCCATGGAGCAGCGCCCGATGGATGGACCCGTGTCTCCATCCACAGTTCCGAGCCCTGTGTGATGCACGACCGCACCCCGCACAGCGGGACGGGTGTGCTGAGCCTATACAGCAACGGTGACCTGACGCGCGGGCATTCGACGATAGCACTGCCTGAGTTGAACGTCAACGATGTGAGCGGGCTGATGCTAACCTTTTTCGTGTACTGCGAGAAGAGTGGCAGCCGCATATTGGAGATTGGCGTGATGGACAACGCCAGCGACGAGAGCACCTTTGTGGCGGTGGACACGGTGGTGGCAGACAGTTACGTGTGGAAACAATACAGCAGCAGTCTTGCGGGCTATAGCGGCACAGGGCGCACGATAGCCCTGCGGTGGTACTATACCGACTGCCAGGGATGCAACTACCTTTGTTATTTAGACGACCTGATTATCAGCGAGGGAGTAATAACGGAAGCCGGGGTGTACGGCGTGAGGAGCGACGGCGCCACGGTGGAGTGGTCGACAGAGGGGACAGTGAACAATGTGAACCTGCATGTGATAGACGGCCTCGACACCACGACCTACAGCAACATCAGCAGTCCCTACCATATCAGCGGTTTATCGTCAGGTACCTTCTACCGCTACGAGCTGGATTGGGGAATCTGCATGGGCATCGGCGGCAGTTTTGCGACCTGCAGCGAGGCATTGCGTGCCGACTGGTGCTACGATTTCGAGACAGGCTACAACAATGGGCGGTACAACGGCTGGTTCTATCCCGTCTGCTACAGCAGCGGCAGCGGCGACCGCTATCACGGCAACAACGCCATCTACCTGCAGAGTTATTCGACAAACATCACCGCCGTAGCCCTGCCCTATATCGAAGAGGAAGACTATACCAGCCTCAAGTTCAGCTTCATGGGCAAGCAGAGCAACTATGGACAGACAGTGATTGGACTGGTGTCTGACGCACGCGACACCTCCGGTTTTGTGCCGATAGACACCATCACCGAGCGCGACAATGTGTGGCGGCGCTACGAGATTGACCTCACGGGTCACGAGAACGACGGGCACCATCTGGTTTTCATCCAATCCAACGACACAAACCAATGCTACTGGTGCAACTCGTGGTTCGACATGGACGACCTGCGCCTCGACCGCGGTAACCGTATCCTCACCCGCAGCTACACCACGACCTCGACCACAGCCACCATCCTTTGGGAGGCCAGCGCAGCCACCGACAGCGTGCGCATCCTCCTGCTCGGATCCGGCAGCGAAGCCGCCTTTGACAGCACTGCCAGCGCCGCCGACGGCGGCTGCACCATCACCGGCCTCGTTCCAGGCACTGCCTACACTCTACACCTCATGGCCCTGAGCAACTCTTCGGGTGGTGGGTGCGACACCGACCCCCTTCAGTTGCAGACCCTCGACCACGACGTCAACGATGGCTACTGCGAGAGCAGCTCGGGCTACTGGACCGTGCTCCCCGAAGGGTGGACATGGCTTGCCGACGGTGGCCGCCAGCCTTGGAACGACGGTAACAACACCCGTTTCGGCGGCATCATCAACGCCATCGCCCTCCATGCCGACAGTCGTGCCGACGCCTACACCATGGCCGTTATGCCCCGTGCCAGCGTGCCACTCTCTACCCTCAAAGTGGGCTTTGGGGCCTGGTACAATAGCGAAGAGGCGCAGCAGGCCGGATACCTTGTGGTCGGTGTGCTGACCGACCCGGCCGATGCCGGCACCTTCACGGCATTGGATACCTTCTACCTAAACTATTGGCTACAATGGTTTTCCGTCGACCTTTCGTTCTACAGCGGCAATGGACGATACATAGCCTTCAAGGCCATGACCATTGACGGATACGACCGCAACATCTTGCTCACCCATGTCTCGCTTGCCAGCTCGATGGCCACGAGATTACACGCCGACCGTGTGACCGACACCTCAATGCGCATCAGCTGGCAGATGCTGGGCAATGCCGAAACCTGGGTGAGAGTGACCGACAGCGGCCTACCAATAGTCGACACCATCGCTGCAAGCCCGCTTACCGTGGCCGGCCTGAATCCAAACACACAATACACCGTGACTGCCGCCCCGGTCACCCAGACGGGCTCCCCTGCTGCCGCGTTCGACCCCTGCACCGGCCGCACAATCCAGGTGACCACCCTCCAAGAAACACTCACCTCGCCAGCATGCATCCCCCTGGGAGGCATCGACTACACCCAGCAGGCCAACATTACGAACCTCCCCAACGGATGGACCCGCCCCTATGGCAACGCCTACCCTCGATACAGCGACCTCGACTATACGGACAACATCGAATTCTTCGCCACCCGATGCGACCATTCGGGCGACATGTCCTCCATGGCCGTATCGCCGTGGTTCCCCAACGGATTTGCTGGCCAATGGCTCAATTTCTTCCTGAAGAGCAGTCCTCCCAACGGCCGTCTTGTGGTGGGCAGCATGACCAACCCCAACGACACCTCCACCTTCACGCCCCACGACACCATCGGACGCACCTATCCCCGAACCCTCATAAGCCTCGACCTCTCGGCCTATGGCGGAAACTACCTCGCTTTCCGTTACCTCTTCCCCACATCGTGCAACGACGGCTACGCCTACATCAGTTCCCTCTCAATAATGAATTGTCCCATGCCAAACGTCACCTTCTCCCACCAGGAGGACACCACCGTCTGGATTCATTGGGACACATCTGACCCACTCTGGATTGAATACAAACTTGGCAACCAGTTCGCTCCCGGCACAGGCACACGCATTCTTGCCACCTCCTCGCCCACCGTCATCAGCGGACTCTCCCCGGCCTCTACCCATACCTTCCATTTCTGGCCCCTGTGTAACGACGGCGACACTCTCGAATGCGCCTATCGCACCGTCACCCTCACCACCGCCCATCCCCCCGTCAGCATCCCCTATTGTCACAACTTTGAAACTTTCAACGACTGGGGCTATCCCGACGAGTGGCAGCGCTGGAACCCCGACGGCACCACCTGCGCCGTCACCTCCTACGAAGGCCACGATGACAACCGTTCTCTACACCTCTACGCCCCTTCCTCCAACAGCGTCGCCGCCATTACCCCACTCCTTCGCCCTTCCCCACAGTGTGCTCGGCAAATCTACGTCAACTTCTGGACCCGCACCTTGAACGGAAGCCCGCTGCTTGAAATTGGCGTCATCCCCGACATCTCCGACACCACCTCGTTCATCCCCTTCGACACCCTTTCCCTCACCAACTCCCAACTCTCCACCACCTGGCTCCAGCACACAACCATCATTCCCATTGACTCTCTCCCCAACCCCCAGGCCTCTTTCCGTATCGCCTTCCGTCTCTCCTCCGGCGAGCTCCTCCTTGACAACCTCTGCATCGAACGATGCCTCGCCGCCAACGTCGAAGTCGTCGACATCACCCAGCACTCCGCCACCGTTCTTTGGGAAGGCTTCAACGTCGACACCCTCATCTGTGAATACGGTCCACAAGGATTCGCACAAGGCACCGGCCAGACCATCGGCATCACCACCTCGCCCTACACCATTACCGGCCTCGCCGCCAATACCGACTATAACTTTATCTTCCGCACCGTCTGCCATTGTTCCACTGACGGCGGCAGCGTGTACCCCGCCGGTGGCGGCACTGGCGGCGGCACCTATTGGACAGGCACCCATTGGACTCCATACCCCTGGATTGACACCATCCAATATCCCGGCTATGAACGCGGGTCCGACGGTAGCATCATCATCGGCACTTCCACCCAGGCCGAACTCCTCATCCCTCCCTACTGCGAAGACTTCGATACCACGGAGATCAAATTCCTCCCCACCGGCTGGCGCCGCATAGGCGGCAGCACCCCTGGGTACCCCCAGGTTGTACGTTCCCCCGCAGCCTCCGGAGCCCGTTCGCTCGACCTCTACTCCACCACTGGCTATTCCAACCACGTCGCACTCCCACCCGTCGCCGACCCCTCACAATTCATCGTCTCGTTCGACGCCTACTGTGACAATACCGAACCGCAAAACCGCAACCTCGGCGTACTCACCCTCGGCCTCATGTCCGACCCCGACCGCGGATCCTCCTTCATACCCATCGACACCATTGTCCTCTCCTGTATCAGCCGCTGGCAGCGCTATTATGTCGACCTCACCTCTACGCCATACTCTGACCATCAATACATCGCCCTCCGCTTCGTCCCCCGCTACTCTTCCTACCACCTCTACATCGACAACTTTTACCTCGGCTCTTGCGCCGTCACCTCCTCCACCGTAGACTATGAACCGTCGACCGCCACTTACCAACTCTACAGCACCACTATCGGCAACGTCTCCGGAATCCTCGTTGAAGACACCTCCGGATACAGCGCCACCCTTCCCCCCTCTCCCTCTTCCCCGCTGCCTGGCCTGACCAGCAATGGACACTACCATCTCACCGTACGCGCCTACGGCGACCAGGACACCCAAAGTCTCTGCCACCTTGCCCCCATAGTAATCAACCCGGTCCTCTCGCTCCCCTACTGCGAAAACTTCGACAATGTCTCGGGCACCTATCCCGACCTCTGGACCCTGAAGCACCTTTACAATGACGTCAACACAATGGCCACTTCGGGCTTTATGCAGTTCTCCATGAACCAGAACAACCCCGACGTCTTTCTGCTGCCGCCCCTCGCCGGTGGCGAGACTCTCGGACTGCTGCATATCTCCTACGACTTCCACGCCAACTCAGACCAAACTTGGAACAGCACATATTCTTACATCGATTTCGGTTACTTGACCGATACCTCCGATTATACCTCCTTTGTCGTCCTCGCCACCGGACACACCGACGCTATCTCGGCGCACATCAGCCTCACTCTGCCACCCTGCTCCGCCACACGTCTGGCCATCAGGGCCCGCAGCTCCTACAGTTGGCATGTCTACGACATCGACAACCTCCTCATCTCGCGCCAGCCTTTCCCATCACAAGCCAACACCGAATCTCCAAACATCGGCCACAGCCAGAAAAGCATCTCCTGGAATGAGGACGCCCTCGGCACCTACTGGCAATACGAATGGGGGCACGCCGGGTTCGTTCCCGGTAACGGCACCACCGCCACTTCCGATTCCTGCACCCTGACACTCTCCAACCTCCTACCAGAGACAGACTACGACATTTATTTCATCGATTCCCTGGGCCGCTACGCCTGCCAGCCCTACCGCTTCGTCACGCCCTCCATTGCCAACGTCCCCTACTGCGAAAACTTCGACAGCTACAACAACTACGAGATGCCTCCCGGATGGAGCCGCTATGCACCGAACACCGACGGCCACCCCATGGTCTACGACCATCATCTCGACAATGCCTGGAGCGGTACACAAATGTGGGTGCTGCCGGAATTCAACATCCCCTTCAACCAACTGACCCTACACTTCATGGCCCGCGCTGGCTATACCTCCGACCGCATGATTGTCGGATTCGTCCACGACCGCAACAATCCTTCGGACTTCGAAGGCTACGACACGGTCCAACTGACTGTCACCGACCAATGGGTGCCCGTCACCGTCGACCTCTCACGCTACAACGGCGACCGTCGATTCCTTGCCATACGGTTCTGGGGCTCCTACTACTTCTATGTCGACGATGTGGTCGTCGACCCAATCCCTCCACTCTCCATTGTCCCCATCTCGTCCAATGCGATAACCGTTACAACCACAACCCAGCAACCCAGCAACCCAGCACAGACTCCATTCTACATCGAAATTCTTCCCACCGGTCTACCGCAAGGGACCGGACGAGTGGTCCGCATCGACACATTCCCCAGCATCATCGACTCCCTGACGCCCAACACAACCTATGACATCTTTGCACGCATCGACAGTCTGGCAACAACCTGCGCACCTCCCCAAACTGTCACCATGCCACAACTGTTGGCGCTGCCCTACTGCGAGCAATTCGACGGCTACGGCGACTGTTACAACTGCCGCCCTTCCGAATGGACCTACTCCACCTCCAACGACGACCAGAATTATACCGTGAACTACAACAACTGGTCACTACGCTTCTACTCCTACTATAGTAACACGTACTCCGTCTACGCATCGCTGCCCGACATCGATATCGAGGATATCAGAGACCTCTCACTCGAGATGCGCTACCGTTTTGAGAATGCGGCCTGTACGGCAGAGATAGGCCTCGTACGTTCGCCTGGCGAATGGTCCACCTTCGTGCCTATCGACACCTTACAAACCGCCATCAACAGGTGGTACACCCTGCACCACGACCTAAGCGAATACACAGGCAACTACCGCTTTCTGGCCATACGAATGCAAGGCGTACAATATCAGAGCAACTACCTCTATATCGACTATATTCGCCTCCAAAGCTGCCCAATACCCGATATCACCCTCGCCGGATACAACACCATACGTGTAGAAACATCCAGCCACTCAGCCACTCAGTCACCCACCACTGACTACTGGTTGCATATCACTGACGGCGCGTCTCTCGATTCCCTCATCCACATCGTCAGCAATCCTCAGTTCATCACCGATCTCGCCACGAATACCACCTACAGCCTCACCGCACAATGCGACACCTCAACAAGACCCTGCAGTCCTCCAATCGAAATCGCCACCAGTGAACAGCACTCCCTGCCCTATTGCGAGCAGTTCGACAGCTACGGCAGCTGTAGCAGTTGTTTCCCCTCAGGATGGTACAGGCAATTCACCTGCAACGACGACCAAATCTACACCACCTCGTCCTACAACTACACCCTCTTCTTCCGATCCTATTATTATAACCAATGCACCATGTCGGCCGTCATGCCGGACTTCAATATCGACTCCATTCGCAATGCATCGCTCGAGATACGCTACCGTTTCGACAACAACTCCTGCCCTACCTATATCGGCATCCAAACCGACCCCAACGACCTCACCACCTTCACACCCATCCACCAATTGAGTAACACGCTGAACACATGGCACACAGAACAGATTAACTTGTCGAGTTACAACGGCGACGGCCGCTATATCGCCATACAGATGACTGGCAACAACACCTATTACAAAAACCTTTACATCGACTACATAAACATCCAACCAATACCCCTCGTCTATTACTCCCAGCCTCAAGCCACCAGCATACAACTTAACACTCATCACACATCACTCACTGACTACTGGCTACACTATACCCTTGACGGTAGCAACGACACCATCCATCTGCACATCCTTGACAGCACCTACCTGCTCCAAGACCTTGCCACCGATGCCACCTACCATCTCCTCGCCACCCCCGACAACTCTGGCGAGAGTTGCTGGCCTTGGGTCACCATCACCACCTCTCACCTACAGTCCATGCCCTACTGCGAAGGATTTGCAGACTACGGCAGCGGCAGCGGTGCCTATATGCCAGGATGGAAACGCATTATCAGCGACGGGAGCAACGACCGACTCTATATCTACAACAACAGTGACGGCGAAGACAACCGCACACTGCGCTTCTACAACTACAACGCCGTGCGGTCATACGCCGTGCTACCAGAGATAGACGTTACCAACATCGCCGACCTCACCTTACGAGTGAAGATGTGGCAGCAAGGAAGCACTGATCCCTCACAATACTGGCTCGAATTGGGCGTGATGGACGACATGAACGACACAGCCACCTTCGTCTCCGTCGACACCCTACAATGCCTGCAAGCTGGCCGCTGGGAAATGCTCTCGGCATCACTCGCCTCCTATTCCGGCAGAGGACGGTTCCTCGCACTGAGGATGATAAACACCGTTTCCAACTGGCGCAGCATCTACCTGGATCGAATCGAACTCCTTGACTGCGACATCCCAGCCGACCTCAACGTTTCGCTCACCAATGCTAACACCGCACAAATTACCGCTCCCAATTCATCACTCACCACTCAACACTCATCTCCTTTCTACGTCGAATACGGGCCCACAGGATTCACTCCCGGCAGCGGCACCGTCGAACTTATCGACATCATACCCTACGACATACCCCTTAACTACTCCACGTCCTACGACTTCTACTTCCTTTGCCACGCCGATACCACCACATGTCTGCCTCCACAAAGCCTCACCACCCTGGCGCCACCCATGGAACTGTCCTATTGCGAGGATTTCGACTCCTATAGCAACAACACCCTCCCTACCAACTGGCTGAAACATCGCCTACCCCAATCTTCGGGCAACGATTGTTACATCTATTCTGCCCAGAACCATACTCCATCACGGGCATTGCGTTTCTACTCCAGCTACACCGACCGTCACCCCTATGCCGTCTTGCCAGTAATGGAAACTGACAGTCTTTCGCACATCGCCGTCTCATTCTGGATGCGCAACCCAAGCTGCACCAACTTCAGGCTTGTACTGGGAGCCGTGTCTGATCCCTACGACATGAGCACCTTCGTTCCTCTACACACTTTCGCTAACACTGAGAATAACATATGGCAACGACAGCAAGCAGTGCTCAGCGGGGCACCTCCAGAAGCACGCTGGCTGGCCTTCCGGTTCGATCGTGGAGCAGGCGGCTCCGACTGGCTCTATATCGATGACCTTTATTTCGACACTTGCGGAACATCCGACCTGCGCATCCTCTCCATCGAAAGCGAAAGCATCACACTGGACTGGAATCAGACCGGCACCCCCGACATCACCATTGAATTGTCCTCTCCCAACTCATCACTCATCACTCAACTCTCATCACTCACTCCCCCCTACACCCTCACCGGACTCGACCCACTGACCAACTATAATGTAGTCTTCAGCAGCCAATGTGCAGCAGGCAACGACGGATACTGCACTACCGAGTATACTGACAGCGTCAGCTTCTTCACTCCCGCAGGTGGCACAGGTTGCATCGACCCCACCAACCTCGCCGCCGACTATGTCACTTGCTTCACAGGCAGTTATAGCAATCCCTACAGTTCCATTGGTGTTGTGGACTATGGAGCGGCGAGCGCTGCCTCACGCCACACCGTCCACTTCGACACCAATGAGCGAGACGCCCGCACAGGCAACCAGCTGCGTACTATACCCGAGGGCGCCATTGCCAGCGTACGGCTCGGCAACTGGGGCACCCACAAGATATCCAACTCCGAGGGCGGCGAGGCGGAAGCTATCACCTACGCCCTCTATGTAGACACAATGGCTTTCGACCTGCTCATTATGAAGTATGCCGCCGTGATGCAGGACCCGATGCACGCTGCCACCGACCAGCCGCGCTTCCGCCTTGAGTTGCTGGATTCTGCAATGAATCTCATCGACCCCATCTGCGGAGCCGCCGACTTCATAGCCAACCAAGCCTTGGGTTGGAACACCTATGGGGCTGAGCAGGACATCCTTTGGAAAGACTGGACCACTGTCGGACTCGACATGAGCGCCTATGCGGGGCAAACAGTATACATACGCCTGACCACCTACGACTGTAACGAAGGTTCGCACTATGGATACGCCTATTTCACCCTCGGTTGCATGCGCAAGAGTATGACGGCTCAAGGCTGCGGGCAGGTGGCCAACAATGTCTTCACCGCTCCTTCAGGCTTCGCCTACCGCTGGTACAACAATCAGGACACCTCCACCGCTGCCACCTCACAGAGCATCAATATCGCCACCAACAATAACATTACCTATTACTGCAACCTTTCCTTTATCGACAATCCCACATGCCAGTTCACTATGAGCGCCTTTGCCGGCTCACGCTACCCGATGAGCCTGTTCGACAGCGTGGTGACCATCCACGACTGCCAGTTCGACCTCTCGTTCAACAACCTCAGCACCATCTCCATGGACGGCATCAACCCCGTGGGCAGCGGTGAAGGCGTTGAGATAGCTCATTGGAACTTCGGTAACGGTACCAGCAGCGACAACTACCACGCCTCCACCACCTACACTGAGCCCGGCACCTATACCATACAGCTCGTCACAGCTATCGCCGGCGGCGTCTGTGTCGACACCTTAGAGAAAACCATCACCCTGGCTTTCCCACCCACCAATCCACACATAGAAGGCGTTACCGACCGCTGCTATGGGGCGACAGCAGACACCATCGTCCTCTTGGAAGCATCGACATGGAGTCCCTGGAGCAACAATACTCTCATCCTCGCACCTGCTGCCGACACCAGTCTCCTGCTCACCGTCACCGACAGCAACGGATGCTCGCACACTCTTAGCCACACCATCTTCGTGCATCCAGTCTACGACCAGGTGTTCTCTCAAGCCATCTGCGACGGCCAGACATTCCTCTTCCAAAACGACACCCTCTCCTCCACCTCCACCACCCAATACCACCTCTCAACCGCCAACTACCAATGCGACAGCCTTATCACCCTCAACCTCACTGTCAATCCCAATACCACCGCCACCGTTAGCGAGGAAATCAACGAGACCCAACTGCCCTATACATTTAATGGCACAACCTTCACCGACAGCGTGCAGAACTATGACATCCATATCTCCAACATTTACAACTGCGACTCCATCATCACCTACAATCTTAACATCATCTGGAACGACAAACTGACCATCCTCGACAGCACCGTGTGCGACAATATATTCCCTATCTCCTGGAACGGTCTCACCATCTCCGACAGCGGCTCCTACTCCGTTCTCTTCGCCGCCTCCCATGGCGAGGATAGCACCGTCACCTTGCGTGTCCACACAATGCCCACCTATAATGACACCATCCCCTACTCCATCTGCGACAACCAGCAGTATACCTTCGAGGACTCCACCTACTACGGCACCGACGCAGGACTCCACCCTCATCTCCTCCACCAGTCTCGATGTCCGCGCCACAACCTCCGGCGACACCCTCGCCGACCACTGCGACCACTTCTCCTGGTACGGCACAGACTATACAGCCTCCACCAACTCCCCGACCCACCTCTCCTCCAACAGCGTTGGCTGCGACTCCGTCACCACCCTCCACCTCACCATACGCTACTCCACAGCCTCCTCCGTCGAGGAAACCATCGTCGAGAACAACCTCCCATACACCTTCAACGGTGTCACCTTCACCGACTCCTCCGACCTCACCACAGTCACCATCCCCAACGCCGTCGGCTGCGACTCCGTCATCTCCTACACCCTCCATGTCGATTGGAACACCGGCTCCCGTCTCGACAGCAACATCTGCTTCAACCAGCTGCCAGTCTCCTGGAACAATGTCTCTTTCGACACCACCACTGCCAACGTCACCATGATGCGCACCGTCGTCATCCCCTCTTCCTCGGGCTCCGACTCCACCATCATCATGCGTCTCCATGTGAGACCCATCTATAACGACACCATCCCCTACTCCATCTGCGACAACCAGCAGTATACCTTCGAGGACTCCACCTACTACGGCACCGACGCAGGATGTCCGCGCCACAACCTCCGGCGACACCCTCGCCGACCACTGCGACCACTTCTCCTGGTACAGCACAGACTACACAGCCTCCACCGACTCCCCGACCCACCTCTCCTCCAACAGCGTTGGCTGCGACTCCACCACCACCCTCCACCTCACCATACGCTACTCTACCTTTGGTACAGAGACCGACACCATCGTCGAGAACCAACTTCCCTACACATACCACGGTGCCACCTTCGCCGACAGCATCAGCCATTTCAGTGTAACGTTCTCCAATAGTGTACAGTGCGACAGCATCGTCGATTACACCCTCTTCGTCTATCGTAACGTCGACACAACCCTCTACGACACCCTCTGCAACAGTTCATTGCCACACACATGGAACGGTGTAACCTTCGACACCACGCTTAGCCAAATGTCCACCCTGACACGCTCCACTGTCTTCACCGCCCACACCGGTGCCGACTCCATCATCACCATGCACCTCACAGTGCACCCGCTCTATGACCACCACACCCACACCGAAATCTGCGACAACCAAACCTACCTCTTCGGTGACAGCACCTTTGCAGGCACCGATGGATCCACTGTCCACCTCGACAGTCTGCTGTCGCAATACGGCTGCGACTCCCTTTCCACTCTCCACCTTACCGTCCATCCCACATTCGACCACCACACCTTCGACACCATCTGCTCCAACCAGAACGTCACCTTCACAGGCGAGAGCTACAACCTCACCGGCATTTATCCCCATGTGCTCCTCTCAGTCTACAACTGCGACTCTCTTTCCACGCTTCACCTCCAGGTGTGGCCGGCCTATGACAATCATACCTACGACACCGTCTGTGACGACTCCTCGCGTTTCTTTATCGATTCGACCTACCGACAAACGGGCGACTATCCCTACTTCTTCTTCAGTGCCCATGCATGCGACAGTCTTGAGACCCTCCACCTGAAAGTCCACCCCACCTACGACCTCCACCTCTACGATACCATCTACGACGGAGACCATTATAGCTTCGAAGGCACCGTCTACGACACCACCGGCATCTACCCCCACCTGCTGCAAGCCTTCTTCGGCTGCGACTCGCTGCGCACCCTCCACCTTCAGCGCAACCGTCGCACCTACAACGACAGCGTTCTCTGTCAGAACCACCTGCCATTGCAATGGAACGGCGTCATTTTCAGAGACAAGCCGCACACTGGCGGAACCCTGGTGATAAGCGACAGCGTCCACCTCAGCGGTCTCAATGGTATCGACTCTCTGGTGGTGATGACCGTCTACTCCCACGACACCTCAGCCACCGTCGACCGTCTCCACGGTTGCGACAGCCTCACATGGCAGGACAACCAGACCTATACCTCCTCCACCACAAGGCCCTTCGTCACACTGACCAATACCGCAGCCTGCGACTCAGTGATCCACCTCGCCCTCACCATCGACTCCACCCACTGGGCCACCGACCACCAGCAGGCCTGTGACTCGATGCGATGGATTGACAACCAATGGTACTACAACGACATCACCGGCCCCATCGACACCATCCGCACCGTCGCCGACTGCGACTCCATCGTGACACTCAGTCTCATAGTCCACCGAGCCACCTACGAAGAGTCTGTCGACACCTTCTGCTTCGCCAACACCTACAACTGGCGCCGCTTCACCGTGGGCGAACCCGACCCGACTGCCACCACCGACCACTACCTCACCGACACCCTCCACACCATCCACAACTGCGACTCCGTCCTCGCCATCCGACTCACCCAGATGGCCAAACCGCAGCTCGTCCTCGACACCTCCACCGACTGCCAGATGCTGCAGTACCGTCTCTCGGTGGCCACCGACATGCCCTACTGGCGCTGGTGGGCCGAGCCAGCCGACCCTGCCATCGACGGTCTTGAGAACGCCAACGACATTCTGGTAACGCCCGAAGGCACCACCGAATACAACGTCCTCGTCGACTACCACCGCTCACCCCTCTGTCCCCTCACCGGTAGCCTCACCCTGCGCCCCATCGAAGTGCCCAAAGCCGAACTGAAGGTAAACCCAGAAGCATTGACACTCAGCAACATGGAGCTCGACGCCTATGACTTGAGCCGCGAGTTCGAGAGGCGCGACTGGTATATCGACTGGCAGCACCAGAACGAAACCAGTCGCCACCTGCACCACTATGTCGACAACAACCTCGACAGCGTCATCGTGGCCCTCCGCGTCTTCAACGGCCAATGCTACGACACCGCCACCCGCGTCATTCAAGTTCTCCGCGTCACCCTCTTCGCCCCCAACGCCTTCACCCCCGGCCGCGACGACAACAGCCGCTTCATTATCGTAGGCCAGGGTATTCTCGAAGCCGAACTCCACATCTACAACCGCGAGGGATTGCTGGTCTACCACACCAACAACATCGAGCAGGGATGGGACGGCAGCAATGCCTCCGGAGCACCCTGTCCACAAGGCAGTTATGTATGGAAACTCTCCTATAAAGCCCTCGACCGACCCACCTCCCTCCGGACCGAAATCGGCACCGTACTCCTGATCCGATGAACGTCCCTTCTCCGACCCATCTCCGACCGAAGTCCGAGTCATCTCCGACCCCGGTCGGATTTCGGTCGGAGATGACTCGGACTTCAGTCGGACTTGATACGGACTTGGTGCTAAGAATCAGTCTTTTACAAACCAACTTTTTCTGAGGGCGGAAAAAGTGGGCAAAATAGCATATAAATACCTGACAAACAATGATTTTCATTTTTCAATAGTCACTTTTCAATTTATTTTGTATCTTTGCAGTTTGAATTATAAACAAACCAAACACTCAACGCTTTGAAAACAAGAGTATTAATAGCAATTTTCACTGTTATCGCCACCATCGCGCCCCTCAAGAGCCACGCCCAGATCAATTGGGGCAACCTCTTCAACAAGTTCAAACTCGAGGTCCGCGCCGACGGCGAAATCACCACCACCGACACCACCCCCAACCTTGGCATCCATGGCAAATACTTCAACTTCATGCTTGGCGGCGACCTCAGTGGCGGTTTCAGCTACTATTTCAAGCAACGCATCGTCGCCAACCCCGGCACCGTCACCTTCTTCGACAACACCGACTTCCTCTACCTCGACTACATGCCCAACCAGAATTGGCGCCTGCGTTTCGGTAAGGACGCCATGGCCCTCGGCGGCTTCGAGTACGACGCCTCTCCCATCGACGTCTACTTCCCCACCAACCTCTGGCGCAACATCTATTGCTTCCAGCTCGCTTTCTCCGGCGCCTACATCACCGACGACGGCAACCACACCCTCATCGCCCAGGTTTCCAACTCCCCCTATCTCAACTACAACAACCTCAACTACGATGCCGGCCTCGTCGCCTACAACCTCTACTGGGCCGGCAACATGGGTCACCTCCACACCCTCTGGAGCACCTCCATGGTCGAATACAAATGGAACCGCTACCTCAACATGACCATGCTGGGATTCAAACTCATCTACGACAAGTGGGACATCTACTTCGACTTCATGCACCACGCTCTCGCCCTCGACGACTGGGGCAAGAACTTCGGCTTCGTCTCCTGCGCCAACTACTACTTAACCAACCGCTTCAACATCTTCATCAAGGGCATGTACGAGCAAAACAAGTCCTCCGAGACCCTCGGTTCCTCCGTTTCGCTCGACCACCAACTGGCTGCCGGCCACACCTCGGCCCGCTACGGTCTGGGATTCGAATGGTACCCCTCCGAGGCAAAAAACGTACGCCTCCACATCTACGGATGCCGCATGACCGACTCCTACACTGACGCCACCACAGGCAAAGACAGGACCGACGCCGCCTGGAACTTCAACCTCGGTGCCACCTGGACAATGGATTACCACAAACTCTTTAAGAAATAAGCCATGGAAGAGAAACAGAACAACAACAGTCACAGCCTTTTGAGTTCGCTGCTCTCGGTGGTCGACCCCTTTCAGGTCTTCCGTCACCACGAGACCGACCCCAACAAGCGCAGCGGCAAACCCCGCCGCATGAAGTTCACCACCAGCCGCAGCCTCGAAGCACTGCTTTTCCTCGTGCTGTTCTTCGGCTTCTTCGGCTTCCTGGCCTACAAGATGACCCTGCCCCACATGCTCAACACCTTCATGCAGACCGCCTACAGCCTGCTGCTCGAAACGGTGTTCTACATCATGGCCATCTGCGTGCTCATGGGCGCCATCTCCAAGTTGCTCACCGAGTTCGGCGTCGTCCGCCTGATGGAAAACATCCTGCGTCCCCTGATGAAACCCCTCTACAACCTGCCCGGCGTGGCAGCCCTCGGCGCCGTGATGACATTCCTCTCCGACAACCCCGCCATCATCTCGCTGGCCAAGGACAACAACTTTTCCCGCTACTTCAAGAAATACCAGCTCGTTAGCCTCACCAACTTCGGCACCGCCTTCGGCATGGGCCTGGTAGTCATTGCCTTCATGACCGGCAAGGGCTACGGCTCGGGCGCCTTGGTGGGACTCCTCGGCGCCGTCATCGGCAGCATTGTCTCCACCCGTCTCATGCAACGCTTCACCCTCAAGAGCTATCCCGAACTCGACAGCCCCGTGAGCGAAGACGGAGGAAACGAGCAGAACATCTCCTTCAAAAGCGAGGGCAACGCCTTCCAGCGCTTCCTCAACGCCATGCTCGACGGCGGCAAGAGCGGCGTGGGTATCGGCGTAGCCATCATCCCCGGCGTGCTCTGCATCTCCACCATCGTCATGATGCTCACCTTCGGCCCCGCCGGCGAACACGGAGAATACCTCGGCAAAGCCTACGAGGGCGTACCCGTCATCACCTGGCTGGCCGACAAGGTCAACTTCATCTTCTTCTGGCTCTTCGGATTCGAGAACGGTGCCTTAGTGGGCTTCCCCATCACCGCCCTCGGTGCTGTGGGTGCCGCCCTGGGCCTGGTCCCCACCTTCGACGCCGCCCATATCATCGACAACAACGCCATCGCCGTCTTCACCGCCATGGGCATGTGCTGGAGCGGATACCTGAGTACCCACACCGCCATGCTCGACTCCCTCGGCTACCGCAAACTCATCGGCAAAGCCATCGGAGCCCACACCATCGGAGGTCTCTGCGCCGGCATCGCTGCACACTGGCTCTATGTGCTGCTATCAATGATACTCTGAATTCATGAGCCCCAAGGAACTATACCGCAAATTCCGCACCTGGCAAAAAAGCCCCATTCAATACAAGAACAAGAACGAGGGTGTGCACCACTGCGCCAACTGCGGTCACGAATTTGAAGGCAACTACTGCCCCATCTGCCGCCAGGAGGCCGGCGACGGCCGTATCTCATGGATATGGGTGCAGCAAAGCATCATGAATCTCTGGGGCATGGACTCACGATCAATGCCCTACTCGCTGTTCCAGCTTTTGATTCGCCCGGGCTATTTCATCAGAGACTTCATCAGCGGCCGACGACAGGTGAGCTACCCTCCCGTGGGCATGCTCTTCGGCGTGGCCGTGGTCTACGTCCTCTTCCTACAAATAATGGGTTGGGGCGGCACTCCCGCCTTCGAAATACCAGACACCACCACCGACACTGCAAGCGTACATGGCACAGAGCCCAACCTATCCCTCTTTAAAACAGTATTCAACTGGCTTCAAGACAATCCCGGCTGGGGTATGATGGCCACGACCATGATTCTGATTCTTCCCACATGGGTCTACTTCCACCATTCACCACGCCACCCGCGACATACACTGCCCGAAGGAGTCTTCATCCAGATTTTCATGGCCATATTGCTACTCGTTTGCACATTCCTGTCGGAAATCAGTTTCTGGTTCTCACTGCTCATCCCTTTCTATTTCTACCTCACCTACCGTCAACTCTTCGGCTACCGTTTCTGGGGCACCCTGTGGCGACTTGTGATGACTTCCTTCGTGTGGTTTTTCATTGTCATAATAATCGTATTAGCAACCCTATTCCCCGAACTGGAATCCCCCCAAGAAGTCATCTGGTTTGCCACGGCGATTGTCAGCATGATTGCCATCCTCGCCTTCATCCTCTTCATAGGCTACCGGATTGGGAAAACAACGGAAAAAAGACGAATTAAACATGCTGGCAATCAAGCACAACAAGACACAAACTCACCAGAAATAGCGAAATAATTTTGCCATATCAGAAAAAGGTTGTATCTTTGCATTCGCTTTAAAGCAAAAAATTGATCAATTATTAATCCTAAAAAACAGAAAGAAAATGGCTTACAAAATCACTGACATCTGTGTTGCTTGCGGCACCTGCATCGATGAGTGCCCCGTCGGAGCTATCAGCGAAGGCGACATCTACAAGATCGACGAGAACGCTTGCGTTAGCTGCGGTACCTGCGCTGGCGCTTGCCCCACCGGTGCTATCCAGGAGGGTTAATCGCTCACAGATTGAATGAAAAAAAGGCTCACGCACGCGTGGGCCTTTTTTGTAAAAACATATAGAAATATGAAACCTATCGTCAGCATCATCATGGGCTCCACCTCCGACCTGCCGGTCATGGAGAAAGCCTGCCAGTTCTTCGAGGAGATGGAGATACCCTTCGAGGTCAACGCCCTCTCCGCCCACCGCACACCCGCCGAGGTCTCCGACTTCGCCCGTGGCGCCGCCGCCCGCGGCATCAAGGTCATCATCGCCGGTGCCGGCATGGCTGCCGCACTGCCTGGCGTCATCGCCGCCGAGACACCGCTGCCCGTCATCGGAGTACCCATCAAAGGCTCGTGCCTCGAGGGCCTCGACGCCACCTTGGCCATCCTCCAGATGCCTCCAGGAATTCCCGTGGCCACCGTCGCCATCAACGGCGCCCAGAACGCTGCCATCCTCGCCATGCAAATGATGGCCCTCGGCGACGACACCCTGATGCAAAAACTTGTCGCCTACAAAGCCGGCCTCAAGAAGAAAATCGTCAAAGCCAACGAAGAACTGTCCAAACTGGAATATAAATATAAGGTATGATCACCATAGGCATCACTGGGACGTTGGGCGCCGGGAAGGGTACCATCGTCGATTATTTGGTTAAGAACAAAGGGTTTGTGCACTACAGTGTGCGGGCTTTCATCACCGAGGAAATCAAGAAACGGGGACTGGAGGTGAACCGCGACACCATGACGCTGGTGGGCAACGACCTCCGCGCGCAACACACCCCGTCGTGGATTGTCGAGCAACTCTATGAGAAGGCCGTGGCCTCGGGCTGCAACTGCATCATCGAGAGTGTGCGCACCCCCGGCGAGGTGGCGGCCCTGCGTGGCAAGTCCAACTTCTACCTCTTCGCCGTCGACGCCGACCCCAAGGTGCGCTATGAGCGTGCCGTGCTCCGCGGCAGCGAGACCGACCACATCTCCTACGAGACCTTCATCGCCAACGAGCAGCGCGAAATGGACAATACCGACCCCAACAAACAGAACCTCGGCGTATGCATCCGCGAGGCCGACTTCCGCTTCGACAACGGCGGCACCATCGAGGATCTCCACAAACAAGTGGAAGATGTGTTGCAGCAGATAACCTACCGTCGTCCCAGCTGGGACGAATACTTCATGGAGTTGGCCGATGTGGCCGCCCACCGCGCCACCTGCGACCGCGGCCGCTCGGGCTGTGTCATCGTGAAAGACCGCCAGCTGCTGGTCACCGGCTATGTAGGTTCGCCCGCCGGACTGCCCCACTGCGACGAGGTGGGCCACCTCTTCCGCCAGACCATCGACTCCGACGGCCACATCTCCACCCACTGCGTGCGCACCGTGCATGCTGAGCAGAACGCCATCTGCCAGGCCGCCCGCCGCGGCATAGCCCTCGACGGAGCCACCCTCTACTGCCGCATGACCCCCTGCCGCACCTGCGCCATGCTCATCATCAACTGCGGTATCAAGCGCGTCGTCTGCGAGCGCAAATACCATGCCGGAGCCGAGAGCGAGGAACTCTTCCGCCAAGCCGGCATCCAGCTGGAATTCTTCCACGACGAGGTACAACAGTACGAAAACCAGTAACACTAAGGCCCGCGCAATTGCGCGGGCCTTTTTTTATTTCTGTTTCTTCAGCAGCGGCGACCGTGAGAGGTCGGTGGGGTTGGTACCCGGAACCCCTTCGGGCACCGGGATGCCGAGTTTCTTGAAATGTTTCTTCCAGTATTTAGGCAATTTGCCTTTCTTGTCGCGCCAGTTCATGGGCTTGTTCTCAAACAGGTGGTTGCCGACAGAATCGAGATAGCATTCGTAGACAAGCTCCGAGCAGTAGAATTTGTCGTTGTCAGGCAGGAAAGCGTCGTCATATTCTTTCCCCACAAGACTTTTGGCACGCTCGATAACGGCAGCAGTGTCGAAGGGAACAGTGAGACGGTAGATAGCCGCTTGAAATCGGTCGTTCCACTTGGCCCACGGCGTGCGCACCACCCCTTCCTCCGGCGTGGCCTCGATGACCCACACCGCCTTGCCACCTTTGTATTTGTCACTCTTCTCCACCTCGAGAATAGCCACATGGGTATACTTCCCCGTGCTCTTCTGTATGGCGTCACCCATGTCGGTAGAGCCAGCACTCACAAACAGCAGGTCGCCACTCTGCATCTTATAGATGGGATGCAACGTACTGTTATCCAGATTACTCTTCAACTTCATCCCATCGGGCATCATCGGTTTCAGAGCCTGCCACAACACTGGCTGATAGGTCACAAAAGCGGCTCCGCGACACGACACCTTCATGGGCAGCAGCCATGGGAAGCGGATTCCTCCCGAGAGGTCGTACCACTGGGAAGACGACCCTGTGGCCCACAGCGTGTCGCCCGCCTGATTGACGATGGTGATGCGATAGCCCACTCCCGAGGTGGACCAACCAGTCGACGCAAAGGCTTCGTGGAGGTCTATCGTGCTGTCCTCCAAGCCGAAATCCTGCGGCGTGGGGAAGTCACTGTAGCGCCCGCCGAGGGTCATCAGCGCCTGCTCGATTTTGGCCACGGGCTGGTGACGGACGATGAAGTGGTTACTGTCAATGTTGTTGTAGGATTCCTCCAGCCGATCACCTCGACGGCTGTAGCGTATGGTGTGGGCATCGTAGTGGTAGCATCCCGATTCATAAATTTCGATTTCCAGACTGCCGACACCCTCCTTGACGAAGGCTTCGAGGGGATGGCGGTAGGTATAGGGCTCCACACGTCCTGCGGTGTCGGCGCTGAAAACCCCATTGTCTGAACCCACAAAGAGCACACGGTCGTCGCGGTCGGGGTCGGGAGTGAGGGAACGCACGCCACCGGGACGGCACACGCGATACCATCCCTGATCGTCAAGCAGATAGATACTCGCCCCGTCGGTACCCCACAGGCGGTTGCCATGGCCGAGGGTGAGCCCGGGTTCTTCGATGGGACGCTCGGCTGTGAGGAAGGCACAGGTGTCCATGCGGCCGTCGGCCGAGAGCGCCACCACCCCAAAGGAGGTCAGCCAGAAGGAACGCCCCGCGCAGATTCCTATAATATCATGCGCGACAAGAGGATAGCGCCGGTAGCGGTCGACATCCTCATAGCGCACCACATGGCCGCTGTCATCCAACGCCCACAGAACGTCGGCGGCAGTATCGACCTCAAACTGCCTGATCGGTTGTGCCGTATGGCGCCAGTGCAACGTGTCGCCAAAAGGCGAAACAAAGCTCATGAACGCTTGGCTGACAAACAGATGACCCTTCCACGGACGGATGCGGTTCACCCAATATTGGTCGTGTGGGTCGGTGACGACATAAAGTTTCTGGTCCAAAGGCGTTTGCCATCGGCGGTAGGTGCTCCAGTTGTCGCTCGAGGTGTAGATACGGTTGCCATGGCCGGCAATCCAGCCGCTGTCGGCGGTGAGCATATAGATGTCGTCGATGCCGAGTTTCTGCTCAAACGCACTGTCCCTCAAGGCAGTGAAGGTGTGTCCACTGTCGGCGCTGAAGGTCAGCAGGCCGTCCTGCGAACCCGCCCACACGCGTCCTCCCTCGCCCCGCCACGTGGGGTGGAACCACTCCCATTTGCGAGAACCTCCGGCGGGCACCGTGTCATTCCACAATGTTCCCGACACCCGCAACACACTGTTGTCCAGATGATAGCCCACGGCCACCGCCACATTGCGGTTGAAGGGAGCCACACCTTCGAACGTGATGTGCCTCCAGCTGTTTTCCGGTGGTTTGACCATGGTGCGCCATGGCGAGTGGATATTGTCGGCACGATAGAGGTATCCGCAGGCGGTACCCAGCCACAGCGACCCGTCGGGAGCCACGGCGCCATGGAGGTAGCACTGCACACCGAGGTCGGCCAGCCGGTCGCGCTGCTGTCCAGAAACGCTGCCGGACGCCATCGCAAATGTTAAAATCAAGAGCAAAAAACGCCTCATAAAAGTTCTTTTTTCCCGTTTTCAAAATGCAAAAATACGAAAAAAAAGTGACCCACAGCGCCAAAACAACAACTCACTGGGAATCAACAAAGTGTAAAATTAATGCCCAATAGCCACCAACTACGTGCTAATTACCTGACAACCACCTATCAACTCCTTACCAACTCCTACCACGGTAGGTGTTGGTTGGGTGGTGGCAGGGAGAGGGTACTGGAGAGTAGTTTTGTGGGTGCAAAAAAAGGGTTATTGCAAATTAATTTCATCAAAAATAAAAAAAAGTGTATATTTGCACTTAAGTATCCTTGTGCAGCAAAAGTGCATGAGGCTGATTTTGAGTATATAAGATAGGAAAACATTATTATTATGATAAAAAAATACACAAAAATCCCCTTGCTGGCAGCCGCTTTCGGCATGATGTTGTTCGCCTCCTGCGGTTCGCAACAGGAGCTGGCCTATTTCAAAGACGCCCCCCGCGATGTTGAGATGGAACAAAGCGGACAGTTCTCGAAAGGCATCCAGACCAACGACCTGCTGTACATCTACGTTGAGAGCCGCGCTCCCGAAGCCACGGTGCGTTTCAATCAGGAGACCAACAAGATAGCCGTCGACGGCGGCGTGGTGATGAACCCTGGTTCGTCGGCCATCACCGGCTATCTGGTGAACAACGACGGCGACATCATTTTCCCTGTGCTGGGCCGCATCCATGTGGTGGGCAAGACCCACGCCCAGTTGGCCGCCGAGATTGAGCAACGCCTTGTCAGCGAAGGACATATCCTCGACGCCGTGGTCACGGTGAAACTGATGAACTTCAAGGTCAGCGTCCTCGGCGAGGTGATGAGACCCGGCCAGATTGAGGCCTCGGGCGAGCGCCTGACCATTTTCGAGGCATTGAGCATGGTGGGCGACCTGACCATCTACGGTATGCGTGAGAACGTCACTGTGGTGCGCGAGGAGAACGGCACCCGCACGGTGGGTGAAATCGACCTCACCTCGAAGGACGTCTTCGAATCGCCGTTCTACTACCTGCACCAGAACGACGTGGTCTATGTGGAGCCCAACATGAAGAGAAAACGTTCGGCCGAACGCGACCCGATGACGCTGAGCTACATCTCGAGCGTGGTGTCTATCGTCTCGATGCTCACGTCGGCTTTCTACTACTACGTGATGGCTTCGAAACTGAAATAAATTGTAAATCAGGAAATCCCTACATAAAAGATGGAAAAATACAACAAACAACAACTGCAGAACAACGTCGGCAGCGAAGGCGAAAACGAGAAATCGCTCTCCATCCGCGACTTGATTTTCATGGTTCTGAACAACTGGTGGTGGTTTGTAATCTCGGTGGTGGTATGCTTGATTGTCTCCGCCTTCCTCTACAAATCGCAGCCCAAAACCTACACTGCCTCGGGCACCATCCTGGTGCGCGACGATGGCAACAAAGTCAAGTACCAGTCGAGGAACATGGATGCCATTCTGAGCAACATGGGCATGGACAACACCAACCTCTCGCTCGAGAATGAAATCTACATGCTCAAATCCTCGTGGCTTATGAGCCAGGTGGTGAGTCGCTTGGGACTGAACTACTCTTGCTCGCGCAACGACATATTCAAGAAGGTGACCTATTTCAAGGATGCCCCCTTGGCCCTGACCATACACGACAACGACGAGAAGAACCGCGATATAACTTTCCGCATCAAGGTAAAACCCAAAGCCAACAACAAATACGAATACACGGCCTATAAATACGACAAGAAGGTTTCTAACGAGGCCTACTACAGCCAGCCGGTGAAATTCGACGACACTGTCTCCTTCACCATCGAGAAGACCCAGTTCTACACCAACGACTTCGAGAACGTGAACCTCAACATGGGTGTCACCCCGAAGATGACCCTGGCCCGCAACATGCTGAAATCCCTCAGTGTGAGCCGTGTGGACAAAATGGCTTCCATCATCTCGCTCACCTACAACGACAGCAACCGCGAACGCGCCAACCAGATTGTCGACACCCTGATTGCCGTCTATAACGACGACGCCATCGAGGACAAGAACAAGGTTGCCCAGAAGACTGAGCAGTTCATCTCCGAACGTATCGCCCTTATATCGGGCGAGCTCGACGTGGTCGACGCCCAGGTGGAGTCCATCAAACGCGGATCGCAACTGCCCGAACTGCAGGGTGCCGCCAGCCAGTTGTTGCAGACCGGCCAGCGCTATTCCGAGCAGGTGGTGCAGTTGGAGACCGAGATGACCCTCATCAGCTACATCAAGAACTATGTCTCCGACCCCGTGAACAAAGAGGAGCTCATCCCCGCCAACGTAGCCATCAACGATATCGGCATCCAGGGCATGATTGGTTCCTACAACAATATCGTGAACCGCTACAAGAGACTGAAGACCACCGCCGGTCCCAACAACCCCGAGGTGCAAAGCCTGAAACGCCAGATGGACGATGAACTGAGCGCCATCAACTCCTCCATCAGCAATCTTATTAATGCTACGCGCGTGCGCCTGCAAGACGCCCGTGGCCAGGAAGCCAAGGCCCGCGGCCAAATTGCCGCCATGCCTACGCAGACCAAGGCCGTCACCGAGGTCACCCGTCAGCAAAAGATCAAAGAGGAACTCTACCTCTACCTGTTGAGCAAACGTGAGGAGACCGCCATGAACCTGGCCGTCACCGTGTCGAACGCCAAAGTGGTGGAGCCCGCCATCGTCAACCTGGCCGGCCCGCGCCTGATGATATTTGCCCTGGTGGCCCTGCTGCTCGGCTTGGCCTTGCCGGCACTCATCATGTTCTGCATCAGCTTCTTCGACACCAAGCTCCGTTCGAAGACCGATGTCGAACGCGCCACCACACTGCCTATCCTGGGTGAGATTCCGCAGAAGCCCGCCGCCCGCGTAAACGACGAAATCATCGTTACTGCCAACGGCACCGACGTGGTCACCGAGGCTTTCCGCCTGCTGCATTCCAACATCCCGTTCTTCATGAAAGAAGGCGAGAAAGTGATCCAGACGGTGTCGACAGTGCCCGGCGAGGGTAAATCTTACACGGCACTGAACCTGGCCTTGTCGCTGGCCTATGTCGGCAAGAAGACCATCTTGATTGACTTCGACTTGCGTAAACGCAGTCTTTCGAAGACCATCGACCGTCACAACCGCGTGGGCTTGATCCACTACCTGCTTGACCAGGAAGACAACTTCGAGAAATACATCATGCACAGCGAGACCTCCGACCACCTCGACTATGTGGTCTGCGAGAAGACCCCGCCCAACGCCACCCAACTGCTGATGGGTGAGAAACTCGACCGTCTGGTGAACTATCTGCGCAAGCACTATGACTACATCATCTTCGACTCGACGCCCGCACAGATTGTGGCCGACTCGGCGGTGATCAACCGTGTGGCCGACCTCACCGCCTACATCATGCGTGTGGGCTACCTCAACAAGAACTCGCTGCCGTTCATCCAAGAGATGGCCGACAAGGAGCGCTTCAAGAACATGGCTGTCATCCTCACCGACGTGCCTCTGATCAAGAAACGCTACGGCGGCTATGGCTATGGTTACGGTTACGGCTATGGTTACGGTTACGGCTATGGTTATGGCTACGGTTATGGCTACGGTTATGGCTACGGAGAAGAGAGCGACGCAACGAAAGATAAATAATAACCGATAAAAGAGAATACTGAATGAAAGGTATTGTCCTGGCGGGAGGCTCCGGCACCCGCCTTTATCCTATTACAAAGGGGGTTAGCAAACAACTGCTTCCCATCTACGACAAGCCGATGGTCTACTACCCCATCTCCGTCCTGATGCTTGCCGGCATCCGTGATATACTCATCATCTCCACCCCCCACGACCTGCCGGGCTTCCGCCGCCTGCTGGGCGACGGCAGCGATTTCGGTGTCCACTTCACCTATGCCGAACAACCCTCACCCGACGGATTGGCACAAGCCTTCATCATTGGCGAAGAATTCATCGGTAACGACTCGGTATGCCTGGTGCTGGGCGACAACATCTTCCATGGCAACGGCCTCAGCAAGATGTTGCGCCAAGCCGTGCTTTCGGCCGAGAACGACAAGAAAGCCACCGTCTTCGGCTACTGGGTGGCAGACCCCGAGCGCTACGGAGTGGCCGAGTTTGACAACAACGGCCGCGTGCTCTCCATCGAGGAGAAACCCAAAGAGCCCAAATCGAACTATGCCGTGGTGGGCCTCTATTTCTATCCCAACAAGGTGGTCGAGGTAGCCAAGAACATCAAGCCCAGCGCCCGCGGTGAACTGGAAATCACCTCGGTGAACCAAGAGTTTCTGCAGGACGGAGAACTGAATGTGCAACTCATGGGCCGCGGATTTGCTTGGCTCGACACCGGCACACACGACTCGCTGGCCGAGGCTTCGACCTTCATCGAGGTCATCGAGAAACGACAGGGTTTGAAGGTGGCATGTCTCGAAAGCATCGGCTACGAGCAAGGATGGTTGAACGACGACGACATCAAACGTGTGGCACAGCCCATGGCCAAAAACCAGTATGGCCAATATCTCCTGAAAATGATTGAACATGAACGTGATTAACACCGAAATAGAAGGCGTCAAGATTATCGAGCCCCACATCTTTGGTGACGCTCGCGGCTACTTTTTCGAAAGTTTCAACGCCCGCGACTTCGCCGAGCAAACCGGCATCGAGGTGCAGTTTGTGCAGGACAACGAGTCCAAGTCGCGCTATGGTGTAGTGCGTGGCCTTCATTTCCAGAAACCGCCTTTCGCCCAAGCCAAATTGGTGAGGGTTGTGAGCGGCACAGTGCTCGACGTGGCCGTCGACATCCGCAAGGGTTCGCCCACCTATGGTCGCCATGTGGCGGTGGAACTCAGCGGAGAGAATCACCGCCAGTTCTTCATTCCCAAAGGGATGGCCCATGGATTTGCCGTGTTGAGCGACGAGGTGGTGTTCCAATACAAGTGCGACGAATACTACCATCCAGAGGCCGAAGGAGCAATCGCATGGGACGACCCCACGCTGGCCATCGACTGGCGGCTGCCCAAGGACAAAGTGCTCCTCTCGGAGAAAGACAGCCATCATCCCCTTTTCAACGAATTAACTACTCCATTCTAAAACCATGAACATACTGGTCACAGGTTCAAACGGACAACTGGGGACCCACATGCGATTGCTGGCGCCCCAATCGAGGCATACATGGTTCTTCACCGATGTGGCCGAGTTGGATATCACTTCGCGTGAGTCTGTTTCCAACTTCGTGAACAACAACAATATAGAACTGGTCGTCAACTGCGCCGCCTACACTAATGTCGACCGCGCCGAGAGCGAGGAAGAGCTGGCCCTGCGCATCAACGGCGAGGCTGTCGGCAACCTTGCCGAAGCCATGAAGAAGGTAGACGGCACGTTGATTCATATCTCCACCGACTATGTCTTCGGCGGCAACAGAAACAACACCCCCTGCCGCGAGGACGAGCCCAGCAACCCCACCGGCGCCTATGGCCGTACTAAACTGGCCGGCGAACAGGCCGCCACAAAATGCCACCATCTGATCTTCCGCACAGCATGGCTTTATAGCGAATACGGCAAGAATTTCGTACTCACCATGCTCAACCTGACAGCCACCAAGCCTGAACTGAAAGTGGTTTTCGACCAAGTGGGCACCCCCACTTACGCCGGCGACCTGGCTCATGCCATCTTCTCCATCGTGGAAGAAGAATCGTTTCGCAACCATGAAGGAATCTTCCATTTCAGCAACGAAGGCGTGTGCAGCTGGTTCGATTTCACCAAGGAGATTGCCCGCCAGAGCGGCCACAACGGCTGCAACATCCAGCCTTGCCACAGCGATGAATTTCCCAGCCCGGTGAAACGGCCAGCCTACTCAGTGCTCGACAAAACCAAATACAAACAAACATTCAACAAGACTATCCCTTACTGGACCGACAGTCTTACCACATGTATAAATAACATCTCCAGACAATGAAAAACTTTGCGCTCATAGGAGTTGGCGGATACGTAGCCCCTCGCCATCTGAAAGCCATCAAAGAGACTGGCAACGACCTCGTAGCAGCCTACGACAAGAACGATTCTGTTGGCATCATCGACAGCTACTTTCCCCGTGCATCCTTTTTCACCGAGCAAGAACTTTTCGATCGTCACAACAACTGGTTCAAGTCGCAGGGCAACACCATCGACTATCTTACCGTCTGTTCGCCCAACTATCTCCACGATGCCCACACGCGCTATGGTCTACGTCTGGGATGTGATGTCATCTGTGAGAAACCTGTAGTGCTCAGTCCTTGGAATATCGAAGCCTTGGAGCAAATCGAGCAAGAAACAGGCCACCACGCCTACACCATCTTCCAACTCCGACTGCACCCGTCGGTTATCGAACTGAAAAAGAAGATTGAGAACGGCCCCAAAGACAAAATCTATGACGTCGATCTCTCTTATATCACCCCCCGCGGTTATTGGTACTACGCTTCATGGAAGGGCAACTTGCAGAAGAGCGGCGGCGTGGCCACCAACATAGGCGTTCACTTCTACGACATGCTTCAGTGGGTCTTCGGTCCGGTGCAGAAGAGTGTGGTGCACGTAGCCAGTCACGACCGTGTGGCGGGCTACCTCGAACTGCGCCAGGCACGTGTGCGTTACTTCCTAAGCATCAACGGTGACCACCTGCCCGAAGGGGCAAAAGGAAGCTACCGCGCCATTCTCGTCGACGGCGAACAATTTGAGTTCAGCCAAGGGTTCACCGACCTCCACACCCGCAGTTATGAAGAAATTCTCGCCGGTCGCGGATTCCACATCTCCGAAGCCAAAGAGTGCATCCAGACCGTCTACGACATACGCCATGCCGAGCCCATCGGCCTCAAGGGCGACTATCACCCCATGGCCAAACTCCCGCTCACCAAACACCCCTTCGGATGGTAGAACAAGCTCCCTTCATACACGAAAGTTCCTACGTCGACGACGGCGTCGTCCTGGGCAACGGCACCAAGGTGTGGCACTTCTGCCACATCCAAAAAGGCGCCGTGCTGGGCGAACGCTGCTCCCTGGGACAGAACGTCAACATCGGCCCCAACGTACACATCGGCAACGGCGTCCGCATACAGAACAACGTCTCCGTCTACGAGGGCGTCGAAATCGAGGACAACGTCTTCCTCGGCCCCAGCTGCGTGTTCACCAACGTGCTGATGCCCCGACTGGACCGTCCTGCCAACGGTCATTATGAGCGCACGCTCGTCCGCGAGGGAGCCTCGATAGGCGCCAACGCTACCATCGTCTGCGGCCACACCATTGGCCGTCATGCATTGGTGGGTGCCGGAGCCGTGGTGACCAAGGATGTTCCTGACTATGCCATCGTGGCCGGCGTACCGGCTAAGATAATAGGAAAAGTAGAAGAATAAGAAAAACATGCAGTTCCGCGACCTACACAGACAGTACGAGGCCATGAAGGCTGAAATGGACGAAGCCCTGCTGGGGGCCGCCCGCAGCGGTGCCTACATCATGGGGCCCCAGGTGGCTGAGTTGGAACAGCAACTGGCAGCTTACGTGGGAGTGAAGCATTGCATCACCTGCGCCAACGGCACCGATGCTTTGCGGCTAGCTTTGATGGCTCTTGGCATCGGTCCTGGCGACACCGTCTTTGTCCCCGACTTCACTTTCTTCGCCACTGCCGAGGCTGTGGCAATGGTAGGAGCCACGCCGATATTTGTCGATGTCGATAAAGATACGTTCAACATCGATGACAATGACTTGTGTATTAAAATCCGAGATAACCAAAACAAGGGACTTGCTCCGAGAGCGGTAATTGCCGTTGACCTTTTTGGGAGGCCAGCCGACTATGACTCCCTCCAAGAAGTTTGCGAGGAGTATGGCTTGCTTCTTGTCGAAGACGGTGCACAAGGCTTTGGCGGCTTTTTATATGACGATAGAAAGAACTGCTCTTTTGGCGACATCAGCACCACCTCGTTTTTCCCGGCAAAACCACTTGGCTGTTACGGCGACGGTGGTGCCCTGTTCACCAACAACGACGACTATGCCGCCATGTTGCGTTCGCTGCGTGTACATGGCAAAGGTACAGACAAATATGACAACGTCCGTCTTGGCCTCAACTCTCGCCTTGACACACTTCAAGCTGCTGTACTTCAAGTGAAACTTCGTCACTTTGACGAGGAGTTGGCCGCCGTGAACCGCGTAGCAGATAAATACAACTGCCTACTGCAAGGCAAAGTAAAAACGCCCAAAGTCCCCGTTGAAATGGGATGGTGCACCTCCTCCTGGGCTCAATACACCATACAGGCGGATAACCGTGATGAAATTCAGGCCCGCCTCAAGGCTGCCGGCATTCCCTCGATGGTCTACTATCCCCGCACCATGAGCCGTCAGACAGCTTTCGCCCATCTTGGCCAGCAGCCATGCCCAATAGCCGACAGGCTGTCGCAGACGGTGCTTTCGCTGCCCATGCACCCCTATATGACCGATGAAGAAATAGAAACCGTTGCTTCGCTGATATGATTAAACTGAGTGACATAAAGATATGTGTGGTAGGCCTCGGATATGTGGGCCTTCCCTTGGCGCGCCTCTTCTCCACCAAGTTCCCCACGGTCGGCTTCGACATCAACAGCCGGCGCGTGACCAGCCTGATGGAGGGTCACGACGAGACCCTCGAAGTGGAGGACGACCTGTTGCAGGACGCCATCCATAACCATGGTTTCCGCTGCACCTCCTCACTGGAAGAAATAAAAGATTGCAACGTATACATTGTCGCCGTCCCCACACCCGTCGACGACAACAACCGTCCTGACCTGCGGCCTCTCGTCGGTGCCTCCGAAGTGGTGGGCAAGGTGATTTCCAAGGGCAATATAGTCATTTACGAAAGCACTGTCTATCCTGGCGTCACCGAGGAAGAGTGTCTTCCAGTAATCGAGAACCTCACGGGCTTCAGACTCAATATCGACTACTACGCCGGCTACAGTCCCGAGCGCATCAATCCCGGCGACAAGGAGCACTGCGTGGAAACCATCCGCAAAGTCACCTCCGGTTCCACCCCTGAAGCCGCCGACCTCATCGACGCCATGTACAACAGCGTCCTCATCAATGGCACCCACAAAGCGCCCTCCATCAAGGTGGCCGAAGCCTCGAAAATTATCGAGAACAGTCAACGCGACGTCAACATCGCCTTCGTCAACGAGCTGGCCAAAATTTTCAACGCCATGGGCATCGACACCAACGACGTGCTCGACGCCGCAGCTTCCAAGTGGAACTTCATCAAGTTGAAACCAGGCTTGGTGGGAGGCCACTGCATCTCGGTCGACCCTTACTACCTCATCCAAAAATCGCAGCTCTACGGTGTACTGCCACGCGTGATGAGCAATGCCCGTCGGTTGAACAACTCTATGGGCGCCTATGTGGCCAGCCAAACTATCAAGCAAATGAACCTCAAAGGCGTTCCCGTCAAGGATGCCCGAATCCTCATCCTGGGCTTCACATTCAAAGAGAACTGCCCCGACATACGCAACACCAAAGTAGTCGACATCTACCACACACTCCACGAGTATACACCCAACATCTCCGTATACGATCCCTGGGTCGACCCTGCCAAAGCCCGTCACGAATACAACATTGACGTCACTTCCCAATTATCAGATTCCCATTCGTTCGACGCCGCCATCCTGGCTGTGGCACACGACGCTTTCCGCACCCTCGACCTCCGAGCTCTCGTCCCCCAACCCGGCGTGGTCTACGATGTAAAGGGTGTGCTGGCAAGAAACATCATTGATGCTCGATTGTAAAAAATATAGCCTATGTTCAAAAAAATATCCTTTTGGCTCGTAAAGAAATATAGACATTCCACCGTCCCGCAAACACTCATCCTGCTGATGGATGTGGCCTTGTTTGTCGCGGCATTTTTCATGATGGAAGCATTCCGCACCGTCGGCATCGTTGAGGTTGCCTCTCGTGGTGTGCTGGTGAAATTCATCTGGTCGATGATGCTGACCGTCATTTTCTTTCTTGTGTCGGGTTCTTTCCGTGGCATCATCCGCCATGCAGGCATGTCCGACATCCATAAGATAATCATCTCGACCATCGGTCCTCTCATTATCTGCTGGATTGTCAACATCGTAAACAACCAGTTTACACCCCCCATCGTGCCGACATACTACATGCTTTCCTACCGCGAGTCACTGACGCTCTTCCTCATCCTCGGCATGCTGATGATTATCTCGCGCATGTTCATGCAACGCATCTACAACGAGTTCTTCCGCCGTCGCCGTCCCACTGTCAACACAGTCATCTATGGTGCTGGAGCCGCCGGCATGATAGCCTACAACGCCCTCAAACAGGAAAGCAACTACGAATATCATGTGGTGGCTTTCATCGACGACGACATGTCGAAAGTCAACCAGGCGCTCGATGGCGTGCCCATCATGCGCGTCCGCAATGTACTGACCCCGAAATTCATCGAGAGCAAGAAAGTCTCTCAAATCATTATCGCCATCCCCACCATCCGCATGCTCCACAAGCAGGCCATCACCAACAAGGCTCTCGACCTCGGTTTGACCGTCAAAGCTGTCCCGCATGTCAGCACCTGGCTCAACGGCTCTTTCACCGCCAACCAGATCCAGGATATCAAGATTGAGGACCTGCTGGAGCGCGAGCCCATCCGCATGGATAACGTAAACATTGTACGCGAGGTGGTCGACAAGGTGGTTCTTGTCACCGGCGCCGCCGGTTCCATAGGCTCCGAGATTTGCCGCCAGCTGATGACCTACCAACCCAAGAAAGTCATCATGCTCGACCAGGCAGAGAGCCCTATGTACGATCTCCAGTTTGAACTGAAAAACACCTACAAAGACAACCTTGACCGCATGGAATTCGTCATCGCCAACGTCAAGGATCGTGCCCGTATGGAAGAGGTCTTCGAGGCCTTCCATCCCAACCTGGTCTACCATGCCGCCGCCTACAAGCACGTGCCCTTCATGGAAGAAAACCCCTACGAGGCCGTCTATATCAATGTCTTCGGTACCCGCAACTTGGCCGACCTCGCCATCAAATATGGCGTCCAGAAGTTCGTCATGATTTCCACCGACAAGGCTGTCAACCCCACCAATGTCATGGGTGCCACCAAACGCATGGCCGAAATCTACATCCAAAGCCGCTCCACCGAGCAGACCCACTTTGTTACCACCCGTTTCGGCAACGTTTTGGGTTCCAACGGCTCCGTCATCCCACTCTTCAAGAAGCAGCTGGCCGCCGGTGGACCGTTGACGGTGACCCACAAAGACATCATCCGCTTCTTCATGACAATTCCCGAAGCCTGCAACCTCGTCCTCGAGGCCGGTGCCATGGGCGAAGGCGGCGACATCTTTGTCTTCGACATGGGCAAACCCGTCAAGATCTACGACATGGCCCGAAAGATGATACAGCTCTCAGGTCTCCATGGCATCGAAATCAAGGAAATAGGCCTCCGTCCTGGCGAGAAACTCTACGAGGAGCTCCTTGCCACCAAGGAAAACACCATCCCCACCTACCACCCCAAAATCATGCGTGCGCAGGTTCGCAAATATCCGCTCGAAGCCATCGACCGCGAATACAACGAACTCTGGCAGGTGCTCGAAGGCATGGACGACATGAAGATTGTGGCCAAGATGAAAGACATCGTCCCCGAATTCCTCTCCAACAATTCCATCTACTGCCAGCTCGACAAGAAGGAACAGTAATCCATGAGAATCAAGACCCTCTTCCGGATTTTCGTGACATTCATCCTCATGTTTGTCACACAGAAGGTGGTCTTCATGCTCTACAATATGGGCATGGCCGACGGAGCCCCTTTCCTCTCCTGTCTGGCATCATTGTGGCATGGGCTTCGTCTCGACATTGCCACCTCATCCTACCTCATCATCCTGCCCATGGTGGTGCTCCTCGTCAGTTTCTTTTTCCGACAGTTCCCCTTGCGGAAAGTGCTGATGCCCTATTACATTCTGATAGCCGTCATCCTGTCGCTCATCTTCGTATCCGACACCATTCTCTATGGTTTCTGGGGAGCCAAACTTGACGCCAACGACCTCATCTATGCCGCCAAACCCAAGGACATGCTTGCCAGCCTGCCTCTTTGGGCAACCATCTTGGCATTCGTCATCGTAGCGGCCATCGCAGCAGGATACGTATTCCTACTGCGATGGGTCACACCTAAACAACTCAACCGTCAGTCATGCTGGTGGGCAACACTCCTTCTGCCCTTGGCGGCACTCACCTTCCTCGGCATGCGTGGCGGCCTCTCCGAATCTACCGCCAATCCATCCTACGCCTATTTCTCGCAGCATCCCTTCTGCAACCACGCGGCTCTCAACCCCACCTTCAACATGCTCCACTCGCTCTTCAAGGTGAAGGACCTCTCCAAGGAGTTCGACACCCTGCCCGACGAACAAGTCGATGCCCTGTTGGGGGATAGGTTTGAGACCGACAGCACCTTGTCCGACACCCTTCTGAACGTCGACCGTCCCAACATCTTGCTCATCATTTGGGAAGGAGCTGGCATGGGCATGGTCGGCTCCGACACCGTTGCGCCCAATCTCCACCGCCTCTGTCACGAAGGTGTTTGGTTCTCAAACTGCTATGCCAACAGCTACCGCACCGACCGCGGGCTCATCTCAGTCCTCAGCGGGTGGCTTGGTCTGCCCACCACAACCCTCATGAAACGGCCCGACCTCTGTCGGAACCTGCCCTCCATCGCAGCCACAGTCAAAGACGCCGGCTACTCAACATCAATCACCTACGGAGGCGATATCGACTTCACCAATATGCGCCTCTATTTCTCCGAAACGGGTTTCAGCCATGTGAAGGGCGGCGACGCATTCCCCTCCTCGCAACGCACTGGCGCCTGGGGGGTCCCCGACCAATATCTGCTCACCCCCGACCTCATCCCCGACGAAAGGCCTTTCCTCGCCACCGCTTTGACCCTCAGCAGCCACGAACCCTGGGAAGTGCCCATGCACCGCCTCGACGACTATCGCCGCAACGCTTTCGCCTATACCGATTCCTGCATCGGCGCTTTCGTCGACAATCTCAAAAGCTCTCCCTTGTGGGACAGTCTTTTGGTCATCATTGTCCCCGACCACGGAATTCCCTTCGAGGAGGGTATGTCGACTTCCGACGTTGCCGTGGCACGCATCCCCATGCTTTGGCTCGGCGGTGCCATCAGGAGTCCCAGGATCGTCAACCTCCTGTCCTCACAGAGCGATCTCGCCGCCACCCTTCTGGCTCAGATGCACCTGCCGATAGACAATTTCCCCTTCAGCCGCAACATCCTTGGCAAAAAATATCCTTCGCAACATCCATTCGCCATGCACTCCGACAAAAACTGTCTCAACCTCATTCTTCCCGAAGGCAACTTTTTCTATGACTGCGTCGGCGACAACCTACATCCTGCCGACAGCACGCAACTCCTTTTTGTGAAGGCACTCTTGCAACGTCTCTATCACACCACCGCCGAACTATAAACCATGCCATTCATAGCGAACATACTAAAGCACAAAAGCCTGTCTATCGTAGGGTTGGAAAAGAATACCGGCAAAACCGTCTGCCTGAACTATATCCTCAACCGACTCAACCAGTTAGGCACCCATGTCGGTGTCACTTCCATCGGTGTCGACGGCGAGCAGGTGGACAGTGTCTTCGCCACCGCCAAACCCGAAATCACCCTTTTCCGTGGCACTCATTTTATCACCTCAGAGAAGCACTACCTCATCCGACAGGCTGTCAGCAAACTGGTAGCCGTCGACAGCCAGCGAACCTCCCTCGGCCCGCTGGTCACCGCCGAAGTGCTCATCCAAGGCAAAGTGCTCCTCTCCGGAGCCGCCACCACAGCAGTGCTCAAACGGCAGATTCAGTCGTTCGACCGTCTGGGTGTCGACCTCTCCATCGTCGATGGCGCCCTCTCGCGCCTCAGCCTTGCCTCGCCCACTGTCACCGAGGCCATGATCCTGGCCACCGGCGCCGCCGTATCGGCAAATGTCAAACAACTCATTTCCAAGACCAGACACCTCTATCAATTCATCTGTCTCGACGAAGTGGAGGAGCCCTTGAGGAGTACATTGAGCAACATCGAGACTGGCCTTTGGGCCATCGACAGCGACGGGCAGGTCCACGACCTGGGCATCACCTCGGTTTTCCTCATCGACCGTGCCGAGAACGACATCCTTCGCTTCGGCCACACACTCTTCGCAGCCGGCGCCATCAGCGACCGACTGCTGAAAATCCTCTCTGCCAAAGGGAAGGACATAATACTGATAGCAAGAGATTTCACCAAAATATTCGTCACCCCGGAGGTCTACACCGAATACACACGGCGCGGCAACCGTCTCATGGTGCTGCAACGCTCCAAACTCATCGCCATCACCCTCAACCCCACGTCGCCGCAAGGCTTCCTCCTCGACAGCAAGAGCACCTGCGACGCCCTCAGCGACGCCCTTCAGACCCCAGTCTACGACGTAAAAAAAATTGACCAATGAGAATCAAGGAACTGATAAAAAACGACGCCGGATTCCTCTTTATCATCGACAGCCTCGACATCCAGTCGGCTGCCGGGCGCCGCCACATGCTCAACACCGAGTTTTCCAACGACCCCACCGTCCTCGAAACCGAATGGAGCCGCTTGGCCGAGGCCATCCGCGCCACTAACGACATCGACAACCGGCGCTACTACATCGACCTGCGCCATTGCCTTATGTGCCTCCACGACCTCTCCGGCACCTTCACCTCCCTGGCCAACCGCACCCCGTTGAACGAGGTGGAACTCTTCGAGATAAAAAACCTTTGCTATATGTCGAAGGCCGCCGCCACCGCCATCCAAGGACTCTCCCTCACCTCCACCCTGCCCCTACCCGACTGCAGCGCTGTTTTCAACCTTCTCGACCCCGACCATACAGGCATCGCAAACTTCTATATCTACGATAGTTACGACATCCGACTCGCTCCCTTGCGCCGCGAGCTCAACGCCCTCCAAACTTCGGGAGGCGACCCCATGCGCATCAGCAACCTGTTGGCTGAACAAAGCGAAATCCAGAACGAGGTTTGTCTGCGACTCACCGACCAACTACACCCCTACGTCGACACCCTCGTAAACACCTTGAGCCAAATGGCTTATGCCGACGGACTGCTGGCACGCGCCAAGCAGGCCATCGAATGGGAACTCGTTCGACCCGCCATCGGCGACGTTACACGTTACACCCATATCTTCAACCCCCGCCTCAAACAACGCAACCTTTCGCAAAAAATGCGCTACCAGCCTGTCAGTATCGAGATTCGTCCCGGTGTCTGCCTCATCACCGGCGCCAACATGGCCGGAAAAACGGTGCTGCTCAAAAGCGTGGGCACAGCGCAAATGATGGCCCAATGCGGCATGTATGTGCCCGCCGAAGAGGCCGTCATCCACCTCGTGGAAGGAGTAGCCACCTCCATCGGCGACGACCAGGACGAGATGAACGGACTCTCCTCCTATGCTTCGGAAATCATCAAAATCAGCAACATACTTGCCGACTGCCGCCAGCGCGAGCTGCTGGTACTCATCGACGAACCCGCCCGCACCACCAACCCCGTCGAGGGCAAAGCCTTGGTGCAGGCCATCATCAAGATTCTCGAACAGCACCCCTCCTTCACCCTCATCACCACCCACTACGACCAACTGGGCTCCAACTGCCGCCGTCTCAGAGTGAAAGGCTTTGTCGAGGACATGGAAAACATACCTCTCACGCCGCAGAGCATCAACCGCTTCATCGACTATTCCCTCACCGAGGACCAAAGCGACAACGTGCCCCACGAAGCACTCCGAATCGCCTCCATCCTCCAATGCGACCCTGAAATGATAGCCCTGGCATCGGCACAAATACAATAAGAAAAGGAGACCTTGACAGTCTCCTTTTCTTTCAGCGGAAAGGAGGGGATTCGAACCCCTGAAGCGCTGTTAACGCTTACTCGCTTTCCAGGCGGGCCTCTTCAACCACTCGAGCACCTTTCCGAATTGATAATTGAGAATCGAAAATTGAAAAACATTTTCGTTTTCCCGCTCTCAAAATCGGGTGCAAAAGTACAACTTTTTTTTGATATGACAAAAAAAATGTATCTTTGTAGTTTGAAACAACAAGCAAAAAACTTTTAAACATATTAATAATGAAAAAATTAACTATTTTTGTTATGGCTATTTCCATGTTAGCCGCCGTCGGTTGCAAAGGCAAAAAAGCCGACCAACCGAAATCGGAAATCCAGCAAAAAGTGGATGAGTACGCCGAGTTCGAACTCAAATCAGACCTCATCCAGAACCTCTCCGCCAACGAGAAGGAGCTGGTCAAAATCTTCATCGAAATCGGCAAAGTGATGGACGACATCTACTGGGACCAGTATTTCGGCAATGAGAACCGCGCCAGCCTCGACACCCTCAGCGACCCCGCAATGCGCGCCTTCGCCAACATCCAGTATGGAGCCTGGGACCGCCTCGACAGCGAGCGCCCCTTCATCCCCGGCTACGGCGAGCGCCCCGCAGGCTGCAACTTCTACCCGAAAGACATGACCAAGGAAGAGTTTGACGCCCTCGAAGACCCGCTGAAAAACGACCAATACAGTGTCGTCCGCCGCGACGCCGAAGGCAAACTCTATGTCCTCCCCTACCACGAGGCCTACAAAGAACAACTCGCCAAGGTCGACGAACTCATGGCCAAAGCCATCGAACTCGCCGAGAACCCCGGCCTGAAGAAATACCTCGAGGCCCGCCGCGAGGCCTTCCGCACCGACGACTACTTCGAGAGCGACATGGTGTGGATGGACATGAAAGACTCGAAGCTCGACTTCGTTGTCGGACCCATCGAGAACTATGACGACGGCGTCAACGGCCTGAAATGCAGCCACGAAGCCTTCGTCCTCGTGAAAGACGAGCAGTGGAGCAACGACCTCAGCAAGTTCGCCGCCCTCCTGCCCGAGATGCAGAAACTCCTCCCCTGCGACGAGAAATACAAGAAAGAGGTGCCCGGCACTGACTGCGACATCAACGTCTACGACGTGGTCTACTATGCCGGCGACTGCAACGCGGGCTCCAAAACCATCGCCATCAACCTGCCCAACGACGAGCGCGTGCAGCTCAAGAAAGGCTCCCGCCGCCTCCAGCTCAAGAACGCCATGCAGGCCAAATTCGACAACATCATGGTGCCCATCGCCAACCTCATGGTCTGCCCCGAGCAGGTCGACAGCGTGACCTTCAACGCCTTCTTCGGCAACACCTGCTACCACGAGGTGGCCCACGGCCTCGGCATCAAGAACACCGTCACCGGCCGCGGCCCCTGCCGCCAGGCCCTCGGCGCCCAGTACAGCGCCTGGGAGGAAGCCAAGGCTGACGTCTGCGGCCTCTTCCTCACCGAACAGCTCATCGAGCGCGGCCTCATCACCAACACCACCGTCAACCAGAACTACATCACCTTCATCGCCGGCATCCTCCGCAGCGTCCGCTTCGGCGCCACCGAGGCCCACGGCGTGGCCAACATCATGTGCTACAACTTCTTCGAGCAGGCCGGTGCCTTCACCCGCAACGCCGACGGCAAATACGTCATCAACGTCGAGAAAGCCCGCGAGGCCGCCCGCGCCTGGGCCGCCCTCATCATCGCCATGGAAGGCGAAGGCGACATGGCTGCCGCCAAAGCCTACAGCGACAAGAACGGCAAAATTGGCGATGCCCTCCAGAAAGACCTCGACCAGATCCGCGACGCCAACATCCCCCGCGACATCATCTACCGCCAGGGTGCCGACGTGCTGGGTCTCTAAACCCACTTTCAAACCCCTTTTCGGCGGTTTGTAATATTATTTTAACATAATTTTAACAATTACTGCGGGGAAGCCTCTGTTTTTCGAGGCTTCCCCGCAGTGTATCATAAGGTTACACTACGTACCATCTACCTACCATCTCCTTACCAACTCCCTACCAACTCCTACCACGGTAGGTGTTGACAGGGCGTTGGCAGGATGATTATGTTAAGTAGAAGTTTGGTCGGTAGTAGTCGGGCCCAAGGCCTGGCTTCACGCTGCCGAGAGAAGATTTTTCGTATATTTTCAATATATTCTTTAAAATATAAAAATAATTTAGTATATTTGCAGAAGACTTCCCAAACGCAAAAAAAATGTTAAGCACTGGGAATGATAGGGTTGCGGCAACACCCTTGGACAGGGGCGTCCGTGAATCGGAACCTGAAAAACCGATGAACCTGCCAGAAACTCCGGCACATGGGCCGGAGGAGAGGGAGAATTGCCCCGAAAGAAGGGACATGTCGCCAACCAACCGGGCAACTGGAAAACCAACAAAAGAAGATGTCTGACGAGAATCTGCACTGGTATGCACTGAAGGTGTTCTACAACAAGGTGCAACCACTGATAGCAGCCTGCAAGGAGTCGGGGGTGGAGTTTTTCGCTCCTGTGGAGGTTATCCGTTCGCTGCTGTTCCTCCGCTGCACGGAGAACGAGTTCGGACATTTCCTGATAGCCCATGGGCAGGGCATCTATGTCTACCGCCAGGCTGGCAGCCAGCAGCCGGCGGTGATTCGCGACCATGAGATGGAGGTGTTCCGTTTCGTGGTGACGGCCGGCCAGCAGGGGCTCACGCTGCTCGGCGAAGACCGGCCGGAATACCATCAAGGCGACCGTGTGGTGGTGACCGACGGTCCCTTCAAGGGAGCCGAAGGACACATCAAGCGCATCAAAAAGGATCGCCGCCTGGTGGTGACCATTCCCGGTGTGGTGGCCGTGGCAACAGCCTTCATCCACCCGTCGATGTTGAAGAAAAAAGAGGACGCCGAACCGAAGACCGGCACACACAACAAAGCATGAAAAAAGGACTGTTTCAGCTTCAATACGAGTTTGAAGGCGGAAACGCCTACTCCGAGCAAGGCACGGAGCAGGGAGCCAAGTTGTCGGTGGACACCATCGAGAACGAGGCGGTGCGCGACATCCTGCAGACCACTGCCAAACTGAGCCACAAAGAGCTCATCAAGTGGCTCAACGCCAACAAGGATCGCTATCCCGAGATGCTCATCGTGCCACTGACCACCTCGACCCCCGAGGCCCTGCGCTACCGCATCGGCGATCGCAAACCGAAGCTGCTCTACCTCACCCGCCCGCTCCACACGCAGAAAGGGCTCAACCGCTTTCTCTACACTGCCAACGAGCTCCTCGACAATGGAGCCTACCTCTGCTGCCACTCGATGACGACCGCCCTCAAGCGCGAGATGCTCAAAAAGAAATATCCGTGGGGAATACGCGAGATTGTGATCGCGGCCGACTACCTGTGGAACCGCATGACTCCCAAACTGAAGCTCACCCACAAACTCTATTACAACCTCACCGGAGGCAAGAGCCGCACGTTCACACGAGTGGAGATTCTCGGCCGGCTCTACCGCGCCGGGTTCGAGGTCATCGACGAGCAGTTCCGCCACGGCGAGTTCTTCGTGGTGGCCTGCAAGACCAAGGCACCCGTGAACGACACCGCGCCGCTCGGCTCGCCCATCATCCACCTGCGCCGCACAGGGAAGAACGGCAAGGAGATAGTGGTGCACAAGTTCCGCACGATGTACAACTATTCGGAATACATCCAGCCCTACATCTATCAATACCAGCACCTCCAGAGCGGAGGCAAGTTCAAAGACGACTATCGTGTGAGCACGGTGGGACGCTTTCTGCGGAAGACATGGATGGACGAGTTGCCGATGCTGTGGAACATGCTGCGTGGCGACATGAAACTGGTGGGCGTGCGGCCGCTGAGCAAGCACTACTTCAGCCTCTACACCCCCGAGATGCAGGAGCTCCGCACCCGCACCAAACCCGGCATGCTGCCGCCGTTCTACTATGAGCGCAAGACCCCCGACACCCTCGACGAGATACAGGCCAGCGAGCGCCGCTACCTGGAAGCCTACCTGAAACACCCCTTCCGCACCGACTGGAAATATTTCTGGGGCATTGTGGGCAACATTATTTTCCACAGAAAACATTCAGCATGAAAGAAGAAAACCAAGAATGGACGACTGTCATACAGCCTAAAGAAAAGCTGCTGCAGGTCAACCTACGCGAAATTTGGGACTACCGCGATTTGTGCAGCCTCTTCGTCAAGCGCAACATCACCACACAATTCAAGCAGACCATCCTGGGGCCGCTGTGGTACATCATCCAGCCCACCATGACGGTCATCATGTATATGGTGGTATTCGGAGGCATCGCCAAGATATCCACCGACGGCCTGCCGCAGCCGCTGTTCTACCTGAGCGGCATCTGCCTGTGGCAGTATTTCAACGACTGTCTGACAAAGACCTCATCGACATTCACCGCCAACGCCGGCATCTTCGGCAAGGTCTACTTCCCACGGCTCATCGTGCCCATCTCCAACGTCATCAGCAACCTGCTGCGCTTCGCCATCCAGTTGGGACTCTTCCTGGCGGTCTATGCCGTCTATCAGATTTGGATTATTCCCGGACAGATACACACCAACTGGTATGTCCTGCTGCTTCCGTTGCTGGTGGTGATGCTGGCGGGATTGGCATTGGGGTTCGGCATCCTCTTCTCGAGCATGACGACCAAATACCGCGACATGACGCTACTGCTCGACTACTTCGTGCGGCTGTGGATGTATGCCACGCCGGTCATCTACCCCCTGAGCACCATCACCAACGAGAAACTGCGCCTGGTGATGAGCCTCAACCCGCTGACCGGCATCGTCGAGGCTTTCAAATACGGCATGCTCGGCGAAGGCCAGTTCAGCTGGACCATGCTGGCCTACAGTTTCGCATTCATGATAGCACTGCTAACCGTGGGCATAGTGATATTCAATCGCGTGCAGAAAAATTTCATGGACACCGTCTAATAACACAGGGATATCCAAAGCCCTATCTTGCATCAACGATTCGCCACGATATTCTGGCAATCCAATCACCTAATGTATAACGAAATTGACATCGCATTTGCATTGCTGCGCGGAGCCTTGGACGGCACGGCGGTGGAAATGGAGCAGATAGAGGCCAACCGATGGTGGAGCCTCTTCCGCCTGCTGCAGCAGAACCACGTGTCGTCGCTTGCCAGCGAAGCCTTTGCCCACATGGAGCAGAAGCCGCCGCGCGAGGTATACATCCCGTGGCTCAGCGAACGGCAGAAAGCCGACAGCTGGTATCATCACCAGAACGAGGTCCAGCAGGAGATAGTAAGTCTCATGCAACAAGGCGGCATCGAGACCCTCGTGCTCAAGGGAACCCGTCTGGCACAGCTCTATCCGCAACCCGGGTTGCGCGAATTCGGCGACCTGGACCTCTATTTCTATGACCGTCACGACGAAGCCGACGCCTTGGCGAAGAAACAGTTGCACGTCGCCATAGGCAACGAGGCGCATCACCACTCGAAATACAACTACCGCGGTGTCACCGTGGAGAGCCACTACGACTTCATCAACAGCCACACCCCTCGCAGCAACCGCCGTTACGAAGAGCGGCTCAAGGAGTTGGCTCCCACGGCGAATTTCGAGGTGCTCTTCCTGCTGCGCCACATGGCCTGCCATTTTGCCGCAAGCCGCATCACGTTGCGCGACGTGGTGGATTGGCACCTGCTGACGGCTGCCCACAAAGAGCATGTGGACTGGGAGTTGGTGGCCAACGCCGCTGAAGAAGCCGGCATGGCGACTTTCGTTGCCGTGCTCAATAGCATCGCCTCACGGCGGCTGGGAAGCCAGGTGCTCATGGAATGTTCCTCCGACCGAGCCTTGGCTTACCGTGTGGAACACGACATCGTCTATGGAGACAAATCGTTGCGAGGCGACAACGAAAACGACGGCTTCAGCCGGCTGGCTTGGAAAATCCGCCGCTACCGCGCCAACCGATGGAAACAGCCGCTGGTCTACTCCCACGACTCCCGCCTCTCGCTCCTCCTCTCCTCCATTTCCTCCCACGCCCTGAAACCCCAAAGCATACTGCATAAAATGTAACCTTTTATGAAAAAAGCACTCATCACAGGCATCACTGGGCAAGACGGCAGCTACAAAGGCGCTATCCTATGGGATGCCTCGCGTCCAAACGGTACACCGAGGAAACTGCTCGACGTGAGCAAGGCCACCCAGTTGGGATGGACCTACAAAACCAAGCTCAAAAAAGGCATCCAATTAGCTTACGAAGATTTCATAAAGAATGGCAACAGCAATAGAGTTCAATAACATCAGCAAGATCTACCGCCTCGGCTTGGTGTCTACCGGCACACTGGCACACGACTTGAAGCGATGGTGGACGATGAGCGTCCGGGGCGAAGAAGATCCCTACCTAACCATCGGCGAGACCAACGATCGCAGTACCAAGGGCGACAGCGAATATGTGTGGGCCTTGCGCAACATTGACTTCAAAGTGGAGCAGGGCGATGTCGTGGGCATCATCGGCAAGAACGGAGCCGGCAAGAGCACCCTGCTGAAAATTCTCTCCAAAGTCACCGCCCCCACCACCGGTACTATCCGCGCCCGTGGCCGTATTGGGAGTTTGCTGGAGGTCGGTACCGGCTTTCACCCCGAGATGACAGGGCGCGAAAATATATACATGAACGGTGCCATCCTCGGCATGAACAAGCAAGAGATTACTCGCAAGCTTGATGAGATAGTGGACTTCAGCGGCTGCGAGCGTTATATCGACACCCCCGTGAAGCGTTATTCGAGCGGTATGATGGTGCGGTTGGGCTTTGCCGTCGCCGCCCACCTCGACCCCGAGATACTGGTCGTTGACGAAGTTCTCGCCGTCGGTGATGCCGAATTCCAGAAAAAAGCTATCGGCAAAATGCGGGACGTCAGCAAAGGCGAAGGAAGGACGGTGTTGTTTGTGAGTCATAACATGGCGAGTATACGAGCTCTCTGTCACACTGGTATACTCCTAAATAATGGCCACATACAAACCATAGGCAAGATAAATGAAGTAGTAGAAACTTACATTGGGGGCAAGAAAGACAGCAACAATTCTATTTACGAAGACATTGCCATTGCCCCAGGAAACGACAAGATCCGAATCCGCGAATTTTCCATAAGCCCCATACATGGAAATATAATTGATGTAGAATCAGGCATTCGTATAAATCTTGTTTTCAAAAACAACACCCCAAACATCATACTGGACACAACATTTGAATTACGTACTGCTGATGATGTAATTGTATTCCATACAGGGAAGGTGCTGAGTCCTGATGGTGATTCTCGAAAAGGGTTCTACCAAGTAACTTTTGACATCCCCGCCCACACCCTCAATACAGGGAACTACACAATACGAATATGGTTTGGACAGAATCAGAAATACATTCTTTGGGGAACCTATGAACATCACTTCCATATCGAGAACACCTACACCAATCAAGGGCGCAACCTCAATAATCTTCCTGGAATACTGAAACCACAATTCGACATAATCACGGATTATTCAGAAAGACTATGAACGCACGCATAATAGAACTACCAAAGATTCTAGACCAACGAGGTAATCTTACCTTTATTGAAGAAGAAAACCATATTCCCTTCAAAATAGAGCGTACATTCTGGATATATGATGTCCCAGGAGGGGAGAATCGCGGGGGACATGCTTACAGGGAAACGGAAGAATTTATTGTCGCACTCAGCGGCAGTTTTACAGTGCAGCTCGACAATGGGCATGAGCGACAGGAGTTTCACCTCAACCGCTCCTATTACGGACTATATGTCCCCCGAATGGTGTGGCGTGAAATGACAAACTTCTCGACCAATTCCCTTGCTCTTGTATTGGCATCCACCCCATATTCGACCGAAGATTATATTCGAGATTATTCCATTTTCAAAAACCTCGTTTGATGACAACCATTGATGACTGCAAAATAATATCCCTAGACCGTCACCACAGCGACCGACAAGGAGATTTGTCTGTGGTAGAAAACCATATTAATATTCCATTTGAGGTAAAGCGCGTTTATTATTTGTACGATATTCCCGGAGGTGCAGAACGTGGCGGACATGCCCATAAGAATCTGCAACAATTAATAATTGCAGCCAGCGGTAGTTTCACAGTGGTGTTGGACGATGGCAAGACAAAACGTTCAGTCTCATTAAACAGGCCTTACCAAGGCCTACTCATAGTGCCGGGAATATGGCGTGAATTAGTTGATTTCTCATCTGGTGCAATATGCTTAGTACTAGCCTCGGAAAAATATGACGAAAGTGATTATATTAGGGAATATAATGATTTTCTAATGCTCAAAAAATGATGGATTTAGATATGTTTACCGGAAAAGGTGCAATAATCAGCCCCTCTGCCATTCTGGGGAAGAATGTTCGCATTGGCGACCGTACAATCATTTACGACAATGTAGAAATTGGCGACAACACCGTTATATGTAACGATTGTATCATCGGAGAGCCATTAACCGCATACTACAAGGACACTGACAATTACAATAACCCCAAAACCATCATAGGCGCCGACTCACTTGTACGCAGCCACACCATTATCTATGCAGGGAATACAATTGGCGATCACTTTCAGACAGGCCACCGCGTGACACTGCGGGAAAACACCATAATTGGATCACATTGCAGTTTAGGCACTTTGGATGACATTCAAGGCAACTCACGTTTTGGTGATTATTGTCGTTTGCACAGCAATGTCCATATTGGGATGCATTCTGTATTGGGAAATTTTGTGTTTGTATATCCATACGTGGTATTCACCAACGACCCCACCCCACCCTCCGATAATTTGATGGGGCCATCCGTAGGAGATTATACCCAGATTGCCACCGGTAGTGTTTTGCTTCCGGGGATTAAGATAGGTAAACACTGTGTGATTGGTGCTTGCTCGCTGATAACCAAAGACGTCGACGACTACATGTTAGCCATGGGCAGCCCAGCCCAGCCCGTCAAGAACATAAGGGAGATAATAGACCGGTCTACCGGAAAGCCTCATTACCCATGGCCCTATTATTTTGACAGAGGTATGCCATGGAGTGGAGTAGGGTATGACAAGTGGAAAAACGAAACAGAAAAATGATTCCTTTTTTGCCATTAAAAGACATCACCTCAGCGTATCGCGATGAAATATCCACAGCGATAAGCCGAGTGGTGAATAGCGGCTGGTATCTTCAAGGGGCGGAAAACACGTCCTTTGAACGCAACTATGCTGAATATATCGGCAGTCGCCATTGCATTAGTTGTGGCAACGGACTGGATGCGTTGACATTAATATTGCGAGCATATAAGGAGTTGGGGATTATGTGCGATGGGGATGAAATTATTGTGCCGGCCAACACATATATTGCATCTATTCTCGCCATCACTGAAAACCACCTGATTCCTGTGCTGGTAGAGCCAAAACTTGAAACATTAGAGATTGACGACAGCCAAATTGAAAAGCATATCACTCCTCGCACACGAGCAATAATGATAGTGCATCTCTATGGCCGTTGCGCCTATACTAACAACATCGGCAACCTATGCCGGAAATATAATCTCAAACTGATCGAGGACAATGCACAAGCACATGGATGTCGTTTTAACACAAAACGTACTGGCTCACTCGGTGATGCTGCAGGGCATTCGTTCTATCCCGGGAAGAACCTTGGCGCTTTAGGCGATGCCGGGGCTGTTACGACAGACAACGAAGAATTAGCCACATGTGTCCGGGCCTTGGCCAACTATGGGAGCTCCCAAAAATATGTATTTGACTATTGTGGCCGCAATAGTCGACTCGACGAGATTCAAGCTGCTGTCCTGGACGTAAAACTACGGCATCTGGATGCCGACAATCGAAAAAGACAGCAAGTGGCGGACTATTACTCCGAAAACATATCTAATCCATTAATCAAACTGCCGATACGGCTGCCCGACGAAAACAATGTTTATCACCTCTTCCCCATCTTTTGTACAAGGCGCGACGAACTTCAACAATATCTTACCAATAATGGGGTACAAACTTTGATACATTATCCTATCCCCCCTCATAAGCAAAACTGTTATCGTAACTGGAGCAATACCGCTCTGCCGATTACCGAGAAAATACACGCAGAGGAATTATCTCTACCTATCAGCCCCGTCTTGAATATTGAGGATGCCAAACAAATCGTCAACCTGATTAATACCTTTGAGTAAGAATAAAATGGCCAACCATCCTCTTGTCACTTTTCTGCTTTTAACCTTTAATCAAGAGAATTATATATTAGATGCTCTTGAGGGGGCTGTTTGTCAAGACTATCCCAATTTAGAAATTATTATTTCCGACGACTGTTCTACAGATAATACCAACGATATTATTAAGAAATTTCTGACTAGCTACCATGGCGATCACAAAATCATATACAACCGTAACGACTCAAATCTTGGGCTAATACCACATTTCAACAAGGCAATATCTTTATCACATGGAGATTACATCGTTCTGGCTGCTGGTGACGATATATCCTTACCAAACAGGACGTCTATTTCTGTCAATGCCATCCAAGAAACAGGTGCCATGAGCCTGGCAACCAACTTTAAATATATTGACAGCAATGGTACACCATTAAATTCTTTGGGATTTCAAACACTTAAAGAGCCCACCTTATACACAATAAACGACTATATATCACTAATATCCGCCCCACCATCTGGTCCTTCTCGCATTATTAATCGAATTATAATGGACACCTTTGGACCTTTCCTGGATGATTGTCCGACAGAAGACACAACTCTTACACTACGAGCTTTACTCCTGGGATGTGTAGCACATACAAATACCACATGTGTCTTATATAGGTGGCACGGGCAAAACATCTCCGCCCCAGAGAATCTGTACCATAAAATCAAACCCAGAAAAATATATAACCAATATTACCATGACATAAAGATTGCGAAATCCAAAAACCTAATTAACCAAAAAACCTTTCGTAATCTCAAAAAAACAATAAACGACTACCTCCAATATCAAATATTTATCCGTAAAATATATTCCGAGCACAACAAATATATCAGACATCTCCATTGTATTCTTTATTTAATCAATCCACATATCCTTCCTGCACACAAAAAGAAATCTTATTTGAGGCAAAACTGCAAAGACCTATTTATAATTTGGGATGCTTTACATGGAAAGAAATAAATCATACTTCGACCCTCACGAACATATACATTCCAAAAACAATCGTAGATTTTCTCGATATTACTTTAAGCTAGCGAAATTTTGGAATTCAAAGATTGCACATAGGAAAATTGTAATAATCAATGCTTTTGTCAGCATATCATGGGGAAAAATCGAACACAATAATTGGGGTGACGACATAAATCTTCTTTTTCTCAGGCATATAACCAACGACTATCTACTTCCCTTAAGGTCAATGGCATATCCTTCTTCGGATATTTATTATGTGAACAGCGATGAACGGCCGACAATTGTTTCAGCAATAGGGTCCACCATCCAAATGATAGACAGACCTAATGCTGTTATTTGGGGAAGTGGGTTAATACAAGACAATATCACTCCCAATCTTACTGCAGCAAAGGTTTGTGCTGTCAGAGGGCCACTTACAAGAGAAATACTAATCCGTAACGGAATACAATGCCCGGAAGTTTATGGAGATCCAGCATTATTATTACCATTATATTATACGCCCAGGCAATCAAAAAGGAAGAAATATAAGATAGGTATTATTCCTCACTATGTAGACTTTTTCAAAGAAGAGTTACAACAGTTCTCCAACATAGACAATGTTTTAATAATCAAAACATTTGGGTATAAAAAATGGACTGATTATATTGACCAGGTAAATTCATGTGAGTTTATAGTTTCATCATCCCTGCATGGGCTTATAATCGCCGAAGCGTACAATATTCCCAATCTATGGGCGGAATTCCAAGAACCGATTATTGGAGACACCCATAGACGTTTTAAATTCCACGATTTTTTCCAATCGATACAACTTGATAGAGAATTGCCATATACTATAAATATTGGAACCTCTTTTTCTGACTTATATGAACAACGGAACTACTACAAAAAAGCTCCTGGTTTATCTCTAATGCCATTAATAAACGCTTGCCCATTCTCTCTAAAACTTTCTTCATTAAACATCGAAGAAAAGACTACTTGAGATAAAAACGCCATTAACAACATAATATAAATACACAATGGAGAAAGAGCGAATAATAGTAACCCTGACGTCATACAAGCCCCGCCTGACGAACTTGCACACTGTACTTGACACTATTTTCGCACAAACCTTGCCGCCGGATATCGTAGTTCTTAATCTAGCATTCGATGAAGTATTGCCCAGTGATGTCTCGGAATATCTTGAGACCCACAATGTAGATGTTTTCCGCGTTGCCGATACCAAAGTATACAAAAAACTAATACCCACACTCAAACGCTATCCGAACGATGTCATAATCACCATCGACGATGACTTTTTATACCCATGTGGTATGATTGAAGACTTCATGTCATTACATGCAAAGCACCCTAATAATCCCATTTCGGGTAATCGGGAGGTGTTTTATCGAATGCAATGCCATTGTGGATGTGCCTCATTGACCAAGGCGAAGTTTCTGGGGGAGTATCTATACCAAATAGATGACGATATTATTGAGAATTGCCCAAGTGACGACATGGTATATACTTTCTTCGCCACGAAAGCCGGATATCCTTATTTGCAGTCGAAAAATGAATATTTCCTGAATATGCCGGAATGCAATATAAAAGAAAGCCAAAGTTATTCTGGCAATATCAATGGTGACATTGGAGTGATAAATACCTACAAGTACCTTGTCAAACATTACGGCGAGGTAAAAGACATTACCGCCTCATATATCCATGATGAAGATATTGTAAAAGTAATAGATAATATCCATAAAAAAACTGAATGGAAAATCGAATGCGATATTCGTTCTTCTCATGCCTATCGTATTGGTAAAACCCTACTAAAGCCTTTTACATGGATAAAAAGATAGGTGAATAATGATTTCCGTCGCCCTCTGCACATACAATGGTGAACAATATATTCACGAACAGCTGGAGTCTGTTCTAAACCAGACTATGCCGGTGGATGAAATTGTGGTATGCGACGACGGAAGTTCCGACAACACCTTGCAAATTATCGAGAGTCTCAACAAAAGTACACAAACCGACATCCGCATATACCGCAACGAAAAGAATCTCGGTCCCGCACTCAATTTTCAAAAAGCAATAAACCTCTGCCTCGGAGACATTGTCTTTCTTTCTGACCAGGATGATATTTGGCATAAAAACAAGGTTAATGCTATGGTTGACTGGTTTAAAGATAATCCGACACAGTGTGTCGCTTTCTCTGATGCAGACTTGATTGATGATGCGAACAACCTGATTACGGAAAAGTCTTTGTGGGAGTGTGTCGGTTTCTCGGACAAGGCCATAAAAGCCTTTCACGCAGGATTGGGAGTAGAACTATTTTGCTATGAGAATCGTGCTACCGGCGCAACCATGGCAGTCCGTCGGGACTATGCAACAGCTTCACATTTTACGAGTATATGCAACAACATAATTCTTCATGATGGAGCAATTGCGATGTTGGCAGCAAAAGAAAATGTGATTGGCTTTATCCCTGAAAAATTAACGCGATACCGTTGCCACCATGGGCAATCCGTTGGAATTGGCGCTACGCTATACCATCCGTTAAGCGATGATGCAAGAGACACAAGTCCCCTGTGTGAACAATGGTATTCTTTACCCCTTTCTTCGGATTTAAAAAAACACATTGCCTTTATTCGAACACGTCACCGCACGAAGCATCAGCCACTAGGACCGTTCCGGATGATACGTTCAATACGTTCATACTGCAAATACTATCACAGACTTTGGCCCAGTTTCTTGATTTTCGACCTAACACAATGGCTTACAAATATGTGGCACAGAATCTTCCGTTACAACAGTTAACAAAAGCAACCATGCCCACCGTATCTGTCATAGTGCCCAACTACAACCATGCGCCGTACTTGAAGCAGCGCATCGACAGCATATTGGGTCAGACCTATCAGGACTTCGAACTGATTCTACTTGACGACTGCTCGTCCGACGGGAGCTGCGACCTCATGGAAGGCTACCGCAGCAACCCACACGTGAGCCACATTGTCTACAACGAAGCAAACAGCGGCTCGGCATTCCGCCAATGGAACAAAGGAATCACTCTTGCCAAAGGCGAATGGATATGGGTGGCAGAGAGCGACGACTATGCCGAACCGACTTTCCTCGGACGATTGATGGACGAAGTCGCCAAGGAACCCGACAGTACAATGGCCTATGCCGCTACCTGGTGGGTTGACATGCAAGGAAACAACCTATGGAACAACTCAAACGGCAATGCCATCCATATCCATGATGGGCACGACTATATCAGACACAGGCTGGCTGTCGCCAATTCCATCGCCAATGTCAGCGAATGTATATTCCGCCGCAACTGCTACCACCCCACCGAAGCCTGTCGCTACGAGCACATGCGACTCTGCGGCGACTGGTTCTTTTATATACTTTTGGCCGAACAGGGCAATGTGATAGAACTAGAAGAGCCGCTGAACTACTACCGCCAGCACAGCAGCAATATCTCCAACGACGCCGAACATCGCGGACTCACCCTTATTGAAGGCGCCAATGTACTGGAATACATCATTAAACATTGCGGGGTAAAAACCAAAGACTACGCCCGCGGCTGGGGCAAACTTTGGGCTTGCTATGAGCGGAAATACAATTTCACATCCGACGTGAAACAACAAGTCCGCAAGCGCATGTCGTCATTCCCAGCCATCATTTTTTGGCATACACTATACACCCTGAAACGATGGCCAAAGTAACCGTTCTGATGCCGACCTACAATGTGGCTCCTTACGTCAAGGAAGCCATCGGGAGCGTGTTGCGACAGACCTACCGTGACTTCGACCTTCTGGTCATCGACGACTGTTCGACCGACGACACCGTCGCTGTGGTGCGCAGCATCGAAGACCCTCGCATCAGGATAGTGCAGAACGAGAAGAATGTTGGCCTTGCCGAAAACCTCAACCGCGGCCTAAGCCATATCACCACTGAGTACGCAGCGCGCATGGACGGCGACGATATTGCCGAGCCTTTCTGGCTGGAACGCGAAGTGGACGTCCTCGACAACAATCCCGACATTGGCATTTGCAGCGGAGGATTCGAGCGCTTCGGTACCATGAAGTCACTGGTACGTTTCCCTGAGCGACACGAGGACTGTATGGCCAACATGCTGTTCGAGTGCAGCGTCATTGTGCCCACGTTCCGCATGAGCCTCTACCGCGACCACGGTTTGCACTACAGCACAGAGGCTTTCCCCGCCGAAGATTACCGTTTCTGGGCAGAATGTCTTCGAGTGACCAAGATTTACAACCTACAGGAGACACTCTTCCACTATCGCATGCATCCAACACAGATATGCACCGCCCGTCGCGAAGAACAGCAACGCAAGGTGGCCGAGGTAAGACGCTATATGCTCGAATGGCTTAGCACCGACTTCACCGAGGAGGAGAAGCACTACTACATAGGTTCCTTCATGGCCCCACAGATAGCCACCAAGCAAGACCTGAACGAACGCAAAGCCTTTTGCCAAAAGATGGTAGAGCAGAACCGCAGCGTAGGCCATTTCAGTGAAGAAGCACTGCGCAGGAGGCTGGACAAACACCTGCGACTCACACTATACTGTACCATCGTGGAACGTTATTTTAGAAACAGATACACGCTGCTTGCATATATGCGCTACCTCTTCAGCGGCATGGCTCTCCGCTGCGGACGCAAATACGAAACAAAATTCATACTGAAAAGCCTGTTGTGCAAGAAAGCATGATACAGCAACGGATAAAACGGAAACTATACAAACTCACCCACCCTGTGGTGGGCGAGATATGGATGCTGCATCGCGTGGTGGAGCATGTGAGCAATGTGCCTGAGCAAAAGGAGCTGGAGGTGACTGTCGCCTGGCTTGAACAAAAAATAAATGAATACCGAAGCAAAGGCTACACCTTTGTATCCATCGACAATCTGCCTGAACACGGCCGTTGGGTATGCCTCACCTTCGACGATGGCTACCGCGACAACCACACCCTCGCCTACCCTATGCTGAAACGCCTCAGCGTGCCGTTCACAGTGTATGTTACCTCAGGATTCATTGATAACCAACTATCCATGTGGTGGTATCCCAATCAGCAACTGGGTATGAGTTCAGACGAGCTGCAACTGATGGACGCAAACCCTCTATGCACCATCGGAGCCCACACCGTGAGCCACCCTAAACTTGACACCCTCACGCGAGAGCAACAATACCGCGAAATAGCCGAATCAAAACAGACCCTGGAAGCGCTGTTGGGACACGAAATAAAGCACTTCTCCTTCCCCCATGGCGCCCACAACGACGACACACTGGCTATCTGCCGCGAGCTCGGCTTCAGGACCGTCGTCCAGTCATGGGGCGGTCCTCTGCGCCGTGGCGAGAATCCGTATCCCCTGCCCAGAATAAACATGACAACAAAATGACAGACCCCAAAAGGATTAAGATATACACCCGGTCGATGAACGATGTGCTATACCACAAGTCAATGGCATTGTGTTCTTTGCCATACGAAAAGGTACAGCTGAAGAACACATCGGCCGAAGGTTACCTTTACCAAATTATCGCCGATACCGAAGCTGACTGGGTCGTGAATATCGACGAAGATGCCTTTGTCACCAATATTGGGGCGTTGGAACGACTGATTGACTACTGCATCGAGAACGGCTATGTCAACTGTGGCATGCCCGACGGAGGTGTGGTCCACTTGCGCGACGGCAACCCTTTGGTCACCAATCCTTACCTCAACATACTGAACACAAAAGCGCTGCGCGAACAATTCAGCATCAACAAGCTCAACGAAAGTCCTGACAAAAACCGTTTTACTCAAACAGATTTGCTTGTGGGAGCACACGACTTTACGGCCACCGATATTGAGCCCTACTATCCTTTTTTCATCTGGTTGAGCAACCATTTCAAGACACTCTACCTCAAGGCGACCAATCATCCCGACGGTGAGTCGACAGTGCTCTACAACCACCTGGGCGAGGAAGTGCTAATCCACACGTGGTACTCGCGCTACTACAACAACAACCGCTTCCACACCCACCGCATCGACAATGCCTTCAAGGAAGCCTGCCGGAAACAAGGAATCACTTACCAGAGTCCACTACACGATACATTGACATGCGCCGTCACAAGGACTCGCAGCATGCTGATGCACAGCCTTGTAGCGGCAAAACATGCCATCATCAAACGATGAAACAAGCCATCCTGATAACCGCTTACCGCGACATTCCAATGCTGGAAAAACTCGTCGACCGCTTCGACAACGATTTCGAGCTGTTCGTCCACGTAGACAAACGATGCCACGAAAGTCTTGCCAACATCGAAGGACGGAAGCAATTGCACCTATACCGCACCTATGCTGTGGAGTGGGGCGACTATAAACATCTGCTGGCGATTATTATGCTGATGCGAGAAGCATATAAGCACACCGACTTGCAGTATTTTCACCTCATTACGGGCAGCGACTACCCCATTGTGCCGCTATCGCAGTTCAAGGCTTTTTGCGAAAAACACCGTGATGAGAACTATCTGGAGCACTTCCCATTGCCACATAGCGACTGGGGCAGCGAGGGCGGATTGAATCGCATACAATACTGGTGGTTGCGTCCAAACAGCACTCGCTCAAGCGGTGCATGGTTCACATGCAAGCTAATCAACCTGCAGCGGCGATTGGGGATAAAACGCAGGTTCTCCTACTTCGGAGGGAACCTCTATGGTGGTGGCACATACTGGAGTGTCTCCCGCAAGGCCGTAGGTGTTGCTCTCAACTACCTTGAAAATAACAACAAGTATCTGCATCGGTTCCGTCACACCAGCATCGCCGAGGAGATATGCCTGCCAACCGTCTGGTGTAACAGCAGCTTGCCACTCACCAACAACTACAAACGCTACATCGACTGGGGCCCAGACGGTGCCAATCCGCAGGTGCTCACCGAAGAAGACTACGACAACATTATCGCCTCCGGTGCACTCTTCGCACGTAAATTGGAGAGCGGCACTTCTGATAAACTGATAGAGTTCATTCAAAAATATGAATAAAATTTCACTGTTGTCTTTTGTTTTCAGACATACCCATAATAGTATTGTCAAACGTAAATGTATAAAAAAAATATGCCGATTAGAAGGAGGTGAAGCCTATTCAAAAACAGCCAGAATCCTCTTTAACGAGGCTTATGGGCTAAAAATCGGATATGGCACATATGGTGGGATATGGACTAATGGCGCTTTACACTGGCAAGATATCACTATTGGTAACTATTGCTCTTTTGCCAACAATATTTCTATTTATACAGGTAACCACCCCACCAATGATTTCACTAGTCATCCCATTTTATATAACCCTTCATTCGGCGCACCCGAAACACTAAACACAGGGCAGCCATTAACGATTGGTAATGATGTATGGGTTGGTCAGAACGTCATAATTCTTCCAGGGTGCCATTATATAGGCAATGGCGCAATTATTGGTGCCGGTGCAGTAGTAACAAGAGACATTGAACCTTACACCATTAATGTTGGCAACCCTGCAAAAACAATCCGAAAAAGATTTTCTGATAACGTGATACTGAAACTCGAAGAATCTCATTGGTGGGATATGGAATTGGAAGAACTCAAAGGGAATATAAACAAGCTAAGAAGCCTCTGCAATAAGTAATAAAGCGATGAAATTCTCCATCATCGTACCGGTTTATAATGTCGAGGCATACCTCGATGATTGTCTCACGAGCCTACAATCGCAGGAGTATACTGACTTCGAGGTCATCTGCGTCAACGACGGTTCCACTGACGGTAGCCGTGAAATTCTCTCTGAGTGGGAGAGCCGATTCCCACAGATGAAGGTAATCGACCGAGAGAACGGAGGATTGAGTGCAGCACGAAATACCGGCCTGGCGGCTGCCACGGGCGACTATGTGGTCTTCGTCGACAGCGACGACTGGGTGGAGTCCTCCATGCTGAGTCGACTGGCAGAAGAAACCAGAGACGAAGACATGCTATGCTACGCTTGCCGGAAGAGCAACAGCGGTACCACCGACACTCTCCTCCCAGAGCGCACCGACGGCTGGAGTTACTACAACCGACACGCACTGGAGCACCGCGAGGTGGCCTTTGTCTGCGTGTGGCAACGCTGCTACCGCCGCCAGTTCCTGATTGACAACAGCCTCTACTTCCGCGAAGGTATACTACACGAAGACAACGAGTTCACCCCACGCGCATGCCTATACGCCAAAAGCATCAAGGTTATACCCAATGTACTCTACAACTACCGGGTGCGACCCGGCAGCATTATGACAACACGAGGGTTGCGGAGCAAAGAGAGCATGATAACCATAGGCAACGAACTGTCGGAATTATTCAGCAATGAGAACGGCATTGACAAGACCATCGTCTATCAAGCACTTACCCAATGCTACCAAATGGCATTCGTCAACAATACCCATGAAGAAGACCAGTACCTATTGCCTCTGGTCAACTGGCAATGCTACAGAAGGGTGAGCCGCACCAAAACCCGTCATCGCCTGCAATATCTTGCCCTGAGGATATCGCCCACCCTGTTCAGATTTATCAACCAACGCTGACTACTTATGAAAAAGATAATGGTCGTTTTCGGCACCCGACCCGAGGCCATCAAGATGGCTCCGGTGGTAAAAGAGCTGCAACGGCGTAGCGAACAGTTCAAAGTCGTTGTCTGCGTCACCGGCCAGCACCGCGAGATGCTCGACCAGATGCTCGGCGTGTTTGACATACACCCCGATTACGACCTTGACATCATGCAACCCGGACAGGACCTCTACGACGTCTCATCACGCATACTGCTCGGCATGCGCGACGTGCTGACCCAGGAGAGTCCCGACCTTGTGCTGGTGCATGGCGATACATCCACCTCGACCTTTGCCGCGTTGGCCGCTTTCTACCTGCAGATTCCCGTAGGGCATGTGGAAGCAGGCCTGAGGACCAACAACATCTACAGTCCTTGGCCCGAAGAGATGAACCGTCAGTTGAATGGACGCCTCTGCACCTGGCATTTCGCACCGACGGAGACGGCGCGGCAGAACCTTCTAAACGAGCATGTCGACGATGCACATATAGTCGTTACCGGCAACACAGTCATCGATGCGCTGCACTGGGTAGTGGCATCAGGCAAAGCAATGGCCCCTCAGTTCGGCCGCGACGAACACCGACGCATGGTACTCATCACCGGTCACCGCCGCGAGAACTTTGGCGACGGCATGAAACATATCTGCCAGGCCATCAACGCACTGGCCGAGCAATTCAAGGATGTGGACTTCGTCTACCCCATCCACCTCAACCCCAATATCCGCCGTCCGGTACAGAAAATCATCAACGGCAGCCGTAGCAACGTCTATCTGCTGGAGCCGCTATCGTATCTCGAGTTTGTGGCCATGATGCAGCAGAGCACCTTGATACTCACCGACAGCGGCGGCATACAGGAGGAGGCTCCCGCTTTCGGAAAGCCGGTGCTGGTGATGCGCGACACCACCGAGCGTCCCGAAGCCATCGAGGCCGGTACGGCCAAACTTGTGGGCACAGACAAAGACACCATCATAAATGCTGTAGCCGATCTCCTCACTGACTCCAACACCCACACTGCCATGGCCCATGCTGCAAACCCCTTCGGCGATGGTCATGCAGCCGAACACATTGCCGACTTCATTGCGTCGCATGAATAAAAGCATTCACCTACCGGGGCTCAATGGACTGCGTGCTATCGCAGCGCTGTCGGTCATGTGGGGACATACGTTCCAAAAAGACTTTGGCGACTGGGGTATCGAAGGCTTCAAGCTGCCTGTCGTGGCTGACGGCGTCACGCTCTTTTTCGTCATCAGCGGTTTCCTCATCACCTACCTGTTGCTGCACGAACAGGAGCAGAGCCGAACGGTGAGCATACCCAAATTCTATATGCGCCGCATTTTAAGAATATGGCCCATATATTACCTTTATCTGCTAATCGCAGTGTTCACCACATCCACTTGGCACGACCCGAACATCTGGTACTATTGCCTCTTCACCGCCAATATACCGTTCATCCTGACTGCCGGCATCTGGCCCATAGTCCATTATTGGAGCCTTGGTGTCGAGGAGCAGTTCTACCTCTTCTGGCCTTGGTTGGTGAAACTGACCCACGGCAGAATAAAGCGGCTGCTGACGATAGCCGTCATCGTTTGCGTGACCTGGCTCGCTTGTAAATGGGGCCTCTATCTGGCTTACGGCACAAATACAGCCTATCGGTTCTTCGCCGTCACGCGCTTCGATTGCATGATGATTGGGGCCATTGGGGCCATATTATACTTCATGAAGTGCAAGCTATTCACCAACATTCTAATGAACCGCACACTGGGAGTTATCTGTTTTCTGCTCCTGCTATTCTCACTGCCATGGGTCAGTGTCATTCCCGCGCCCATAAGACCTCAGCTGATTGCCGTCCTCTCAATTGTATGCATCACGAGCCAGTTGAATAACCCCGTCATCAACCTTGAGAACCGCGTATGCGACTTCGTGGGCAAGATATCCTACGGCATCTATGTCATCCACCCGTTGCTGATATTCGGACTTTCAGCCCTTTACAGAAACACCGGCATACATCTCTCGACAACAACAGCCACAATACTGATATACTGCATAATCACCGCAGCCACGGTACTTGTCGCCTGGCTGTCCTACAAGTTCTTCGAAAGCCCATTCCTGCGGCTGAAGAATAGATTTGCCATCATCCAAAGCCAGAACTCTATGAAAGCCTGACACCACTATGCCACTATTCTCGGTCATCATACCACTCTACAACAAAGCGCCCTACGTCGGCAAGACTATAGAGAGTGTCCTTGGACAGACTCTCGGCAACTACGAGCTGATAATCATCGACAACGGGTCGACCGACGGCAGCAGCGAGATTGTGGCAGGCTTCACTGACCCACGTATTCGTACTATTCGGTTAGATAAGAATGTCGGCGTCAGCAATGCCCGCAACAACGGAGTCGCGATAGCCACCGCTACCTACATCACCTTTCTCGATGCCGACGATTGGTGGGAACCTACTTTCCTTGAAGAGATGGCCGGACTCATAGAGCGCCACCCCGACGCAGGTATCTACGGCACAGGCTACTATATCGTCAAGAACAGTAAAAAACGGCTGGCTCCTGTCGGTGTAGGAGAAGAGTTTGTGGAGGGTGAGATAAACTACTGTTCAGTCTATGCCAGGACTCTCTGCATGCCACTGACGAGCATTACCATAGCCTTGCCAAAGGCGGTATTTGAGGAGAATGGCGGATTCAAGCCCCATCTGAAGCTGGGCGAAGACTTCGACCTATGGATCCGCATAGCCTTGAAGCACAAAGTAGTGTTCCTCAACAAGCCGCTGAGCAACTACAACCAAGATGTGGATGTCACCTATCGCGGCACTCACCACCTGTGCGGCCCCAAGGAGCACATGCTGTGGAACCTCGGCTACCTGGAGCCCGAAGAGAAAACCAACCCCGATTATAAGCAACTCATTGACAACCTGCGCACCTACAGTCTGCTACCCTACCTACTCACCAAACAATACCGCAGCGCCGCCCGCACCGAGCTGGCCAAGGTGGACTGGAGCCTCCAGCCCGCCAAAACCAGCAGACTGTACCAAAGGCCCGTCTGGATACTGAAAAAGAGGGCACAAATACTAACCCTCGGATCATTCGTCAAACAACGACTCATTTCCCTTCGGAACAAAAAATGAAAAGCAACATGGACTTCGACTACTCCATAGTTATCCGAACTCTCGGCACCACAGGCGAGAAATATCGAATAATGCTGGATGCAATTGAACATCAGACAGTCAAACCTCGCGAAATAGTGGTTGCCATCCCCGAAGGGTACGAACTGGACCACATCCTCGGATACGAACGCGTGGTACGCTGTGCCAAAGGAATGGTGACGCAACGGGCCGTCGGCATGGACGAAGCAAAAGGCCAATACCTGCTGGTGCTGGACGACGACCTAGACTTCCCTCCCGACTTTGCAGAAAAGATGTACCAACACCTGGTGGAACACTCTCTGGACTGCACGTTGGCATTCCCCACGTACCCCGTACAAACAACCGACAACACTTCGCCACGGCCTTCCCGAAAACAAAAAACACTGGCATTAATAAAAAAATTCAGGGGAGCTTTTACCGGGCAAGTTTTCTACAGTCAACGGAAAGCGGAGTGGTTCGATGTCATCACCTCGACAGCAGGGCACCGGACCTACGTGAACTGCGAGGACAAACTGTGCCAGGCCGGATGTTTCCAGTGTTTTTTTATCAAGGGCGACATGGCCAAAAAAGTTCGATTCACCGAGGAATCCTGGCTTGAACAGGGCAGACTGTCGGCGTATGCCGCATACGACGACGCTGTCTTTTTCTACAAATTATACCTGCAAGGGGGACGAATTGCCTACGCCACAGAGACAGGCTACACCCATCTGGATGCCGGCGCCGGACGTCCGGCCAAGACCAAGTTGGAGGCCAAACGCATACGGCTCTACACCATCGGGCGTAACCGAACCCTGTTTTGGCTGCTCCACATCTGGCCAAGCCGACGCAGGCTGCGCACCCTGATTGGCGGATTGTACGCCCTGATCAACTATACAATTTATAACATAGCCATCAACCTCCATCCCAAATACTGGCCAGCCATCGCCTCCCTCTTCCGAGGCTACCGCGACGCCTTTCATTACCACAGCAACAGGAAAAAACAATGATACCCAAAACCATACACTACTGCTGGTTTGGCCGGGGCGAGATGCCGCAGCTGGCACAGGACTGCATAGCCTCGTGGCACAGACACATGCCCGACTGGGAATACAAACTGTGGAACGAAGACAACTTCGACGTAAACTGCACCCCCTATACATCCGAGGCATACAGCGCCAAGAAATACGCTTTCGTAACCGACTACGTCAGGTTGTACGCCCTGATGACCGAAGGCGGGGTATATATGGACACCGACGTAGAAGTGCTTAAACCCCTGGACAATCTGCTGGAGAACAGCGCCTTCACAGGATACGAGGGGACAAAAACGATGTATCCCGTCACCGGCATCATGGCCACCGAAGCCGGCGGTGCATGGGCCTTCGAGCAACTGCACGCCTACGACGGGGTCCACTTCGTGAAGTCCGACGGCAGCCTCGACACGACAACGAACTGCCAACGTATCTACAGGCTGATGCTCGACAACGGATTCATTCCCAACGGAGGGAAACTGCAGACCTATAAGGACCTGACCATATACCCTGTCGACTACTTCTGCCCCAGACAGAGCACAGGGGAGTTTCTGCTGACCGAGAACACCTATTGCGACCATCATTTCATGGGCTCGTGGTCGGACAAAAAAGCGCATATTGGCCGGCTGGCGAAGATTATCGGCCAGCAGAACATGACTCGACTAATTAAATTGAAGAGGAAACTGTTGGGATGAGCAATATTGCATACAAGGCATTGAGATGGAGCGGCGTGGCATGGATGTGGCGCGAAGCAGTACAACGCAGGAAGGTGACATTTTTGCTCTTCCACGACATGGATGCCACCGATGCCGAACGTAACTTCGGCTACCTGAAGCGACACTACAACATCATAGGGCTCAACGATTATCTCGACGCCGTGAAAGACGGGAAACGCTTGCCGAACAAGGCCGTCGTCATCACCTTCGACGACGGGCACACCAGCAACTACACTTTGTTGCCAGTAATCAAGCAGATGCAAATCCCTGTCACCATCTTCCTCTGCTCCTCCATAGTGGGGACACATCGCCATTTTTGGTTCCGACACAACACGGAAATAAAGCCACAGATAGAGGCCTTGAAAAAGATCGCCAACGGACGACGACTTGAAACGCTGAGACAATACGATTTCTCACAAGAGCAGGAGTACGGCGACACTCAGGCGTTGAGCAAAGAGCAGATTGAAGAGATGATACCATGGGTGAACTTCCAGTCGCATACCTGCTTCCACCCAATACTGCCACAGTGCAATGACACTGCAGCCGAGAAAGAGATAATAGGGTCGAAGCGGCAACTGGAAGAGGTCTTCGGACTGACCGTCAACGCCCTCTCCTACCCCAACGGCGACTATTCCACACGCGACATCAGCCTGACACAAGCGGCAGGATATGAATGCGGCATCACCGTAGATTCTGGCTACAACAACCTAAAGAGCAACCTCTTCAGACTAAAGCGGTTCTCAGTGAACGACGCCAAAAACACGACAGAACTGATGGTTAAGGCCAGCGGTTGCTATGCCTTGCTGAAACACTGGTTACACAAACCATCCTACGGATTCAAAGCCTCCCACGAATGAAAATAGCGATACTTTGCGGCATGGGTCTTGACTCCTTCCAACAGAAGGTGTTGCAACCCATAATGGACGACCCGACGATAGATATTGTCGGAGCTTTGGTGGACTGTCGCCCACGGCCTTCGCTAAAAAAACGTTTCCTGAAAAATCTCAAGCGAGGCCGTGGCGGCTACATGATTGTCATGCTGTTCAAGAGCCACTTCGCAAAGAAACAGCCTTCGGTATCCTCCAGGGAATTCTTTTCCTCCCATGGCATCGATTACACTGAAACCCAACATCCTTATACAGAAGAGACCGCCCAAACGCTACACGCCCTGCAGCCAGAGGCAATGGTGATGCTTGGCGGTTTCGGCATTGTAAAAGAGCCGCTTCTATCGCTTGCCCCCAACGGCATCCTGTCCTACCACCACGGCGACATGAGAAAATACCGTGGTCAGCCTGTCGGTTTTTGGGAGCTCTACCACAACGAAAAAGCGATGGGCGTCACCGTGCAACGATTGTCCACAGGCATTGACAAGGGAGTCCCGATAGTAGAAATGACCATCCCCATCAAGAAAGGGGACTGCGTATCTACCCTTCGCAACCGTGCTCTCGACAGTAGCACCGGCATGATGCACGAAGCGTTACAATCGATACAACGGCCCGACTTCAAGCCCGAAAAAATAGAGCAATACGGGCCCGTCTTTACAATACCCAACCTGAGGCAGTATATCACTCTGCAGATTAAACTTTTATTCAGAAAATGATACCATTCTTTCCACATCAGATATCCACCAAAGCCATCTACATCTATCTCGGAGCCTTGGCGGCCGTTTCCCTCTTCTTTTTCAGTCATGCCATGTCCATTGGCTACATCATCATGGGCATCGCTTGGGTATCTGGGTTCTTCCTGCTAAGCAACTATTGCAGCGAGAAATGGAAAGACCTCCCACAAAAGAAACTGCTGTCCAATCTTTTGCTCGTAGCATTGGGATTGCGTGTCTTCTGGGTCTTTTTCTCATACATCTATTACACCATCAAGACAGGCATTCCCTTCGAATTTGCGGCAGGCGACGCATTGTGGTATTACGAAGAATCTGTCGGAAATATCAACACTCCATGGAAAGACATTTGGAACTACCTGTTTGTCGACACGGCCACCGTGTCCGACTCAGGATATGTGTTCTATCTGACATTCTTGGCAAAAATCTTCGGCGAGAATGTCCTCTTCCCCCGACTTGTCAACTCCTGTTTCAGCGCAGTAACCGTACTGCTAATCTATTTCCTTGCCAAACGCAACATTGGCGAGGATGGCGGACGGTTGGCGGCCATCTTTGCATGTTTTATGCCAAACCTCATCTTCTACTGCGGTTTGCATATGAAAGAGACCATAATGATTTTTCTGATGGTAGCCTATCTCGAACGTTCCGACTATCTGCTACGTAGCAAAAAATACAATATTCTCACCATTGCCCTACCCGTTCTCTTGGCATTGATTCTCTTCACCTTCCGTACTGCTTTGGGAGGTGTCGCAGTATTCGCTCTCGTCACGGCCTTGGTGTTCACCAACACCTCCGTCATTGGAAGAGGAAAACGCTACATGCTTATCGGCTGGGGTCTTTTGGCAGCACTCACCTTGACGGGAGGCACCATATTGAACGAAATTGACGGCCTGATAGAGAATCGAGATGTCAACCAGTCCAACAAACGATTGATGCAGACAACCAAAGGTAACCTGTGGGCAAAATATGCCACAGGATCCGTGATGGCTCCCGTGATGTTTGTGCTGCCGTTCCCCACGATGGTGGATGTCGACCAGCAGTATACCCAGCAAATGCTCAGCGGTGGTAACTATGTAAGAAACTTCCTCGGTGGGTTCGTGCTCATCGCACTCTTCAGTGCATTGTTTATCACCAAGAACTGGCGCAATCTGTCACTCATTGGCTCCTTCATCATTGCCTACCTCGGTATTGTCTCCATTAGCGGATTCGCCAACTCGGAACGCTTCCTGTTGCCAGGTCTGCCTGTACTGCTCATCATGGCGGCCTACGGCGTGACGCTGCTTGATGCCAAAAACTATAAGTTCATCAAGGTGTGGTACTGGGTTGTGCCCATCTTAATCTTTGGTTGGGCATTCTTCAAACTCGGCTCCCGCGGCCTATTTTAACCATGAAAATTCTACTGATATGCAATTATAAGCCCGGGGTCGGGGGTATCTCGGGACAAGTGGAGCTCCTGCAGAAATACCTGCGTTCTGAAGGCCATGCCGCAGACATCTTTTCCACAAAGACTTCACTGTTGCGGCGCTTACTACTACCTTTGAAGCTTCTTCGTGTGGCTCGTGGGTATGACGTGCTGCATATCCACTGCTGCTCGGGGTGGGGTTTCCTACCTGCAGCAGTTGGTGTTTCTGTGGGGCGGCGTCTGAAGAAACGCGTGGTGCTAACCTACCACGGTGGCGGTGGTGAACGTTTCTTCGATAAGAATACGTGTCTGGTGAAACCCTATCTGATGCGCACCGATGTCAACATCGTCCTCTCCGGTTTCCTCGCCAAGGTCTTCGACAAGCACCATTTACCCCATACCATCATCCCCAATATCATTGAACTTGACGATAAACAATATCGCCTTCGCGAGACGCTCAAGCCAAATTTCATATGCACACGTGCACACGAAGAACTATATAATATCCCTTGCATATTGAGAGCCTTCCAAAAAACACTAACTGAATTACCGGAAGCAACGTTGACGCTGGTCGGGGATGGATCCCAGCATACAACATTGATACAGATGGTCAAGGAAATGGGACTGAAAAATGTCACTTTCACCGGGAAAGTGGACAATCATGCAATCTACCATTATTTGGACCAGTCGGATATTTTCCTTTCCGCACCAACCATCGACAATATGCCGGTATCCATTCTCGAGGCCATGAATGCCGGCCTGCTGGTCATTTCAAGCCGTGTCGGCGGGGTACCTTATATGATAAAAAACGGGGCAACAGGAATACTCTTCGATAGCGACAAGCACGATGAGTTGGCGCAGAAGATGGTTTGGGCCATCACAAATCAAACTGTTGCCAAAGCCATTATCCAACAGGCACATCGCACCGTCGCCGACTACCGTTGGGAGAATGTCAAAACCAAAATATACCAGACCTATGGGATACCTTCATGAACAAATCATACTTCCGCTGAGCGACTTGCTTCGCGGCGAGCAGGTTCACAAATACCTGAAGTTAATGAAAAATGCCGAGGAATGGGCGCCGGAAGAGATGGTGGCTTTCCAAAAAGAGCGTCTGCGTAAACTCATCATCCATGCCGCCACCGAAGTCCCGTTCTATCACGACTGGTTCCACGACCATAACCTCGACCCGCAAACCGCCACGCTTGACCAACTGCCCATCGTCTCGAAAAGCATTATGCGACAAGAAGGTACCGAGCGCTTCACTGCCAAGAACTTCCCTACCGACAAACGCATCCCTTCGCGCTCCAGCGGTTCCACTGGCGAGCCTTTTTCCTTTTACGTCTCCAAAGAGGCCTATTCCCTCAACACAGCCGCCAAACTCCACACCTGGTATCTGGCAGGCTACCGGCTCGGCGACCGCTACATGAAGATTGCCAATGGTGCCCGACACGGAAAACTCAAAAAGTTGCAGGACAAGATAAACAACTGCCTCTATGTGCCGTTCTACTCCATGGGTGACGATACTCTTAAAGCCATCCTCGACAAGATAGAACGTTCGCGCCCCACCATCATCCGCTCCTATCCCATCCCTCTCTACCTATTGGCTCAATACAGAAACAGTCATACTGGATATTCTTTTTCCCCACGTCATATCATGACCACCGGGTCCACCCTTCCGAAAGCCTATCGTATGGAAATAGAAAAAGCTTTCGGCTGCGATGTCATCGACTCCTATAGTTGCGAGGGCACCCCTAACACCTACGAGACCCTTGCCCACGATGGATACCACCAAACCCCTTACTATGGCATCATCGAGGTTCTCAACGACAACAACCAACCCATCACCGACGGCATCGGCCGCGTCGTCAGCACCGACCTCTGGAACCTCGCCCATCCTTTTATCCGCTATGACACCCAAGACCTTGTAGAAGTGAATAGTGGTAAGATAACACGCATCATGGGACGCGAATGCGAAAGCCTGGTGATCTCCAACGGCCAACGCTATACCGTTCACAATTTCGTCGGTTTTTTTCAAGAAGACGACCGCCCAACTCGTCAGTCTGTCGTCGCCTATCAAGTGGTCAAACACAAAGACGGCAGCATCACCTTCCGGCTGGTAGTCAATGAACAGTACAACGCTAACATAGAACATTATATCATTGATTTCTGGCAAGAAAAACTCGGTGTACCCATCCAGGTGTCCATAGTCGATGAAATACCCTTGATGAAAAACAACAAACGTCTCACCATTGTAGAAGAATAACTATGCCAAGCAAAGAAATACTTGAATACCACGGACTAAACAATCCATTGGGAAAGATAAAATATACCTTTATCCAACTTTGGCGCTTCAGCCTCTCCCGTCTTGCTTTCTTTGTCCCTTTCAAAGGGTGGCGAGCCAAAATGTACCGCTGGAGCGGCATCAACATCGGCAAGCGTGTCTACATTGGCCATGACATGATTTTCGACCGGGCCTTCCCAGAACAAATCACCATAGGCGACGATACCGCCATTGGCGACCGCTGCACCATCACCGCCCACGGTTGTATCCCGACACAGACTCCGCTGAAGGAAATCTACCCTCTCACCGTCAAACCCGTCAACATTGGCAGTCGAGTGTGGATAATGCCCAATGTGACAATCATCTACGGCGTCACCATAGGGGACGAGGCCGTGGTAGCCACCGGGGCTGTTGTGACACGCAACGTACCTCCCCACACCCTGGTGGGTGGAATTCCGGCCAAAATCATCAAGCATCTTGATAATAATCAGTAGCATAGATACACTTACCAACTACCTACCAACGCCCTACCAACTTCTACCGTGGTAGGAGTTGGTAGGGCGTTGGTAGGGCGATAATAGGTAGTTCATACCATGAAAGTACTTTTCCAACTGGGCCACCCCGCCCACTTCCATCTGTTCCGCAACACCATCGCCGACTTGCAGCGTGACGGACACCAAATCTTTATCCTTATCCGCAAAAAAGACATTCTCGAAGATTTGCTCAAGCAATCGGGATTGCCTTATGTCAACATTCTACCCAGTGGCAAAAAAACGTCATTCACGCTGATGCTCAGACTTTGGCGCGTTTTTAAATTCGCTCTCTGCCATCGGGTCGACGTGCTCGTGGGCTCCACACCCGAGGTGGCACAGGTGGCATGGCTGCTCCGACGACGCTCGGTGGTCATGGCAGAAGACGATGCCACAATAGTGCCGCAGTTCATCAAAGCGGTCAAACCATTTGTAGACAACTACTTGTCTCCTGTTTCCTGCAACAATGGAGAACTGGAGCCCGCCACCACCCACTACGAAGGCTTCCACAAACTTGCCTACCTCCATCCCAACCGCTTCACCCCCGACCCTGACGTGGTAGACAAATATTTTCCACACAACGAGACCTTTTTCCTGTTACGTTTCGCACAGCTGAACGCATATCACGACGTAAGCGCCAAAGCACACGGAATCAACAACAACATAGCACTTGAACTCATCCATATCCTGTCGCCTCACGGAAAGATTTACATCACTTCTGAACGAGAGCTGATTCCTGAATTGGAGAAGCACAAACTCAAAATCAATCCCCTTGACATCCACCATATTATGGCCTTTGCAACGCTCTATATAGGCGACAGCCAGAGTATGGCGGTCGAGGCGGCCATGCTTGGGACTCCCTCCATCCGTTTCAACGATTTTGCAGGGAAAATTGGCGTGCTTGAGGAATTGGAGAAAAAATACCAGCTAACCATCGGGATACCCTCAAGCGATCCTGAAAGAATGTACCAAACAATTAAGAATTTGGTATCTACAGACAACCTTCGGGAAATATATCAGACTCGCAGACAGAGAATGTTGGAGGACAAAATCGATGTTGCCACATTCTTCTCCCAATTCATTGAAAAATTGAAATAATGGACTTCACAATTGAAAAATATCGCGAGTTGCTGGTGGCATTGAAGAGCCACAACAACTTTAGAATCAGGCATGATGTAGACCTCAAGCCAGCATTCTCGCTACGGATTGCACAAGTGGAAGCAGAGTTGGGCCTGCATGGAACCTATTATTTCCGGACCGTACCCGAAAGCTACGACGAAGCTATCATCCAACAAATTGTTTCCTTGGGACATACGGCCGGCTACCACTACGAATGCATGACCACTTGCGATGGCAATATCGAGGCGGCCTATGAGGATTTCTGCCGCAATCTCGAGAAACTTCGTGGCATAGCGCCCATCTCCACCGCTTGCGCACACGGCAGCCCGAAATCAAAATGGAACAGCCAAGACATTTGGAATCAATATGATATACACACCGCAGGTATTGATTACGAACCAATGTTGGACACCGATTTCAGCACCACGCTTTACCTGACCGACACCGGTCGCCGCTGGGATGGCTACAAGGTGAGTGTGCGCGACAAGGTGCCCGGTCACCAAGAGCGCTGGGAGAAAGAAGGTCTTGTCTTTCACAAAACCGACGATATAATACATGCTATCAATGATATAAACCACCCGATACATCGCTATAGCCTGCTCATCAACACCCATCCTCAACGTTGGATGCCATTCGGAGCTGGTTGGATGAAGGAAATGCTCCTGCAGAACGCCAAGAACATTGTCAAAAGAATCATAGTATCAACCAAATAGATGAAACAAATCCTCACTATCGTCGGAGCACGGCCCCAATTCATCAAGGCCGCCGCCATCTCTCACACTATCAGCGAGAAATATTCCAAAGTCATCAGCGAAGATATCCTCCACACCGGACAGCACTACGACGATGCCATGTCGGGTCGGTTCTTCACCGAGTTGGGCATACCCCTGCCAAAATACAACCTGAACGTCGGTTCCGGCAGCCATGGCAGCCAAACCGCAGCCATGCTCAAAGGTATCGAAGAAATCTTGTTATCAAACCATTACGATGGCGTTTTGGTATACGGAGACACCAATTCAACCCTGGCAGGAGCCTTGGCGGCATCGAAGCTTCACATCCCGGTCTACCATGTGGAAGCTGGTCTCCGTTCGTTCAACCGCGACATGCCGGAAGAGATTAACCGCATACTGACCGACCATGTCTCCAAACTCCTCTTCGCACCCACACAGACAGCCGTTAAAAACCTGAGAAACGAAGGGTTTAAGGAAGAGGAAATAGTTTTCTGCGGAGACGTGATGTACGACAATGTGCTCCACTATACTCCCATCGCACTACAAAAAGCGACAGAAAGAATCCCCAGCTCACCATTTATCCTCGCAACCCTTCATCGAGACTTCAATACCGACAATCCAGAGAGGCTAAAAAACATACTATCAGCGTTGAACACCATTGCCGACACACTCAACACAACAATCCTGTTTCCACTACACCCCAGAACAAGAAAAATCATTGATTCCAAGGACATTATAGTATTCTCAGACCATATTTGCCTTACCGAACCCCTCTCCTATCTCGAGACTTTGGCTGCGTTGCAAAAATCGTGCCTTGTGCTGACCGACAGCGGGGGATTACAGAAAGAGGCCAATTTCAGTGGAAAATGTTGCGTGGTGATGCGGCCTGAAACCGAATGGGTGGAACTTGTAGAGGACGGCGCCGCCATTCTTGCCGATGCCGACAAAAAGCGCATCGTATCCGCCGCAGAAAAACTTATCAATCACATCCCTCCACACACAAATCACTTTGGCAACGGCGACGCATCAGATAAGATAATAAGCCAAATTATATAATATATTTTGCCAATTAACGAAAAAAGTGTATCTTTGCTGCTTAAACCGATAGTTGCAAAACCCTGCAACGTATTAGTTTATAGTATAGTACACAGAGACAAAGTATCTTTATATGATAAAAAAATATAATTTAATAGCATTTGTGAGCCTCATGATAGCCCTTTTTTCGGTATCTTGCGTCACTCCTCGCCGAGTAAACTATCTGCAAGACATGACACAGGGCAGCCAGATCCAGATTGAGAACAGATTCGAGGCCGCAATTGCACCTTATGACGAACTGAGCATTATTGTTTCCACCTCCAGCAGCAAAAAAGAACTCGCCACACCTTTCAACCTCGGCAACTCCACCAACACTTCATCCAACAACTCGAGATATCTGGTGGATGTCAATGGCGACATCCAGATGCCCATCATCGGCAACCTTCATGTGGCCGGCCTGACCCGCCTGAGGCTTCAGGACACCCTGGCCGCCATGCTCAAAAACGGCGGATACATCGACGAACCTTTCGTCATGGTACGTTTCAACAACTTCAAAGTTTTCTTCCTCGGCGGCGGCAAAGGCAAAGTGCTGAACATCGCCAACGAGCGCTGCACCTTCCTTGAAGCCCTGGCCATGCTTGGAAGCGATTTCGACCTCCACACCCGCCGCGACCATATCGCCGTCATGCGTGAAATCAACGGCCGCATGGTGATGCGCTACCTCGACCCCCGCTCCTCCGACGTCTTCAACGACCCTTTTTTCATGCTCCAACAAAACGATTTCATCATCACCGACACCTACAACAACGGCGTCATAAGAAGTGAGCTCAACTACTGGGTGGGGCTCGCATCACTTTTAATGTCGGCAGCCTCAGTGCTACTGTCTATCGCCGTACTTAAGAAAAGCTAATCCCCATGGCAGACGAAAAGAAGAACACCGAGACCTCGTTCCTTGAGGAAAAGAAAACCCAGAAAATCCACATCAAGGATATCCTCTTCACCTTGCTGAGGAATATCCATTGGCTGGCTCTGTGCGGTCTGCTGGGTGCCGTCATCGCCGGATATTATGTCCGCCACCAGAACAGAGTCTATGAGAGCAACGCCCGCATACTGATCAAAGGGTCCTCCACCGGCAACAACGAGAACTCCCTCCGCGAGGCCTCCATCAAGAACATGTTCTCCACCAAGTCGCTCTACAACAGCTCCATCAACAACGAGATGATGATGCTCACCTCCAAGTCGGCCTTGACCGAGGTGGCTCGCAACCTGAAACTCAACATTGTCTATACCGCCAAGACCCGCCTGGTCAACCGCACCAAAGACCTCTACGGCGAATCGCCCTTCACCATAGACTTCATTGACAATGACGAAGAAGACTATGTCTCCTTCACCGCCACCGTTGCCGATGAGAATTCCTTCACCCTCACTATGCCCGACTATGAGCCGCTGAAGGTTACCTTCGATGACACCGTGGCCACTCCCTTCGGCCGCATCGTGGCCCACAAAACGTGGTTCTTCAACACAAGCTTCCGCGAAACCCCCATCAATGTCGTCCACTACAGCCTGAACGCCGCTGCCGAGCGCTACCGTGCAGCCCTGCAGGTGGCACGCAACGACGACATGAACACCATCATCAACATCGCCCTCCGCGATGCTTCGCCCATTCGTGCCCAGGAAGTCATCAACGAAGTCATCAACGTTTACAACAACGACGCCGTCAAAGACAAGCAGCGCATCATTGCCGAGACCTACGACTACATCAATACCCGTCTGGCAATGCTCCACTCCGACCTCGGCACACAGGAAAACGCCCTCGCCAACTTCAAACGTGAGAACCAACTACTTGACATCTCCTCCTACGGACAGAGCTATCTCCAATCGAGCATCCAGTCGTCGGAAGAGATTGAACGTTTGAAAAAACAGCTCTCACAGGCACGCTATCTGACGCAAATCAACCAGTCGGCCGACGCCGTCCACATCATCCCTCCCACCATCGGCCTTGACGATGCCAACATCATGAACCTCATCGAACGCCACAACGCCCTGGTGCTCGAACTGGAAAAATACCAAAGTCCCAACGCCCCTGTGGTGAAAGCCAAGATGGAGGAACTCCGCACCCTGCGCCACAACATGAACCGTCTCCTCGACGGCTACATCGGAATGATACAGGAGCGCATCGCCGAGACTCAGATCGAAGCCTCCAACGCCTCGTCAAAGATGAGCCAGGTTCCCCAGCAGCAGCTCTATCTCGAAAACCTTGAGCGCCTGCAGAAAATCAAAGAGGAGCTCTATCTCCACCTGCTGAGCCGACGCGAAGAGCTGATGATCAGCCGTCCTTCCATCGAACCCAACGGCAAAATCCTCGACCCGGCTCGCATCAACCGCACCCCGGTAGCACCCAACGAGACCAAAACCACCCTGATGGGTCTCTTCATAGGTTTGGCCATCCCCGTAGGCATCTTCTTCCTGCGCCGTCTGCTCGACACCAAGGTGAAGTACCACAGCGACATCATGGGCGTCACCAACGTGCCATTCCTCTGCGAAATCCCCGCCCGCGAGAAGAACGACGACCGCGAGGTGGTGGTCACCAACCACGACCACGATGCCATGTCGGAATCCTTCCGACTGCTGCGCACCAAGATTGACTTCCTCGGCACCCGCAACGAAAACAGCAGCTGCAAGGTGCTCATGGTCACTTCCCTGCTCCCCGGCATGGGTAAGACTTTCATATCCACCAACATTGCATCGAGCCTCGGCATCGCAGGCAAGAAAACCATCATCCTCGACCTCGACCTGCGCAAAGGCTCGCTGACTCGCAGATTCTATTCGCGCAAACACGCCGGCCTCTCCAACCTGCTGGCAGGCAAGGTCGACGATTGGCACTCGATTATCAAATCCGACCTCATCAACACGGGAATCGACAGCATCTTCACCGGCCCCATCCCGCCCAACCCCACCGAGTTGCTCAGCAACGGCCGCTTCGAGAAACTCATCGCCCAACTGCGCGAAAACTATGACTACATCATTCTCGACACTGCTCCCACGGGCTTGGTGGTCGACACCGACATCATCAAGAATCTGGCCGACAACACCCTGTTTGTCATCCGATACAACAAATTCGACAAGCGTCTCCTCAACACCCTCGACGAGATGTACAAAGGCCAATCCTACCCCAACCTCTCCCTCGTGCTCAACGACGTCCACTACAAGAAGTTGATGCCCTACGAGAAGAAATATGGCTACGGCTATGGTTACGGGTATGGCTATGGTTACGGCTACGGATACGGTTATGGCTATGGCTACGGCTATGGCTACGGCGAAGCCGAACGCAAGGAAGATGCCGAAATCGAAGAAAAGGAAAATAATAGGAACCATAATAATAAAGAGGAAAAGGAAAAATGAGAAAATCTTTACTCGTCCTAACACTGCTTATCGCAAGCTCAGGTTACTCCTTCGCTCAAGGTTGGAGAGGATTCTCGCTCGGAGCGGACCGCGACACATTGATGTATATCATTGCCTCGCCATTCGACAACTGGTACATCAATGCCTCTGCCGGTATCCAAACTTTCATAGGCAATGCCCCCGACAGCAAAGCCGCGTGGAACAAACTCGACTTCGGCTTTCGCGCCGAATTAGGCAAATGGGTCATCCCCGACATTGCCGTCTCGCTGCGTCTCGGTTTCTCCACAGCGCACAGCCAGTCGCGCCACGGAGGCAACAACCCCCTCACGGACATCAACAACCCCATCAACTACGACGGTGCGGAATATGGTCCATACTACCCCATCAGCGCTTCCCTATTCTCGTTGATGGGCATCGTAACTATCGACTGGACCAATTTCTTCCTCGGATATGAAGCCGGCAAGCGCAAACGCTTCCATTTCCATACTCCCGTCGGTCTGGGACTTACAGCAATGGTAGGCAAAGTCATCAACCAAAACTACGTCAACAAACCCGATGTGGATGCTGAGATTGGCGACTTGAGCCGCAACTTCGAGCTGGCATTCACCGGAGGTGTAACGGCCGAATACTATGCCACAGAGCATCTCGCCCTCAACGCCACCCTCGAACTTATGTGGGCCCGAGGCAGTCTCGACGACTACAACTACAACCTCGATGCCGACATCCGCCGCACCGACCTGATTCCTTCCCTCTACCTCGGTGCCAAATTCAACCTCCTGAAAACCATCACCAAACGTGACCCCTACACCTACCAGAGCTCCAAGTCGAAAGTCAACCACGAATTCCTCTCCTACGGCACCCGATACACCATCGAGAACCTCAACGGAAAAATCGAGCGCCTCTACCACGAACGCGACTCCATACAGGATCTCGCCGGCATACGTGCCAACGACGATGCCGCCCGTATAGCCGACATCGACCACCAGCTCGACAGCCTGCAGAACGAACTCGATAAACTCGGCAACGATAATCCTCGCTGGGGCAACGGCCCGAGAAACATCTTCGACGAACTGCTTGCCGCCAACGAGATTCTCAACCTGCCCGCCGCCATCGTCTACTACCAGCTCGACAAATACGACCTCGACTACAACGCCTGCAAACGCCTTGAAGAGTTTTCCCGCGAGGCACGCCACCTCGACGACACCATCGAGTACTATATCATCGGTGCCGCCGACTCGCTCACCGGCTCCATCCGTCACAACCAATGGCTCTCCGAACGCCGTGCCGACGCAGCCTACAACATGCTTGTCGACAACTATGGCATGAGCGGCAACCAGTTCATCAAGGTCTTCGCCGGCGGTATCAACGTCTACGACCCGCAGGAAAACAACCGTATGGCCATGGTCATCCAGCGCACCCCCGTCACCGAGGAGATTGTCGAACGCTGGGAGCGCCTGAGTCGTGAACGGCTGAAGAAGAAATAGCAACACCTTCACATCCCACTTTAAAGGCCGGAATTCCATCCAAGGAATTCCGGCCTTTTTTTGTTCCCCTTCCCTTACCACAAACCTCGCCCCACTACCCTGCCAAGCCCCTGCCAAGCCCCTGTCAACACCCTACCAACTCCTACCGTGGTAGGAGTTGGTAGGGTGTTGATAGGGCGTTAATAGGTAGTTATCAGCCACTTGGTATTAAGCATAAAAAAAAGAGCCACGGAACGGTTTTTTACCATTCCGTGGCTCTTTTTTCAGTTAATTTAACAAGCCTTATTTGAGGCCGAGTTTCTTTTTGACGAGAGGCATGATGTCGTCGCTGTCCTGCGAATAGAGGACCCCGGCGGAACCCGAATCGAGGATGTAGGTGTAGCCACCTTCGGCAGCCACATCCGAGATGGCCTTCTTGGCCCGGTCGATGATGGGTTTGAGAAGATCCTGCTCACGCTGCTGTAGCTGCTTCTGGGCGTTCTCCTGAAACTCCTGGATGCGGGTGCCCATATCCTGCAGTTCGCGCTGCTTGGTGTTGCGGATAAGTTCGGTCCAACCCGACTGTTTCTCCATGTACTCGTTGTAGCGTTTCTCCATCTCGGACTGCATCGACTTGAGCTGTTCCTCGAGGCCGGCCACTTCCTGCTGGAGGATAGTCTGGGCCGAGTCACGGCCGGGCATAATCTGCATCAGATCGTTGGAATTGATGTGGCCAAGTTTGACGTTCTTCTGGGCCATGGCGTTGCCACCGCAAAGGAAAAGGCAGGCAACAATTGCAATTAAGGTCTTTTTCATTTGTCGTATTGATTTTTTTAATTTCTTTTCGGTTTCAAATTGGCAGGCTCGCGCACCGGACGGCTGCGTCCGTCGGCGTCGCGCGAACGCATTTCGGGATTGGAGGGTTTCTTTTTCTGCTCGTCGGCTTCGGGTGGTGCGTTCTGGGCACCGGGCTTATAGCCAAGCGACTCGAGGACATCGTCGCTGATGTCGAATTTCTTGTTGGCGAAAAGTACGGCGGGGCTGCCGGCCTTGTCGAAAACAAAGCCATAGTTCTTCTCCTGTGCGATGCGCTCAATCGCTGCATAGACACGGTCCTGGACGGGTTTGAGCAACTCGGCCCTCTTCTTGTCGAGGTCGCCTCCCGGACCAAAGCGCTGCTGCTGCAGATCGCGCAGCTCCTGCTCCTTGGACTTGATTTCATCCTGACGGCGCTTTTTCAGATTGTCGGGGAGAAGATAGCTCTCTTGCTCGTATTCGGCACGGAGGGTCTCTATCTCCGATTGCTTTTCGGACAGTTCCTTAGTCCAATCCTCGACATATTTGTCGAGACGTTTCTGTGCGTTGGCATAGTCGGGGACATTGCGAAGCACATAGTCGGTGTTGACGCATGCAAACTTCTGCTGGGCCGCAGCGGGAAAGGCTGAGACCAGAAGCAGCGAGAGCATTATCAATATCCTGGTTTTCATTGTTTAATCGAGGCTTTGACCAATAGAGAAGTGGAACTGGCTGCCGCCGGTGTTGCCATCGAATCCGTAGCCCCAGTCGACACCGATAAGTCCCAGCATGGGGAGATAGAGTCGGACACCAAGACCGGCAGAGTTATACATCTTGAAAGGCTGGAACTGCGAGAGGTCGCTCCAGCAGTTGCCACCTTCGAGGAATCCAAGGACCCAGATGGTGGCGCTGCCGCTTTCCACGATGGGTTGGCGAAGTTCGATGGTAAAGCGGTCGAAGACCGAACCGCCGTTGTCGGGGGTCAGCGAGTTGTTTTCATAGCCACGCAGGGGGATGACCTCGCGACCGTCGAGCACCCACGACGAGAGACCGTCGCCACCAAGGAAATAGCGTCCGAAGGGGGCCAGACCGATGTCTTTGTTGTAATAGCTCATCCATCCGAAGCGGAAGCGGGTGCTGAGCACCACGTCGCCAACGAGGTTGAGGAACCATGCGCCACGGAGGTTGACCTTATAGTATTCCACCCATTTGAATTTTTCTTCGGGAGAGGCTGTAGCATAGTCCTTGCTGGAGAAGAGGGAGAAGGGGGGCGTGAAGTAGGCGCTGAGCGATATTTCGGAACCGCTGCGGGTGTAGAAAGGCGAGTCGAAAGAGTTGCGTGCGATGGTGAAAGCATAGGAGATATCATTGGCGCTGCCGTCGGTGAAGAGGCCTGCGGCAAGGCTGCTGTAGTTGTTGAGGATGTAGTGCTTATAGGTGAGGCCGTGAGAGATGATGAAGTAGTCGTCGGGCCATTTGAGGCGCTTGGAGAAGCTCACGCCGGCACCGGTAATCTGCAGGCTGTAGAAATTCTCGTCGTTTTTGCGCACCCAGAGCCCGTTGCTCAAGTAGTTGTGGTAAACCTGTCCAGAGAGCGACTGGGCCCGGTGGCCACCGAGCCAAGGTTCTGTGAACGAAGCGCTGAAGGAATAGTAGGAACTACCGTTGGAGGTGGCGTTGAAGGCAAGTTTCTGGCCATCGCCGGCAGGCAGCGGCACCCAGGCATCCTTGTTGAATACATTACGGAGACTGAAGTTGTTGAGCTGGATACCCACTTGGAAGATGAACATGCCCGAGCCGTAGCCACCCTGAAGATTGAGCTGGCTGGTGGAACCTTCCTTGACATGATAGACGATGTCCACGGTGCCATTCTTGGGGTCGGGACGCGGTTCCGGCCTCACCGACTGCTCTTCGAAGAACTTGAGGGTCAACAGTTCACGATAGCTGCGCATCATGGCCTCACGGCTGAAAAGGTCGCCCGGACGGGTGTGCAACTCGCGCATGATGACCTTGTCGTTGGTGATGGTGTTGCCTTCGATAGAGACATTGCGGATGCGGGCCTGCTTGTCCTCGACGATACGAACCTCTATATCGATACTGTCGTTTTCCACAGCCACCTCGACGGGAGTGGCACGGAAGAAGAGGTAGCCGTTGTCCATGTAGAGCGAAGTGAGGTCGGTGCCCGAAGGATTGTAGCTGAGGTTCTCCTCGAGGACTTTCTTGTTGTACGGATCACCCTTGGAGATGCGCAGCGAGCGACGCAGCACATCGTCGCTATAGACGGTGTTGCCCGAGAAAGTGATGTTGCGGAAATAGAACTTTTTACCTTCGTGGAGGACAACCTTTATCTTCAAGCGGTCCTGGTCCTTGTTCTTCAACTCCGACTGCGGGGTCTCCCATACGGTGTCCATCACGATGCGTGCATCGCGATAGCCTTGCTCGTTGTAGTAGGCAATGATGTTGTCGAGGTCCTCGCGAAAGTCATTTTCCATGTAGATAGACTTCTTCCAAAACACTTTCTTCCAGAAACGCAGACTCTTGCGGAAATGGACATCGCGGGTCTTCTGCATCTTGCCTTTCAGTGTGGAGGTGGAGATTTCCTGGTTGCCGACAAAAATGAGGGAATCGATTTTCACCTTTTTGCCACGGTTGACGTTGAAGGTAACGATAAGGCGGCCCGAGGTGTCGGATTCGGTGGTGGGTGTCACTTCGACACGAGTGAAACCTTTGCCGATGAAATAACTCTTGATTTTGTTAGACGAGGTGCGGAGCATGTTCTCCGTCACCACGTCGCCAGATTTGATTTGTATCTCTTCGCGCAGTTTCTTGTCTTCGCCCTTCTTCACTCCCTTGAAAGCAAACTTGAGCATGCGGGGGCGCTCGTGCAGCACAATGGTAAGGAAAGCAATGTTACCCTGGATGCGGGAAACGCGAATCTGGACGTCGTCGAACATACCCTGTTTCCAGAGGTTCTCGATGGCACCAGAGATTTTGTCGCCGGGGATTTTCACCTTGTCGCCCACCTGCAGGCCGGCCACAAGCTGAACAACACGGGTATCGAAATTCTCGGCACCCACGAAAGAGATGCCTCCGATTTCGTAGGTCTTGGGAGTCAGATAGTCAAAATCATATTCCTCACCACTACCCACAACCACCTGTGAATGAGCCATTATGGGCAGCATGGCCAACAGGAGGGCAAGCAGTAGCGTTTTCGTTTTCTGTTTCATCAATATTTACACTTAATCTATATAATAACTCACTTCCGCATGAATTATTATATATTAGTATAAAAAAAGTGTAAAAAATTGCATTTTTTCATTTCGAAGACTCCACCTGAGCACCGGTTTTACCAAATCGGCGTTGACGACTTTGGTATTCCGCCACAGCCTCATAGAGGTTTTCCTCGCGGAAATCGGGCCATAGCAACTCGGTGAAATAGAATTCGGTATAAGCCATCTGCCAGAGCAGGAAGTTGCTCACGCGAAGTTCTCCTCCGGTACGAATCAACAAGTCGGGGTCCGGATAGTCCTTGGTGGTCAGATAGTCACGGAGCGTGTCCTCGTCGATGGTGGCGGGGTCGCGATGTTCGGTGCACAGCGCTTTCAAGGCCCGTGCTATCTCCCAGCGCGAACTGTAACTCAAAGCCAGGATGAGGGTCATGGCGGTATTGCCCGACGTCTCCTCAATGCATTGTTCCAGCATGGTACGCGAGCGCTCGGGCAGACGCTGCAGATCGCCAATCATGGCCAGCCGAACATTGTTCTTCATCAGGGTTTCCGTCTCTTCCCGGACAGCCTTGATGAGCAGTTCCATCAGCCCGTCGACTTCGGCCTGGGGCCGATTCCAATTCTCGGTGCTGAATGTGTAGAGGGTCATATATTTGACACCCAGCTTCACGCCACCTTCTACAGTCTGACGCACTGCAGTGAAGGCATTTTGATGGCCAAAAAGGCGCTCGTGCTTCTGTTTCATCGCCCAACGGCCGTTACCGTCCATAATGATGGCCACATGCTGTGGCACCCTTGTTTTGTCAATCTGGTCTATCGTCATCATTGCTCTGTGTTTTATTTTCTACAACGTTTGGAACGCATCCACCCCAGAAGCACGTCGAAACTAACGCCCAGCGAAACATGAAGGTATGCATACCAGTCGTTGAGTGAGTCGTCGCCTCGCTTGATGCCCACAGCGTTGACATACCCGGGTTCCACCTCTCCGCTACGGTCGGCCAACTGTGCCGCCAAGGCACCGTCGACAGAATTGGCAAGGAGAAAATCTCGCCCTACGTAAGTTTTGCTGACATCGTCAAGATAGTCGGTCCACGTCAAACGGAACCCATATTCTGCTGCCAACGAGAATACTTTCCCCATCCGCACCTTGATGCCCACGCCAAAAGGAATACTAATCTGCGTCAAAGGATATACTTGTCGGTCCGGATACTCGCCGGTGCCCTGACCTTCGGTGCATAGCGGTTGCAACTCGGCCCAATGTTCCTCATTCAAACCCGCAATATAGCGTGCCATAGGATTGAAGTGGAACACCGCCAAGCCTCCAAAGAGATAGGGGGTCCACAACCGTTCGGTGGCACCGGGGCCAAAGGGGGCGAAATTGAATTCTGCCAAGGCCGCAAGCTCAAAAATATCCGACTTGAAACTAAGATTACGGAGTTTGTTGTAGTCCTCCTCGCAAGCCACCGAGCCGTAGCTCAACTCACCTCTGAGGGCCCAGCGGTTGTCGAGGCGATAGCGTATACCTCCGCCAAAAGCAGGCCGCGGCAGAGTGAGGGCGCTCTGGTTGTTCAGGTCGCCGATATAGTTCATGCCTCCTCCCATCAGCAACAACTCGCTGCGGCCAAGAAAGTCTTCCCGCTGGGCATGAAGCGTGTGGGAACCGGAAAGAGGAAAAAGGAAAACCATGCTGACACATGCCAGCACAATCATCCGCATCATCTTCCCGCCTTCCACCTTCATCTTTCCTTTATTTTATCCACTTAAGAGAATTGCAGATACCCTCCACTTGCATCAGGTAGTCGCGCTTGTTGAAACGTGGGGCGTAGACAAAGCCGATGAGGTCGACGACATCTTTCCCGTCGGGCGAAAGCATGGAATAGCTCACAAAGGGGCCGCCCATGCGGTCAGTGGTCTCTATCAGTCGCCACAGGCCGTGGGTCTCGATGCAATAGTCGGTGCCTTCATAGTCCACCTTGCGGGTATCGAAGTCCACACGGCGTTCGGTGCCCATGTATCCGTCCATCGAGGGAGAGGGAATATGGCGCCGCATGATGGTGTCGAGGCGATTGTAAATTTTCTCCGGCATGAGCATTTCTTGACTACTATAAGGCGTCACATTGATAAGAACCCCAAGGCTGATATCCTTTGTCTCTTTGCGAATCCAGGCAAAGCCGCCATCGTCCTCGGCCCACATAAAGTCCTCACTGAAGGTGAGTTCAAAGCCGAAGGTATCCTTCACGCGATTCATCAACTCCACATTGCGATTGTTGTAGAAAGCCTTGATCATACGTTTGTGCTCAGCTTCATAGATAGCCTTGACGATGTTAGGCTCATATTTGCGTAGCAAGTCGCGCAGCGAGGCCTCGCTCGAGGCGGCAATGTCGACCACAACCTGCGGCGCAGCCCATTTGTCGCGGTCGATATACACTTTATCAGGATTGCCGTTCTTGACTTCCAGTATAATAATATTGCGATGCATCTGGAACATATGGGTGTTGCGCAACGACGACACCGGCACATTCACCACATCGAACCGGGGCTCGGGTTGTGGCAGGCATCCCTGCGGCTGCAGGAATACCGAGTCAATCAACTCACGCGTCATCTTCATCATCTTACCCTTGTCGGCTGCAACCAGCACTTCGAGGGTCTTGCCTGAGGAACTTTTTTGCATAATAGCCTCGTTTTGACGGCTGTGGCAGGCTGCCAGCAGCACCACTGCCGACAGCAATAGAATCATCTTTTTCATATCATTGATTGTTTTTTCTCCATTCATAAAATTCCTTGATTGCCACTTCTATAGGGGTTTGTGGCATTCCCAATTCTTCGGTCGCACGGCGGCTGTCGTAAGATTCACTCACCAGCAACTGACGGATATTGTTCGTCGACACTTGGGTCTTCACTCCCATCCACCGTAGCGCATCTCCCACCCTTCCGGCCGCCAAGAGCAAGCCGTTAGGGGCCGGAAGCACTTTCTGCCGGTAGCCGCACACCTTGGCCTGCATCTCATACAGTTCCCTGAAGCTCAAGCAGGCATGAGTATTGACAGCGATATAGCGGCTGCCGTTCGAGCCATGTGTCAGGGCGTTGACGATTACTTGTGCCACATCGCCCACATACACAAACGCCTTGCCGCCCCGCGGGGCGAACATCAACGGTTTCCTATAGGCTGCAAGCAGCATGCGTCCCGACGATGGTTTCACGTCCCACGGCCCCAGCATGAATCCCGGATTGACCACCACCACATGGCGACCTTCGCATGCGGCAGCAAGAACCGTCTGTTCTCCTTCTTGCTTGCTGTCGGCATAGAAGCTGCCTTTGAACGGCGGTTGCATCTCAGCATCTTCATCGCCAAAACCTATGGTATTCACTGTTGAAGTGTGCACCAGCGTCTTAATTCCCCGCTCGTTCATCAAATGCACAATTTGTCGGCACAATTCGCGATTCGCCGGCAGGAAATCCTCATATCGTCGCAGCGACATGTCGGTGCACCCGGCACAGTTGACGATGGCGTCACACCCTTCTGAGGCTTTCACGAGCACCTCGTAGTCAAGTGGCGACCCCTCCGCCGTCTCCCATCCGCCTTGCGGCAGTTTTATGCCGTCGGCACGACGCACCACGGCCACCACCCGATGACCCTCGGCCATAAGCCGCAGCAGCACATTGTGCCCAAGCAGCCCTGTCGCTCCAAGCAGCAATACTTTCATAACCTTAATAACGCCACAAGCCCAATTTTATTGTATCCTTAAAACGAAAAAAAGCCCTTCTCTCTACCGCCATCACACCAGGCGCTGTATCTTTCCCATCCTTAGCCGGACACCATCAGAATTTGCAGCGGAGTTGGAAATGCCAAGTTTGGCGGATGGGGCCAGGCGTGGCAGCATTGTCGGAGCCTATGTGGTCTTCGCCAGGACGGAAGATGAGAGCATACTTGAAGCCGAGATTGAGCCAGCGAGTGAGGTCGCAGCGCAGCACTGCCGATGCGCGCAAACCACGTCCTTGCAAGGCGGGCAGACTATAGGCATACTGAATATAGCTTTCGCTGAGATAAATGCGGGCGTAATAGCCATCGATATCGTGCCATGCGGCTTGTACGGCCGTTTGCCAGCGGCCACGGCTGTAGCGCACCTCTTGCGAGGCTGCCCAGCCCCGTTGGTTGCCCGACTCCTCGGTATTGAACCACGAGAGGATGACCCTCGTGGTGAAACGCCACGGCCCATTGGTGAAGCGATACTGTCCCTGCAGTTGCTGTCGAAGGGTGTTCTCGATGACCTTGCCGCTGGTGCCGGGGACGTTACGTTGCTGATGGCGCAGGCTATAGCGCACCATGGCCTCGCCCCGATGGCCAACAGCGCGCCCCAGCTGCAACTGCCATTTTGAGCCCGTCGACGGAGCATAGCAGCCATACTTCAACTTGGGGAAACGGTGGACATCAGCGCTGAACAACGCGGTGATCCTTAATGGCAGATGGAAGCGGCCGTCGAGGCTCACGCCCTGCTCGTTGGCCGTGCGGCTGCCGATGCTGTAGGCCGCAGTATGGAGGTTGTGATAGCGAGAGTCGTAATGGCGCGCCGAAAGGCCGATACTGTTGTCACCGCGCAGCGATAGCCTCACACCGCCAATGGCAGCCGGATGACCCTCGGCGTCGGTGGCCGCTTCGCCGAAAAGCAACAGACGTCCCGCCTGCCACAACACGTCGACACCTACGGTCCCGGCACGGTCGCCACGGAAATAGTCCTGGTTGTAGACATAGTCTCTCAGCTGCACGCTGTCATCGAGCATCGAGGCCGACGCCGTGAGACCCAGCACGAGGTTGCCATGGCGGAACTCCATATGCCCGCCACCCATCCATTCGTCGCCAACCCTCGACCCGAAGGCCGACACACTGACATTGCGGCCAAGGCCGACAGTGGTGGCGACACCCTCCTGCCACCCTTCCTCATTGAATGGGCTGACAGCCTTAATGCCACCGGCGTAACGCACCGGCGAACTGCCTGTCAGTGAAAAAGGCTCGAAGCCCGTCCACAAAGATACTCCCTGCCCGAATTGAACATTGAAACGGCCCACCACGAGCCTCTCAATATGCACAGCCGTCCCCAGATGCAAATCGTCAATCAACAAACTATATGACAGGTGATTATCTTTACCCCAGGCTTCCGTGGGGTCTTTGTCGCCTGCAAGTTGCAAGGATACCTGATTGCCATAGTCGAAACGGTAGCAGAACAGCCCACGCAGGTTGTCACCTTCATACTTGCCGTTTTCGTAACCCTTGGCCTGCTCGACAGTGCCTCCAATCCCAGTCACCAGCGTGTGGTGTCCCCACCGAAGCATCTCGGCAATGCCGGGAAATCCCTGCCTCTCGTAGGGTTCGGCTTTCACCAGGGGCTCGATGAGCGACACAGTGACACTGTCAAAACCCGGCACCATGCGCAATTCTCCCACACTGAGCAATTGCCCGTAAAGCATGATGTAGTTGCGCAAGGACTTGATTTGAAACGGCGAAAGGAACGGCAACGAGGCCACGGCGACCGTGTCGTTGATGTTTACCGGATTGTCGCTCAACTGTAGCAGGACATCTGTCAGCTCGGAAACATTGGCATCGGAACCATGCTCCTCGACCCACTGCTCGATAGCATCGTCGATCTGTGCCACCGCCGAAAAAGGCAGGGCAAACAGCAACAACAATATCAGCCTGCGAATCATTTTGCGATGATTCCCTTGGCCACGAGATCTTTGTAGGTTTTTTCGGCGGCGAGTTGTTCGGAAGCCTTGATGGAGAAGTCGATGGCCGATTGTTGAGCCTCTCCGTCGATGCTAACGCGACTTTCATACTGTCGACGGCTGGAGTTTCCCTGTGCGATGGTGCGCACCACCTCAAAGGTGATTTTCTTTCGGTTTTTCTGGCCCCAGTCGATGAGTTTGCTCTTGAAATTCCAATCCATGGAGGCCATCGAGTCGACATCGAGATGAACACGCAGGATACGGTCGATAAGCACTCGACGGACAAACATGTAGCCCTTGTCGATATACATCGCTCCCACCAGCGCCTCGAAGGCGTCACCGCCGATAGACTTGAATCCGCCCGACGAGTCGTGCTGATACTCGATGAGGTCGAACAGGCCGATTCTCTTCGACAGCTGGTTGAGGCTGACGCGACTCACAATCTTCGAGCGCAGCTCGGTGAGGAAACCCTCGCCCTGGTAGGGATATTTCTTGTAGAGGAATTCCGCCACAACAGCGCCAAGCACAGCGTCGCCAAGATACTCCAGACGCTCGTTGTTGATACGGTGGCCGTTGTGGACCGACGAAAGCGAGCGGTGGGTCAGCGCAACATGATATAGCCCCGTGTGACGCGGAACATAACCAAGAATGTTTTTGAAGAATCTGTTGAATTCCTTACTTTCGTTATTCTTCCGGAGGAACAACATGGGCTCAATACTTTCTGAAGGCAAGGCAGACATTGTGGCCGCCAAAGCCGAAAGCATTGCTGATGGCGAAGTTCACCTCGCGTTTCTGTGCCTTGTTGAAAGTGAAATCGAGGGCCGGAATCTGCGGATCGTCTGTGAAATGGTTGATAGTCGGCGGGACGATGCCGTTTTTGATCGTAAGGATGGTGGCGATAGCCTCGACGGCGCCGGCGGCACCCAGCAGGTGACCCGTCATCGACTTGGTAGAGTTGATGGCAATCTTGTAGGAATAGTCGCCAAAGAGGCCAATGATGGCCTTGGGCTCAGAGATGTCGCCGATGGGCGTGGAGGTGCCATGGGTGTTGATGTGGTCGACATCGGTGAGCTTCATGCCCGACTCCTCGACGGCCTGCTTCATCACACTGATAATGCCGCGGCCTTCGGGGTGCGAGGCGGTGATGTGGTAGGCATCGGCCGAAAGGCCCGTGCCGGTGATTTCGGCATAAATCTTGGCACCGCGCGCCTTGGCATGCTCCAATTCCTCGAGGACGAGGGTTCCCGAGCCTTCGCCAAGGACAAAGCCGTCGCGATCCTTGTCGAAAGGCCGCGAGGCGGTCTGTGGGTCGTCGTTGCGGGTGGAGAGAGCCCGCATATTACCGAAACCGCCGATGCCCGCTTCGGTGACTGCAGCCTCGGAGCCTCCCGCCACCATGGCATCGACCTTGCCCAAACGGATAAGGTTGAACGCATCGCTGATAGCGATGGCCGAGGTGGCGCAGGCTGCCACAGTGCTATAGTTGGGTCCGCGCAGATTGTAGCGGATAGCCAACTGGCCGGCGCAGATATCGGTGATAACCTTGGGAATCCAATAGGGGCTGAAACGCGGCGTGCCGTCGCCCTTGGCGAACTCCATCAGCTCGTCCTGCAGGCTTTTCACTCCGCCCATGCCGGAGCCCCATATCACTCCCATGCGATCCTTGTCGACATTGCTGTCGTCGAGTCCCGCATCGCGCAAAGCCTCGTCGACAGTAATCATGCCATACATCGTATAGCCGTCAAGGAGACGCATCTCCTTTTTTTCAAAGAAGTTGAAAGGGTCAAAGCCTTTCAGTTCAGATGCTATGCGGCACTTGAACTTCGAGGCATCGAAATGTGTTATTGGTCCGGCTCCGCTCACTCCTCTCACCAACCCGTCCCACAATTCGGGAACGGTATTGCCAATAGGGGTGAGCGCGCCGAGACCTGTAACAACAACTCTTTTCAACTCCATAAAGCGGAAAGAGTAGACTTAAAATTTAAAGTTACTTCTTCGCGTTTTCGATGAAAGCGATAGCGTCACCAACGGTGACAATCTTCTCAGCTTCCTCATCGGGAATCGAAAGGTCGAATTCTTTCTCGAGCTCCATAATCAGCTCGACGGTGTCCAAAGAGTCTGCACCAAGGTCGTTGGTGAAGCTGGCTTCGGGGGTGACCTGACTTTCTTCAACACCAAGTTTGTCGGTGATGATGCTTGTTACTCTAGTTGCAATTTCTGACATTTTCTTATGATTTTAATTGATAAAACTGGATGCAAAGAAACAAAATTTTTCTGACATATAAACAATTTTTAACATTTCAAACCGCCCTCCAAACAACTAATCATCTGACTCCAAGAAATATAATCTCCCCAAAAAAATCATTTTTTTCGCTTTTCAGCACCTTTTTTTTCATCGCAATTCAACCACTTTTTAATAAAAATTTGCAAAATTGCACTCTTTCCATTCAACTCTTACCCTCCTATATCCAACCTGCCACCCCATAGCCAGCAACCTCGTCCCATCACCCTACCATCACCCTGCCATCACCCTACCAAGTCCTACCATGGTAGGAGATGATAGGGGGTTGGTAGGGTTTTCATTCGTATTTGACACGGACTTGACGCTAATTATCAGGCAGTTAAGCGCAAACACCTGCCGATTGGCATTGACAACCAATATCTTACGTCAATTTACAATCATTTTAGGCAACTTTTTTTCATAGTTTCAACTTTTATTCTTATCTTTGCATTTTATTTTGAATACATATATATAGATATGACTCGACTTGCCATACTGGGTTCCGGCAACGGAACCAATGCACAACAGATAACGGAATATTTCGCCGGACGCACCGACGTCGAGGTGGCTTGCATCATCTACAACGTCCGCGACGCCTATATCGCCCAGCGTGCAAAGAACCTCGGCATCGAAGCCCGCTATTTTGGCCGCAAGGACTTCTACGAGAGCACCGCCGTGCTCGACTACCTGCGCGAGAAACAGACCGACTGGGTGATACTTGCCGGTTTCCTCTGGTTGGTACCGGAGAACATGCTGGCGGCCTACCCCAACCGCATCATCAACATCCACCCCGCCCTGCTGCCAGCCTACGGCGGCAAAGGAATGTACGGCCACCACGTGCACGAGGCCGTCGTGGCCAACCACGAGCGCGAAAGCGGCATCACCATCCACATTGTGGACAATCACTACGACCGCGGCACCACCCTCTTTCAGGCACGCTGCTCCGTCACACCCGAGGACACCCCCGATACCCTGGCAGCAAAAATCCACCTGCTCGAGAAGGAGCACTTCCCCCGCGTAATCGACGAAACCATCAAGGCCCGCCAGTGATGCGCATCGCTATCAACACACGCCTGCTGCTGAAAGGAAGGATGGACGGCATCGGATGGTTCACCGCCGAGACGGCACGTCGCATGGTGACGCAACACCCCGAACACCAGTTCTTCTTCCTCTTCGACCGGAAACCCGACCCAGAGTTTATCTATGGGCCCAATGTGACGCCCGTGGTACTCTGCCCGCAGGCGAGACATCCGGTGCTGTGGTATCTCTACTTTGAATGGGCCACGCCGTGGGCGCTGAAGAAACACAAGATAGACCTCTACCTCACTCCCGATGGCATGATGCCGTTGCACCCCAAGGTGCCGACACTCACCGTCATCCACGACCTGAACTTCGAGCATGCCACAGGCAACCTCATCGCCTCCCACCAGCGCTACATGAGCCACTACTTCCCTCTTTTTGCCCGAAACGCCACCCGTGTGGCCACCGTCTCGACCTACTCGAAAGAGGATATCTCACGCACCTACAACGTTGATTCCATGAAAATTGACGTGGTATACGATGGAGCCCACAACAACTACCGCCCGCATACCGAAGAGGAGAAAGCTTCTGTTCGGCAACAATTCACCAACGGGTGTCCTTATATAATATTTATAAGTACAATATTAAAAAGGAAGAATCTGGCCAATCTGTTGAAGGCCTTCGACAAAGTCAAAGAACAAGGAAACAGTGATTTGAAACTTGTGGTGGTAGGTAGCCGTGTGTGGTGGCAGGACGAACTGGCCGAAGCATACGACAATATGAAGCATCAGCAAGATGTCATCATGCCAGGCCATGTCGACCCCGAAGACCTCGCCGCACTGCTCTCTGCCTCCGAGATGCTGGTCTATCCCTCATACTTTGAAGGCTTTGGAATACCAATACTGGAAGCCATGTATGCCGAGACAGCCGTTGTGGCTTCGAAAACCACCTCGATGCCCGAGGTAGGTGGCGATGCCGCACTCTATATTGACCCCAACGACCCCGACGACATTGCGCAAGCCATACAACAGTTGGGGAACAGACAGTTGCGCAACGAGCTCATCGAAAAAGGCCGTCGGCAGCGCACCCTTTTCAGCTGGGACCGCACAGCGAGCTTGCTGTGGGACAGCCTGATGAAAACCCTGGAAGAAAAATGAAGAAACGCTGGATCAGCATTGCCTGTTTCATGGCGCTCATGGCAGCCATCCCCCTGCGGTCGCAAACTGCTGGTAACATGGTGTATAATCCCTCTTTCGAGGAATACCGGCGCTGCCCGATGAAGATCGACGCCTTGGGAGTGATGCGCGATGCCGACGCCTGGTGGCAACCCACACAGGGCAGCAGCGACTACTTCAACGCCTGTGGCAGCCGCGAATGCAATGTGCCTCGAAACAAAATGGGCTTCCAGGAAGCCCACAGCGGCGAGGCCTACTGCGGAATCTACTGTTCGCAGGAACGCTACCGCGAATACCTTCAGACCGAGCTCATTACACCCATGGTCAAAGGCAAACGCTACCGTGTGAGTTTCTGGGTGAGTCTGGCAGACAAATCGCCTCAAGCCATAGCAACAATAGGTGCCGCCTTGACAACACGACGTCTCGAAGACACCACCCGTGGCATTCTGATGCAACGCGAAATATCGGAAATTGACGGGTACAACTCGCAATCAATCCTTCTACCAATTGAACCGCAAATAATTAACTCGCCAGAAAACATCCTCGACAACACCAAGGAGTGGGTCGAAGTGAGCGGTGAAATTACTGCACAGGGAGGCGAACGGTTCCTGACAATAGGCAATTTCCAACCCTTCAACAAATCGAACATCATCCTCACCATGGGCACTAACACCCCCTTGTCGGGTGCCTACTACTACATCGACGACGTGTCAGTTGTATGTCTCGACACTGCCGAAGTGCCCGTTGTCGAGCCGCTGAAAGCTGCCAAGGAAGGCGAAATCGTAACGCTGCATAATCTCTTTTTCGCCACGGGCGAAAGCGAAGTGCTGCAACAATCCTACAACGAGCTGGTGAAACTCAAGAACTTGTTGTTGAAGAATCCCGAAATGAGGATTGAACTACGCGGACACACCGACAACCAAGGCTCTATCGACTACAACCAGAAACTGTCGGAAGCCCGTGCCAAGGCCGTGGTCGACTATCTTGTAGGCAAAGGCATAGACCGTCGGCGCCTGTCGTGGATAGGCTTTGGCAAGAGCCAACCCGTATCCGACAACAACACGGCAGAAGGCCGCCACAAGAACCGCCGCGTTGAATATCGCATTCTTGCACAATAGCGCCACCCTCCATTCCCTCTTGAGCGAAAACAAAATAAAGCGGGACCTCCATTGGAAGTCCCGCTTTGAATAAACCAACTTATTTCTCAAAACTATTCAATCACACGGTAGAAGCTGACGCGACGGTTGAGGGCGAACTGGATGTCACCGAAGGCAACACTCTTACCCTTGTACTCGGTCTGGATGCGATCCTCGGCAATACCATATTTCTTGACAAGGAGACGCTTGACCTCTTTGGCGCGCTTCTCGGAGAGCTTCATGTTGTAGCTGTCGCTGCCGGTGTAGTCGGCGAAACCAACGACGAGCACTTTAACATCGGGGTTGTCTTTGAGGACGCGGGCAACGGCTTTGACTTTGGCATCCTCATCCTCGGAAACCTGCCACTCATCAACACCGTACAGGACGGAGAAGGGCATGGCGTAGAAGTTCAGCTGGTCGGCCTTGATCTGATCGATAACGGCCTGGAGGCTGTCGGCAGCAGCGCTGTTGCCAGCGCCACCCTTGCCACCCTGGGCGAGGGCCTGGGCAAGCTGATCCTCGAGCTCGGCGATACGATTCTCAAGTTTCTTCTCGTTGTTGCGGGAGTTGGCAACCTGACGCTCGAGGTTGTTCACCTGGCTGTTGAGGGCGCCGAAGTTCTCCTGAGTCAGCATGGCTTTCTGAGCGGCAACGGCCTTGTCGGTAGCGGTGACACCGAAGCAGTAGTAGTAACCAAGACGGAAGATACGGTTGGTGTGGTGAAGGGCGTTCGAGAAGAAGGTGCTGGGCGAGGGAGCATCACCATTGATGTCGTAGCCATACTCGGCGAAGATGTTGTGGCTCTCACCGAAGCGATAGCTGGCGCCAAGACCACCGTCAAGAACGATACCCACGGTACCATAGTCCTGTTTGTTGATAGAGGTCTCTTCTTCCTTGTTGCCGCTGAGGGCGAGACCACCACCGGCATAGAGGTAGATGCTGAAGCGACGATCAGGGTTGTAGCCCAGAAGCGAGTTGTTGATGGACCACAGAATGTCGAGAGTGAGGGTCATGTGACGGTCATTGTAGTAGCCGTTCCAACCCTGCATGGGCTCCCAGAAGCTGGGGAAGCCAAAACGGATACGCCAGTCGAAGGCGTGGTTGAGCTTCTGCTGGGCGAAAATGTCCATACCAGCGTTGGTGGCGCGACGCCAACCAGCATCAAAGCTCTCGCCATTCATAACGGCTTGGTTGTTCAGGTCGAAGGAGAAACCAATCGACCAATTGCTCCAGAAACCATACTGAGGATACTCAGGCTTGCCAGTGTTCTGGGCAGAGGCGTTCATAGCAGTCACCATCAGGGACATGATAACGCCAACCTTGATTAATTTTTTCAGCATATCAAATGTTTTTTTTAATTATTATATTATTCTTTTTTAATAAGCGTACTTTTCCTATTGAAAGTTTTGCAAAAGTACATATTTTTTTTCAATCGTGGAAAATATTTTTTTCTTTCTTGCGTTAATTCGAAGAAAATATTGAAGTTACGAGCAAAAAAATTTTTTTCAGAAAGCATTTTAGTGTCTAAAAAATAGTATTTTAACCCTCAAATAAACGAAAAAAAATGGAGAATTTGAGCATCAAATTGGCAGAAGCTACAGGAAAAGAGCACCAACAATCTATTAATCAGATTGCTGCAGAGGTCAAAGCTGCCCGCGAACACCTTTTGAAAGGCGATGCCGCCGGCAACGATTTCCTCGGATGGGTCAATCTTCCCGAAGAATATGACAAAGAAGAATATGCCCGGATGAAATCCGATGTGGCACGCCTGGGTGCAAAGAGCAAACTCTTCGTGGTCATCGGCATCGGCGGGTCGTACCTCGGCGCCCGCATGGTCATTGAGGCCCTGCAATCGGAGTTTGCCTCGCTGGTCCGCGGAGAGAAACCCTATGTCGTCTATGCCGGCCACACCCTTGGTGAGGACTACTACGGTCAGCTGCTAAAACTCTTGGACCATGAGGATTACAGCGTGGCCGTCATCTCCAAATCGGGCACCACGACAGAGCCTGCAGTGGCCTTCCGCATCGTCAAGGCACACCTCGAAAAGAAATACGGCAAGACCGAGGCTTCGCAGCGCATCGTGGCCATCACCGACGCCCGCAAAGGGGCCTTGCACGACATTGCCGTCAAGGAAGGATATCCCATGTATGTCATCCCCGACAACGTTGGCGGCCGCTTCTCGGTGCTCACACCTGTCGGACTGCTCCCCATCGCCATGGCCGGCTACGACACCGACCGCCTGATGCAGGGGGCACGAGACATGCGCCGCATCTGCATCGAGAAGGACACCCTTGAAGAGAACCCCGCCATGATGTACGCCGCCATCCGCAACGTGCTCTACCGCAACGGTATAAAGGTCGAGATGCTGGTGAGCAGCCTGCCCAACCTGCGCTATCTGGCCGAGTGGTGGAAACAGCTCTACGGCGAAAGCGAGGGCAAGGAACACAAAGGCTTGCTGCCCCACAGCCTGAGCATCACCACCGACCTCCACTCGATGGGCCAGTATGTCCAGGACGGCGAACGCCTGATGATGGAGACCATGGTGCGCGTCAAAGAGCCCGCCACCCATGTTCCCGTGCCCACCGACGAGCAGAATCTCGACGGCATCAACTACCTTGTCAACAAGAGCCTTACCGAAATCAACAACTGCGCCACCGAGGGCACCATCGAAGCCCACCTCTCCGGCGGTGTGCCCGTGATGGAAATCGGCGTGGAGCGTATCGACGAATACACCCTCGGCCAACTCATCTATTTCTTCGAGTTTGCTTGCGGCGTCAGCGGCTACACCCTGGGCGTCAACCCCTTCAACCAGCCCGGCGTCGAAGCCTACAAGAAGAATATGTTCCGCCTCTTAGGCAAACCCGGCTTTTGATATCGGAGAAAAAAAACGTCCGAAGAGCAGGGAGAATCAACAAAGATTCTCCCTGTTTTTATAGGAAAAATCCCGGCAGCAATCTCTCCCAACCTCAAAGTGGGCGGAAGCCTCCATCTTCGCCACAACCCCCTACCAAACACCAACGAAGTCCCTATCAACTCCTACCGCGGTAGGAGTTGATAGGGACTTGATAAGGCATCGGCAAGTGCTTGATGCCTACTTAACAGCCTGTGTATCAAAACGGGAGATCGCCCAGAGGCTCGGTATCGCCGTTGAGGATGTCCATCAGGGGATTGTTGACGTGCTGAGGGTCATCGTTGCGCTGGCGGTTGGAAAGCAGCAGCAGGTTGTCGGCCACCACTTCGGTGACATGGCGCTTGTTGCCCTCCTTGTCTTCCCAGGAGCGGCTCTGCAAACGGCCTTCGACATAGATTTGGGCACCTTTGTGGAGGATGCGCTCGGCGATGTCGGCCAAGCCGCGCCAGCACACAACATTGTGCCATTCAGTGATTTCTACTCTCTCGTTGTCGCGGTTGCGACGGTATTCTGTGGTGGCGAGGGGGAAGGAGGCTTTCTTCACGGGCGCGGACCCCTCGGAAGGGAATGTTACTACATCAGGATTTTTTCCAACGTTACCTACAAGGATTACTTTATTAACTCCAATCATGCTTACTTTTTAGTTTTTTGTTAGTCGAAATACGGATGCGAAATTACGATTTTTTTCCGAATCGGCGAAATAAAGATATTCACAAAGTCTGCAAATATCTATCAATCAATCGCGATACGGGGATATTTTTTATTTCTGAAGAGGGGATTGCACGGTATTTTTCCGTCGCGGGAGCGGTTCCCGACGGAAGTTCGGCCTCAAGAAAGAGGGCGTGAATCGTGCGGTGAGTGAGTTGGTGGCGGAAGGGCGGGGAAAGAAGGAAACGGAAAGATGACAGATGGAACTCTTCCTTGGCAAAACGGGCCGCTTCCACCGGCAGCTGCTTGTCTGTCAACTCCTTGTCTGTCTCCATAAGGGGGAATTGGTAGAGCCCGCGCCAAATGTCCTTGCCCTGACGCTGTTCCACAAGGGTATGCTCAACGCCGTTGACCGTCCAACGGAGGTGGAAATAGTAGAACCAGCGCTCCTTGGGCTTGGCCTTGGCGGCCTTGACGGGAAGGAGAGCAACGCGTCCGGTTTTGAGTGCGATACACTCGTCGGCGAAAGGACACTGCGAGCAGTCGGGCACCGGCTTGCACTGCAGCGAGCCGAAGTCCATCAGAGCAGCATTGAAACGGTCGGGTCGAAGACGATCTATCTTCTTAAGCAACAAAGACTCAAACTCGCTATAGGCGGCATCTGTAGCGATGGGAGTGACGATGCCATAAAGGCGGCTGATGAAGCGGTAGACATTGCCGTCGATGACCGGATACGGCAGGCGGAAAGCAAACGAGACAATGGCCGCAGCGGTGTAGCGGCCCACGCCTTTAAGCTTTAGGACACCTTGATAATCAGAAGGAAACACACCACCACATTCATTCATTATATATTGCGCAGCCACGTGCAGATTGCGCGCGCGCGAGTAGTAGCCGAGACCCTGCCATAGGCGCAGCACCTGATCCTCGGACGCGGCAGCCAAATCGGCCACCGTAGGAAAAGCCTCGACGAAACGATGGTAGTAATCGCGCCCCTGCTCGATGCGTGTCTGCTGAAGGATTATCTCCGAGAGCCAGATGCGATACGGATCACTGATACCCCTCCAGGGAAGGGTGCGTCCATAGTCGGTATACCAGGTGTCCAATTTCTGCGAAAGAGACATTGCAGACGGTCGTTTTTGTTCAAAAAAAGTTGCTAAGTGACTGAAAAAATAATGTTAAAACTCATTTCACACTTTTTAGCAACACACTATTTACCAATTATTTATAATTATCAAAATGTTAAAAATATTTAAAATGCCGTTTTTGAGAGCCGAAAGGTTTTGTCAGTTCGGAAAAAGGTGGTACTTTTGCACCCGTTTTCGTCTCAGAAAAGGCGATAATATTAACGTAAAAACAAAATAAAAATTATACAACAATGTCAAAGATTTGTGAAATTACCGGAAAGAAAGTGATTGTGGGCAACAACGTGTCGCACTCCCGCATCCACACCAAACGTACCTTCAGCCCCAACCTGCAGACCAAGAAATTCTACATTCCCGAGGAGGACATGTGGATTACCTTGAAAGTCTCCGCCAAAGGCATGCGCATCATCAACAAGAAAGGCATCATCGCCGCTCTCAACGATGCCGCCGCCCAGGGTCATCTGATGTTCTAAGAAGACAACGAGTCTTAAATAACAATTAATTATTAACCCTTAACAAGAAAGAGGTATTAACAATGATCGTAGTTCCTATTAAAGAAGGTGACAACCTCGAACGCGCCCTCAAGAAACTGAAACGCAAATTCGAGAAAACCGGCGTGGTGAAAGAGATGCGCCGTCGTCAGCAGTTCACCAAGCCCAGTGTCATCAACCGCGAGAAGCACCTGAAGGCCATCTACGTCCAGCACCTGCGCCAGCAGGAGCTCGACAAATAAAGAGCCCTCACTCCGCTTCGCGTTTGGACAACGCGCATTGGAAAAAAGAAAGGTCCCGAAGCACATGTTTTGGGACCTTCTTTGTTTGTCAGGCCAAAAAGAATCGGGGGCGTCGAGAAAGGTCGCCCCCGAAAAGGATCTAACATGAAATCTTCCTTACTGCTGCTGTGCGGTAATGCGTTCGAGCCACTTCAGCATGCCAAGCATGATGCCCATGGCGATGAGGCAGATAACCATGAAGACAGCCCAGCACATCCAAATGCTTGGCATCTTCTCATACAGCTGACCACCAAGGAGAATCAGTGCATTGCCGATACCGGTGGCACCCAGCCAGAGACCCTGGCAAATACCCTGGATATGTTTCGGAGCAATCTTAGAGACAAAGCTAATACCCAGCGGGCTGATGAAGAGTTCGGCCACCGTGAGGCAGAAATAGGTAACCACAAGCACCATCGGGCCAGCCTTCATTTCAGCCTGCTGATCAATGGGCAGAGCAAGGTAATCCTGCGATCCGGGATAGCCCATCACAATCGAGAACACCATCAAGAACACATAGGCGAGGGCAGTGATACCCATACCCATAGCAATCTTGCTGGGGGTGGAGAACTTGCGTCCCCACTTGGTGCCAAAAATCCACATGATGGGGAAGGTCAGCACAACCACGAAGAAGGGGTTGATGCACTGGAAAATTTCGGGTGGGATGGTGTTATGGACAAAGTCGCGGGCGAAGAGCGACAGCGACACACCATTTTGATGGAAAGACATCCAGAAGAAAACGCAGACACCCAGCACGGCATAGAGGCCGGCCATGCGCTGTTTGACATCCTTGATGGCAGCAGCCTTCTGCTCAGCAGTGAGTTCCTCTTTCTTCTCCTCGACGGCAGCGACAACCTTCTTCACGGGATTGGGCATACCCTTCTTGGTGCAAAGGAAGATGGTGAGGGAGATAAGCATGGCAGCGATAGAGGCGATGAAACTGTAGTGGACACCCGTGTTGAACACCTCGAGGTAGTTGCTGCAGGCAGCGCCCATGTCGGTGAGGTCAAGACCGCCCTGGTTCACCTGGTTCATCAGGGTGTTGAGGTTATTCATCTGGTCGGTCGTCATTTCGGCGGGAGTGTTGAGATACATATGGCAGAGTTTCGGCAGGGTTGACTCATAGCCCATACCCTTCATGCCAAGCCACCAGCTGCGGAGCAACGGGGCCACGAAGGGGGCAATCAAACCACCCACATTGATGAACATGTAGAAAATCTGGAATCCAGGATCGCGTTTGCTCTTGGCTTTCTCAAGAGCCTCGGGGCCTTTTTTGGCAGCCTCATCCTCGAAGTTGTCGTACATCTGACCCACGATGGCCTGCAGATTGCCCTTGAACAAGCCGTTACCGAAGGCGATGATAAGCAGGGCAATACAGGTGAGCACCAGCACGGTGGTCATCGAAATATCCATGGCACCGTAACCGGCAGGAATGGAGAGGATGATATAACCCAACACCATCGTGAGCAAGCCGGCGATAATCGTGCCCTTGAAGTTCTGCAAACGGTCGGCAATGATACCACCGGGCAAAGCCATGATGTAAATGCCGAAATAGAAACACGAATAGATAATCGTGGCTGTGCTGTCGCTCAATCCAAACTTCGAGCAAATGAACAAAGTCAACACTGCATTCATAATATAGTAGCCAAAACGCTCACCCATATTACTCAGTGCAGCTGCGACAAGTCCCTTGGGATGACTTTTAAACATAGTTGTAAGTTTTTGGTTTATAATTTATTGAATTGAATTATTTGCATTTTTTAACAATATAACAATATGCAAAAGTACAAAATATTTTTCATCCATGCAAGCAGGGATGCTATTTTTTTCGTACTTTTGCAACATGAACATGGAAGAAGTCATTCGGCAAACTGTTGAGGCTCTGCAACAAGGAAAGACCATCCTCTACCCCACCGACACCATCTGGGGCGTTGGATGCGATGCATGCAACCGCGACGCCGTGGAGAGACTCTACACCCTCAAAGAGCGCGACCACAGCAAGAGCATGTTGGTGCTCTGCACGGCGGACATGGCACGTCATGTCCCTACAAACGCCGCGTCCACACCCGACCGGCCGACAACCTACATCCTGCCGGAGGAGATGTGGCGCCCCTTGTTGGGCAATGCCATCGCCGACAACCTCTGCGCCGCCGACGGCTCGCTGGGCATCCGCATCCCGCGGCATGCCTTCTGCCAAGAGGTGATACGCCTACTCGGCGCCCCGATAGTAAGCACCTCGGCCAACCTCTCGGGCCGGCCGTCGCCAAAGAATTATAAAGAGATAGAAGAAAAACTGCGCCTCCGAGTCGACTTCTGCGTACCTCCGCTCCCTGAGCTTCTCACCGAAGAAACCCGCGGCAGCCGCATTGTCAAAATCCACTCCGACGGTACCCAGACGGTCATCCGCCCATAGCCAACGAGGCTACAACATCGGGCAGGTGCGTATCCAAATCCTTGATTGTACAGTCGCTCGCCGCGAGGGCGTCGACCATGCTTCCGAAACCTTGGATGCCGGTGCCGCGCATCTTGAGGACAGCCTCCTTGCGTGTCCACAACTGCAGGAAAGCCATCGTCGGATCCTCCGCAGCCCGCACCGCTTCCAACTCCTCCCCGGTGCAGACACGCTCCATCAGTCCGTCGCCGATTCTCCGGCGGCACTCCACGTCGACACCCACCCTGCCCTCAGTACTCACCGCCACAGCTACCGCCGTACGGCAATGGCTGATGCTCACCGATAGCCCGGGATAGTCGGGCAGGTACGGCGCTCCCTTGCCGTCGTGCTCCAAACGGGGAGACTCCCCGTCGAGCAAACGGCGCAGAACATCATACGCCAGTGCCCGTTCGCGCTCGCGCTGACTGCCTTCGCCTTCAGGCAAAGGCTCTATCTGCCAACGGGTGTAGGTCACACTCAGGCTTTTCCTAAAATGTCGTAAGGCACGGTGCCGTCGGCCGAAGGCTCGACGATGCTACCGAACTGCTGCTCGTACTTCTTCAAGTTGTCGTTCAACGCAGCCAACAGACGCTTGGCGTGGATGGGATTCATGATGACGCGCTCGCGCACCGTGGCGCCTTCGAGGCCGGGAAGCATCTGCGCGAAGTCGAGAATTATCTCGGTGGGGTTGTGGCTGACCACGACAAGGTTACTATAGGTTCCCTTGGCCACGTCGGGGTGAATGTTGAGCTTGAGATTGTTTTGTTGTTCTTTCTGGTTTGCCATGATTGTGTATTTTTTTCATTGATAACGTAATCATCCCTGCAAATATTGTGCCAACCGGAAAGAACTTCTTCCGGCTGCAGTGCCCCGATATATGTCGTTGCGCTCGCATTCCCCTCATTGTCAACGGCGAAGCCGTAGAGATGCACCTCCTTCCCCTGCCACCTCTCGGGCAGCGCCAGCTGTACGCTCTTCATCCGCCGCCACGCCGGCGCCGACAGGACGCCCTCCTCCAGCTCGGGACAGTAGGCGTAGACATACACCTCGTCATCCCCACTGCCACCG
>CACXXO010000009.1 GCA_902771735.1 uncultured Bacteroidota bacterium
TGTTCGTCGGTGTAGAGACGCGGCAGGCCGCGTCTCTACAGATTGGGTTTGAATGGGACGGTGGCAGTGGGGATGACGAGGTGTATGTCTACGCCTACTGTCCCGAGCTGGAGGAGGGCGTCCTGTCGGCGCCGGCGTGGCGACGGATGAAGAGCGTGCAGCTGGCGTTGCCCGAGAGGTGGCAGGGGAAGGAGGTGCATCTCTACGGCTTCGCCGTGGATGAGGAGGGCGCTGCGAGCGCGACGGCCTACATAGGCTCTTTGTCGCCTGTAGAGACGCGGCAGGCCGCGTCTCTACACGAAACGATAGATGCCGACGTCGACAGACTTGAGGCCGAGGAGGTTGAGAGGACTGAGAGAACGGAACCCCTCCCCTGCCCTTCCCGGAAGGAGAAGGCCACGCTGAGCAAGGACGGAAACCCGACAGGGAAAGAAAAAGCGATGCCCGGGGCATCGCTTCCAAAGATATCGTGGACGTCAGATTCCACTTTCTGCGGAGATTTTCGACGGCACGATGATTATTGACGAATATCAATTATCCTGCAGTTCGTTGGTGAAATCGATGGAGCCCTCGAAAACGGCGCCTCCCGGGAAGACGGCGCGGATGATGTAGACACCCGTGGTCATGCGGAGAATGTGCTCCTCGGTGGAGTCGTAGAAGGTGGCGACGATATTATTCGCCTGGTCGAGAACTTCGATACGCTCTGCCGTCGGTTCCACATTGAAACTCAATTTGATATAGGAGCTGTCGGGGTGAGCCACCACCATGGAGAGATCCTCTTGCGAGAAGAGGCTGTCGCCCACCATCTCCATGTGGATATGGATGGCGGTGTCGAAGTTGACGCCCACCGTGCAGGTGTCGAAGAGTTTATAATAGTCGTTGTTTGCATTTCTAAAGTTCAACTCGAAGACATATTTCGCAGGCTCTGTAGGACTTACTACAGCACGTGTCAGCGTGGGGCAGGTGCCAGATTCGTCCATCGGGATATAGTATCCGTTGGGGTCGTCGGGGGCGGTCGTCAGTTCCACGCTGTCGCGACCGTCGTCGAAGACACGGTACCACTTATAGCCGTAGACGGTTGAGCCCTGGGGTGTGAAACGGTAGGCGGTTTCGGTCAGGTCGGAGGAGAAGAGGTTCTTTCCTTCCGGCCAGAAGGCTGCCGGTGAGCCAGGAACCACTCTGCCGTTCGAACTGGTCGGGTTGCTGCTGGGCATCTGAGGCTGTCCTGTGGCATTCTGAATGCCGATGATGCCATGGCCGCCATTCCAAGAGGTACAGGCCTGGCGTTGCTTGACATAGACTTCGATGATGTTTGTTCCCTCGTAGCAGACAATCTGATAGCTGCTTCTTTTAGATGTGCAGCTGTACTGCGGAATGTTGTTCCACGAGCATACAATCTTGCGCATGGGGGAAGCATCCTGAATGCCGTAGTAGATGCCGTCGTTGCCGGAAACTTGGCTGTAGCTGGGATAGGTGTCTTCGTAGATGCCGTAGATGGCGTCGCGCATATAGTTCAGATTGCTCGGCGCTCCGCTCGTGTTGTCCGTCCACGGCAATCCCGCCGAGTAACTCCACGGACAACTCGGACCCGAACTCGTCGTATTCGTCACCGGCACTGGGCCAAAAGCCACCATGCCGTTGGCTCCCACAACGAAATGGGTTTTCTGGATACCGAAGAAATAAAACGGATAAGGAATCGTCGTCGTATAATTCGAGAAATTGTCGTCGGTAGAGATTGGCATTCTCGTCCCTGCATGGAAGGAGGTGTCGGCGGGGTTGTAGGGGATTTCGTCCACCGTATACTGGCCGTTGAAGTGCTGCACGGGGATGTAGGGCATGCAGCTCAGTTCGATGGTCGGAGTGCTCAAAGTCACCACGGTGTCCCAACCTTGCGCGGCAAAGGCGGAGGTGTGGTCGTGTTTCTGTTTGATCTGCACTCCTAAGGCGGGGGAAGGAATGGCGGGCCAATGGTATTCGCCGCAGGACACAGAGGGCGAGGGGTCGCTGGAGCCGCTGGTGCTCCCCGTGAAGGTGAAGAGGGCCGTGAGGGTGCTGTCGGATGTTACGCTGATGGTGCGAGGGTTGTCGGTGTTGCCGTCGCTCCAGTGGTCGAATAGGTAACCGCTGTTGGCATAGGCGGTGATGGTAGCGGAGTTGTTGCCCCAGGTGGGTTCGGTGGTGACAGCGGCAGAACCCATAGTGCTGTCGGCACTATAGACAGATAATGAATATGGAAACAAATTTGTAAGTACAACATTGTCGATGGCGGCGGGGGGCTGGGTGCCGCTGACATTGTCGTTGCGCCAGAGGAAGACCAGCTTGTAGAGGCCGGGGGTGGTGACGGTAAACTCTTCGAAGTGGTTCTGCCAGTTCTCCTGGAGGTTCAGGCGATAGCTGCCATCAAGGGCTATGGAGCCGGCCGGGAGGGCCGAGGTGTTGTTGAAGCCGCTATAGTTGCCAGCCGTCAACTGGACATCGATAGGCACGAGGGCTGCACGGATGAAGTCGTAGGAGCTTTCTCCCTGGGCTTTCCAGTCATAGGTGCAGAAGTAGTTGCCGGCCGCAAGGTCGAAAGCGCGCGCAGCGAAGGAGTAGGATGTGGAGGTGATGGTGTAGGCGTTGGCGGCGCCGTCGTTGGTGATGTACAGGGAACGGCTGCCGCCATTGTTGACATTGTTGCCGACCATCCAGTAGTTGGCCTGGCTGCCATTGACGAGGTCCCAGCCGTTGACGCCGTCGAGCTCGAAGTTGCAGCTGTAAGGCACTGTGGCGGGAGAAGCAGCGAGAGTGGTGAAGGTGACGTGGCGATAGACGATTTCGGTACCGCAGTCGGGATAGACATAGGCGTGCATAACGTTGTTGGCAGCGAGGTTCCTAACACGCGGACAGGAGGGAATGACATCCACAAAGATGTCGTCGACATAGGCATAGCTGTAGGAGTAGGTTTTGCCAGCATAGAGAGGCGGCACTTCGTCGTAGATGGCTATGTACTGGCCGTTGCCGGAGTAGTTGTTAAAACTATACTCATACTCGTGAATCGACGAGGCTGCCGCATCCTTCAGGTCGAGGGTGTCCATCGGGAAGAAGGTCGAGATGTCGGTGGGATCGGTCATCACGCCGATGACGAGGCGGGTGGTGTAATAGTCGGTGACGGTAGCATAGCGGCGCACCTTGAAGTTCAGCTGCAAGGTGTTGACAGGCTGCTGGAAGAGCGGGAGGGCGGCATAGCTAAAGACGGCGGTGGCAGTGGCCGACGAAGGATGGTAGGCATAGAAGTAGAGGCTGCGCTGACCGCTGACGGCATTGGATTCATAAGGATATGGGTAGGCTGTGGTGCTGTTGGTGCCTTTGGTCCAGCAGGGGCTGATGGGATTGTCGGAACCAGATTCATAGCTTTCGAAGTCCTCGGTGTAGGGAACAGGAAGGGGGCTGCATTTAGTACGGGCAGTGAGGCTATAGGCTCTGCCGGTGTCGCCAATGCCGCACAGACTGTACACGCGGATGGTATAGGGAGTGTTGGCTTCAAGCCCCGTGGCGGTATAGGCAGGAGCGTCCACTACGACAGAGGTGTCGCCTATGGTGACTCGCCAAGAAGTTTCGGTACCGCCGGGAGACCAAGTCAGGTTGATGCTGTTGTCGGTCGGGATGGCTGTCACATTGTTGACATGTGGGCAGCTATTGGTGTCAAGTACAACATTGTCTATGGCTGCGGGGGGCTGGGTGCCGACGCTACCGTCGTTGCGCCAGAGGAAGACCAACTTGTAGAGGCCGGGGGTGGTAATGGCAAACTCTTCGAGGTGGTTCTGCCAGTTCTCCTGGAGGTTCAGGCGATAGCTGCTATCAAGGGCTATGGAACCGGCCGGAACGGCCGAGGTGTTGTTGAAGCCGCTATAGTCGCCGGCCGTCAGCTGGACATCGATAGGCACAAGGGCTACTCGGATGAAGTCGTAGGAGCTTTCTCCCTGGGCCTTCCAGTCATAGGAACAGAAGTAGTTGCCGGCCGCAAGGGAGAAAGTGCGCGTGGCGAAGGAATAGGATGTGGAGGTGACGGTGTAGGCGTTGGTGGCGCCGTCGTTGGTGATGTACAGAGAACGGCTGCCGCCATTGTTGATGTCGTTGCCAACCATCCAGTAGTTGGCCTGGCCGTCATTGACGAGGTCCCAGCCGTTGACGCCGTCGAGCTCGAAGTCGCAGCTGTAAGGCACTGTGGCGGGAGAAGCAGCGAGAGTGGTGAAGGTGACGTGGCGATAGACGATTTCGGTACCGCAGTCGGGATAGACATAGGCGTGGGGGACAAAGTCGACAGCGTCGAACTCTATATTCCAACCGGTGTTGGCGTTGTCGGTCCAGGAGAGGGTGGCCGTGTTGCTCAAAACATTGCTGACAGCGAGGTTGTCGACTGTGCGAATCTGAATGTTGGTGAAGTTGCTCCATCCATCGGCAGCCTGGTAGGAGGCGAGACTACCGCAGGGGACATAGACGGGAATGTCGGTGGGAACATTGGAGAACACATTGTCCCCGAGTGCTGGAGGGGTTGTGGCAAGGGTTGTGATTTCCGTCAAGCCGGTGCAGTTGGTGAAGGCGGAGTTGCCAATAGAAGTGACGCTGCTGGGAATGGTAATGGACGAAAGCCTAAAGCAACGATCAAACGCTTCGTCACCAATAGAAGTGACAGTGTTGGGGATTACTGTATTCATGCATCCTATAAACAGCTTATTTGAAGCCGTCTCAATAATGGCATTGCAGTTCTCACGGCTATCATAAACTTCGTTGCCGCTTTCTACTACTATAGAGGTGACGTTTCCAGACCAGCTAAAAGCATGTAAATCTATAGAAGTCACAGAACTGGGAATGGTTATTGAAGACAAACTGCTGCAACCCATAAGAATCCAATATTCCAATTCCGTAATGGAATCAGGTAATGTTACCGATTCCAACCTGGGACTTTCTGCAAAGGCAGCAGCACCGATGGTTCTAACCGAATTGGGGATTGTGACTGACGTAAGGCCTGTTTGACGGAAGGCCTCCATGTCAATGCTGGTTACCGAGTTGGGAATAGTGACAGAGGCCATTTGACCACAAGCGTGGAATGCAGAACGGCCTATGACGGTCACCGAGTTGGGAATGGTCACGGATGTCAAGCCACTTCCACAGAAGGTTCTAGTGTTTATTCTGGTCACCGAATTTGGGATGGTTACAGAAACCATATTACTGCACCCCTCAAAAGCATTATCGCCAATGCTACTCACGGTATTGGGGATAACCACCGAGGTCAGACCTGTACAACGAAAGAATGCCGAGTCACGAATCGAGGAAACCTTATATTTCACGCTATTAAGGGTGACGCTGTCGGGGATGACGAGGTCGCCGTTGAGGTCTGTGTATCGCGGATCGCAACTGGTCTGCCATGTTACTTGCGCATTCCCATTGATTATTCTGTAGTATAATATGTGTCCGCTAGGGCTTTCGGCATAATCGACAGCCTGAAGGGTCTCGAACACAGCGGTGAGGGCGGTATCGCTAGAGACGGCGAGGGTGAAGGGATTGTCGGTGCTGACGGTAGCGCCGGATGCATCTTCCCAGCGGATGAAGCGAAAGCCACAATTGGGAGTGGCGGTGATGGTGGCACTGTTGTCGGCGCAGGAGGGATCAGTGGTGACAGCGGCGGTGCCCATAGCATCATCGTTGCCACTTACCGACACCGTATAATTGAATACTTCTTGAATATTGGTAAACTGGCTCCATCCATCGGCAGCCCGGTAGTCGACGAGGCTGCCGCAGGGAACATAGACGGGGGTGTTTATGTCCATTCCGAAGAACGCCTGCTCACCTAACGTCGGCGGCACTTCAGCCTGGATATAGAGCTCGTTTAGATTGTAACATGCAAAAAGGGCGTAGTCGTCGATGAAAGATACCGATGCAGGAATTGTGAAGGAGGTGAAGTGACATCCGAAAAAGGTCTTTTTCCCCAAGGATGTGACGTCGGAGGGGATAACAGTATTGTTGCTGCCTGCTATCAACGTGTTGGTCGATGTCTCAATGATTGCATTGCAGTTGTTTCTGCTATCATAATTGGGATTTCCTTCCGAAACTACGATTGAAGTAAGTCCGCCACATTCGCCAAATGCAGATTCTTCGATAGAAGTGATATTGTTGGGAATTGTCAAGGTGGTAAGAGCTGAACAACCTTGGAATGCATATTTTTTGATGGTGGTGAGACTGCTAGAAAAGGAAATCGAGGCCAACGAGTAGCAGTTCAAGAAAGTTGCTTGTTCGATGACGGAAACACTACTGGGGATATCAATGGAAGTAAGACCGGAAGCGTAGAATGCGTAGCTGCCTATGGAAACAACGCTCGTGGGAATTGTAATGGCGGTGAGGTTAACCAATCCTTCAAAAGCATTGTTTGATATTGCAGTAACGGAATTCGGTATGATGGTATTTTGGCAACCGCTGACAAGTACGTTTTCGGAAGATTTGATAATGGCGTTGCAGTTGTCTCGACTGTCATAAACAGGGTTGTTCTCGTCCACGGTTATAGAAGCCAGATTATGACAACTCGAAAAAATCCCGTATCCTATACTTGTCACGCTGGCTGGGATAAAGATAGATGTAAGGTCATAGCATGCTGTAAAGGCCTCCCTGCCAATACTCGAGACGGTATTTGGAATTGTGAATGAGGATAACCTATTGCAGGAAATGAAGGCTTCGTTTCCTATGTACGTTACAGCGCCGAGAATGTTGATTGATTCTATGTTGTAACAATTACTAAAAGCATCTGCGCCGATGATAGTAACGGAACTGGGTACGGTTACTGAAGTTATGTCGCTACAGAATCCAAAAGCATTTGTTCCGATAGCCGTAACAGGATAGATTACATTATTGAACTCAACATTGTCGGGAATAGTAATGTCTCCCGTGGGACGGGTTGAATAATAGGGATAGCTGTTGGTTTGAGACGTTACAGTTACTGTGTTGTCCACAATGTTGTAATACAGCGTCTGGCCGCTGGGGGCGACGGCAGAGAAGTCGTAGGCCGAGGCCTCGGTGGGGATCGCCAGCAAGGTGGCCAAGATGGTGAAGACCAATGTCGAATGGTGAATGATAAAAGATAAATGATGGTTCATGCCTTTTATAATTCTATGTTCTACATGCTTATTTCTTGATTCCGTGGAGGAAGTCGAGGGCGCGGAGGAAGGGCTCGTCGATGTCTTTCATGACCTTGTAGTAGTATTCAATGCCAAAGAGGTCTTTGGCGATCTGGGCCTTAAGCATGAGTGCGAGGTAGCGGTCGGAGTGGGCGGTGCGTTCGGGTTCGGCGGCTTCTTTATCGGTGTCGCGGACGATGCCTTTCTCTATGGCGGCGGCGGCAAGTTGGGCGTCGAGGCCGAAGGTGTCGTAGTTCTCAAGGAAGAGTTCGAAGGTCTGCACCTTCGGGTCTTTCCGGTGGGCGTCGGCCCAGTTGAGCGGGAAGGTGTTGAGGAGGCCTTTGCCGCGGAGGGAGATGTAGTAGTCGGAGAGGCGCATGGTGTCGAGCGGGACAAAAATGTCGGGCATGATGCCGCCGCCGCCGAAGACGGTGCGGCCGTGGGCGGTGCGATAGCGGAGGGAGTCGGGGAAATGGATGGAGTCGGCGTTGACAAGTTCGCCATGTTTATAGCGTTCGGAGATGTCGTCGCGATAGGCGTCGGAGCCTTTGTCGTAGGGGCGCTGGATGCAGCGGCCGGACGGGGTATAGTAGCGCGCCGTGGTGAGACGTATCTGACCGCCGTCGGAGAGGGGCATCATGCGTTGGACGAGACCCTTGCCGAAAGAGCGGCGACCGATGAGTGTGCCGCGGTCCCAATCCTGGATGGCGCCGGAGACGATTTCGGAGGCAGAGGCGGAGCCTTCGTCGATGAGGATGACGAGGGGGTGTGGGTTTTCGCGGTCGGCGCGGAAGTGGCCGCGGCCGTTGGCGTTGAAGTTCTGGCGGGGAGTGCGACGGCCTTCCTGATAGACGATGAGTTGGCCGCGGTCGAGGAATTCGTTGGCGAGGTTGCAGGCGATGTCGAGGAAGCCGCCGGAGTTGCCGCGGAGGTCGAGAATAAGGGAGAGCATGCCTTGTTTTTTGAGAGATTTGAGGGCTTTGTTGAATTCGTCGACGGAGGTGCGGGCGAAGCGTGTGAGGCGGATGTAACCGATGGTGGAGTCGGCCATGAAGTAGGTGTCAACGGAGTAGATGGGGACTTTGTCGCGTGTGATCTCGAAGTTGTAGACAGTGCCCTGACGGAGGATGTCGAGGTTGACGACGGTGCCTTTTTTCCCACGGAGGTGGTTGAAGACGAACTGGTTGTTGATGGTGTCGCCGGTGGCGGGCTGGCGGTCGATGCGGATGATTTTGTCGCCTACCTGAAGGCCTACTTTCTCGGAGGGGCCACCGTCGATAACAGAGCCGACGACGATGGTGTCGGAGACGATTTGAAAGGAGATGCCGACGCCTTCGAAGTTGCCCTGGAGTGGCTCATTGGCTCGTTCAACGTCCTTGGCGGGGATGTAGACGCTATGGGGGTCGAGGGATTTGAGCATGGCGTTGATGGCGACGGCGGAGAGTTTATCCATGTCGGGGTTCTCGGTGTAGTTGCCGTCGATGAGGGACATGACCTGGTCGACGCGGAGCTGGCCGGGGGTGACCGTGTCGGGGATGAAGGGGCGCTGGGCGTGCAGGGAATTGAGAATTGAGAACTGAGAATTGAGAATTATGCTGACGCAGAGCAATATTTTGATGATATGATTTTTTAGTAACATTTTAATTTCCAATTATCAATTTTCAATTATTCAGGGCGGGCATTTGCTGGGAGAGGCAGTGGAAGGAGCCGAGGCCCCAGATGATGTCGGTGGAATCGATGCCGATGATTTCGCGGTCGGGGAAGAGGGCCTCGAGGATGTAGGCAGCTTCGTTATCAGCGAGGCAGCGATAGGTGGGGAAGATGACTTTGTCGTTGGCGATGTAGAAGTTAGCATAGGATGCAGGAAGGCGTTGGTTGTCGTAGAAGACGAGGTCGGGCATGGGGAGTTCGACGATGGTGGGCTGTTTGCCATTGGCGAGGCGGCAGCGGTTGAGGATGCGAAGGTTGCGCTGGAGGGGTTCGTAGTTTTCGTCCCAGGCGTCGTTTTCGACGACGGTGACGATGGTGTCGGGGTTGACGAAGCGGGAGAGGTCGTCGACATGTCCGTCGGTGTCGTCTCCGACGATGCCGTCGGCGAGCCAGATGATGTTGTCAACACCGTAGTAGTTGCGGAGGTAGTCTTCAATCTGATCCTGGTTGAGGTTGGGGTTGCGGTTGGGGTTGAGGAGGCACGAGGTGGTGGTGAGGAGGTCGCCGCAGCCGTTGACGTCGATGCTGCCGCCCTCCATCACAATACCGGGCGAGAAGATGGACATGTCGGGCATGAGGTCGTGGATGCGCACAGGCACCTCGGTGTCAAGCTCGTAGGGGTATTTTCCGCCCCAGGCGTTATGGTTCCAGTTGACAATGGCGCGGGATTTGCCGTCTTTGTTGAGGAGGAAGGCGGGGCCGTGGTCGCGACACCAGGCGTCGTTGCTGGGTATGAGGTGGAGACGGATGTTGTCCATGTTGGTGCCGATGGCCTGAAGTTCGTGGGCGACATGGTCGGCCATGGGTTGGTCGTCGACGTTGATATGGACTTGTTCGCTTTCGGCGAGGGTTTTGACGAAGAGGTAATAGGAGGGATAGATGGTTTCTATCTTTCCGGGCCAGGAGTCGGGGTTCTTGGGATAGGTGAGCCAGGTGGCCTCGTGGCGGGCCCATTCTGCGGGCATGAAATAGCCTTGTTTTTTGGGGGTGCTCATTTTCAGTAAATAGTTAAAAGTTAATAGTTAGTCGATATAGCGTTTTGTGATGTCGCCATAGCTGTCAATGCGGCGGTCGCGGAGATAGGGCCAATGGCGACGGTAGTGGTCGGTTTGGTTGAGGTCGAGTTCTTCGACATGGAGTGCTTCCTCGAGGTGGGGAGCCTGATAGAGGATGCGGCCGAAGGCGTTGGTGATGAAACTGCCGCCCCAGAACTGCATTCCCCCTTCCCTACCCGTACGGTTGACGGAGACGACGGGGACGCCGTTGGCAACAGCATGGGAGCGCTGAATAGTCTGCCAGGCATCGTACTGTTCGCGGTTGTCGTGTTCGTTCTGACGGACATCCCAGCCAATGGCGGTGGGATAGAAGAGTATCTGGGCACCCATGAGGGCTGTGATGCGAGAAGCCTCGGGATACCATTGGTCCCAGCAGATGAGGACGCCGAGGGTGGCAAAGCGGGTATGAAAGACTTTGTAGCCGAGGTCTCCAGGGGTGAAATAGAACTTCTCGTAATAGCCGGGGTCGTCGGGGATGTGCATCTTGCGGTATTTGCCGAGGTAGGAGCCGTCGGCATCGATGACGGCGGTGGTGTTGTGGTAGAGCCCTTCGGCACGCTTTTCAAACATGGAGCAGACGATGACCACCCCCAATTCTTTGGCGAGGGCCATGAAGTGCTGAGTGGTGGGTCCCTCGGGGATGGGTTCGGCAAGGGCGAAGTTCTCATAGCGCTCTTCGTCGCAGAAATAAAGGGAGGCAAAAAGCTCCTGGAGGCAAATGATTTGCGCACCGTCGGCGGCAAGCTGACGAACTTTCTCTGTGTAGCGCTCGATGTTGGCGGCTTTGTCGGCCACGCAACTCATCTGGGCGATTCCAACTTTGACTTTGTTGACGAGATTTTCTTTTTTCATAATGTGTTCTGTTCCCTTTTGGGGTAGATTTCCTTTGGGGTTAATTTGAAGATGCAAATTTACACAAAAATATTGATTCGCACGCACAATATTAATAAAATATAATATATATGTTTGACAAATAGATTGTTATGAAATAAAAAAGCCCGCCGGAATGGCGGGCTAAAGTATGAGTGATGAATGGTGTGCTATAGATTTGATATATGCTATAGAGGTGATGTTATTTTTTCAGCCACTGGTCGAACCAGTCGATGAAGTTACGATGCCAAAGGAGGCTGTTCTGTGGACGGAGCACCCAGTGAGTCTCGTCGGGGAAGTAGAGGTAGCGGCTGGGGATGCGGCGCAGCTGTGCGGCATTGTAGGCAGCCATACCCTGCGAAGCGACGATGCGGAAGTCGAATTCGGAGTGGATGACGCAGATGGGGGTGTTCCATTCACCGACGAAGAGGTGGGGCGAGTTGGAGAAGCCTTTCTTGATTTTGGGGTTCTTGTCGCGTTCCCAGTAGGGGCCGCCTATTTCCCAATTTTCGAACCACATTTCCTCGGTCTCGAGGTACTGCTGCTCGAAGTTGAACATGCCGTTATGAGCCAGGAATGCTTTGAAGCGACGGCCTTCGTTGTAGCCCTTGACATCGTGGTTGTGGCCGGCGAGCCAATAGACACTGTAGCCACCGAAAGAGGCGCCGCAGGCACCAATGCGCTCACGGTCGATCTGCTTGAAGTTGTTGGCGAAATAGTCGGTGGCGCTCATGTAATCCTGCATGCAGAGTCCGCCGTAGTCGCCGGAGATTTCCTCAAGCCACTCCATACCGAAGCCGGGAACGCCACGGCGGTTGGGGGCGATGATGAAGTAGCCAGCACCCGACATCACCTCGAAGTTCCAGCGAGTGCTCCAGAACTGGCTGACGATGCTCTGGGGACCGCCTTCGCAGAAGAGCAGTGCGGGATAGGTCTTGGTGGAATCGTAGTCGTAGGGATAGATGAGCCAGGTGAGCATCTCCTTGCCGTCGACAGTCTTCACCCAGTAAGGCTCGACCTTGCCCATGCGCACCTGCGAGAGGATGTCGTCGTTGAAGGTGGTGAGCTGTTTGCCCTCGGCCTTGTCGTCGGTGAAGTTATAGGCATAGACGGTAGCGGGATACTGCATGGAAACCTGGTTGGCAAAGATGCGGTCGCCGTTCATCTCAAAACCATTGATGTCGTGTACACCGGCAGTAATCTGGCGCGGTTGATCGCCGCTCTCGAACTTGAAGTCGAAGATTTCCAGAGTGCCACGATACATGACAACTGCGGCAAGACTCTTGTCGTCGGCCGACCAGCGGATGTTGCTTACACCGTAGTCGAATCCTTCGGTGAGGTCGGTTTTCTTGCCGGTAACGAGATCCATGACCATGAGGCGCTGTTTGTCGGCCTCATAGCCGTCACGTTCCATGCTCTCCCAAGCAATCATCTTGCCATCGTGGGAGAAGACGGGGTTCTGGTCGTAGCCCATGATGTCCTCGCTGATGTTGCGGGTCTCGCGGGTGGCGATGTCATAAATATAAATGTCGCTGTTGGTGGAATGGGCATAGTCATAGCCGGTCTTCTTACGGCAGGTGTAAGCAACCAGCTTGCTGTCGGGACTGTAGTCGTACTGCTCCGTGCCACCCCAGGGGCGCATGGGGCTCTCGTAGGGTTCGCCGTCGAGAATGTCGACAGCCTTGTCCATATCGGCCTTGCCATTGGTCAGCGTGACATAATAGATGTGGGGAATCTCATCCACCCAGTTGTCCCAATGGCGATACATCAGGTCCTCGTTGATGCGTCCTGTGGTCTTGTCGAGTCCGGCGAAGAGTTTTCCCAGATGCTCGGGACGTTCAACAGGGATGGTGCTGATATATACCAGCGAGGAGCCGTCGGGAGCAATCTTGAAGCCTTCGAAGCCGCGCTCACACTCGGCAACCACTGTCTCCTGATGGTTATTGACATTTATGGAAAGAATCTGATTCCCCCGGCAGAACATAACAGTCTCGTCGTTGAACCACACGGGATTGAACTCGGAGGCGGCGGTGGTGGTCAGTCGCGATGGTTCGCCACCATCGGTCGACATCAGATAGAGCTCCACATTGCCCTTGTTCTCTTCCATGCTGATGGCTTTCATGCCATAGACCAGCTGGCTGCCGTCGGGACTCACGTCATAGCCGGCCAACTGCCCCAGGCTCCACATCACTTCGGGGGTGAAGCGGCCGTCGGCAACCGTTATCGGCTGTTTCTCGATGACATTCTGCTCATCGGTATCCTGTTTCTGGTTACACGCTGCCATGCAAAGGGCGGCAGCGGCCAAAGAAAATAGTGTTTTCTTCATATTCTGTCTTTTTTATTTTAATTCTCCGAGATTGGATTTGCCGCCTTGCTTTCGCGGAATGTCATCGGGGTGCGGATGTCGACACCATAAAAGTTGAATCCCTCGGGACCAGGCTCAACGATGTCGATATTCTGGGTGTTCAGCGGCAATGCCTGGAAAGTGAGCGAATAGACAAGCACGTCGTATCCACCACGGTTGTGGGCAAAGTCAGTATATTCTGGATACACCGAGATTCCATCGGTTTTCACCAGTTTGAAATGTCTGCCGGTGGCGTTGTCGCGAATGAAGACGTCTGGATTGATGGCGAGACCTTTGTCATAGAGCGGACGGTGCTCGGGGGTGCGGGCACAATAGGAGAAATACACCTTGGTATTTTCTCTCTCAATCTCGATTTTTTCAATGCTCACCACCTGTGCATAAGGCGAGCGGCGTTCCACATAGGGGAAGTCCAGCGACCGTGGTACCCTGGGTTTTGCCCAAGCGCCAGGGGTGTGCGCATCCTTTGGCTTGGAGGCTACTTTCTCTGCCTTCTCGCGCTGGAAATCCGACTCCACGGCATAGCACTTCATCCTTGCATTGAACGAGAAAGTCATGCCGCCACCGGGAGTCCCCGTCTCTTTGGTTTTGCGGTTACGTATGTTGAACTGCTTGTAGAGAGGTGCTGCCGCGGTACCGTTGAGGGTGGCATAGTTGTAGGCTATACGCGTGCCTCCCTCCTCGTCCTGCATCGTCGCATCGGGTCGGCCGAATTCGTCAACTATCTCGTAATACGACTTGCCCATATAAATGGACTCCAGGTCGGCATCGGCCGACACATATCGGCTGCCCCAGCATCCGGCAAAAAGCAGCGACACCAGCGCAACAACCCTCAGGGAGCTATGAACCGTGAATCTCATCTTTCAAATTGTGTTTTATTATTCTTAATTCTTAATTCTCAACCAATTGTCCGGCATGGAAACGGCCTTTTATCAACTCGCCGTCGGTGCTGATATAGGTACCCTCGCCTTCATACTGGTCGTTGAGCCAGCCGCCTTCATACGAGGCGCCGTCGCTCGACGTCATCTTTCCCTGACCCGTCATGTGGCCCTGGACAAAACTGCCCACATAGCGGTCGCCGTTGGGCCAAGTGCGCACACCTTGTCCATGGAACAATCCGTTGAGGAACGGTCCCTCATAGCGCGACCCGTCGGGGAACAAGAGGTAGCCCGTACCGGTGCCCATGTCTGTCCAATCGCCTTCCATCACATTGCCGTTGTTGAAACGGAATGTACCGTGGCCCAATATGTTGCCTTTCTTGAAATGGCCCGTGTAGGAGTAGCCGGCAGCGGCGTAGGTGAACGTACCCTCGCCGTCGATGTCGCCCTTCTTCCAGTCGCCCTCATAGCGGTCGCCGTTGGCAAACACCATCAGGCCGTTGCCGTGGCGGCGCCCCTTGGCGTCGCGTTCTCCGGTATAGTAGGAACCATCCTTGTAGGTCGTCGTCTCTCTGACCTGTGCCCAGCAGGAACTGCCCGCCATCAGCACCATCATCAGAACAATTGTCTGTCTCATTTTCATAGCCGTATCTTTTATTTTATATGTGTAATGCTTATAATATTAGTCTTTTTCATTTAATTTCTCGATAAAAAGACCCAATTTGTAAAAGCTGAATTGCTTCATCGAGATTGCCTTTCCGCTCACAAAATGGCTCTCCATCGGCGACTTGAACACCTTGTACAGCCAGTAGGTCACCTTCGTCAAGCCCATTCTCCTCACCGTGGCATAGGTGTTCAGCAACTTCACCGTGCGGCAGAACCGCTGGTCCTCCCACATGAACTTGTATATCCCCACCAGGCTCTCCACTCCCTGCACCGTCTTGTGGAGGAATTCGGCATTGCTCTCCACGTCGCCGTTCACCACAGGATTGTCGATGTGGAGTATCGGTATCTTGTTTTCCTCCAGCCTGTAGCCGAAGAGTGTGTCCTCGTGCCCATACTGGCTGATGCGCGGGTCGAACTTTATCTTTTCAAACACCGAACGGCGTATCATGAAGTTGTTCGTCATGAACGACTTGTAGGGGGTCTTCTTCCTCTCCTCCACACTCCGGCTCTCCACTTTCGTCCCATAGAGGTAGCGCAGGCGGTGCTGCTGGTCGTCGCCACGCTGGTCATACTCCCGCCCGCCGACAATCACGTCGCTCTTGTCCGACATGTGTTTCCTGTACTCCTTCAAGAAATTGTCCGGCACCACCGAATCGTTGTCCAGAAACAGAAGCCATTCCCCTTTCGTATGTTTCAGGAAAATATTGCGTATCCTGGCACGGCCGATGTTCTCGCCCAGACGCAGATAGTGCGCCAGATCGCAGATACCGTTGTTCTGGGTCAGATAGTAGCCCGACGAGTGGTCGTCGATGCACACAATCTCGAAGTCATCCTCCCCGTGCATCTGCTCTATCTGGGTCCTCAGCCGACGCACCAACGGATAGGCATAAAAATTATATATCGGTATACAAATCGAAATCATACCTCAACCTCCAGATTGTCGTATGCCAGAAAAACTCCCTCCGGGAGCATCTTTTCCACCTCGGCATGCAGCCCCATCTCGTGGCTGATATGCGTCAGATAGGCGCGGCCGGGGTTCACCGTTTTTATTAGTTCCAATGCCTCGGGAAGCGAGAAATGCGAGAAGTGTTTCTCTTTCCTGAGTGCATTGACAACCAACACTTTTACTCCATTTATCTTATCCAACTCTTGAGGCTCTATATGGTTCGCATCCGTGATGTAGGCCATCTCCCCGATGCGGTATCCCAAAATGGGCAGGTCCTTGTGCATCGCCCTTATCGGCTCCACCTCAACCCCTGCGGCCACAAATGCGCCCTCCACCCTGTGAAGGTCGGCCTCGGGCAGCCCCGGAAATTCGTGATGGGCGAAAATATAGCCATAGTCGCGCTCTAAAGCGTGCTTGGCCTCGCCATTCAGGTAGACATCCATCTTCTTGTGTTGCACATAATTGAATGATCTCACATCATCCAATCCTGCAACATGGTCACGATGTGCATGCGTTACGAGTATCGCGTCCAACCGTTCCACCTTCTGCCTTAACATCTGCTGCCTGAAATCCGGCCCGATGTCGAACAGGATGTTTGCGCCGTTATCCAAAGTCAACAATGCCGAAGTGCGCAGCCTCCGGTCCCGTTCGTCGACCGAGCTGCACACCCCGCAATGGCATGCTATCACCGGCACACCCTGCGATGTCCCCGTGCCCAAAAAAGTCAGTCTCACTACTCCTTGTGCGACAGTTTGAACCCAACTCCGTGCACGTTGACAATCTCCACCGACGGGTCGGCCTTCAGGTATTTTCTCAACTTCGTGATATACACATCCATCGAGCGCGCTGCAAAATAGCTGTCGTCCTTCCAAATCTTCTGCAACGTCGTGTTGCGGTCAACCAGCTGGTTGAAATTCACTGCGAAGATTCTCAGGAGGTCGCACTCCTTGGCGGTCAGACGCTGCACCTCGTCCCCAATCGTAAGGGTCTGATGCACATAGTCAAACACGAAGCCGCCAATCTTGAATACATTCTTGTCAGGACGGTCCTCGTTGAAACTGCGGCGCATCGTGGCGTTCAGACGTGCCAGCAGCTCTTCCATCGAGAACGGTTTGGTGATGTAGTCGTCGGCTCCCACCTCGAAACCCTTCAGCTTGTCTTCCTCCAGGTTCTTGGCGGTCAGGAAAATGATGGGTATCTTTTTATCCACCTTCCTGATTTCCTTGGCAACGGCGAAACCGTCTTTCAACGGCATCATCACATCGAAAATGCAGGCGTCCACATCCTCCGCGTCGAACGATGCAAGAGCCTCTTCGCCGTCCTTGGCCCAGACAACGGTATAACCCTTCTGTGTGAGATAGGCTTTCAGAATGGTACCCAGGTTGGGGTCGTCTTCAGCCACCAAAAGTTTTATTCCCAAATTCATAATCCTTATATATTTTAAGACTTTATTCTTTTGTATTGAGATAACACAAAAAATTGCATTTTATTGTATAGAATGTTAAATTTTTTATGTTAATTGAGATTTTTTTTCTCGAGCCATCCTCCCCGCACCTCCCTCCCGCCCCCTTGCCACCCTCTTGGTTGCATCGCCCTACCAATACCCTACCAACGCCCTACCAACTCCTACCGTGGTAGGAGTTGGTAGGGCGTTGGTAGGGCGATGATAGGTAGTTAATACCTTGAGGGTCAGTCGAGGAGGGCTGATTGGTCGAGGGGGGTGTGGAGGACGCGCTGCCAGGCGGTTTTTAGCGCCGCCGCGTCGCGATAACCGCATTGGTGAGCCACCCGGTCGAGGAGGAGCGGGTCGTCCTGCGAGGCGGTGGCGAGGAGGGAGGAGGCGTGGTCGACACGAAGAGAGTCGATGTAGTCGGAGAAATGGGCGCCGTGAATGTGGTAGAGGGCGTCGACGACCTGGTCCTGCGATACATGGAACTGTGTGGCGAGGGAGAAGACCGAGATGTCGGGGTCGCGGAAGTTGCCCTTCTCGATGAAGGCGGTGAGACGATGTCCGAGGGTGTCGAGGTTGTGTCGTGTCGAAGAGGAGGAGGTACGGGCTATGTCGAGGTTGAGACTCTCGGCGGAGTAACGGATGCGGAAGCTGAGGCCGCCCATGAGTAGCATGGCGGCACCTTCGACGACGCAAAAAATGATGACGGGCAAGAGGGGACGAGGCCGGTTGAAGGGGAAGATGATGTAAGAGATGATGATGGCGAGGCAGTTGACGGCGATTGAGGAGTAGAAGAGCATGGAGCGGCGCCGGTTGATGGCGTCGGCGGCGTGGTATTCGTCCACTTGCCGCTGGAAGTGGCGGATGGAGACGATGGTGTAGATGGCGACAAACACCACTTCGACGACGAGGACAATCCAATAGAGATAGAAATGGACGGCGACGATGAGGTTGTAACGCCAGGAATTGGGCATGAACATCCAGGCAATGGCATCGGTGCCGCGGAAGATCCAGAGGCGGTACATGTCGGCTCCGCCAATGGCGACGGAGAGAGCCATGAGAAGTGCGAGGGAGAGCGCGGGGAGGATAAGGAGGCGCGCCATGCGCGAAACGCCCTGGGTGCGGGTAAGGGCGGTGACGGACATCTGTGTCATCGGGGGGACGGTGAGCGAGAGGAGCATGTAGAGGATGACCAAGATATACTCGCCCGCGAGGAAGGTGTTGAAGAAGGTGCTGTAGATGATGATGGAGAACCCGATGAGAAGGAGGGCGGTCATGATGAGCCACTGTCCGCCAAGGACACGGCGTTTGAAAAAGAGGGTGGCGAGGGGCCAGAAGAGGGCCGAGAGCCCAAGAATGAAATAGGCAAGCGATACGGATGTCATAGGTAAAGGTTTAATGGGTTAAGGGTCTAAAGGTCTATATGGGTGAGGGGTTATTGTTTGTTGATTCTCTGTTTGACGAGGTCAGCAAGATAGCGGGCGTCATAGTCCATGTGGTAGCAAAAACGTCCCGAGAGATACTGGACAACGGCGAAGAGGACAGCAACGGCGATGAGGATGTATTTGAAGTAGGGCGGCCGGAAGTCGACGGTGAGGATGGCGATGAGCGCCAGCGGGAAGAAAATCCAGCTAAGGACGGTGACCCAGCGGGTGTCGATTTTGGGAGCGTTGAGGTTCTCGGCATAGTAGGAGTTGAAGCGGCGCTGATAGAGGATGGTTTTGCGCGAACTCATGACAATGAGGGTGCAACTCAGGATGAGGAAGACTGCGGGGTAGAGCCAGTGGTCCCAGAAAAGCATGAAGTTCCAGGCGCTGTCGCCCGGGATGAAGGACACATCCCCTTCCCTGATGGCGTAGCAGAGGATTTCGTAACGGCGCGGGCCGAGGACAAAGGCTCCTATGGTGAGGCCGAGGGTGAAAAGCAACGGAATGGAAAAGACCCGTCGCTGGTGGAGCGTGGCACCGCGGGGTTCAGTGAGGGAACAGATACCGATGTAATGCATCGGGGCACATAACAAGGAAAGTGTCTCGAAGAGAAAGTCATAGATGAAGAGCGAGCCTGCGCGGCCACGGAAAAAGATTCCGAGGACAAGCATGGCAGTGCCTTCGAGAAGGAAGGTGAGGCTCTGGAGAAGCTGGTAGCGGATAAGCTGCTTTTTTAAAAGTACGGTGAAAAGTGCACAAAAGATAGACACCGCTGCAGGGAGGAATAGGATATAAGACCACTTCATTTCGAAAACTGTTAATTGATAATTGAATTGCAGGCGAGACGCCTGCGTACCTATTGAAAATTATTGATGGTCGGATTCGATGAAACGGACAAGCTCGTCGACGGCATCCTTCTGGTCGATGTCGCGCTTGACGATTTCTTTGCCTTTGTAGAGGGTGATTTTTCCGTGGCCGGAGCCCACATAGCCGTAGTCGGCGTCGGCCATCTCGCCGGGGCCGTTGACGATGCAACCCATGACGCCAATCTTCACGCCCACCAGGTGGCGTGTCTTCTCTTTTATCTCCTTCAGGGCGCGCTGTATGTCATACTGCGTGCGGCCGCAGGAGGGGCAGGCGATGTACTCGGGCTGCGTGATGCGGGCGCCGACGGCCTGCAGGATGTCGTAGGCGATGGGCATCTCGGCCTCGGGGTCCTCGGTGAGGCTGACGCGCACAGTGTCGCCGATGCCGTCGAGCAGGAGGGCACCAATGCCGGCGGCGCTCTTGAGGCGGCCCTGCATGCCGTCGCCCGCCTCGGTGACGCCGAGGTGTATCGGGTAGTCCATGCCGAGGGCGTGCATCTTCTGCACGAAGAGGCGGGTGCTATCGACCATCACCTTCACATTGCTGGCTTTCATAGAGAAGACGAGGTCGTGGTAGTCCTGTTCCTCGCAGACGCGGGCGAACTCGATGGCACTCTGCGCCATACCCTCAGGCGTGTTGCCGTAGCGGCTCATGATGCGCTCGGACAGCGAGCCGTGGTTGGTGCCGATGCGCATGGCGGTGTGGTGCGCCTTGCAGATGTCGATGAGCGTGGCCATCCTCTCCCCTATCCGCTTCAGCTCGTCGTTGTATTCCTGCTCGGTGAACTCCAGCTTGCCGGTATTGCGGTCGGTGTAGTTACCAGGGTTGACGCGCACCTTCTCCACCAGCGTAGCGGCCACCTCGGCGGCCTTGGGGTTGAAGTGAATGTCGGCCACCAGCGGCACCTCGCAACCGTGCTTCAGCAGTTCCTCCTTGATGCGGCCGAGGTTCTCGGCGGCCTTCACGTCGGGCGCCGTGATGCGCACCAGCTCGCAGCCCGCCTCCACCATGCGGAGCGCCTGCTCCACGGTGGCGCGGGTGTCCATCGTGTCGGTGTTCGTCATGCTCTGCACGCGGACGGGTGCTCCCCCGCCCAACGTCAGTTTGCCTATATGTATCTGTCTGCTCATTGCTTGTTTATTTTTTTACAAAATCATAACGGCCTCTAATTACAAGGGGGTTATCTTGCGGAAATCTTCACTCCATTGATTTCCATTTTTTGAGTTGGAGCATTTGCTTCAAACTCAAAGTCTTTGTCCCAATCGGTCTCCACTATTTTAACCCCAGGGAAGACATGACGCTTGGGTTGCAATTTTATCGTGTAGGGCTCTGCGTTGGTTACTTTAACACGCTGCCAATAATGTTCAAAGCCAGCGTATGCCACCTCGATGTCATATACTCCAGCTTGCATTGATATCTCAAAGTTCCCGTTGATGTCAGTTGTATCAACCCAGTATATATAGCATCGGTCGCGCACATTTACCTTGGCAAATGGTATGGCACCTCCATTTGTGCTATCAATCACGGTACCCTTGAATACCACACTGGGACGTTGTAAATCCACGTCTATCATCCGAACACCCGCCTCTGTTGTGTCCACGCTTTGCGCCGCGGCACCGAAACCGAAGCCGCACAGCACGACGAGTGTCAAGATTGCTTTTTTCATATCATTAACGATTAAAGAAGCATCCGTACAATTACGATATGCGGGCGATGGTTCTCTGCAGGCTCAGTACCTGGCTTTTCAACTGCTTTATCTGGTCCTGCAGGTTGGCGTTCTGGCTGCGGAGTTTGCGGTTCTCCTCAATAAGTTCGTACTGCGTCGGCTCGCGGTGTTCCTCTTTTGCGCGCTGCTCGGCACTCTGGCCGATGGTCTCGTCGTTGAACACCTGTCCCACCTTGCCTTGGTCGGCCATGCGGATAAGCTCGTTGGGCGCAAACGGCATGTCGAAGCCGCTCTCGTCCTCGACATACACCATGCCGCCAGCCACTTTTTTCACCACTCCCCCGCCGATGGCGTTGAGGAACTTCACTTTGTCGCCTATTTCAAATTGTGCCATAATATACTTTTTTGCGAATGCAAAAATACGGATTTTTCACGACATACAGAAAAATATTTTGCCACATGGCAGAAAGTTTGTAACTTTGCATCATTAACAAAAATGACATAAAAGATGAAAAAAGCCGCTTTTCTCACCACAACAATACTCTGCACTACATTGTTTTGCAGTTGTAGAATCACCGTATCGGTTACCAAAAACGACACCTTTGGCAACACATTGAAAGAGGTGGCCGAGGATTTGCAAAAAGAAGGGTTTTATTTTGTAGGGAGCGACAACAGATTGTCGTATGAGCGCAACGCACCCGGATACTCTCTTTATTGGAATCCCGGCGCAGTGCGCGATCCTGTCACAGGACAGGAGAACCTCTATCCGCAAAGCGGCTTCGGCTTCGACAGGAAAGTGACCTACGACAAGGTAGACAAAGCCACTTTCTGCTTCACCGACAAGGAAGGCGACACTTTGATCTTCACGGTGTCATACAAGCGTGGCGACTATTTCGTCGACGAAGTTGGCATTAGTGGCTGCGAAGTATCCAATCCTGCCCTCCAAGCCCACTTCTGCGGCGACTTCTCTCCCATCAGGAAACTCGACCAAATGGCCAAAGACACCATTGCGGTGTTCAAATAATTTCGTCGGCAAGAGCTGCAAAGTCGATGCCGTCGAAGTTGCCGCTACTCATCATCAGGAGGTTCTTATTGTCGTTATCTCGGAACAACGTTATAACGCAATCCACCAGCTTCTTGCTATCGGTGAAGATTTCCACATTCCCGCCGAAAGCCTTGCGTACCTCCTCGGGATCGAGAGGCGGCAGTTTCTTGAGTTGCAGTGCATGCTGGCTGAAATAGACATAGCGCACATCGGCCTCGTCCATCGAGTGGGCATACTGCTGCAGGAACTCCTGCGTCAGCGAGCTGAAGGTGTGCAGTTCCATGCAGGCTACCAACTTGCGGTCGGGGTACTGCTCACGCATGGCGTGGATGGTAGCGCGGAGCTTCGACGGCGCATGGGCGAAGTCCTTATAGACAGCGCAGGTGTCGCTCTTCTTCACCAGCTCAAGACGTTTGCTGGCACCCTCAAAAGTGCTGATAGCCTCGTCGAACTGCTCGTCGGTGACTCCCACCTGACGGCAGGCCAATCGTGCGGCGGTGAGATTTAATAGATTGTGGTGGCCGAACACCTGCAACGCGGTATTGCCAATATAGGTAATGCCATTCTCCACACGGTGCTCCGGGCATACATACGGCAGCTTCTGTATGTCGGTGCGCTGGTTTTCAACAGCCACACGGTGTACCTCGGCATCCTCGTCGCAGTAAATCAGCGTACCCTTCGGTTCGATGAGGTTGATGAACTGCGCGAACTGGTCGCGGTAGATGTCGAACGTCGGGAAGACATTGATGTGGTCCCACTCGATGCCGGTAATGATGGCCACATTGGGCTTGTAGAGGTGGAACTTGGGGCGGCGGTCGATGGGCGAGGTCAGGTACTCGTCGCCCTCGATGACCATCACCTTGGCGGTGTGGCTCAGGCGCACCATCACCTCGAAGCCCTTCAACTGCGCGCCAACCATATAGTCGGCCTCAATGCCGCAATGCGCCAGCACGTGCAGTATCATCGCCGTAGTAGTCGTCTTGCCGTGTGAGCCGCCCACCACGATGCGCAATTTGTCCTTCGATTGCTCATAGAGGTATTCGGGGTAGCTGTAAATCTTCAGTCCCAGTTCCTGTGCCCGCAGCAACTCGGGATTGTCGATGCGAGCGTGCATACCCAGCACCACAGCGTCGAGGTCTTTGGTTATTCTCTCCGGATGCCAGCCGAACTCTTCCGGCAGCAAGCCGTACTTCTCCAACCGACTCTTCGCCGGGTCGAATATCTCGTCATCGGAACCCGTGACGGTGATGCCCTTCTGACAGAGGGCTATGGCAAGATTGTGCATGGCGGAACCGCCTATAGCAATGAAATGTACCTTCATAATTCTTTGGGATAAAAATGATAATATTTGGTTACTTGTTTCTCCAAGAAATGCCTGTCGAGCTGGTCGCTGGCCTCGCTGATGGGCAGGCAGCGGCCGTCCTTGTAGAGGACTTTTATCTCCTGGTCGTTAAAGTCGTAGCTACGGTTGGCCAATTTACCAGTGCCCTCGAAATAAGTCGAATGGATGTCTGTAAATGGCTCGTTGCTAAAACGTATAGCCGGCAGGCGGCGGTTGACCATATTCTTACATAAAGTGCTGAGTATCTCGTCGTCGCTGTGCTGCCAATGCTTGACAGCCACCATGATGTCGTCGTCGTCCACCTCGGCGAAGCGGTCGAGGTCGAAGGTCGAAAGGCTGAAGGCGAAAGGAGAATGGTTCAACTCTTTTGCACGCCGAAGAATGGATAGCAGCAGCTGGTCGGCGGCAATGACGGTCTTGTGCATATACACTTGCCAGTACATCAGACGGCGGCTGATGATGAACTTCTCCACACTGTAGATACCTTTCTCGTCAATCACCAATTCATCATCATGCACATTAAGCATCGAGATGATGCGGTCGGTGCCCACGATGCCCTCGCTGACGCCGGTGAAGAACGAGTCGCGCCCAAGGTAGTCGAGGCGGTCCATATCAAGCTGGCTACTCACTAACTGATGCAGGAAGTGTTTGTGGTAACGATTGGCAAAGATGGAAATAGCAAGGTCGAGAGTTCCTTCCATCTCCTGATTGATGCGCTGCATCATGAGAAGTGTGATTTCCTCATGGGGTAGGTCGATGAGTAGACGCTCGGTGGTGTGGGAGAATGGGCCGTGGCCAATGTCGTGGAGGAGGATGGCGAGCTTGGCGCCACATATTTCTTCGTCGGTGATGGGAACGCCTTTGGAACGAAGGACGTCGAGGGCACGTCCCATAAGATTGAGTGCTCCGAGCATGTGGGAGAAACGGGTGTGGGTGGCTCCGGGATAGACAAGGGAAGTGAGTCCGAGCTGCTTGATGCGGCGCTGCCTCTGAAAGAAAGGATGTTCGATGACTTGGAGTATGACGGGATCGTCGATGGTAAGGAAACCGTCGTAGACCGGGTCATTGATAATTTTGCGTTTGGGCATAGGTTTAACAATCACAGGTTAATGGTTTATGATGGAGGTGATGACTTCGTCGGTGAAGGAACCGAGAGGCGTTTGCCCGGTGAAATGAAAGAAATAGGTGGTAAATCCGCCAAGGTTGTATTCGATGAGTATGGGGCGGAGGGAGGGGTCGACAGTGATGTCGAAGGCAATGAGATGATGGTCAGTGATGCGTAAAGAGGCATCAAGGGCAAGGTCGACAATGGACTGCCAGGCCGGGACGAATAGTTTTTCTTCGCCGAGGTCGACACCGTTCCACTGCGAGGAGCGCTCGCCGTAGCGAGCAATGAATGTGGAGCCTAAGCGACCGGTGACAGGGTCGATTGCGACGAAGCGTCCACCAGCGCTGATGTTGTCGACATGAGAGCCTGCAGGTCCTACACGAAGGATGGCAGCGGTGACATGCGGCCGGCTGTCGACGACAGAACGATAGACAGCGAGTCGGACAGTGCTGACGGCCGTGGGGCTAAGACGGGCAAAGAAGGGGTGCTGGACAATTCCCTGCTGGAGGTTCCAGTTGGCGGCATAGCGCATCATGAAGATATCGGAAAGGATAGTGCCGTCAGCGGCAACATATCGGTCGCCGCAACGGTCGAAGCGAAGTATGCCGTCACCGCAGGAAGCGTCGAGAGAGGGCTTGAGAAACAGAGTTTGATAAGGACAGTCGCTCAAAGGGACGAGTTGTTGGACGGGGCCACCGTTTTTGCGCATGGCAACAGTGGCAGGAAGTATGGAGGGATCAAGGAAGGAGGCGAAGTTGTTCTTGTCCTCATAGAGGTCCCACAAGGCAGGGGGATTAAGATACCGCTCTACAATGTCGTGCATGATGTCCTCGGGAATGATGTTGCTGTCGGCTCCGCAATAACGGGAGAAGAGGCGGTAGGAATAAGGTTCAACGAGTGGGGAGAGTTGGCGCCACTTGGCGACATAGGACTCCTCGCCCTGGACTCTCCGGTTGGGGAAACCGTTGTGGTGCAAGAGCCATCGATAGTGGCGACGATAGAGGAGGTGGCTATAAAGCCGATGTCCAAGGAGGGTCCTTATGAGTGGCTTGAGAATCACTGGAAAAAATCAGAAGTTATATTTGACAAGGGCACAAAGACGATGATTGAAGATACCATTGAGGTTGGCATTAGCGGTGCCGTCGGATGCGAGATTGCCATAGTAGGCAGCGGTGGCTTCATATTCGATACCGAAGTTGAAGGATTCAAGGTTGTAGCTGACCGAGGGGGCAAGACGGACAACACTGTGGAGGTGGGTGAATTCCTCGCCACCCTTCATGTATATATGGTAACTGTTTGTGGCGGGATCGAGCCAGAGGTCCTCCCCTGCCCCGAGATTCTGCATGTATCCGAGGAAGAGGTTATAGCGTACTTTTGAACCGAAAGCAATGTTAATATAGCCGATAGCGGCACGAAGGGGCGCATAGTTCCACGAACCGTCGCTGTTGACGGAGGTGACGCCGTAGCCCACGAGCTGGTTCAGGTGGCTGGTGTTTTGGGCAAGAAGGGCGCGGAATTTGACGCTCAGATCCTTGGTAACATATTGTGCATAGAGCGTCGGGGTGAACGAGCTGACGGTTTCGTTGACCTTCTTGGTGACACCACCCACCAAAGCATGGGTGCGAGGGCGAAGGCTCTGTATGTCGACACCTATCTGGGCATACCAAGGTCCCTGCTTGAAGTTGAATCCAAGGAACACTTCGGGAATCAGTGAGTTGTTGGCGAAGTCTATGCTGTTGGTGCTCGTCGGGTCGCTGGCAGACTTCGGGCCGTTGTTCATGTATTGCAGCTGCCAAAGCAGCGCGGCGGTGTAGCCGAAAGAACCCAGATACATGGAAGCGCGTACCTGCGGCGTGCGACTGTGGGGACGGAATGGCGCACCAGCGGCCATACCCAACACCTCGGGCATGATGTCGCCACTCAGAGGGTGCCAGTCCTGACCCACGAGCAATTCCGCATTCCACACACTTTGTTCGGCTCTTAGTTTTAAATAGGCCAAACGCAGACGCAACACCATGTTGTTGGTGCCGAAGCCACCGAAGTCGCCTTCCAGCTTTCCACTGCTCTTCACTTGTCCAAAACTGGGACCTGTGATATTTAAACCAAAACGCGAAGTCAACGCCTGCAGCTGCATCGATGACACAGCGTTCAGGTCCTCACTATGGTCTTCGTTCCACTTCTCGTCGAAGGGAATCATGTTGTACTCACCACCGACGACAGTATAGGTCTTGCGGCTGTCGAAAGTGAGGTAGTTGCGCACAAAGCCGTAAAGCTTCACAGATACCTTATTAGTGTCCTGCGCCTGAACAAAAGGCAGCGATACGGAAAGCATCGCTGCCATAAGAACTATTTTCTTCATGCCATCAAAACCAATAGTTGCGCGGAGAAGATGCGCAGGAACATCGTCAAGGGATAGACAGTGGCATAGCCGGTGTTGGGCAGCTTGCAGCCCTCGGGAGCCACGGTGTTGGCAAAAGCCAGCGTCGGCGGGTCGGTGTGGCTGCCGCCAATGAAGCCCATGAGGGTGTAGTAGTTCATCTTCAGCACGATGCGGCCGAAACCGGCCACCAGCAACGGCGGCACCATGGTGATGATGACACCGTAGACAACCCACATATAGTGAACGCTGACATTGGCCACAAAATCACCTCCAGCGCCCAGACCCACTGCGGCGAGGAAAAGGGCGATGCCCACTTCGCGCATCATGTGGACACCTTGACCATCAGTGAAGTCGGTGCCATACCAGCCCTTCTTCACACCCAGCCAACCTGCCACCAGGGCCACCACGAGGGGACCGCCGGCAAGACCCAGTTTCACCGGAGCCTTCATGCCCACAGGAATGGGAATGGAGCCCAGAACGATGCCGAGGGCGATAATGACGAAGATCGGTATCAGCAGGATGCCGCCCTTTTTAATGTTCTTCCCAGTCTGGACGGTAGAGCCGGTAAAGTCAGCCATACTTGTCGGTTCTGCAGCCAGATTCCTCGGCCGCAGGATGATACAAGCGACAATCATGCCAACCACTGCCAACGGGTAGGTCAGCGCATAGCCTGTAGCCAGTCGACCGGCTCCCCCCTCGATGCCGAGGTCGCCCACAGCGGCCTGTGCGGCCGAGAGGCCAGGCGTATTGGTGATGGCTCCCGTATAGACACCCGCCATGTCGGTCAACTCCTGATTAGCCATCTTGGCGATGAGCACCGTGATGCCCACGCCAAGGGCTACATTGACCAAGGCCATGATGTTCATCGACAGGCCACCTTTCTTGAACGACTTGAAGAATCCGGGTCCCACCTGCAGGCCTACACCCGTAACAAAGAGTATCAGGCCAAACTCCTTGAGGACATGCAGCATGTCGTGGTTAAGGCTAACACCACAGGCACTCAGGGCTATACCCACGAAGAGTACCCATGTGATGCCCAGCGTGATGCCGCGCACCTTCAGCTTGCCCAGCAGCAAACCTGCAAAGATGGAGATGGCCAGCATCAACACTGTGCTGGCCACTCCACTACCTGTAAACAGATTAGTAAACCACATAATTAATCACCTAAGGTGGCAACCATGACGGCTTTAATCGTGTGCATACGGTTCTCGGCCTCGTCGAAGACGATGCTGTTCTCGCTCTCGAAGACCTCCTCGGTGACCTCGATGCCGTTCAGGCCGAACTTCTCGTTCACATCGCGGCCGGCTTTGGTCTCAAGGTTGTGGTAGGCGGGCAGGCAGTGCATGAATTTGCACTTCGGGTTGCCGGTCTTCTTCATCAGGGCGGCGTTGACCTGGTAGGGCATCAGCATCTTGATGCGCTCTTTCCACACGCTGTCGGGTTCGCCCATCGACACCCAGATGTCGGTGTAGATGAAGTCGAGGCCCTTCACGCCCTTCTCGACGTCGTCGGTGACGGTGAGCTTGGCACCGGTCTCCTTGGCGATCTCCTGGCACTTCTTGACCAGCTCCTTGGCGGGCTGCAGTTTCTTGGGGGCGATGATGCGGATGTCCATACCCATCTTCACGCCGCCGACCATCAGGCTGTTACCCATGTTGTAGCGGGCATCGCCAATGTAGGCAAACTTCACCTGGTTGAGAGGCTTGTCGGTGTGCTCCTGAATGGTCAGGAAGTCGGCCAGGATCTGGGTGGGGTGAGCCTCAGCGGTGAGACCGTTCCACACGGGCACGCCGGCGTATTTGGCCAGCTCCTCGACGGTGGCCTGGTCAAAGCCACGGTACTCGATGCCGTCGAACATGCGACCCAGCACGCGGGCGGTGTCCTTCATGCTCTCCTTGATGCCGATCTGGCTGCCGGTGGGACCGAGATAGGTCACGTGGGCACCCTGGTCGTGGGCACCAACCTCAAAGGCGCAGCGGGTGCGGGTCGAGGTCTTCTCGAAGATAAGGGCAATGTTCTTGCCTTTCAGACGGGGCTGCTCGCAGCCGGCATACTTGGCGCGCTTCAGGTCGCGGGCCAGGTCAAGCAGATAGTTGAGCTCCTTCGGCGAAAAGTCGAGGATCTTCAGGAAATTGCGGTTTCTTAAATTGTAAGCCATGTTGTTATTGTTTTAAAATGTTAATAAATCTTCTTTTTTTATCTCTTCATAGATATTCTTGCGAGTCCGGAAATACAAAAACCATCCGATGGCACTGATTGTCAAGCCTACGATGCCAACAATCAGATTGTCGATGCCTCCCGGCCAGTGCATTATCTTAAACAGCAAGCCCATGATGGCCACTGCCAGCGAGATGCCGGTGAGCAGCATGGCAAACTTCCATAGCCCACGACCTCTCTCATCGGGACAGGGAAAAAGCCGACCAAGGAATAGCGCCACGATAGACAGCGTGCCCATACCAATGATGAGCAAAGTATTTCCTTGCTGCAAACCCCGTAATTTCAGCACCAATGCGACCAGCGTAAGCACAACGGCCATCAAAGCCAACTTCTTCATGAAAGGCTTAAACTGGGGCGAACTGGTAATCTGATCTAACGGAGATGCCATAAACCTTAAACCCATTTATCTCACTATGCGGGTGCCGCAGCTGGGATTGTCCAACTGGCCAGCCTCGGTGATGATGCACTCCTTGCCGCCATGCTCGACAAACATGATGGCGGCTCTCACCTTGGGAGCCATCGAGCCTTCGGCAAACTGACCCTCTTCAAGGTACTGCTTGGCCTGGGCCACAGTGATGGTATCGAGCGCCTGCTCGTTCTCCTTGCGGAAGTTGATATATACCTTGGGCACATCGGTGAGGATGTAGAACTCGTCGGCGCCAATCTCTACGGCGCAGAGGGCGCTGGCAAGGTCCTTGTCGATAACGGCCTCGACACCACGCACATAGTCACTCTCCTCCACCACAGGGATGCCGCCGCCACCCACGGTGACGACGATGTGGCCGGCCGTAGCCAACTGCTTCACAATCTTGATATTGTTGATGCGCACAGGCTTCGGCGAGGCCACCACCTTGCGCCATCCGTTACCCTTCGGGTCCTCCTTGTACTTCGCACCCGTCTCGCGGGCAAACTCTTCGGCCTGCTCCTTGGTATAGTAGGGTCCCACAGGCTTGGTGGGGTTCTGGAACATGGGGTCGAGTTTGTTGACAGCCACCTGGGTCACCAGGGTCACCACATCGCGCTGGATGTCGTTGCGGGCCATCACGTTGCGGAGACCCATCTCGATGAGATAGGCAATGGAGCCCTGCGTCTCGGCGACACAGAAGTCCATCGGCATGGCCTCCACACCCGTCAGCTTGCCGGCCTCGTGCTGCAACATCACGTTGCCCACCTGCGGGCCATTTCCATGCCCGATAACGATATTATAGTTCCGCTTCAGCAGTGCGCAGAGACTCTCACAAGTGTTCTCCACATTCTCAATCTGCTCGCGATAAGTGCCTTTCTGGCCGCTTCGCAGGAGCGCATTCCCCCCGAAAGCAACAACAGCTAACTTTCTCATTCTATCCTATTTTCTTTATTTTCAGGTTATTAATACACTATCCACCTCTGGTGGAAAATGCAAAAGTACGAAAAAAAAATGACATCCCGCAATAAATTATTGTTTTATTATAAATATATGGTAGCCCCGAACCACCTACCATCACCCTACCATCCCCCTACCAACACCCTACCAACTCCTACCGTGGTAGGAGTTGGTTAGGAGATGGTAGGGCGTTGGTAACTGGTTTATAGGTATTTGTACGCAAGCGTACCGAAAGCCGTTTTCGACCCATTCTGTAGAGACGCGGCCTGCCGCGTCTCCCTCCTCAGCCTGCCGCATCTCCGCGTTTAAAGGTGTTCAAGAAAACTCTTCAAAAGGGTCATGAAGTTCATGTAATTGCCTAATCCACAGCCATCGCAGGTGTCGGTGGGGCTGTGGTAGCCGCCGTAGGGGCCTCCGAGGGTGTAGATGAAGATGGCGGGGCAATCCTGGCTGAGGTAGTAGTGGTCGCTGTTGCGCGCGTTGTCGCGGCGGCCGATCTTGGCGGCGTAGTGGCGCTGCTCGTTCAGCTGTTCCAGCAGGTCGACATAGGGCTTGGTCTCCTTGGCGTTGGCATTGACCACCATCAGTCCCTCGTCGCCGCCGCAGAAGAGGTCGATATTGACCAACAGCTTGACTTTGTTCATCTTGATGAGCGGCATGTCGGCAAAATAGCCGCTGCCGATGAGGCCGCTCTCCTCGCCGCCGAAGAAGAGGAAGACGTAGGTGTAGCGGCCGCGCTGCTGGTTGCACATCCGGGCCAGGTCGAGGACGGCGGCGGTACCGCTGGCATTGTCGTGGGCACCGAAGAAGATGGTGTCACCGTGCATGCCAAGGTGCTCATAGTGAGCCGTAAAGACAATCATCGAGTCCGTCTCACCGGGAATGTATCCGCAGACATTCTGCGAGCGGTAGCCGGCCTTCACAATGGGCGGCCGTGAGGTGGTGTTGGGGAAGCGGAAATACTGGAAGAATTCGTCCTTGGCGCCAATGCCGCGTGCCCCCACACTCACACCCGGCAAGGGTTTCACGCCCAGCGCACGAAGTTCCTGTCGCAGGTATTCGGCGGCGATGGAGTCGCCACGGTGCTGCATGCCGCGCCCATACATCTCCGGCGACGACAGGTCGCGGATAATGCGGCGAGCATAGCTGCTGTCCTGAGCGGTGGCTGAATTGAAAATTGAAAATTGAAAATTGAGAATTATGCCGATAACCAGCAGTAGTTTTGTTATGCATGCCATATTGTTATGGCTGTCTGTCGGATGGTCAATTATTTGCATGATACAAGTCTTTCTATCGTTATATAATTCAAAATGCAAAGATACACAATTTTTCACTTTTGCGAAAGCGGATTTTACATTATTTCTCACTTTTTGTTTTGAAAAGTGAATTACCTTTGGATTAGACTTTCCAATGCCATTTCACATCTTCACATCGGAACTCCACTTGGCGCTTGCAGTCGGGACATACTGACATGTGTCCAATATAAGAGATGCCCGTTTCCGGGTCGGGCTTCGATTCAAAATGGATCCATTTCAGTTCATGACTCAATTTCCCACACTCCATACAGAACATACCTCCTCCATTATAATATTGGGTATCAACGTTCCCCAGCCAAGGTTCTATTTCCTCCCATTCAAACGGAGTGCTACTCGGCGAAAAACAATATCTGCCCCAAACAATAGCATGCCTGGCGATACGGTCCACTTTCCCATTCGCATTTGTGCGGATATAAAAGACTGAACGCAATATGCTATTTTTATTATCGGGGAAATACCACTCCGTCAACATGCCATATCGCTCACTGGCTATCAATGACACCTGCCTATCCTCTCCGGGATGGAAAACGCTTGTAAACCATTCATAAGCTTCTTCTTTTCCTTGTCTGCATTTTCTATCCATAAAATTAACAAGAACAACATTGTCATCAAGCATCGGATAGAAAAGGCCAAAATCTCGTTGTTTGGAAGCTGTGTAAAACGCCTGCTGCGCTTTGCTCAGAAAGGTATTCTTTTGTTTTGAAATAACCTTGTGCAAACGAATTGGCTTGGGCAATAGTTGAATATGCATGTCTGGATGGCTTAGTGCCCTATTGCACCATTCCAATGCTCCTTTCTCATCTTTGTCACAACCAATCCCATAATAAAGACGATAAGCCAAATCAGCCTGAGCCAATAATACATTATAATCTGCTGCTTGCCGAAGCAATTCAAGCCCTTTTTTATATTGTCCTATGTTCCTTTGGGGACTATCCAACAAATGACTTGCTTTCACCCAAAGATCTCTCCTATCCGTCTTTTCCATGTTATGATACAATTAATTGGATATTCCTCATTAATATCCCATTACGTCATCAACTATGTTTTGAGGATAGTTCATTATTAACACGCTAGGAGTTTCATCTGTCATTGCCATAAATGTCCAATTTTTTCCCTTGTTATGAGAGACCCCGAGTGTCAAACTCGGCGATATAGTATGTAAATAAACCAAAGAGTCATTTTTATAGCCTTCCATCCTTCCGTGAACTCCAAACACGTATAAATAATCCTCATTATATACCACCTTTCTCAGAATATCACCGACATACAAACTAACATATATACCGGCCTCCTCCAGTTTCGACAACTTTTCATTATGGTCAGCAGAAACTTCAGACAAGAATTCATCTAGAATTTCCTCATCACTATACAACGGATAATACTTCTTAAAATAAGTTATCGATTCTCTGTAAAAAAATCTTTTCACCTCACTTACATTGCCTTTTATCAAAGCTTGATCATAAGTTTTGTGTTGTGCAATTAAGTTTTCCTCTGCTTTATTTAAAGGAGAATAATCGGATCCTTCCCCTAATTCCCACCCAGTTGGAACATTCACACCAATACCTGTATCAGTTTCCAAATCTTGTTTTCCATTGCCACTATTATTGCATGCACTTAGCGACATGAACATTACAAATAAATAGACTATTCTTTTCATAGTAATTATATAAAGAAAAACCATAGAATACCTTTAATCTCGGCCCATATTGGACCCAGAAAAACAATCTTCAAAACAGAATCCCATTCTTTACATAAATCAATAAAAAAGATGACAGTCATAATCTGACTAACAATCAGGTAACAAACTAATGCAATTCCCCAAAAGGAAGTTTTTTTCTCGCTCATAGATTTAGATTTTTTTATTTATATTTGATTTTAATCGGTTTTTTCAATTATATTTTTAACTCTTCACCTTCTTTTTTTATATAAAAGAAAAAGGACGTGGAATTATTCTTTTGTGCTCCTTATTTGTCGTAGTGGCTCTGGACTGCCATGTGTATTAATAAGGTGCGAATAATTCACGCCCAAGGCGTGAACTCCCGCGAGCTTATTCTCATACACAATGGAATTGTCCAGATTCCTACGACGAGAACTATGGGCGGTTAGCTCAATATGATTGCTCTATCTTTTTTTACATGTTTCTATTTGTTTAAATTGCTACAGCAATAGTTGTTTCCTATTGGTTTCCAAACTGCAAAATTACGAATAAAATTCCAATCCACCAAAAAAACTTTGCCACCGGTGGAAAACAGACAACCGTTTCAGGAAAAGGGCATAAAAATGTCAACCAAAATCAGGAAAAGACAACCAGCGTTTCAGTTGTTTCAGTTTCAGTTCGAAATTTGAAGGTCGGTTGTTTTTCTATCTTTTCCTCTATATCATATAACTATCTAATAATAAATATTATATATAGAATAACTAAAAAAAAGAAAAAAAGACACCCTTCAAAAAACAACTGAAACAACTGAAACTGAAACGCCCAATTCTCTCGAAGTTCAGCTAAAAAGCAGATTATCAGATTGCGACCGTAGTAGAGCAAACTGCTGTGGATCTAATTAACGACTAATAATACGATAATTCGTGTTAAAGAAAGAGTCAACTCTGTGTCAACCCCGAGTCAACTCCGAGAAATTAACATTTGTCCAAAAAATCTTAACATTCAAACAATGTACTGCGTCAGCTTCGAGTAATTGGTCCTAGTCAAAATCCCGGCAGGTTGAGCCAGAGGGTGGGCAGCATCAGGAGGAAGCCGATGGCGATGAGGGCGAGGATAAATTTCCAGACCCATTTGAGCCAGGTGCCGTAGGGGATACGGGCCATGCCGAGGACGCCGATGAGGACTCCGCTGGTGGGGGTGAGCATGTTGGTGAATCCGTCGCCGAACTGGAAGGCCAGGACCGTGGTCTGGCGCGAGACATCCATCAGGTCGGCGAACTGCGCCATGATGGGCATAGTGAGGGCCGCCTTGGCCGAGCCACTGGGCATCACGACGTTGAGCAGGGTCTGGAAGAGATACATCACGCCGAGCGAGGCCACCTCGCCCAGCTGCGAGAGCGAGCGCGTGAGTCCGTAGAGGATGGTGTCGATAATGTGGCCGTCCTTGAGGATGAAGATGATGCCGCTGGCTAGTCCCACCACCAAGGCGGCGGAGAGGATGTCCTTGCAGCCGGCAAGGAAGAGCTTGGCAATGTCGTCGGCACCCTGTTTATCTACAATGCCACAAAGGATACCCATGGCGAGGAAGAGGGCCGAAATCTCGGTGATGTACCAGCCGAATTCCAGCACACCCACCACCAAGGCGACGATGGTGAGCAGGAGGATGACGAGGATGATGCCCTGACGGACGGTGAGGGTAGACTGGGCGGAAGATTCCACACGCTGGCGCCAGTAGTCGTCGAGTTTGTAGACGGGACTGCGCTCGGGCTTGGCCTTCACCCTGTGGGCGTACCACAGAACGAAGGCGATGCCTACGACAGTCAATACCACCCAGCAGAAGACCCTGTACTCGAGTCCTGAGAAGAGCGGCAGGTCGGCGATGCCCTGGGCGATGCCTATGGTGAAGGGGTTGAGCATGGCACCCGCAAAGCCCACATGGGCAGCAACATAGCACATGCAGACACCTACCAATGAGTCATATCCCATCTGGATGGCCAGCGGGATGAAGACCACCACGAAGGCGATGGTCTCCTCGCTCATGCCGAAGATGGCTCCAAAGAGACTGAACAATATCATCACCAGCGTGATGATAATATTTTCCACACCGAGTTTCTGTATCAACTTATAGCGGCTCAGCCGTCGGATTCTCCTCAGAAACGACATGACGCCGACGTCGATGGCGTGGCTGTTGTTGAGAATCCAGAAAGCGCCGCCGACCATTAGGATGAAGATAATGATGTCGGCCTTGTCGACAAAGCCGTTGAAGAACGCCGAGAAGATCTGCCAGGTCTGTGGGGCGCGGTCGACATAGTGGAACGAGCCGTTGACCACCACCTCGCGCCCACCCACGGTCTCACGGAGGAACTCGCCAGCGGGAATGAACCACGTCATGACCGCCGCCAACACAATGAGGGCGAAGACGATGGTGAAGGTATGGGGAATCTTTTTCAAGTTAAGAGATAAAAGTTAAGAGTTATGGGCGAGGTAACTATTGCGGTAACGGGGGTCTTCGCTGACATCCTGGCCGAACCATGTCGGAGGGACGAAGGCGTCGGCGGCATCGACAGAAGGGAATTCAACTTCAACAAGGAGCAAGCCTTCATAGCGACCGTGGAAGATGTCCAGCTCGGCGGTATAGTCACCGACGGGAATGCGGTAGCGGGTCTTCTCCACCATGCTGCCGTCACACTTAGCTTTCAGACGGGCGTAGGAGTCGGGCGACATGGCGAACTCCTCCTCACGGTTGACGATGGCGGAGGTGGCGGAACGCACCTTCTCCTTGACGGTGAGGATAAAAGAATCGCCCATCCTGCGGATACGCAGGGTGGGCGATGTGCATAAATATCCTTGTTCTATCTCCTCATGAGGACAGGAATCCAAATTCTCAGGAAGAGAACTTACAAGATATTTCCGTTCTATCTCCATCAGAGGGTGGCAAGATAGTTGGTGACGTTTTTCTCGATGCGGGCGGCGACATCGGCGCAGTCGTCGGCCTTCTGGAATTTCTCACCGGTGATGTGCTCATAGAGCTCTATGTAACGGTCGGAGATGGAGTTGACGATTTCCTCGGTCATCTCGGGCACCTTCTGGCCTTCCTTGCCCTGGAAGCCGTTGTCCATGAGCCATTCGCGGACAAACTCCTTACTGAGCTGGCGCTGGTGCTCGCCCTTGGCGAGGCGCTCCTCGTAGCCGTCGGCATAGAAATAGCGGCTGCTGTCGGGAGTGTGAATCTCGTCGATGAGGTAAATCTTGCCGTCGCGCTTGCCGAATTCGTACTTGGTGTCGACCAGGATGAGACCTTTCTGGGCAGCCATCTCGGTGCCGCGCTGGAAGAGAGCCAGTGCGTAACGCTCAAGCTGGTCGTAATCCTCCTTGCTGACGAGGCCGGTGCGGATAATCTCCTCGCGGCTGATGTTCTCGTCGTGTCCCTCGTCGGCCTTAGTGGTGGGGGTAACGATGGGTGTGGGGAACTTCTGGTTCTCGACCATGCCTTCGGGCAGCTGGACACCGCAGAGGGTGCGGGCACCGGCCTTGTATTCGCGCCAGGCGCTACCGGCGAGGTATCCACGCACAATCATCTCCACACGGAAGCCCTCGCACTTGAGGCCCACGGTAACCATGGGGTCGGGGGTGGCGAGTTTCCAGTTGGGCAGGATGTCGGCGGTGGCATCGAGGAACTTGGCGGCAATCTGGTTCAGCACCTGTCCTTTGTAGGGGATGCCTTTCGGCAAAACAACGTCGAAGGCCGAGATGCGGTCGCTGACCACCATGGCCATATACTTGTCGTCGATGTTGTACACATCGCGCACTTTGCCCACATAGAGGCTTTTCTGCTTCGGGAAATTGAAGTTGGTTTTTACGATTGCGTTCATATTATTCATCTAATTTATTTGCAAAGAAAGTGAAGTTGACCTTGCCGTAATTGCGGTGCTGCCAAAAATGGGGGTGTTCGGCGAAATCATATTCGCGCGGATGCTCGAGGATGAAGATGCCGTCGTCGGTAAGCACCTGGCGTTCAAAGACAAGGTCGGGCAGCTTGTCCAACCCCTCGATGGCATAGGGCGGGTCGGCAAAGACGATGTCGAACTTGCGGTTGGCTCGCTTCAGGAGGTCGAAGACATCGGCGCGAACCACATGCAGGTTCTTCAGGTCAAGACGCGAAGCCTCGCTTTTGACATACTCCGTGCAGGCATTGTTGATGTCGATGGCTGTGACCTCGCGCACACCGCGCGAGATGAACTCCACAGCCACGGCGCCGGTGCCGGTGAAGAGGTCCATCACGGAACAATCCTCATAATCGACATAGTTGTTGAGGATATTGAAGAGACCCTCGCGCGCCATGTCGGTGGTGGGGCGCACGGGCAGGTTGGCAGGAGGATTGAGTCGACGACCTTTGAGGCTTCCGGAGATGATTCGCATTAAAGGTTAAGTTTAAAGGTTAACATTTAAAGAATCAAAGCATTTTTATAGGTATGGAGTGTCTTGAAGGCGGGATTGAGGAAGGATGTGTGGGTACCGGTATAGAGCGATGCCACGGGGAAATAAGGACGCAGGAGGGCAAAACGCTCGCGTCCCACCTCGCCGCACATCAACAACTCGGTGTTGGTATTTTCCAGACCGAAACTCTTCAGCACCTCGACGGTATGGAACTGTGCCTCACTGTCGGAGCCGAAAGACACGGTATTGCCGTAGGTATAACGGCCGTCGCGGAAGGCGGCGAAATCGATGACGTCCACTCTCCAATGGGTGACCAGCAAAGGATGCTGCATGCTGCGTTGCTCCAAACCCATGGTTGCCAACTTGACGTGCTGGTTGATCACCGACAGACCGGGCAAAGCCACTTTGAAAGCCGTTGCCAACGACTCGGAAGCCACATAGACCGCCGTGGAGCCCAACTGTTTGCACGGTGTGGCCATAACGGTAGCGGCCGAACTGCCCACCAGCTTCAGATATTGGCGGTTGGCCGAGGGCGAATAGAGCTCGTCGGGCACCCATACGTTCTCGTCGCTCAGCACTATGAGTTCCATCGAGGCGTAGCCCAACGGACGGATACCCACGGAGGCAAAGAAAGCTTTGACGTCGGCCATCACGCCGGTCATCGACGTGGCATGCATGCCCTCTGCCTCGCCAAAGGTGAGGAGCACGCCCGAGAGGCTCACTTCCGAAAAAGAAAATCCATTTGACCGAAGGCAAATGGACAATCTTTTTTCGCTGGAAGCAAACTCTTTCTCGGTAACTATCAGAGTTTTGCAGCGATACATATTAATTATTATTCAAAGTTACCATCGGTGACAGCCTGGGTCATGTCGCCAACTTTCCAACCGGCGTAGCGGTCCTTGACCTCATGGATCTCAGCAATCTTGTTGACGACCAACTGATTGTCAAGGTCTTTCAGCAGCACCTCGAGAGGCACCTTGCATTCGAAGACGGCAACCATGAAACCACTCTTCTCAAGCTGGCCAGCCTGGAGCTCGAACTCGTTCTTCTCTCCCTTGGGATAGGGGACATAACGGAGGTTCTTGATTTCTTCGTCGGTGAGTTGGCGCTTCTTGCCGGTGGCGGCATCGATGATGGGCAGTTTGCCATCCTCGCGGAGTTTGGCGATGGGGTTCACCAACACTTCGCCACGGGTAATCCAGCCGTTCTTGACGGCCTCGCTCTCAGGGACCTCGTTGATGTCGACGTCGGCGGGGATGCGGTCGCGGTTAATCTGCTTGCTGACCACTTTCATGCTGTCTTCGGTCATCAGGCGGTTGATGAGGGTGTCGAAGCTGCCAGTGTAAGTGCCATAGGTCAGCTTGTAGGCTTCTTCGAGAGTGCGGATAGATTTGAGTTTCTCGGCGCAGGCATCACGACGGTGGGTATACTCGTCGGCAAAACGCATGGGCTTCTGAATGCTGTTGTAGACCAAGTAGGCCAAACCGACAATGACGACGGCCAGCACAATCTGAATGATAGTTCTAACTTTCATATTGTTATATACTTTTTTGTTTCTCTTTTATAATATAAATTCGAGTGCAAAGATACGAAAAAATTGCCAAACTGCAATCATAAACTTATAAAAATTTTGTACAGTACCTGCCAATCGCAATACAACAGACAATGAATCAGCGATTTGACCATTGTATTTTTTATTACCGACGACGAAGTGGGAAAGTCGTCCGAACGACCTATCAAATACCTGTCAACGCCCTACCAACTCCTACCGTGGTAGGAGTTGGTAGGGCGTTGACAGGGTGTTCGTAGGCAGATAATACTGACCTACAGCCTATTAAACCCATACAAACAGCAAAAGCGGCACTTAACCATTTGGTTAAGTGCCGCTTAGATGGTAAAAAAGCCAATTTAGGCCATGTTGTGGAAAACGTTGACAACGTCGTCGTCGTTCTCGAGGCGCTCGAGGAGGCCGTTGACGTCTTCCTGTTCCTCATCGGAGAGCTCGCGCACTGTGAGCGGAATGCGTTCAAACTTGAAGCTCTTGATTTCAAGCCCCTTGTCTTCGAGAAATTTGGAGATGGGACCATAGTTGGCAAAGTCGGCGTAGATGAGGATTTCGTCCTCATCGCGGAACACCTCGTCGATGTCGCAGTCGATGAGTTCGAGTTCGAGCTCGTCCATATCGATGTCGTCGCGCCAGGCAACGACAAAGGAGCATTTACGCTCAAAGAGGAAATCGTTCATGCCCATGGTGCCCAACTCACCTTTGCCGCGGACGAAGGCTGCACGGAGGTTGGCGACGGTGCGTGTGGGGTTGTCGGTGGCGGTTTCGACGACGATAGCTACGCCATGGGGGCCTTTGCCGTCGTAGACAACCTCTTTGTAGGCCGACTTGTCCTTTTCTGTGGCACGCTTGATGGCGCGCTCGACATTTTCCTTGGGCATCGACTCGCTCTTGGCGGTCTGCATGAGCAGGCGGAGACGGAGGTTGCTCGAGGGGTCGGGGCCGCCGGCGAGGACAGCCAGCTCGATTTCTTTGCCAATCTTGGTGAAGGTGCGGGCCATATGGCCCCAACGTTTCAATTTTCTTGCTTTGCGATATTCAAATGCGCGACCCATAGTATAAATGTTTTTTTAATTTAATTGTTTCTTTAAATAATCGGTACATGCCTCAAAGGTGGGGAAGGTGTGTTCTTGCGGAACGATGTCGGGGATGAGGTTCATCTTGGTGAGCATGTACAAAGGCTGCGGCTGGATGATGGTCATGAGCACCTGTGCGCCGCGAGCCTGGATATCCTTGATGGCTTCCTCCATTGCGTAGAGACCGCTTTGGTCCATAAAGGAGACGAGGCGCATGCGGATGATGACGATTTTGGCGTCGGCGGGGACAGTCTGCATCACCTCCTTGAACTTGTTGATGGTGCCGAAGAAGATGGGTCCGTTCAGACGCTGGATGTAGATCTTGTGCGCCACGGCGTCGGGCATGCCGCCCTCGTCAGCCCAAGGGCTTTCCTTGTCGAAGTTGGTCATTTCCTGGCTGCTGTAGCCACCTTCGACGAGGTCGGAGGCGCGTTTCATGAAGAGCACGCAAGCGATGACCATGCCAATGCCGACAGCTGTGAGGAGGTCGACGAAGACAGTGATGAAGAAGACGGCAATGAGCACCACTGCGTCGGCACGCGGAATCTTGACGAGGTCCTTGAAGCCTTTGAAGTCGATGATGCCCCAACCCACGGTGAGCAGGATACCGGCGAGGACCGACAGCGGCACATACTTGACCACGGAACCCAGGCCAAGCATGATGGCCAGCAGCAAAACGGCATGCACCATGCCAGAGAGTTGGGTGCGGCCACCGCTCTTGACATTGACGACGGTGCGCATGGTGGCGCCGGCGCCGGGCAAACCGCAGAAGAGGCCGGCCACAGCATTGCCTATGCCCTGCCCTATCAGCTCCCGGTTGCTGTTGTGCTTGGTCTTGGTGATATTGTCGGCCACAACAGAGGTGAGCAGCGTATCGATGGAGCCAAGGCCTGCGAGGGTAAGTCCGGGGATAATGGCAGCGGTGATGATGGCGCCCCAGTCGAGGCCTGCCAACGTCACAGCACTATTAGCAAAGAAAGGCATGGGGAGTCCCGAGGGTATCTCGCCGATGGTGGGCACATCTTTCATATCGATGAAGAGCGACACCACAGTGACCACGATAAGGGCCACGAGAGTCGAGGGTACTTTCTTGGTAACCAAAGGGAAGAGGTAGATGATTGCCACAGTGGCGAGACCCAGCAGCAACGCCGTTACCGACAGGCTGCCGAAAGCCTCGGGGAGTCCGGCCAGAAGATTGATCATAGAGCCGCTGCCACTCTTGCCCACCAGGGGATAAAGCTGTTGCAGGATGATGATGACGCCGATGCCGCTCATGAAACCGCTCAATACGGGATATGGGATGTAGCGTACATACTTGCCCAACTTGATGAGACCGAAAAGAATCTGGAACAGGCCGCAGAAGATGCCGGCCAGGGCCATGCTAACCAACACGGCGGAGAGGCTGCCGCCAGGAGCCGTGAATGCTCCGGTGACCAAGGTGGCGGTGATGACCGTCATGGGACCCGTGGGGCCACTGATTTGCGAATGTGTACCACCGAACATGGCAGCGAAGAAACCCAGCAGTGTGGCACCCACCAAGCCGGCATAGGCGCCCAACGAAGCCCCTTCGGCACCAATGCCGCTGAAAGCCTGAATGCCGAAAGCCAACGCCAACGGTAACGCGACGATGCCAGCAGTCACTCCACCGAACAAATCGCCTTTCAAATTGTTGAACTTTATCATAACTATTATCTTTTAAATCTTATCTATTATCTAATCAAGGACCCAATACACCAGCGTGGTACTCAGTATTCCCAATCCCGCGCCGGCAAGCACGTCGCCGGCCCAATGGCGGTTGTTGTAGATACGCATCACTCCCACCAACGTGGCGACGGCATAGCCAGCCACCGCAATCCAGGGATATTCCTTGCCATATTCCCGGCGCAGTATCTCGGCACCCACAAAAGCCGTGAATGTATGTCCACTGGGAAAGCTGTTCTTTGTCGAGTTGTCGGGGCGTTCCTTGGCGAAACCGTATTTGAAGGCATTGAGCCAGCCGGCACCCAGCAGGTAACTACCGCCTTCAAGAAGCAACAGATGCTTGAAGTCGTGACGGCCCTTCATCCCGCAAAGGTTGAGCACTGCGGGAGTGATGGCCGGGAGATACTGCAGCTGGTTGTCGAAAGAAAGTTTTGGCGGGTTGTGATACACCACTTCATCCCTGAGGTGAACAGCCCAATTGTTGACATCGGGCTGATAGGCTGCCAACAATCCCAACCCTATCAGCCCCGTGGAAGTAGCCGCCATGGTAATGTTCTCGCAAAGCGTGGAACGGTTGCCCGTCGTGTCCCACTGTGCCCTCGCGGGCATCAGGGTGCAAAATGCAAGCATCACTATGACAAGCCTTTTCTTCATATCGAGAGTTTTCCGTCTTTCAACACCGGTACCACAGGGCAGGTGTTGAGTTTGAATGCAAATTCTATGTCGGCTTGGGCGCCAAAGCCCTGCAGACGATGCACATGAGAAGCGTCGCGACAGTAGTCGAAAGGATTCCGTTCGGCCTGCTTCCACAAGGCCAACGCCATGTGGGCGGCATCACCGAAGCCCTCCCCCACTCTGTCGATGATGGCGCCAGCCACCAAAGTGTCCTCTATGCAAAAGTCGTTCTGCCAACCACTGCACAGCAGCACCGTGTCCCGGTTCTCCTGCCGCAGTCTTTCACACAGAGCATCGATATTGGCGAAAGCTCCCACCAGCGTCAGTGAAGCGTCGGCACCGCGCAGGATGCTCACCGTGCCGTTGGTGGTGCTGTAGGCCAGGCGCACACCACTCATGTCCTTGCTCATGTATTCCGTGGGCGAATTGCCGTAGTCCGAGCCCTGCAGTTTCTTACCCCCACGCTCGGCAGCCAGCGAATAGCCCAACTGGCGGTATCCCGCCAAAGCCTCCAGGCTGTCCAGCGGCACCACTTCGCAACACCCCGCCTGGAAGGCGGCACAGACAGCCGTGGTGGCACGCAGCACATCAATGGCCACGGTGATATGGTTATCCCGAATGATTCGATGAGGATAAAGAGCCGGCGTGAGCGATACTTCGATTTTCATGTCTCGTGGAAGTTCAGTCTTGTTCGGTCAACTCGGTATACATCTCGCTCTGCTGCATCTGCACACTGCCGTCGGGGAAAATGACGAGGTTGAAATACTCGGGATGCGAACGAATGTATCGTTCGGTGCTGTGCTCGCGGGCACGCTTGCCGGCAGGCAGGTCTTTGAGGACATATTTGTTCAGAGTCTCCACCAGGCGGCAACGTTGAGCAGTCTCCAGGTCGCAGCCATATTTCAAAGCGAAAGCCTCGTCGTCACGCAACGGCAGCGGGTTCCCCTTGAAGTCGGTGGGAAGAATCTTTTTTGCGGCTACAGAGACATGCAACAACTCATTGTTGCTCACCGTCGAGCGCAACACATACTCTGCCTCCACGGTCCAACTGTTCGATGTATTGGCCCATTTGTAAATGGTGATGAAGAGTATGGCGTCGATGCCGAGGACACTTTTGTAGTCGCTGATATCCTCGTTACGAAGTTGCTTTCCTGTGCGCCATTCAGTGGCTGCAATCTGGGCCGACGCCAACGGCCCCGGCACATAGTAGCCGTTGTATACCAGCGGGTCGGTGGCGGTGAGGAAGAGCTGTTGGGCCGCGATGTTGAGCGAGAGGTTGTAGAGAGAGTCTTCGGGAGTGCGGAGGGCCATACGGGGCGAAAGATCGTTGAGCGGCGCCACATAAATCACCGTCGGACGCTCCTTGTAGATGTCGCTGTACGACTCGAGTTTCTTCTCGCTCTTGCACGACACCGTCAGCAGCATCAACGCCGACATCACCATTATGGACACGTTCTTCCTCATTGCTTGTTTTTCTTTGCTTCCTCGCGGGCTTTCTTTTCGGCCTCGCGAGCAGCCTCCTTGGCTTTCTTCTCTTCTTTGCGCTGTGCCGCCTTCTGCTTGCGGTCGGCCTCGCGCTGTGCCTCGCGGGCTTTCTTCTCGGCCTTGCGGGCCTGTTCCTTCTCTTTCTTGGCCTGCTCCCGGTCGGCCTTGGCCTGGTTGCGGGCATCGATGACAGCCTGCTTGGCGGCGGCTATCGAGTCGGCCACCGCTTGCTGTCTCAGGGCCTCCTCGGCCTGCTGTTTTTCCAGCATCTGACGTTTTTCAGTGGCAGAAAGCTCGATGGGTATCTTCACTGAGTCGATGGGGGTCTGCTTGCTGATCCAGGCCGTGTCGGTGCTGTCGATCACCGGAGCCACATAAGGCAAGGGTTGTAAAGCTTTCAGCGAGTCGTAGGCCCACTCGGCGAGTTGCGCCATATTGGCTGTATCGCCATAGGGCGACGACAGTGTATCGTCGAGCATGTCGGGCATCAGGCGCTGTTTGATTCTATACACCAGCCCGCGGCTCTCGGGGAAAGCCCTGACCTCGGCGTTGAGCATGCGGCAGGCGGTACCGGTATGTCCCATCAGGGCCAGTGTGACGCCATATTCGACATACATGCCGGGGTGCAACGTGTCGGCATAAATAGCCTTGTTGAGCGCCTCGCCATAGGAAGTGGCCAAGGCGTGCAGGCCTCCATAGGTGGGGAATGTCTGGTAGTTCAACACTTCGGCTCTCGGCATACCCACATATTCACCCGAGCATCCTTCCAAAAAGAAGAATGCAAAGACAAGAATGAAGAATCGGCTGGCGCGATGAGCCAGCGATTCCTTGCCCGACCATATAAACCAATTCTTCATTCTTTATTCCACATTCTTTATTTCAAAAAAAAATAGCATGGGTCTGTAAGCCGGGTTCTGTCGTGTTCTATCATCAATCTATGACCGCCGTCACCGACGGCCTCTATCAACCTACCCCCCAATAATGCAGGCGAGCCTGCCCGCTGCCCGAAGGCTTATTGGTATATTTGGTCTTTCAGCCCATGAGGCTTGCCATCGTGCGCGTCACCGCGTCACGTCGTGGGCTCTTACCCCGCGTTTTCACCCTTGCCTTTTTTATTCTCGAAAGGCGGTTTCTTTTCTGTGGCGCTTTCTGTAGCCCTGCCCTTACGGACAAAACCCCTTCCCGTTAGGAAGCATGGTGGCTCGAGCTGCCCGGACTTTCCTCTCGGCATCGCTGCCCAGCGATAGAACGGCCCTTGCTATTTTGGGATGCAAAAATACGAATTTTTCTTCAATTATAAAGCGAAAAGTGATATTCAACCCACAACTTATTGATAGTCAGCCGGGCTCTTTCTTCGAAAGGGTCCGGCCGATTGTTTTATTTTTTCTATTCTCAATTCCTATTTTCCATTTTAGCGTATGATGGTCACAGTGCCTCTCTCTTGACAGGCACGACCGTCGGTGTCGCGATATTTGGCCACCCACACATAGGCGCCCTGCGGCATGGCGGTGCCGTTGCTTGTGCCGTCCCACTCAAACGACGGGTTCTCGCTCTTGAACACCTGGCGTCCGCCACGGTTGTAGATATAGATATGGAAGTCGCTGACGGCAGAGTTGAACTTGAGCTTGAAGCGGCGGTTCTCGTCAACTTCGCCGTTGGGGACAATGACATTGGGTGCCCACATCAGGTTGTCGGTATGCTCCACGGGTCCTTTCGCCACGCCGGCATTCTCTCCGGCCGAGGCCTCGGTCACCGGTACCTCGGCTGCTGCGGGCTCTTCGTCCAAGACGGCAAGCGTTTGCGGCTCGGCAGCGGCAGTCTTGGCAGGGGCGCTCGGCGAGACACTGGGCTGCACAATCGCAGCCGCCGTCGTTGTCATCCCATTCTCTTCTGCCGGTTTCGCTTCGGCCGCTACCGAGGGAGTCTCCACCGGGCGGACGCTGCAGTTGGGGACCTCTTCCTTGAAGGAAACAACCTCCACATCGGGCTTCTTCTGAATCGAGTCCCGACTTGCAACCTGCTGCACGGCAGGAGCCTCAGCCGCCTTGGCCACCGTTGCCTGCGGCGCTGCCTCGGGTTCTCTGCCCGTAGCGGCCAGCACCACGACGACACCCACCACGCACAACGCGACAAATTCGCCTCCGATACGCATCCAGCGGCGACGCACCAGGCGTTTCTCTATCTTCTCATAGAGGCCCTCGTCGGGCTGCACTTTGTATTCTTTCAGATTCATTTCGTTATATATTTCATTTCGTTAGCATATCTCTCAACATTCGCTTCGCCCGCGACATCAACGTCCTCACATTGCCCACCGATGTCTTCAGCCGTGCGGCGGCCTCCTCTTCGGTCAACTCCTCCACTTCCAGCATGTTGAACACCGCTCTGGGACGCGGCGGAAGCAGCTGCAGTTTCATCACCACCTCTTCTCCGGCAAAAGTGTCGGGCTGGAACACCTCAGGTTCCGTCACCATCTCTTCGATATATTCCGTCCGCTTGGCACGTTTGCAGCGGTTGATACATTCGTTGACCATCACCTGATACACCCAGGCCATCACCTTCGAGGGGTCCCTCAACTTCCCGATGCCTTCATACACCTTGATATATCCCTCCTGCATCAGATCCTGCGCCGCATCGCGGTCGTGGCTGTAGCGCATACACACTCCCATGGCCATGGGTGCCGTCAGATCATAGAGCCGCTTCATCGCCCGGCGCTCGCGGTTCTTACATCCCTCGACCAGTTGTGTATATTCTTCGCTCATTTATCTTTATAGACACAATAGCGTGCCGGAAATTTCATCATTAACAAAATTTAACAGTCCATGCAGGCAATACCAACGTAAACTACACGGAAACAAAACACCCCGGACAACAGTCACCCCTACACTGCCGACAGGCCGACAATCACCGCCGCGCCGTCGACCACACGGAATTTCACCTCTCTGTCGCCAAACAGCATGCCGTATTCCCGCCCGGGGTCGTCCTGATAGTGCGGCCGGGGATCCTGGGCCAAGGCTTTCCTCAGCGCATCGGCCTCGCCATCAGGCATTCCCGACAAGCATCCTTCCGGATCGCTCACCGTCAGCAACTCGCGCGGTGCCTCGGCGGCAAACCCGCTGCGGGCGTCCTCATGGCTGTCGGCATAGGCGACATAGGGCTTGATGTCGAAAATGGGCGTACCGTCGACGAGGTCGGCGCCGGCCACCGTGAGCACAGGCCCGAGCCCCGGCTCCGTGCCGACATGCAACAGCCTCACCGACGACAAGCCTATGGGATTGGGTCTGAAGGGACTCCGCGAGGCGAAGACCCCCACCCTTTTGTTGCCGCCCAGGCGCGGCGGACGCACCGTGGGACTCCAAGACTCCTCAGTTTTTATACTCTTGGACTTTTCATCTTTTTGACCATTTAAATGGAACCCCCAGAGGAGCCACACAAAGTCGAAACCCTCCAGTCCGCGGACCGCCTCCGCCACCCTGTATCCGGGTTCGAAAACCACCCTGCAGGGCACCTCTAAGAGCCCTGCCTGACGCGGAACACCGAATTTCGTCTTAAACGGCGTCTCAATGTGTGCTATTTGCTTAAGTTCGAGTACCATACATCTACCTACCATCTACCTACCAACACCCTACCAACTCCTACCATGGTAGGAGTTGGTAGGGTGTTGGTAGGGGGTTGGTAGGGGGTTTATATTAACATTATTCCTTTCATTTGTCCTCTTCCGGGAGACGCGGCAGGCCGCGTCACAGGTGGGGTTATTTTGCCCTGTTTTTCCAGAAGGTCATGAAATCGTCCTTGTTGCGGACCAGCAGGTTGGGGGTGTCGAGGCCGTAGGGGCATTTCTGGACACACTGGTTGCAATGGAGGCAGCCGTCGATTTTTTCCATCTCGTGAAGCCATTCCTCTGTGAGGTAGACGCTGTGGGGGGCGCGGCGGAGGAAGAGCGACATGCGGTTGCAGTCCTGAATCTGGATGCCGGCGGGGCACGGCTGGCAGTAGCCGCAACCCCGGCAGAAGTCGCCGCTGAGCTCGCGACGGTCTTTCTCTATCACCTCCTGCATCGCGGGTGTGAGACGCGGCGGGTTGTCCTGGTAGGAGAGCCACTCGTCGAGCTCGCTCTCTTTCTGGATACCCCAGATGGGGGCCACGTGGGGATACTGGGCCAGGAAGGCATAGGCCACGGCGGAATGGGTGATGAGGCCGCCGCTGAGGCCTTTCATGGCTATGAAGCCCATATTGGCCTGGCGCGTGCGCTCCACAATGTCGAGGTCGGCGTCGGAGGCCAGGTAGGAGAAGGGGTATTGGAGGGTCTCGTAGAGGCCGCTCTCGATGGCCTCGACGGCCACAAACTGGCGGTGGTTGGTGATGCCGACATGCAGCACCTTGCCTTGACGAACAGCCTCCTGCATGGCCTCATAGAGGCCGGAGCCGTCGCCGGGCTTGGGGCAGAACGAGGGGTTGTGGAACTGGTAGAGGTCCACATAGTCGGTCTTGAGGAGGCGAAGGCTGGTCTCGAGGTCGCGCCAGAAGGCGTCGGCGGTGGTGGCGCCGGTCTTGGTGCTGATGACAACCTCCTTGCGGCGGCCCTGGAGGGCCACGCCGAGTTTTTCTTCGCTGTCGGTATAGAAACGGGCGGTGTCGAAATAGTACATGCCGCCGTCGAGGGCACGGCGCACGAGGCGCACGGCGTCGGCCTCGCTGATGCGCTGGATGGGCAGGGCGCCGAAGCCGTTGCGCGGCACCACGAGTCCGCTGCGTCCGAGGGTGATGGTTTCCATGATGAATCGGTTTTTTTCGTTATAACGCTATTAACGATAATATTAATGATTTATTATATATATTAATGAAAGGGCAAGCAAAAAATCAACATGCTTTGGGGGTGCGGGGGATGATGCTGAGGAGCCAGCGCTGCTGCTCCACGCTGCGGAGGATGCCGTGTTCGAGGCGGCTGTAGGTGAAGGCACGTCCTTGGCGGTCGACAAAGAGGCTGGCGGCGGTGACCCAGCAGCCCGGGGCGCCGTCGGCGACACGCACCAGGGGCTCGCGACCGCCGAGCATGGCGGCGACCCAGAAATGGAGTGCGTTCTGTCCGCGGAGCCACCGTGCCGTGCGGCGGCGCCGCACGGGGTCCTCGCCAGGGAGCAGGTAGCCCAGCCCCTGCCGCAGGTCGCGCGCCACATCGCCATGCTGCTCCACATAGCTCTCGGCGACGAGGCGCAGCACCATCTCCTCGACGGCTGCTGCGCTGTCGTCGTCGACGGCGCGGGCGGCGGCAAAACGTAGGTCGGCATACACGGCGCCGGCCTGCCACCCCTTGTTTTTCGACACACCGGAATGACAATTTCGCACCGGCCGGTCGTCGTAGGCAGCACGGCGACGGAGGAAGGTGTCGAGGCGGTCGACCTGGTCGAGGCAGGCGTTGCCGAAGGCCAGGTCGCAGTGGTGCTCGGTGGCCTGAAGGAGGATATGTCGCTGCTCGCCATAGTCCTTGCCGGCATCGACGAGGCTCTGGCACAGCGCCGCCGCCAGGACGGCGCCGTCCCGGAAGGTGGCGGCATCGAGGTGGATGCCGCAGTCGCGCTTCAACCAGTCTATCAGTAACATAATCTTCATACCCACCCTTTGGAGGAAAGGTTTCCAATGTGCAAAGATAGAAAATAAAACACAATAATGCAACCAAAATATCATCATAATAACACCAAAACGACACCATCGACCCCACCGGTATGACACCTCTCCTGCCCCACCCCGCCGGACAACGGTATAGGGAGTACTTTTGCCGCCGTAAACCCAAAAAGAAAGGAGAAAAAAATGACAAAAGAAGCTTTGCAGGAGATCCTGCATGTATTGGAACTGGACTACGAGGCTGAACCTACGCTGGTCTATGTCTTCTATGCCACGCCCGACGGACGTGTGAACAACTTCAGCATCAGCGTGCGCCACGGCAGCACGATGAGCCGCAAGAAACTGGAAGAGCTGATGCGCCGCGAGTACCCAGCCACACGCGAGGGCACGGTGGTAGCCGTGGAGAAGCCCACAGACTGGCGTCCCATGGTGGAGTGGCTCGATACCGCCGAGGTCTGCCGTCTGCTGCACATCTCGAGAAAGACACTCTGGAAATGGACACGGAACGGGATGCTGACGCCGTCGAAGGTCAACAACGGACGTGTCTACTTCGACCGCAAGGAGATTGACAGGATGATACAGTCAAACGCCATCTGCGAAAACGGCCGACTCGACAAGACGGCAAAGAGGTAAAGTTTTTCAACGGCGAATTATGCGAATGACGCGAATTAAAAGATTCGTATAATTCGCCGTTCCAAAGAAAGGAGAACAGCCGTGTCACCATCCGTTACTTCATGTTACCTTTCGGGGAAAGCTGTTTACTTTTTGCAGGGTAACACCTTTCGGACCGTATATTGTCATTGTCGTCGCGACCGACAAAACAAACAAAATTATTAACCTTTTAAAAACATTAAAAATTATGGCAACAATCAATCGTGGAATTCTTGATGGTTTCTTTGGTAAAGTGGGCACCGTTGTGGGCTCGTTCTGGAAAGGCATCCCTGTGATGCGCGCCTATGTCCGTCGCATCCGAGACCGCAAAGCCACCCCCCAGCAGCTCGTCCGGGTCCGCTTCGCGACACTCGCCCAGCTGGCCTCGTCCTTCATGGCAGCCATCAACATCGGCCTGCGCAACGCCGCGGCCAAAAGCAAGAAAACCGAGAGCAACATCTTCATCGACAAGAACTGGGATGCCGTGCAGGCCTCGAATGTCGACTCGGTGAATGTGGGCTATTCCGACCTGGTGGTGGCCCACGGCTCGCTGACGGGAGTGCAGTTCGGAGCGCCGCAGTTCGACACGCCGCAGACGGTCGAGGTATCGTATGAGACCAATGAGGAGTGCGCCAAAACGACCCTCGACGACCTGGTGTACCTCTTCGTCTACTGTCCCGATGCCAAGTGCGGTGTCCTGTCGGCCGCTACCAAGCGCAGCGACAAGAACATCAGCACCCTGGTGCCCACCTATTGGAACGGCATGAAGGTTCATGTCTGGGGGTTCACCGCCGGCGGCGGCATCGACAACCTGGGAGCCATGAGCAACAGCACCTACATTGGCAGCGGCAACATCGGCTGATGGGTTTCAGGTGGGTCCATCCCCACCCCTCCCGGAGGGGGAGGCATCCACCAACAAGAAAGGGCGCCTGTCCGGGCGCCCTTTCATTGATATTAGCGTATGGTCGTTTTAGCGAACGACAACGACTTTGCGGGTGAGGAGGTTGCCAACCTGGACCATATAGGTGCCGGAGGTGGGCACGTCGATGACAAGCGAGGAGCTGTTGTCGGTCTTGCTCATGAGGAGACGACCGTTGACGTCGAAGAGTTTCACTTCGAGACCGGCGGCCTCGTTGACAACAATCTGTCCGCGATTGACAAGCACCTCGATGTTGCTGATGACAATAGGATCGAGATCGTGACCGAAACGGCCGAAGGGATCCTGACGGGCGAAGTCGTATTCGTCGACGCTTCCGCACTCGCTCCATTCAACCATGAGAGCGGTGAGGGTAATGTTGTTGCCGTCGGTGTAGATGTAGGGGTTCTGGAAGATGGTGTCGGTGCCGTCGTACCAGCCGAGGAAAGCCCAGCCGGGCTGAATCTCGTTGAGGACAATAGTGGCAGTCTGGCCATTATCGACCTGGGCAGTCTCGTGGACCTCGTAGTTGTTACCAACCAGAGTCTTGACACCATACTCGGTGGAGGTGCCGTCCTCGCTGAGGACAACATTCACGGTGTAGCTGGTGGGAACAATCTCGAAGTAGGCGGTCAGGTCAGGATTGACACCCAGAATGTCGATAAACTCGAAGGTGCGGTCGGCTTGGGTGTTGCCATCGCTCCAGCGCACGAAGCGGTAGATCTGCGGGTTGGTGCTGACGGCATGGATCTCGGCGACCTCGCCATAGTAGTAGCGGCTGGTGGAGAGGTGCTCGTTGGGAGTGGTGGAGAGGCAGGTGTAGGCGGTACCCATGGTCTCGTTGTTGGAGGAGACGGTGATGCGGGCGGTGCGGTCCATCAGGGTGCGCTCGTCCTCATAGGTGACCGAGACATTGTCGACAGCGGCGGCGGGAGCCACGATGTCGTCGTCATCGTCGACGCTCCAGAAGAAGGCCAGACGATACCAGCCAGCTTCCTCGATGCGGATGATGCGCTCCTTGTACTGCCAATCGTCGTTCGTAGGATCGAGACCGTAGAGACTGTCGGCCACGAGGATGAGGCCGGGAGTATGAGGATTGAGGTCGATGTAGTTGCCATCCTCCTTGAAGAGGCCAGCGCTGAGATAGTCGTCGCTTTCGCCGGCGACCATGTAGTTGAAGCGGATACGATAGTACCCCTCGTCGAACTTGAGTTCGGTGTAGATAGAAGCGTCGGAGGCGGCATCATAGGTGTTGTGGACACCGTTGTCGTTGGAGACATAGAGGCCCTTGCCGTTGCGGCCGAAGTAGGAGGCGTCGCCGATGACCCACTGGTTGGCACCGGTGGTGGGGCTATACCAGCTGGCGTTGTCCTCGGGGGAGTTGAAGTCGAAGTATTCGGCCACCACCTCGGAGGCGCTGGGCGAGCGGCCCCAGATGGGCGAAATGGTCATGTCGTCGGTGGTAAGGGTTATGGTGCGGGGGTTGTCGGTGTTGCCGTCGCTCCAGGACTGGAAGATGTTGTAGGCGCCGGGAGTGGCAGCGATGGTGTAGGCGTAGGCCACGGAGTTGCAGGTGGGGGCATTGGTGACAGCCACCATACCGCCGGGACGCTGCACCACGATGAGCTGAGGCATGTTGCCACCAATGATGTGGGTGAAGCCGGCCCAGGTCATGTTCTCGACATAGTCGGCGCAAGGCACCGAGACGGTAACCTCATCCTTGTTCACCGACTGGAAGGCAGCGGGATGGACATTGGCGGGCACGCCAAGGAGGTCGATGCGCTGCAAGTTGGTCAGACGGTAGAAAGCGCTGCTGTCGATGGTGGTGACAGTGGCGGGGATGGTGATATGGGTGATGAGGGTGTCGAAGAAGAAGGCGAAGGCATTGATGTTGGTGGTGCCATCAGGGATGTCAAGTTCGGTAAGGATAGTGCCGTTGAGAGCCAGGTTGCGCGAACGCGACATGGGCTGGGCATTGGCGTTGTCGAACTCGATAGCCAGCCAGTCGGCGAGGGTGCCGTTGAAGCTGGTGAGGACGATATTGTTGGAGTTCTTGAAGCAGTCGGTGCCGAAGGAGGCGTTGCCGGCGTTGAGGGTGACGAAGTGGAGAGCGGTCATGCCAGAGAAAGCCTGAGCGCCCACGGTGGTCACCGAGGCGGGAACCTCGAGGTTATAGATGTTGCTGCAGCCGTTGAAGGCATAGCTGCCGATGGTGGTGACACCGGCGGGGAACTCAACACCCGTCAGCGAGGAGCAACCCTGGAAGAGGCCCTCGGGGATGGTGGTGAGACCAGCGGGGAGGGTCACGGAGGTCAGCGAGGAGCAGTTGTGGAAGGCATAGGTACCGAGGTTGGTGATACCGTCGTGCAGGGTAACCGAGGTCAGGGCAGTGCAGCCGTCGAAGACATAGTTGCCGATGGAGGTGACACCTGCGGGGATAGTGATGTCGGTGAGGCTGGTGCAGTTGCGGAAGGCAGCGTTGGCGATAGCGGTGACCGACGAGGGGATGGTGACGGTGGTGATGCGGCTGCGGTAGGCCTCGATGACACCGGTGACGGTGGTGCGGAGCACGTCGTCGTCATAGGTCAGGTAGTCCTGCATGTCGGGGTTCTCGGCCACGAAGAAGCAGGCGGTGACGGTGGTGTCGGAGGTGATGGTGACGGTGAGGCTGGGGTTGATGCTGAGAATCGAGGTGCCCGACATCCAAGCCACGAAGGTGTAGTTGGGGTTGGTACCGGCGTGGGCATAGAGGGTGACAACCTCGCCGTCGGCATATTCACCGGCTGCATTGACGGGCTCCACATGGATATTGGGGTCGTTGGCGGGGTTGGTGTTGACGGTCAGCAGGTGCTGAGTAGTCTCGTGGAAGACGGCCTGCACGGTGACATCGGAGGAGATGTTCTCGATGCGGCAGGTGGCGTTGGTGTTGTCCACGCCGTTGACGACCCACTTCTGGAAGCGCCAGCCGGGGACTTCGTCGTAGTTGATGACGACGGTGCTACCTTCGGCGATGCCGGTGGTGGTGCCGGGGATGACAGAGAGCTGGTCGGAACGGATGGAGCCGCTGCCGGTGACGGAGGTGGTGACGCTGTAGTAGCGGGTCATGGCCTCCATCTGGGCGGTGAGCTCGGTGTTGGCGTTGATGGTGAAGGTGTAGGGGTTCTGGGTGGAGACCTCAGTGTTGGTACCGGCGATGGTCCAACGGAGGAAGGTGTAGGAGTTGTGGTCGTAGGTGGCTTCGACGGTCACAGGAGCGCCGCTCGTGTAAGAGCCATTGCCGGTGAGGGTCACCGCAGCGTTGGCGGGGTTCTTGTAGAGCGCCACGGTGTAGACCGGAGTGTAGACGGGCTCGAGGGTGATGTCGTCGGTCAAAGTGCCCTCGTAGGGGTTGACATTGGCGTTGGGATCTGCGACGCCGTTGACCATCCAGTGCGAGAAGACATGGTTGGCGAGGTTGTCGGCGGTGACAGAGTAGGTGGTATTGTGGTCGTAGCGGCCGCCGTGGGGCGTAGTGCTGGCGTTGGTGAGGGTGGCATTGGTGAGGCCGATGGTGTGGGTGGCGATGAAGTTGGCCACTATATTATTATAGTTCTTATTAATACTATTAATAGTGTAGGGGTTGACCGTGGAGGAGAAGTCGCCGGACCAGTTGGTGAAGCGGTAGCCGTCGTTGGCGGTGGCGGTCAGCACGGGACTGGAACCAGCGTTGTAAGTGCCCGCGCCGTTGGCGCCGGTGATATTGACGCTACCGGCGACATCGGGATTGACGGTAGCAGCGATGGTGTAGGGCTCGTGGTGGAACTTGGCCGTAAGGGTACGGTTGCGGTTCACGAAGGAGATGGTGTAGCTCGTAGAGGTGGTAATCTGATGGTCGCTCTCGTCGTACCAGCCATCGAAGACCCAGTTGGCAGCGGGGGCAGTGGCATAGGTGAACGCGTTACCCACCTGGATGGAAGTGGAGGGGTTGGGGGTCTTGGTGCTGGCGGCCTCGGAGGGGTCGTAGACAGCCGACATGGTGTAGGAGTCGCTGGCGTTGGCGAAGTTGGCGGTATAGGTGCGGTCGCCAGCGCCGTCGGGCAGGGTGAATGTGTAAACGGCATCAGTGCTGACAAGTTCGTCGTTATAGAACCAACCAGCGAAGCTATACTGAGAGCTGGTGGGAGTAGCCGTCAGCGTGAGCTGCGTACGCTCCGCGATAGTCAGAGAAGAGTTGCTGGTATTGTGCTCATAATCCTCAATCTGGACAGTACCGCGAGAGAGGTTGTTGGAAGCCACCATGATGGTACGGTCCTGAGGGATGTAGCGGAAAATAGCGTTATAGGTAAGGTCGGACTGAATATTGGCGACCGTAATCGAAGGTGTAGTACCTTGTTCCACACCAGCCAATTCCCAATGATCAAAAGCATAGGGATTCGCAGGAATAGCCGTTATCACAGGATTCTCTCCTGCCAATTTCGAACCTGTACCTTGAACAACACAGACGGAGTCGGCTCCAAGGGGCAAAATATTGGCAGAAAGATTATATCTAACCTGTTGTACCTCATAAACAACATACAATTCAGCATTAGATGTAATCGTAAACACATAGTTTGGCGTGCTACACACCTCGTCACCATCACCATTAAGCCATACTATAAACTCATATCCAGGATTTGCCACAGCAGTCAATGAAACTGTAGCACCGGAAGCATAAGGACTATTATTTCCTGTGACATAACCTCTTTCCGGTGTCATATCAAGCGTGGCATAATCAATGGCATATGTGGTAACAGTATACTGAGCTTGTACACCAGAAAATGAGAATAGCAATCCTGCAGCAATTAAACATTTTGCTATTTTTTCAAAAAAAAGGAGTCTTTTTGTTTTCATATCTATTAGTTTTTTTATTGGATTTCAATAACTAAACGAACTGCCTGTCCTTGTTGTAATTGGTACTGTCCTGTGCTACATGTCGAACCATTAAAAAACTGCGAATAGGCACGGTTTTTCCCTAAAGCAGCAGTTCCAATCGACGATGACCAGTAATAGCCACAATCGGTATTGTTAACAGTGGTTTCAGTTCGATTTCCAGTAGCAGGAATGAAAATTGCGCCAGCTGCTTCTAAAGCATCCCACTCACTCGCAGTATACGAATTAGTCGTATATCCACCAGCGGATCCAGCAGTAAACGAAGGCCCTGATGGTAACTTTTCGGCATAATTCCAAGGAGCTCCAACCTCATCGTAGTCGGGAAGAAGAACAACTCCTTTGTAAGTACCGGCTATCGTTGCAAAAGCAACTTTTCCAGATCTGCCCATCAAATACGACCATTCGTCCTTTGTTAGAGTTCTCCAATTTTCAGTCGTAACAAGGGTACTTCCATAATAAATACCCGGAGAACTCTTAATAAACCTTCCCCAATCGGAATTCGTACCATTTATATTACCATTAAAGTAGTCGCTATTTGTAGAAGAAGTCGAATTAGGAGCATAGGCGTTTTGTCCATTGTTAAAACCACTTGTTGCGTAGCCAAACAAATCAAACCACGAACCATTAACAGTAATATTTGTGCTATTACTACTACCGATAACATCATATTGATGATCGGCAAATCTCCATTTATAAACATATGTCGATCCAGAGCGGTATCTCTGTGCCTGTAAATTACCAGCAGAGAACAAAACTTCTTTATTATCTTCAACCAAGAATGAGCAACTCGAAACGCCATTATCAGTAAAAGGAGAAACACGGGAAGTACCCAAAGTATAAACATAACCTTTCCTCAGCTCTACTGGAGCCTGGGTTCTATGCTGTACGGTTGTGCTACCATCATTCCACTCCAAATAGAGGGTGGTGGTCACGCTGCTGCCTTCGATAGGAATGGCCACATACCAGTAATCATCCTCGCCCGTGGTTGAAGGATTGCTGTAACGCATATTCAAGAATTGGCCATAACCACTGGAGGTCACACCGGTCAAATAGTTGGTATTAGTACCAGCGGAAAGGTTTCTATTAGTGACATTGATGGTACCCTGCTTGGGAATTGTATTGGCATCAAAACCCACTTTGACATAGTTGTATGATGCACCGGCACCCCGGGTATTGAGGCGGAGGATGGCACAGGCAGGCTTAAGGGTGATGACATAATCGCCATTATTTTCAGCAACACCGCCCAGGACTATTTTGTTGTGTTGGGAATCTCCAAGGTTTGCATTCAAATTGTAGTGATAGGTGCCGGCGTTAGAATCGAAAGCACTGACAGCACCATCGGCATAAGCCACGTAGAAAATATGTTTATCGATTCCTTTAACGGGCTCACCATCATTACTATTAGCATACCAGATACCCCCATCTTTATTCAACGTGAAGACATGACCATTGATATAAATCTCGTCATCTTCTTCATAGATAAGGCTGGAGGCTATGTCGGTATACTGCAGATAGACCTTAGTGCCGTTTTCATCGATAAACTGAGGAACTTCCACTTTGAACCTGTTGGCAGAGTAGATCGGGGTGTCGGCTTCCTGTTTGTCGCACGAGACGGCAAAAAGGCAGGCGAGAGAAGCTAATAAAGCAATACGGATTTTTTTCATATCGTAAATTCTCCTTTCTTTTCGCTATTAGACCATGAGATTAGAACCAGCCGCCGTTGGCATACTGCCAAGCGCTGCTGCTGCCGGCATCAGACATATCGACATTACCATTCATGCTGCTGGCGACTACATTTCCATCGTCTGTCTGACCCATTTGCATTTGAATCACTTCATTGGTAATATAACTATCAATAGTCTGTTGCGCCTGGATAAGAAGGGGGTTGTCGGAGCCAGCGAACCCTTTTTCCGTGCGGAATTCCACCACAGTGAGCTGTGGCGCCACATAAATCTTTTGATTTTTTTTCATATCGTTTTTTATCATTTATTTCCTAATTATACTATAAATCAATACAATACATCTATCGAACACACTATGTGCCTATAGTTATACTTGATGCAAAGATACAAAGAATTATTGACATGGCGAAAATTTTTATCAACAGCGGTGGAAATTAACAATTTTTAAACATGAAGACCTACGGGCATTAGCCCTTCCTTCCATCCCTTCTATGAGGGGACGGCTGACATGTGGAATGGGAAAGCAAGAATACCTGTCGCCTACCCCTCCGAGGAGGAGTAGGATGACACAGGCTAAAAGCTTTAGAATATAAGATTTATCAGGAAGGCGACGAGCCAGGCGAGGAGGATGGAATTGACGACGGAGAAGGCAGCCCACCCACGGCCAATCTCGCGACGGAGGGTGGCGATGGTGGCGATGCATGGGAAATAGAGCAGGACGAACATCATGAACCCGAAAGCTGTGGCAGGAGTGAAGACATGCTGCTCGCGGAGGGTGGTGGCTAAATTGTCGGGCGACTGGGCATCTGCATCATCAAGTACCTGAGTTGCCCCATCCGTTTGGTCGGCCTGATTTCCAGGCACTTCGTGATAGAGGATAGCCATGGTGCTGACGATAGCTTCCTTGGCAGGGAGGCCTGTGAGGATGCAAACATTCATCTTCCAGTCGAAGCCCAAAGGAGACATAACAGGATCCATGGCACGTCCGATTTGGGCGAGATAGCTGTTGTCGAGGGCGGCAGGGGCATTGGTATCGTTCAAGGAGGACTGCTGTTCCGGGCGAGGGAAATAGCTGAGAGCCCAGATGACAACAGACGCCAGGAGGATGACGGTGGAAATCTTCTTCAGGTAGTCGGCACAACGTTCCCAAATATGCATGCCGGTGTTGCGGGCTGTGGGGCGCCGGAAGGCCGGCAACTCGCTGACATAGTCTTCATCGCGGTCCTTGCGGAAGAAGGGCGTGTGTTTCATGATGAGGGCGAAGAGGATGGAGAGGACGATGCCAACGAGATAGAGCGATATCATGACCAGCGCCTTATAGGCCGGGAAGAAGGCTGAGACAAGCAACAAGTAGACCGGCAGGCGCGCCGAGCAACTCATGAAAGGTATCATGAGCATGGTGAGGGTGCGGTCCTTGCGGTTCTGGATATCGCGGGCGGCCATGATGGCCGGCACATTGCAACCGAAGCCCACGAGCATGGGGATGAAGGAGCGGCCGTGGAGACCGACACGGTGCATGATGCCGTCCATGAGGTAGGCAGCGCGTGCCATATAGCCCACATCCTCGAGGATGGAGAGGAAGAAGAATAGGATGACGATGTTGGGGAGGAAAGCGAGGACGGCCCCGACGCCCTGGACGACGCCGTCGACAAGCATGGAGGAGAACCACCCGTCAGGCAGCACTCCCGAGAGCCATGAACAAAGGGCGTCGATACCGGCTTGGATCCAGTCCTGCGGATAGGCACCCAGAGTGAAGGTGCACTCGAAAACGACGAAGAGGACAGCCACCAGGATGGGGAAACCGAGGAGACGGTTGGTGAGGACGGCGTCGATGCGTTGCTGTAGGGTGTGGTCGCTGTCATCACCGCTGTGAGTGAGGGCCGCGGCAAGGGCACCGCTGACGTAGCCATGGCGGGCCTCGTGGATGATCTCCCCAGGTGAGTGTTTGAGTTCGGCGACAAGGTGGGCGCATTCGCGTTCAACGAGGTTTTTGAGATTCTCATAACAAGGGTCGTCGGCGAAGAGCGGGAGTGTCTCGGCGGGCCGCTCAAGGAGTCGGATGGCAAGATAGCGCTTGGAAGAGTGGACAAAAGCCTGGGTGGACGGTTGACTGGGAGACAATTTGACCGAGTGGTGGGCAAGAAAATTGATGATACGTTTGACGGAGTGCATGACATCCTGACCATAGTCGACATGGACATGGCGAAGGACCTCCACCCTACCCTCGGCAGCGCTTACCACCTTGTCGGCAAGGTCGTCAACCCCTTCGCCGGTAAGTGGAGAAACGATACGTGCGAGGACACCCATCTGGTGTTCAAGGCTGGATATGTCGAGGGAATGGCCGGTGGCAAGGAGCTGGTCGTATTTAGTGAATGCCAGGATAATCCGGCGATGCATGTCGATGAGCTGGGGTGTGAAGACGAGGCTTTCGTCGAGGTCGGTACAGTCGACCGTTTGGAGGATGATATCGGGGTCGATAGACTCCACTTCCTCGCAGTCGTGAACCTCGGTCCACAGAATTTCGATGCCGTCGGCACGACGGGAGACAGCTGCTTCCAAGGCCTGGCATATGGTTGACTTTCCACTACTTGCGCTTCCTACAATAGCTACTTTATATTGCTTCATACAGTTGATTTAGTGGTGCAAAGATAGTAAAAAATTGGCGACCCGTAGGGTCACCAATTGTGGTGATTTTTTCTATAGGTTTTAGGAAAGTAGGCGTTTCAGGGCTGCAACAAAGTTGCGGATATCATCTTCTGTGGTGTCGAAAGAGCACATCCAGCGGACGACATTGGAGGCCTCGTCCCAATCATAGAAGAAATACTCTTTTTGCAGGGCGTGCCAGATGTCGGCCGGGAGCTGAACAAAGACGCTGTTGACTTGGACGGGGTACATCACCTTGACGCCCAAGGCACATACCTCACGGTAGAGCAACTGCGCCATAGCGTTGCTGTGCTCGGCGTTGCGGCGCCAGAGGTCCGTGGTGAGATAGGCCTCGAACTGGGCCGCCATGAATCGCATCTTGCTGCAGAGCTGAGTCATCTGTTTGCGACGGTATTTCATGTCTATGTCGAGCGTGGGATTCAGTATCACGCAGCTTTCGCCCATCAGTAGGCCATTCTTGGTACCACCGAACGAGAGACAGTCGACGCCGAGGTCGGTGGTCATCTCCTTGAAAGAGCAGTTCAGGGACACAGCGGCATTGGCCAGACGGGCGCCATCCATGTGGAGAAACATATTATATGAGTGGGCCAGGTCGGCGAGGGCACGGATTTCGCCGAGGGTATAGAGGGTACCGAGTTCGGTGCTCTGGGTAATGCTGATGGCACGGGGCTGCGAGTGATGCTCGAAACCGAAGCCATGGAGACGTGTCTTGACAAGTTCAGGAGTAAGCTTGCCGTCAGGGGTATCTACGGTCAGCAACCGGCAGCCCACGACACGCTGCGGGGCACCACATTCGTCGACATTGATATGTGCAGTCTCGGCGCACACCACAGCTTCGTGGGAACGGCACATGGCGTCGATAGAAAGAACGTTGGCCCCCGTACCATTGAAGACAAAATAGACCTTGGCCTGCGGGCCGAAGCAGTCACGGAAAAGAGCTTCCGTGCGAGCACACCATTCGTCATCGCCATAGGCCAGAGCATGGTCGGTATTCGCATCGGCGATGGCTTTAAATATTTCCGGGCTTATGCCCGAGTGATTATCTGAACCGAATCCTCGTTTCATAATCTTTCATTTAGGGCTTTTTTTTTATTTATCCATGGTGTAGAGGAACTCCTCGTTGTTGCTGGTGTTGACCATTTGTTTTTTCAGGAATTCCATGGCCTCGATGGGAGTGAGGTCTGTGAGGTGGTTGCGGAGCACGAGCGTACGGCCAAGAATCTCCGGCTGGACCAGCAGGTCGTCACGACGGGTGGAGGAAGCGGTGAGGTCGATGGCAGGATAGATGCGTTTGTTAGCAAGTTTTCTATCCAACTGAAGTTCCATGTTGCCTGTACCTTTGAACTCCTCGAAGATGACGTCATCCATCTTTGAGCCGGTTTCGGTGAGGGCGGTGGCAATGATGGTCAGGGAGCCACCATTCTCAATCTTACGGGCGGCGCCAAAGAAACGCTTGGGTTTCTGGAGAGCATTGGCCTCTACACCTCCGGAAAGCACTTTCCCGGAAGCGGGCTGCACGGTATTGTAGGCTCTGGCAAGACGGGTGAGTGAGTCGAGCACGATGACAACATCGTGTCCGCATTCGGTGAGACGTTTGGCTTTTTCAAGGACAATGTTGGCGATGCGTACATGACGGTCGGCAGGCTCATCGAAGGTGGAGGCTATGACCTCTGCCTTGACGGAACGCTGCATATCTGTAACCTCCTCGGGGCGCTCGTCGATGAGGAGAACCATGAGGTAGACCTCCGGGTGATTGAAAGCGATGGCATTAGCCACCTCCTTGAGCAGCGTGGTCTTACCTGTCTTTGGCTGTGCCACAATGAGGCCGCGCTGACCTTTTCCAATGGGAGTAAAAAGGTCGATGATACGGGTGGAGAGTGTTTCCTGGGGATGACCCGTAAGTTTGAACTTCTGGTTAGGGAAGAGCGGAGTCATGCTCTCGAAAGGAATGCGGTCGCGGATGCGATCTGGCGGAAGACCATTGATCTCCAGTATCTTTACCATGGGGAAGAATTTGTCGCCCTCACGTGGCGGGCGAACGCGGCAACGGATGGTGTCGCCGGTCTTGAGGCCGTAGTTGCGAATCTGCTGCGGCGAGACATATATGTCATCTGGGGAGGTGAGATAGTTATAGTCGGAGGAACGGAGGAATCCATAACCATCGGGAACCATTTCGAGAACGCCCTCGGCCTCGATGACACCCTCCTGTTCGAAACGGTATTCACGACGGGGCTCAGCTTTTTCGTTCCTTTCTGTCTTGTCGGAAACGCCCGAGGATTCGGAGGAGACAGAGGAATCCTGGTTTTGATTTTTTGCAGAAGGCTGAGAGGGCTCTACAACGGGAGTCTGAGGCTGTTCCTGCTTGGAGTCAGCCTGCTGCGCCTGGGCATTTTTCTTGGGACGTCCACGTTTCTTTTTGACAGGCTGCTCTGCCTGGGCGACAGTCTCGTCATGAGCGGAAGCCTCGGAGGCCATTACACGCGGAGCATCCTCTGCCCTGGCCTCGGTGGCAGGAGTGGCTGTAGGCGACGGCGTTTCCTCTCGGTTTACATTACGGAAGAGCGGACGTCCCATAGGGCTCAGTACCTCAGGCACCTCGGGCACCGTGGGCAATTCGAAAGAAGACAGTTGGATATTAAAATCCTTGTAATCGGGCGTCTCCGAGGAAGCCTCGGCATGCTGCGCCTCTTCCACTGGGGCTACAGGTTGGGAGTTGTGTTTCTTACGACTGTTATGCAACTCGGGATTTTTCATCGTCGATTCGGCCAACAACCTGGGTTTCATATGTTGACGTTTGCGACTTTCGCCCGACATCTGCGGCTGGACAACCTGAGAATCGGGATTAGTGGCCTGATGGTCCAAAATTTTGTAGATGAGTTCTTGCGCATCGAGGCGCGTAGCTTTGGCAATGCCCATTTCTTTCGCAATATCTATGAGTTCAATCTGGGCCTTGGCAGTAAGTTCTGACTTGCTATACATTTGAATATATTGATACGTTGATAAGTTGAAACGTTAATAAGACAATGGGGAAAAACAATAAAACACTGATTGTCAAAATACCGCTCAAAGAAAAACACTCTCACTCCTCTGGTTTTGACGATGCAAAAATAAGGCTTTTTTTTCAATTAAAAGAAAAAAATTGAAAAAAATACAATCTTTTTTTCTACGGATGGAAAAAAATGTGTACTTTTGCACTTTGAAAGAAAATATTATTTATACATTTAATTACATAACAACATGAACATTCCTGCAAATCTGAAGTACACCCAGGACGACGAATGGGTGAGAATTGAAGGCGAATTTGCTTTCGTTGGTATCACTGACTATGCACAGCACGAGCTGGGCGACATCGTCTTTGTCGACGTCACCTGCGAAGGCGACACCGTCGAGGCTGGCGAGGCCTTCGGTAGCGTCGAGGCCGTGAAGACCGTTGCCGACCTTCTGATGCCCGTCAAGGGTGAGGTCGTCGAGTTCAACGCCGCCCTCGAGGATGCTTCCGCCATCAACGCCGACCCCTACGGCAATGGCTGGATCATCAAAATCAAACCCGAGAACATGGCCGACATCGACGCCCTCATGGACGCCGCCGCCTACACCGCCAAAATCGGTGCTTGATCGCGACTGAAGCGGAGCGAACATGCTCCGCAGGTGCCTAATCAATATAGGTATTTAAAATGCAAGGCCGCACCTCACACGAGGTGCGGCCTTTTTTTTGTCCCAAAAAACTAAAAATCGGAATACACACTTTTTTTCTCTTTTAATGCAACTTTGATTGTCTCATATTTTTCTTTCAAACCAGGATGCCACATGCTTCGTACAATGTACTTGCCAACCCCCTACCAACTCCTAACCAACTCCTACCACGGTAGGTGTTGATAGGTGGTTGTCAGGGTGTTAGTATGGTTGTTAATTTTAGTTAAATGCAACAAAAAAAAGCCGCTCATACGAGCGGCTTTTTAACATATTTTCTCTGCGGGTTAGTCCATGATGGTGTTCCAACCGTGGACATCCTCGGCTTCGCCGAGCTGGATGGCGCGGAGAGCGTTGTAGAGCTTGGTGCTGTAGGGACCGGGCTCTTTGCCGAAGACATAGCTCTTGCCAGTCTCGGGGTCATCGAGGCGCTCGATGGGGCTGATGACGGCGGCGGTACCGCAGGCACCGGCCTCCTGGAAGGAGGAAAGTTCCTCGACGTCGATGGGACGACGCTCGACCTTCATGCCCATATCCTCGGCGAGCTGCATAAGGCTCTTGTTAGTGATGGAGGGCAGGATGGAAGTGCTCTTCGGGGTGATGTAGGCACCGTCCTTGATGCCGAAGAAGTTGGCAGCGCCAGCCTCGTCGACATATTTCTTCTCTTTGGCATCCAGGTAGAACTCGCAGGCGTACTGGCCACCGTGGCAAGCCTCGACGTGGGCTTTGAGGGAAGCGGCATAGTTACCACCGACTTTGTAGATACCGGTGCCGAGGGGGGCACTGCGGTCGTACTTGCGGGTGATGACGTAGGGGTTGGCCTTGAAGCCGCCCTTGAAGTAGGGTCCCACGGGGGTGACGAAGATGAGGAAGAGGTATTCGTCGGCAGGTTTCACACCCACGGTGATGCCGGTACCGATGAGCAGGGGACGGAGGTAGAGGCTGGCGCCGGTGCCGTAGGGAGGAATGAAACGCTCGTTCATCTTGATGACCTTTTTGCACATCTCGACGAATTTCTCGGTAGGCAGCTCGGGCATCATAATGCCGCGGCAGGTGCTCTGGAGGCGCTCGGCGTTGGCTTCGGGGCGGAAGATGCGGATCTTGCCGTCTTTGCAGCGGTAGGCTTTCAGGCCCTCGAAGGCTTCCTGACCGTAGTGGAGGCTGGAGGCAGCCATGTGCATTTCGATGTTCTCGGAACTGGAAACTTCGATTTCGCCCCACTGGCCATTACGGAAGTAGCAGCGCACGTTGTAGTCGGTTTTTACGTAACCGAAGGGGAGGTTTTGCCAATCTATATTCATGATGTTCAATTTTTTATATTGTTTATTGTTTTAATTTTAATCCGACAAAGATAAGAATAAAATATGGATAAATGAAAAAAAATTTTACCATGTCGGAAAAAAGTAGTAATTTTGCACCCGATTTCAGCGGTAGAAAAACACTGAAACGGCCTCTTAGCTCAGTTGGTTAGAGCAGCTGACTCATAATCAGCGGGTCCTTGGTTCGAACCCGAGAGGGGCCACTAAAGGTTTAAGGTTTAATGTTTATGGTTTAAGGGTTATGTGCCCAAACTTTAAACCTTAAACCTTAAATTTTAAACCCCAAAATGATGGGCAGAATAATGGCCATAGACTACGGAAAAGTGCGCACGGGGTTGGCAGTGACCGACCCCGTGCGCATTATTGCCACCGCGCTGACAACGGTGGACACCCCTACTCTGCTCCCTTATATTAAAGAATATTGCGCGCGAGAAGAAGTGGACATTTTTGTTGTGGGAATCGCCAAACATATGGACAACAGCCCCTCGGAGTCGATGCAATATATAGAACCTTTTGTCAAGCAGTTGGCCAAAACTTTCCCTGACAAGGAGATTGCCCGGGTTGATGAGCGTTTCACTTCGAAGATGGCTTTTCAGACCATGATTGACAGTGGACTGAAGAAAAAGCAGCGGCGCGACAAGGGCATGATTGACCAGATTGCCGCGACACTGATTCTGCAAACCTATATGAACACAATAAACAACAGAACGATATGATTTTACCCATTGTGGGATATGGGCATCCCACGCTGCGCAAAATAGCGCAGCCCATCACCAAAGACTATCCCAACCTCAAGGAGCTCGTTGCCAACATGTACGAGACCATGTATGCCGCCGACGGCGTGGGACTTGCCGCCCCACAAGTCGACTTATCCATTCGCGTGGTTGTCATCGGATTTCGCCCCTATGACGAGAAGACCAACACCTATGGTGAGCCCACCGAAGAGCATACTCTGATCAACCCTGAGATTCTCTCCTTTGGCGAGAAGAAAGACTGGTTCAACGAAGGTTGCCTAAGTGTACCCGAAATCCATGAGGATGTGTTACGCCCCACTTCGCTACGCCTGCGTTGGTATGACGAGGACTGGCAGCTGCACGAAGAAGACATCGACGGTTTCTTCGCACGTGTCACCCAACACGAAGTAGACCACCTCGACGGCAAGGTCTTCACCGACCGTTTGAGTTCGCTTCGCCGCACCATGCTCAAGCGCCGACTGAACGATATCGCCAATGGCAAGGTGAGGACACACTATAAGATGAAGCGGAAGTGATTTCTTAGTTATCGATTAAAGCTTAATAATCATATATGAAAAAGATTGCTATAATTACCCTTGGTGCATTGATTGCCCTATCATGTGGCCACAAAGTCGAAACACCCGACCACGACGCCCTTATCGACTCCATCAGCAACGAGGAACAAAACCTGACTCGTTTTGCCGTCGGTACCGACACAGCCAAGGCCAACCACATTATCGCCCTCTACAATCTGTTTGTCGAAAACTTCCCGGAAGACAGTTTGGCGCCCATTTACATGTTGCGCACCGCCGAAGTACAAATCAACACCGGCAACTTTGAAGATGGCATCAACTCGCTTGACAGTATCATGGCCCTCTATCCTGGCTTTGAGGACATAGCCATGTGCCAATTCATGAAAGGGAAAGCCTACGAAGACAACCAGCAATATGACTTGGCACGCGAAGCATACGGAGAGTTCGTGGAGAACTATCCCGACCATGTGCTCGCCGCCGACACCCGAAAGATGCTCCCGCTCATCGGACTCACCCCTGAAGAACAACTGGAAGCCATACAGGCAAAAAAACGATAAAAAAGAGTCATGGAAATTAGTCGGTTCCGCATCAGGGCAAGCTACCCTAACTTCTATATGGTGACACTCTATGCCCGCGAGGGCCGAGAAATTTTCGACCACGACAGCGAAGACCCTGCCAACAAACTGGAAGGCAACAAGCCCGGCACCGTCATCTATCGTTTGAAAGGCGATGAAGAAACCGCCCGCGAGTTTCCCCCTCGTTGGTACGACATGTACCAATTGCTGAAACTGCGTGATGCTGAGCAGGTACGTTTTCTCGAGTTACTTCTCGCCGAACATGACGGACAACTCACCGCTGATGAACGCAACACGTTGGAGGATATCCGCGACACTTTCCGCCGCCAATGTATCGACTTTGTTCGGGAGAACCCCTTGTACGACTCCGACGAACTCATCACCACCCTTACCGCAACTGCCGACTTTACCGACGAAGCCATCAGCTATAAAGGGCACATGCTCCTCGATTTGACGCGGAACTGCTATCCTGTACCCGATTTTGTTATCCTTACAGCAAAATCATTCAACAATCCAGAACACCTGCCCGAACTTCTTCAGAAAGCCATCCACAATCTGGAGATAATGACCAACTGCAAGCTCGGTGACGTACGCAATCCACTTGTCTTCGCCATCCGCTGCGCCATGCCGCAATATATCCCTGGTTTGATGCCCACATTGCTCAACATCGGAGTAACAAGAACTTCGTATCAAGCTTTGAAAGCCAATTTCGCCCCAGGGATGGCCAACCGAGTATATCTCAGCACTCTTCACACACTCTGCGAGATGCTGGGACTGGACCATCGATACAATGCCTCTGATATCAAGCTCTCCGTCGATGACCAACACATACGTATCGCCAAGTTAGAAGGTAAAATTCTTGCCGCCGGCGAAGAAAAACTCATCACTGACGCCCACTACCAAGCCTTGCGTCTCACCCAGTTTGTACGCCAATTCTACCTCAACAACCCCGACCTTATCCTCACTTTCATGCAGGGAAAGCAAGCCTACCCGAGCCTTATCCTGCAGCGCATGGTATGGACTATCGGCAACGACGAAAGCTATCCCGGAGTGCTCTATAGCCGACACTCACGCACTGGCGAAGGCAAACAGATAGAAAGTTATCGCAATATCTTCGGCGAGGAGATTATGACCGGCGATGTCACCACCGAAGATAGCGCCTATACAAACCGAAACGAAATCCGCAAAAAATTTCCGGCAGTATATCACTTCGACCCTTTGCTGAAGAAATTGGAGAGCAGATACAAGACTCCTGTCACCATTGAGTTTGCTGTCGAAAGCCGTCCTCATGAACTAAGCCTCTTTTCGGTACTTCAACTCAACGCCTCCGAGATGACCGGTCGTGCAGCCCTTATCTCTGCCATCGACATGCTTGGAGAAGGATTGATTGCCGACCATTATGTCCTCGACCTCATCAAACCATACCACCTTCGTCAGATAGTATCCGCCTCTATAGACGACAAAACCATCTCGGAACTCGAATTCTTTGGCCACGGATTAAGTGTGTTGCCACGCACCGCCATTTCGGCACGAATGTGCTTCTCGGTGGCCAAGGCCCACGAATACAAAAGCAAGGGCGAGCGTGTGTGTCTCTGCCAAAGTCATTTTGTGCCGCAAGACACCATTACCCTCAACGAACTCGACGCCATACTCTCGATGATGCCCGCCGCCATCCATGTTGTCACCGCCTGTCGCGGCTATGGTATTCCCGCTTTCATGGATCTCCAATCCTATGGCATCCACATCAATGGCAACACCATTGTCAATGCCGAAGGTCGCACCATTGCAGAAGGAGAAATGATCACTGTTAGTTCCAAACGGCAGAGCATTTATAAAGGACAGGCCGCTTTCAAACCTGCCAGATTCACTAAATATCTTGAAGGCGCCGACGTAGAACTCAATGACGAGGAGAAAATTTTCTTCCATCGCATGAAAGAGGCCTACGAGAAATATCAACAGATTGTCACCTCCAACGAGGTATCTTATATCAGCGACATCAGTAAACTGGCGCGACTCATCCGATGCAATTTACAGAACCAACCCAAAAAAGCTGCTGCCATCGTCAACACCTGGTTCGAGCAACACCCGGGAGACTACGTTGAAGGAGTACTGCAAAGTCGCATGGGTGACCATAACGACCAAGGACGCCTTTTCGACCACCTCACCACCAGCAACAAAGTGGAACTCTTCCGTCGCTTATATGCACATTGCCGCAAGCGCAACATCTCAGGGCTCACAGCAGGAAGCTTCATGATTGGGCGTTTTGTAGCCCGTCCTCTGCCACGTAAGATGTGGAACAGTCTTTCCGACACCATCGTGGCTTTCCTCATGAACGAATACGTGCTCTATGAAAAATACCAACAAGTGTTGCAGGAAGTAGGTGAAATCAAACTCGCACGTGCCCACTCGCGCATCGAGACCGAAGGCATCGACAACATGGTGGTACGCAACTTCGACATGAATAACTTCGTGCCGCTGCTCTACTCACAGCACGATTGGCAACAAGTTGCCCATGAATTGGAGCAAATGGAGCATCAAGACAATACACACCTTTTCATTGAGATGCTGAGCCGTCCTGTCGAAGAGATTTTCGACCTGAAAACACCGTGGAAAGCCAGCATCATACAAGATATTTTGAAGAAATCGGAGGAATAACCCTTACCACACAGGGAAGCGCCGGCCGTAGGTCCATTCGATAAACTCTACACGGCCTCCGTGGGCGTTGACAGCCACGCCGGCATAGTTGTTGCCAAAGTTATAGTAGACACCCAATCGCTCGTAATACGGAATCGTCACTTGCGGAGAAACCACGATATTGGGTCCTATGCCTGCCTTGAGGCTCACGGGCCCCCAGAAGAATTCTGCGAATGCCATGGCGCTCACATACAGCGGAATCTTGTAGACACCCTCTTCGCGTTCCAAATGTTTGGTGTCGTTGGTATTATACCATAGATCCACCGCTCCTCCAAAGGCAAACGTCGGGCTGACGTATTTCTGGTAATAGAGGTTCAGGTCGTAGCAGAAATAATAACCTTCAAAGTCGCGGTCGCGCGACATCACCATGCCGGGAGATATGGCGATGCCGAACTCCTTTTTCGGAACCTTTGACTCTCCAACATTTGTCGGGAAACTACCGGGCTGTCTCTGTCCGAAGGTATAGCCCATGTCCACTTGGAAATAATTCAACCCCATGTTGGGCCACATCAGCATGCCGTTGCTGGTGTGAAGCACACGGGCCGAGAGGAAGAAGCGCTCGGTTGGACGGTAGGTGATGCCCAGGTCTATCAGGCAGTTGATGAGCGAACCAATAAATATATTGTTGGTGTCGCCGGTGAGGCTGCGAGGCTTGGTGTAGGCCGAGAGACCCACGCCGGCACTCCACTCCCAGTGTTCAAGTCCGAAGAGTTGTTGCCGCACCTGACCTGTGAGACCCAAGCGGTCGCCGGCTACCGAGTTGGGGATGTGTGCATACGAGAGTTTGAGGCCAAAAAACGGGTAGTGTTTTTTGCTACGCCAAAACGACGTGTCGATGCCGCGGAACCACCAGGTGGCATCCACGCCGAAAGTGGAGGATGCAAAATCTTTATAGGTCGAGTTATTGGGCATCATGTAGCCGACATTCAAAGAGACATCCCAACTATGCAATGTCTCCTGTGACTGTCCAATGGTCGCCGTAAACAATGCCAACACTATTATCATCAAGTGCTTCATCCTTCAGCAGTCAATGATAAATATTCAGCCTCGGAGAGTATCTTCACTCCGAGTTTTTCGGCTTTCTTCAGTTTCTCGGGTCCCATTTTCTCTCCTGCCAACAGGTAAGTGGTCTTACCACTGATAGAGCCCGACACCTTGCCGCCATGGTTTTCTATATCGGCTTTGATTTCTTCGCGAGAAAAATGTTCGAAGACGCCACTCACCACAAAAGTCATTCCCTCCAACTTTTCACTTTCCATTTTCCATACTCCACTCATTTGTAGCCCCGCCATTCTCAGCCGTGTAATAATTTCGCGGTGTAGCGGATTGGCGAACCAATCACTCACCGCCTTCGCCGTCACCTCGCCCACATCTTCTACCTGGGCCAGCTCGGCGACATCGGCACCCATCAGGGCGTCGATGTTCTTAAAGTAGCGCGCCAGTTTCTTGGCTCCTACCTCTCCCACATATCTTATTCCCAGTGCAAAAAGCACCCTTTCGAACGGCACCTGCTTCGATGCCTCGATGGCCGCCAACAGGTTGTCGGCTGACTTGTCCTGTATAGTCGATTCTTCGCCTAACCCGATGAGTTGTTCTCTCTTCAGGTCGTAGATGTCGGCAATATTCCTCACCAATCCGGCCTTGTAGAGCAGTTCCAACCGCTCGGGGCCAAGACTCTCTATGTCCATCGCCTTGCGGCCGACGAAATGCTCCAACCGCCCGATAATCTGAGGATGACATCCATCGGCATTAGGGCAATAGTGACCCGCCTCCCCTTCGGCTCGAACCAATTCGGCTCCACATTCCGGGCAGCGGACTATGTATTGCACCGGCATCGATCCCTCCCTCCGCTGCTCAAAGTCTACTCCTACAACTTTCGGGATAATCTCACCACCTTTCTCAATGAAAAGATGGTCGCCGATATGGATGTCCATCTTGGCAATAAAATCTGCGTTGACCAGCGTGGCGCGCTTCACCGTCGTGCCCCCAAGCCACACTGGACGCAAGTTGGCCACCGGCGTGATGACGCCCGTGCGTCCCACCTGATAGCTGATACTCTCTAACGGCGTGCTGACCCGTTCGGCCTTGAATTTGTAGGCTATAGCCCAGCGCGGACTCTTGGCCGTCAGTCCAAGAGCCTCCCACAGCGGCGTCTGGTTCACCTTGATGACGATGCCGTCGATGCCGAACGGAAGATTCCATCGCTCCTTGTCCCAATATTCTATAAAGTCTTTTATATCCTTGATGTCCTTGCACTCCTTGATGTAGGGTTGCACCTTGAAGCCCATCTGGCGCGCCCATTCCAGGCGTCCGAAGTGGGTATCGGGCAGCGTCACACCGTCGGGGGCCATCATGAAATACATACAGAACATCAGTTTCCTCTTGGCACATTCGGCCGAGTCCTGCAGCTTCAAGCTTCCACTGGCGGCATTCCTTGGATTGGCGAAAGGTTCCAAGCCCTCCTCTTCGCGCTGCTTGTTCATCGCGTCGAAAGCCTCAAAGGGGTAAACCACCTCACCCCTGGCCTCGAAATCGTCGGGATATTCGCCCCTCAGTTTCAACGGAATGGTGGGAATGGTCTTCGCGTTCAGCGTGATGTCGTCGCCCACAGCGCCGTTGCCGCGCGTCACAGCCTGTACCAACCGCCCATGTCGGTAGGTCAGGCCAATGGCCACGCCGTCGTATTTCAACTCGCAGGTATAAGAGAACTCCTTTCCGTCAAGCAATTTCCGTGTCCGGGCCTCGAAATCCTCAATCTCCTCAATGCTATATGTATTTCCCAACGAAAGCATCGGGAACCTATGCTGCACCTGTCGGAAACTCTTGTTCACCTCGCCACCCACTCGCTTGGTGGGCGACAACGGAGAAGCCAGTTCGGGATACTGCCGTTCAAGGTCTTGCAACTCGCGCAACATAGCGTCGAACTCGAAATCGGAGACCAACGAACGGTCGTTCATATAATATTCATAGTTCAGCCGGTCGATTTCTTCGGCCAGCTCGTCCATGCGTCTGCGGACGGGCTCTGTGTCTATAGCGCTGAACAAATCCATTCTCCTGTATAATTCAAGGCCACCGGCCCAATCAAACAAACATTGTCATATCTTTCGCCCGTGGCATCAAACGTCACTTTAAAGTCGCCACCCTTCGTCACTATGCTACGGCAACCCGTCACTATGGCACAGGCGGTAACCCCTGTCCCACAGGCCCACGTCTCATCCTCCACACCACGCTCGTAGGTGCGCACCATAAGGCGTCCGTCGGGCAGGTCTTCAATGAAGTCGACATTGGTACCTTGCGGAAATTCCTCGGCGATATTGCGAATGCGACGGCCTTCACCCACCACGTCGAAATGCTCCAAATCACTGACACGCTGTACATAATGCGGAGAGCCTGTATCCAAAAACCATCCCTCCATACAACGACGCACCTCCTTCGAACCCACACTCCGCATCCCCAGTCTCACGATGCCCAGCCGACGCTCCTCGTCCCACATCACGATCTCCGCGTCGTGCGGTCCGTCATAGCCCTTGAAATGCAGTTTTTTGCCCATGCCTAACACATGCGCGAACGCCGCAATGCAACGGCCGCCGTTGCCGCACATCGACCCCAGCCGTCCGTCGCTGTTATAGTATTTCATCTCGAAATCGAAGCCATCCGATGCCGCCTCCAGCGTCATCAGTCCGTCGGCACCCACGCCGAAACGCCGGTGGCATATCTTTGCCACCTCGGCTTCCGTTGCACGGAAGCATCCGTCGCGATTGTCTATCACGACGAAATCATTTCCCGCCCCGTCAAATTTATAAAAAGGAATCTTCACTTTAAACCTTAAACATTAAACCATTAACCCTAAACCTTAAACCCTAAACCTCAAACCATCAATAATCAATCATCGGGAACAACTTCCTTAGCTCCGCAAGCTTCGGATTTTGCTCCACCATGGCGCTATACTTGTCCTCGGGCGAGTATATCACCTCGTCCTTGCTGACAAACAACGGGTTCACCTTGCAATCCAGCATCTTCATTCCCGTCTTCTCTCGCAGGAACTCCATGACGTCAATCTTGTGCGGCTTGAACTCCTCATGGAACGACACCGATTGCGCGTCGACCTCGAAACACCCTTGTTTCTCTCCCAAGTGAGGAACTGCTTCCGCCAACAAATCCTGCAGTCCCAGCCTCTCGCCCGCCTCTTGCCAGTACATCGCCAGGTCCTCTTCTGTCAGCGGTTTCACCTCCACGGCGATGTGATGAACCGGCTCCACCTTGGTCTGCGCCACCTTGATAGAGATGCCGCCCAGCGGCGGCACATTAAGGTTCACCTTCGGTGCCTCATGTAGAGACGCAGCCTGCTGCGTCTCCTTGAGGGCAGGTGCCTCTTGCTGAGACGCGGCGGGCCGCGTCTCTACAGACGTGTTTTGTGTTGTATCCGTGCCTGCCCTTTCGGGACTTCTTGCAATCTATCCCTGCGTCATCAAGGCCGTGGCCATCTTCATCAGGCACACCTCGACAAACAAGTTCTTGTTATTCGCCTCGCGAAACCGATACTCATAGTCGGAGGCTGTATTCAACCAGCCCAGCAATGCCGGCAGGCCACATCCTTGCGCCTGTACGCCGTAGCGCTGTCGCAGTGCCGCGCCGCCGTCGATGAGCTGAAGCGTCATCGGGTCGAGACTGACCATCAGATTCCGCAGGTGCTCACACAGACCCGTCAGGAAATGCTGCCCACCGAAGCCCTTGCCAATCACCTCCTGATAGAGCAACAGCGCTCCGCTCAGGTTGCCGGCCTTCAGAAAATCGACCAGCTTGAAATAATAATCCGAATCCAGCACATTCAGGTTCTCCAGCACCCCCTGATAGGTGAGCTGCCCCTGGGTGAAGTTGACCAACTGGTCGAAAATCGACAGCGCATCGCGCAGTCCGCCCTCGGCCTTGCGGGCTATCACCTCCAGGGCACCTTCCTCGTATTTCACCCCCTCGCTGTCGGCCACATATTTCAAATGCTTCACAATATCCTCGTTCTCAATCCGCTTGAAGTCGAACACCTGGCAACGGCTCAGAATCGTGGGAATAATCTTGTGCTTCTCGGTGGTGGCGAGGATAAACTTCGCGTATGCCGGCGGCTCCTCGAGAGTTTTCAGGAAAGCATTGAATGCCGCCTGGCTCAGCATGTGCACCTCATCGATGATGTAGACCTTGTACTTGCCCGTTTGCGGCGGGATATACACCTGCTTCACCAGATCTCGCATATTATCCACCGAATTGTTCGAGGCCGCGTCCAGCTCGAAGATGCTCATCGAAGCACCCTCGTTGAACGAGCGGCAGCTCTCGCACTCGTTGCATGCCTCGCCGTCCGCCGTCCGATGCTCGCAATTGATTGTCTTTGCCAAAATTCGGGCGCACGTCGTCTTACCCACTCCCCTGGGACCGCAAAACAGAAACGCCTGCGGCAGCTGTCCAGTCGCTATCGCGTTCTTCAGCGTCCGCGTGATATGTTCCTGCCCCACAACACTCGCAAAAGTCGTCGGACGATACTTCCTTGCCGAAACTACAAAATTATCCATCGTTTTTCTAAACTCCTAATTCTTAATTATTAACTCTTTTTTCTCAATTCTTTTCTTTCTGCAAAGATAAACATTTTCTCGGACATGACAAAATAAAAAAAACGTACCACCACCGTACCTTCTCCATATCATCTCCGACCATGGTCGGACATGGGTCGGAGTTGATACGGAGTTGGGTCGGAGTTGATACGGAGTTGATACTAATTATCAGCCAATTACAAATGTTAAAAAAAGCACTTTTTTCCCAAATTTGCAAAAAAATAATCCAAATCAACAATTTACTAATTATCAATAAATTATATCATTTTTTTTCCAATTCTATTAACAAAAAGGGAGGGTCACTGCTTCCAGACAAGTGAAAGGTCAATCAATAGCCAGCCAAGAATAATCAAAGTGGCATATATATGACGAGGCCCGCGACGAATGTCGCGGGCCTCGATGCTTGGGAAGTGTGTTGATGTTTTACGCCTTGTTGTTCGGATTGTAGAAGACGAACTGGCTGTCGATGACATCGATGATGATGGTCTCGTTGCTGTGAATCTTGCCTTCGAGGAGCTGGCGGGACATCTCGTTGAGTATCTCGCGCTGTATGACACGTTTCACCGGTCGGGCGCCCATGGCGGGATCGTAGCCCACTTCGGCCAAACGGTTGACGGCTTCGTCGGTGGCGCTGATGGTGATGTCGTTCTGCTCCAGCATCTTGGCCACTGCGCGCAACTGGATGCGCACGATGTCCTTGATTTGGTTCTGCGTCAGCGGCTGGAACATGATAATCTCGTCGATACGGTTCAGGAACTCGGGACGTATCCTCTGCTTCAGCATCTCCATGACAGCCTTCTTGGTCTCGTCGAGGTCATACTGCGAGGGTACACCGTTCTCCAACTTCTCACGGATGATGTCGGAGCCCATGTTCGAGGTCATGATGATGATGGTGTTCTTGAAGTCGCAAGTACGGCCCTTGTTGTCGGTCAGGCGGCCGTCTTCGAGCACCTGCAGCAGGATGTTGAACACGTCGGGGTGAGCCTTCTCAATCTCGTCGAACAGCACGATGGAGTAGGGTTTGCGGCGCACGGCCTCGGTGAGCTGGCCGCTCTCGTCGTAACCCACATACCCTGGAGGTGCTCCGATGAGTCGCGAGACACTGTGGCGCTCCTGGTATTCAGACATATCGATACGCACCATCATGTTCTCGTCGTCGAACAGCACTTCGGCGAGGGCTTTGGCCAGCTCGGTCTTGCCGACGCCCGTGGTGCCGAGGAAGATGAAGGAGCCGATGGGGCGCTTGCCGTCGCTGAGGCCCGCACGCGAACGGCGCACAGCATTGGCGATGACACTGATGGCCTCGTCCTGACCCACCACACGCTTGTGAAGCTCGTCCTCGAGGTGCAGCAGCCGCTCACGCTCGCTCTGCAGCATACGCGTCACGGGGATGCCGGTCCACTTGGAGACCACTTCGGCAATCTGCTCGCTGTCGACCTCCTCGTTGATCATAGCGTTGTCGGCCTGCATCTGCTTGAGCTGTTCCTTGAGGTCGGAGACCTTCTTCTCGGCCTCCTTGATGCGGCCGTAGCGCAGTTCGGCCACCTTGCCGTAGTCGCCGGCACGCTCGGCTTGCTCGGCCTCGAACTTGTAGCTTTCGATATTCTTCACCTCGGCCTGGATGGCCTCCACTATCTGTTTCTCGTTCTGCCAGCGGGCTTTCATCTGGTCGCGCTGCTCGCGCAGGGAACCGAGCTCCTTGTCTATCTGGGCAATCTTGTCCTGGTCGTTCTCGCGCTTGATGGCTTCGCGCTCAATCTCCAACTGACGGATACGGCGCTCGATTTCATCGAGTTCCTCGGGCACCGAATCGATTTCGAGACGCAGCTTGGCGGCAGCCTCGTCGATAAGGTCGATGGCCTTGTCGGGGAGGAAACGGTCGGAGATGTAGCGGTGGCTGAGCTCGGCGGCGGCGATGATGGCCTCGTCCTTGATACGCACGCGGTGGTGCACCTCGTAGCGCTCCTTCAGGCCACGCAGGATGGAGATGGTGTCGGGCACCGAAGGCTCGTCGATGAGCACGCTCTGGAACCTACGTTCCAAAGCCTTGTCTTTCTCGAAATACTTCTGGTACTCGGCCAACGTGGTGGCGCCGATGGCGCGCAGCTCACCTCTTGCCAGTGCGGGCTTGAGGATGTTGGCGGCGTCCATGGCGCCCTCTCCCCCACCGGCACCCACGAGGGTGTGGATTTCGTCGATGAAGAGGATGATTTCGCCGTCGGCCTCGTTGATTTCGCGGATGACGGATTTGAGTCGCTCCTCGAACTCGCCTTTGTACTTGGCGCCAGCGATAAGAGCACCCATGTCGAGGCTGTAAATAGTCTTGCTCTTCAGGTTCTCAGCCACGTCGCCGCTGACGATACGCTGCGCCAGACCTTCGGCGATAGCCGTCTTACCCACACCGGGCTCGCCGATGAGGATGGGGTTGTTCTTGGTTCGGCGCGAGAGAATCTGCAGCACACGGCGTATCTCGTCGTCACGTCCGATGACGGGGTCGAGTTTGCCAGCCTGAGCCAGTTGGTTAAGGTTCTTGGCGTACTTGTTCAGGGCGTTCATCGTCTGCTCCTGGTTCTGGCTGGTCACCTTGCTGCCCTTGCGGAGATCCTGGATGGCGGCGAGGAGGGCTTTCTCATTGACGCCGGCATCTTTCAGCAGCTGGGAGACACGGTCTCTTCCGCTGAGGATGCCCAGCAGCAGGTGCTCCACACTGACGAACTCGTCGTTCATCTTGGTGGCTCGCTGGCTGGCTGCCACAAGGGCCTGGTTGGCGTCGGAACTGAGATAGACTTGGCCGCCGCTGACGCGAGGCATAGAGTTTAAGATTTCATCCACCTGCTGCGTCAAGCGGGGGATGTTGACCTCCATCTTCTTGAGGAGGTAGGGCGTCACATTCTCGTCTTCCGAGAGGAGCCCTTTGAGCAGGTGGGCCGTCTCGATGGCGGGGTGCTGCCCTCCGAGGGCAATCTCCTGCGCCTTCTGTACGGCCTCCTGCGCTTTGATTGTGAACTTGTCTAAGGTCATAGTTATTTGGTTTTTAATTTTGTTTTTCAATGACACCCTCGGCAACAACCATACCAAACAGAAAGGACTGCCAAAATGGCAGTCCCCGTGTCAGTTCTTGGGAGAGGTTCAGCTATTTCATCCTGGCTTCTATGGCGAGGCCGATGCGATAGTTGGTGTCGGCAATCTGCTCGCTGCCGTCGACGGTCATGAGGAGGCCGCTGACGCGGTAGTAGTCGAGGACGGGCTTTGTCTGTTCGTCGTAGAGGTCGAGACGGTGGCGGATGACCTCTTCTGTGTCGTCGGCACGGCCGCTGATGGCGGCACGCTCATGGATGCGGCGCACCAGCTCGTCGCGCGGCACATCGATGGCCACCACGAGGTCTATCCTGCGTTGCAACTTGCGGAACATGAACTCCAAAGTCTGGGCCTGGCTGACGGTGCGCGGGAAGCCGTCGATGATGCTGCCCTCCGGGCGGTGTGGGGCGCCGTGACGTTCGCGGTCCCAGGGGTCGATGAGAGAATCGGGATTGGGCGCCGTGGAGCGTTTCTGCAGGGCGCGGTCGAGGAGAGGGACGACGATGTCGTCGCCCACAAGGTCGCCGCGGTTCATGATGGCCTGTGCCCGCTGACCCATCGGGGTACCCAATTCCACCTCCTGACGCAGGAGGTCGCCGGTGGAGATGTGCAGGAAGTCGTATTTCTCCGCCAACAGCTTGGCTTGTGTTCCTTTGCCGGCGCCCGGGGCGCCGAAGATGACAATATCAATCATATTAATAACCTTCGGGATTTTGTTTTTGCCAATGCCAACTGTCGCGCACCATGTCGTCGATGCCATATTGGGCTTTCCAGCCGAGTTCGGCGGCGGCTTTGGCTGGGTCGCAATAGCAGGTGGCGATATCGCCTGCACGACGCGGCTTGATGCTATAGGGCACGTCGACTCCGTTGACACGGACGAAAGCCTTCACCATATCCAACACGCTATAACCATGTCCGGTACCTATATTATATATACCTATGCCGCAGCGGCGGCCGACGGCCTGCAGGGCGCAGACGTGGGCAGCGGCGAGGTCGACCACGTGGATGTAGTCGCGCACGCCGGTGCCGTCGGGCGTGGGATAGTCGTTGCCGAAGACACCCAGTTCCTTACGCTTGCCTACGGCCACCTGGGTGATATAGGGCATGAGGTTGTTGGGGATGCCGTTGGGGTTCTCCCCTATCCTGCCGCTCTGATGCGCTCCCACGGGGTTGAAGTAGCGCAGCAGCACGACATTCCACTCGGGGTCGGCCTTCTGTATATCCATAAGCACCTGCTCGAGCATGCTCTTCGTCCAGCCATAGGGGTTGGTGCACTGGCCCTTGGGGCAGTTCTCCGTGATGGGTATCTCGGCGGGGTCGCCATAGATGGTGGCGCTGGAGGAGAAGATGATGTTCTTGCAGCCGTGACGGCGCATCACGTCGACGAGGGTCAGCGTGCCGCCGATGTTGTTCTCATAGTATTCCCATGGTTTCTCCACACTCTCGCCCACGGCCTTGAGGCCGGCGAAGTGGATGCAGGCATCAAACTTGTGCTCGGAGAATACTTTTTCCAGCCCTTCGCGGTCGCGGATATCGACCTTGTAGAACGGTATCTCGGGTACACCGATAATCTCAGCCACACGGCGCAGTGACTCAGGGTTGCTGTTGCTCAGGTTGTCGACAACCACGGCGGTGTGGCCGGCCTTGTAGAGCTCTATCAATGTGTGGGAACCGATGAATCCGGCTCCGCCGGTAACCAGTATGTTCATGTTTATTAATTTTATAATTCTATTTCCTTAGTTTTTTGATACCCAATCTTGCAGCCATCTGCTCGGTGGTGATGCTCGCTTTTTCCGAAATCATGACGAGTTTTTTCTCCGAACTTTTCTGCTTTTTCTCCGTACTTATTTCCGCTATGGCTACTCCGCTCGCCATTTCTTTCCAGCGGATGTGCAGGTAGCGGTTTTTCAGTCGGCCTCGTCGGTGCCTTCCTCTTCGCGACAGCCTTCTTCGGTCTGGTAGTAGGCGGCTATGCGGCGCTCCACCTCGTCGATGCTGATGCGCTCTTCGATGTGGTCCTGCGCCGTCTGCAGCAGGTAGCGCGACGGCTTCAGCCCGTCCACCGCCTGCAGCCCTATAGCCACCTGCCAGTTCTCAGCGCGTTCTTTGCGCCCCGGTTCTCCTTGTATTATATATTGTTCGAACTCCACTTCCGTGTCCCAAATATTTTGCAAAGATACGAAATTTTCCCGACATAGCCAAATGTTTTTTTGTCTAAAAGGCAACAAAAATAAAATTTTGCCGAATGAAATAATTGTCGTAATTTTGCACCGACAAACAAAAATAACAATATATGGCATAAAGACAAAGAGAATAGTAGAAAAATAAAGACATATTAAAGCGTATTCGCTTTTCTTTTGCGTACGGAAATTCTGGTAAAATTTCTTTATCTTTCAGCACAAGGAAAGGGAAACGCTCACGGCACCGTGAGCTTTCTTGTTTGCTGAAAGGGTTTACCAGAGCCTCCGTACGAACAGAAATAGTTCACGGTTTTTTTATTGTCAAAACTAACGATAAAAGTATAACTTATAAAATATAAAATTATGGCAACATTTACACCTCGGTTCAATCCCACAGTCTTTCCAGTTGGATATGACATAATCGTACAATGGCTTCGACAAAACCCTCCAGTATGGATACCCAAACTTGGTAGGCAATCAAACGACAATAGTTTATGTCACTTTTGGTGCTCTGTCACAAATCAAGGCATGATCCGTGTGTCTGCCAATGAAGATGGATCTGGTAGTTCTCATGAGTATACAGAGGCAGAATGGACTCGAATCTGCAACATTATGCAATGGGCAATAGATACTTACAGAAATCCAGAGTTCACTTATTGGTACAATAATGATCCTCATCGACAAGAAGTTCCACGTGTACCTAATCGCATTTGGGGTCCCAATGTGCCTGCTATTTGTAGAAGTTATAATGAGTATCGACTTGCAAACGGAGAAACACTATAAACAATATGGCAATAATAGACGTAGTCAAATGCGACATGGTAGAGGGGGAAATATGCCAAAAGTTTCCTTCTGAGAATCTACGCATCGGCACCCAGCTGGTAGTGTACCCGGCGCAAACTGCATTCTTTGTTAAAGGTGGTGCTGTTTGTGATGAATTCACATCGGGAACATACACCATCAAGTCTGCTAACATTCCCATCCTACACAAACTAATTAACATTCCTTTTGGTGGAGATACACCATTCAAGGCAGAAGTATGGTTTGTGAATAAAATAGCCAAATTGGATTTGCCTTGGGGTACACCTCAACCGATACAGGTAGAAGACCCTAAATATAAAATCATCGTTCCATTACGGGCACATGGTCAATATGGTATAACGGTGACAAATCCAAGGGCTTTTCTTGAAATGCTTATTGGGAACCTACCATCATTCTCGTCTGATACGATAGAGAGGTATTTTAAGGGCAGATTGGTGACATTGCTCAATACCGTTATTGCTAATCAGATTACAGAAAAGGAAGTATCTGTTTTGGATATTAATTCCAAACTATTAGAACTGTCCGATGATTGTGAACAAACCCTCAACAAACAATTTGAAAAATACGGAATCACACTCACGGAATTTTCCATTATGTCAATTACCGTACCACAAGACGACCCAAGCGTTATCCGACTAAAAGAGGCGAAAGACTTTGCTGCCCGTTTGGCGGTCACAGGAGTCAATGCCTATCAGATGGAACGTAGTTTCGATGTGCTAGAAAAAGCTGCTGGTAATGAGGGCGCTGGTGGAATGATGGCATCAATGGGCGCAGGCTTGGGTGTTGGTTTTGGTGTGGGTAATACAGTTGGTGGAATGGCAAGCGGTCTTATAAATACAAACCCAACAACACCTCCACCTATTCCCAATGGCAAATTGTATTATGTTGTAGTGAATGGCGTGCAAATACCAAATCTTTCTGTCGAACAGATAAAGCAGCAAATCAATCAAGGTCAGATTACCGCTTCAACACTTGTTTGGACGGCGGGAATACCCAATTGGGTTCCACTAACTGCTGTTCCCGAGTTGGCAAATCTTGTTAATCAACAAACACCACCACCAATCCCTAATATTTGATGCGATGAAGAAAACTACTGTTTATATTGGATTGTCACTTCTGGCAATAAATATCCTTTGTTGGCTGTTGCTTTCAAGCTATCATCCATTCAACATGATGGTCAACAGTATTGTGATTGTTGTAACAACCGTTATGATATGGTTACTTTGGATGACGAAACAAAAAACAGCATTTGCCATATCATTGTCGTTTATCTATTCATTCATAGGCATTGTTCAGATAGTCTTAGGTTGTATGTCAACCGAGTCTATTAAAGACAATTGGCGAATTCTGACGATACTAGGCCTACTGGCTTTTGAAATAATCCTGCTCATTATCGTAAATGCAGTTTCTAAAAACGTAAAATAAAGTATATTATGAAAGCATTAACATGTGAAATGTGTGGTAGCACAAATTTAGTCAAGAAAGATGGCGTATTTGTATGCCAGTCTTGTGGCACTCAGTATTCCGTTGAGGAAGCCAAAAAGATGATGGTTGAAGGTACTGTTGATGTCAAGGGTACCGTAAAAGTTGACACGTCTGATGAGCTTAACAATCTATATGAGATTGCTCGCCGAGCAAAAGATAGTGGAAACTTTGAAAATGCGGCCAAGTATTATGATATGATACTTGCAAAAGACCCACAAAGTTGGGAAGCCAACTTCTATGTTCCTTATGGGAGAATAATGTCATGCAAAAGTGAAGAAGTAAAGACGTGTTCCATAAGTCTAAATAATAGTCTTGCTTTTATTGTTCAGTTAGTTCGTGATGATATGACATCACAAGATGAACAGAAAAACATTCTTTTAGAAATTGAGAAAAGATTAACAGAAGCTGAAAAAGCAGTGTCAAATAAAGCCATAAAACTTCTCAAAGTGGACGAATGTATGAATTACTACGAGGCTCAAAGTGAGGTTTTTAGAATACTGTATGGATTTGGCGATTGTTTAGAAGCATGTTTCGGAGAAAAATATTCAGAAATAGCCGTCCGTATATGGAAATATGTAATAGAATATGAAACAAGATGTTTTGTTAATAATAAGTATGTAAGAATAGGAACATATTTTGAAAACAAAGTAAAGAAACACATCAGTGAATATGAAGAAAAAATTCGAAAATATGATAGTAGTTATCAGCCACAGCTAAAATCTTCTGAAGGCTGTTATATTGCCACTGCCGTGTATGGCTCATACGACTGCCCACAAGTATGGACTCTCCGTCGTTACAGGGACTATTCTCTTGCAAAGACATGGTATGGTCGCAGTTTTATCCGCACATACTATGCAATAAGTCCCACATTGGTAAAATGGTTTGGCCATACACAACTGTTTCAATCCATTGGAAGAAATCTTCTCGACAAAAAAGTGCAGCAACTAAACGCCAATGGTGTGGAAAACACTCGATATTACGACAAGCAGTGGTAAAAAAATGAATTTATGAATTGAAGCGAGGTCAGTTGGCCTCGCTTCGGCACTTCTTTGTATACGGCACAGAGAAGAACAAGTATAACACACCAAGAGGGCATCAATACTAATGACGAAATTTGTAGAAAAAAAATTTTTCGTCATTATCTCCAAGAAATTTGAGCCTCAAAAACATCGCCGAAAGACCGTCGAAACATCACCGAAGGCTCTCCGAAGGATCCTTATTGTCACCATATACCGAGGCAATAGGCGAAACAAAGGAAAGCAAAAGGGGAGCAAAACCAGCAAGGCTTTACTCCCCTCTTTTTGTAGTGATTCTGGCATTGGAACAAAGAGCCCTCCAAGAAGGCACAAAGAGCTTACCAAGAAGGCATCAATACGGATATGCGGAGAATAATTCGTATATTCGCCGCAGGACTTACGTAACTACAGCTCTTTCATGTATTCTTTGGCGTATTCCACATAGTGCGCCGCGTTGTCCGTCTGCCCGGGGCGGGTGGGCTTGATGTATTTGGCGGGGACGCCGCCCCAGATCTCGTGAGGGGGTATCTTGGTGCCTTGCAGCACCAGGGCGCCGGCGGCGACGATGGAACCCTCCCCCACCTCGCTGTCGTCGAGGACGGTGGCACCCATACCTATGAGGGCGCCGTCGCAGATGGTGCAGGCATGGAGGGTGACGTTGTGGCCAATGGTGACATCGCTGCCGATATGAGTCGGCCCGGTGTCATGTGTCACATGGATACAGGAGCCGTCCTGCACGTTGGTGCGGTCGCCAATGGTGATGGGCGCCACATCGCCACGCACCACAGCGTTGAACCACACCGAGCACTCATCGCCCAGCGTCACGTCGCCCACCAGCGTGGCGTTCTCGCTGAAATAGCAGTCCTTGCCCCAGCGAGGCGATTTACCTTTGTATGATTTAATCAGTGCCATTTCAAAGAAAAAAGGTCCTTAAGGTCACCACGGACTTTAAGGACCATAAGGACCTATTTTCTAATAATCTTACCAGGCGAAGAGCGGACGGTTCTGCATCATCTCGTTGACCTGGCCGGTGATCTTGGCGCGGACGGCCTCGTCGGTCGGGTTGCAGAGCACGGTGTCGATCATGTCCACGATGACGGGCATGTCGGCCTCCTTCAGGCCACGGGTGGTGATGGCGGGCGTTCCGACGCGCAGACCGCTGGTCTTGAAGGCGCTGCGGCTGTCGAAGGGCACCATGTTCTTGTTGACGGTGATGTCGGCGGCCACGAGGGCGTTCTCGGCTTCCTTACCGGTGAGTTCGGGGAACTTGGTGCGCAGGTCGATGAGCATCAGGTGGTTGTCGGTACCGCCGCTGATGACCTTGTAACCCTTGTTGACGAAGGCTTCGCACATCACCTTGGCGTTCTTCATCACCTGCTGGATGTACTGGTCGTAGCTGTCGGTGAGAGCCTCGCCGAAGGCGACAGCCTTAGCGGCGATGACGTGCTCGAGAGGACCGCCCTGGGTGCCAGGGAACACGGCGCTGTCGAGGAGGGCGCTCATCTTCTTGATCTCACCCTTCGGGGTGGTCTTGCCCCAAGGATTGTCGAAGTCCTGACCCATGAGGATCATACCGCCGCGAGGTCCGCGGAGGGTCTTGTGGGTGGTGGTGGTGACGATGTGGCAATACTT
>CACXXO010000010.1 GCA_902771735.1 uncultured Bacteroidota bacterium
GGAGTGAGTGTTCACCTCTTCCCATTCCGAACAGAGAAGTTAAGCCTCACATCGCCGATGATACTGCACTTGTTTGTGGAAAAGTAGGTCGCCGCCAATTTTTATAAGGAGTTCCGATGAGGGACTCCTTTTTTTTGTCGCATATATATAATGAATAAGCGAGACCATTGTGGCCTCGCTTGTTGTTAGTGTACAGTGTGGCAATTAATTGTTGCCGCTGTTGGGGTCGTCGCCACCGGGTGTGGTGCCACCGTTCGAGCTACCATTCCCGGAATCCGAGCCGCTGCCCGACGAAGCTGCTGCATCCACGCGTTGCCAGTTGATTTGTGCCGCCGCGAGGGTGGGGATGTTGCCCTTGATACCGCCCACGGAGGACATCTTCTCCGCGAGGAAGCGCACCATCACCTTGTTGATTTGCTGCGGGCTGACCTCATCGGCGGTGTCAACGCCATTGCCCTTGGCGGTGGCGGTGAGGTAGAAGTTGCCGATGCCGTCGAGCTTCACCGAACGCCTTCGACGAGGTACTTCACCATCGAGTCGCTCAGCGAGCGCAGCACGGCCAGCACGTCGGCGGGTGCCACGGTCGAGGCCTGGGCGATGTCGTCACAGAATTGTTTGGTGGTCACAGCGCGGCCGTGCAGCACACTCTAGGGGTACCACTTGCCGTTTCTTTTTTGCTGTCTTGCTTTGTAATACATAATGTTTGGTTTTTGGTTAATAAAAGGGTTGATTGAAAAGATACACTCTTTAGTACAAAAAGAGTATATCTTCTTGCACGAAAGATATACTCTTTTCTGAGGATCCCTTTTTACTCTTTATCAGCGGCAATACCTTTAGCCTCTGCCAAATTGATATAACCCTTCCTTCCATTCTTATTCAACAATGCTAAAAGGTGCCCTCCATTCAACAGTTTCAAAGGCTTATCTTTTGCAAATTCATAAGAATCTCGTCCATAGTCGGATGTTGTAATAATAATTCCAGAGATGGCACCTTCGTTTATCACAGTACCATATAGGTCTCGAATAGCAGAAACGGGAACTGTGTTAGTGTATCGTTTGGCTTGAATGACTATTTTGCCACCTCTCAATGGGTCGGGATCAAATACAACAGCATCTACTCCTCCGTCACGGCTAGTTTGAGTAACACGAACGTCACCTCCATTTTGTGCAAACTCCATCTCGAATATTTCTCGCACTAACTGTTCGAAATCTTCCCACGGCATTGCCGCAAGGTTTGTTCCTTCGTTTATGGGCACATTCTTTCCTACAATAAAACGGTGGTCTTCTTTGTTTATCTGAAGAACAGGTTGCACGGGAACAATATCTATCAATTTTGCCGCAGATACTCCTTTTAGAGATTTGAAACACCTTTTAGGGTCGACATGCAAAAGGTCAATCTCCATGAACGTACCTCTGTCTACCATCAATGAGAGAATTAGATTCCTTTCTAATTGACCAGTTATTGGACTATAATCTTCAACAAAACCATTATACACAATACTCTTTGCCAATCCTGTAGTATCTATAGTGAAAGCATCATGAATAGTATTTAAGCATAGTGTGTAGATGTGTTTTTCAAATAATTTAGGTAAATCTCTGTCCAACTGCACTTTTATTGTGCCGTCATTTTTTAAGTAATCGTACTTATTGATTTGCCGAACAGTATCTTTTGAGGGAAGTTCTGCCTCAATCCCTAATATTTCATCTGCATAGATAGTGTTTATTTGATATTCAGAAAGGACTAATCGAAAGAAAGTTGCAGGGTCATTCTCTCTGGCAGATTCAACTTTTTCTTCGAATAAGCGCTGTTCTTCTTTACGTTTTTCTTCTCGTCTTCGTTCTTCCTTTTGTCTTTTTTCCTCTTGTAGACGTTCTTCTTCTTGTTTTATTTTCTCCTGTTCTTCCCATTGCTTACGCAATTCCTCTTGTCTTTTTTCTTCGATTTTACGGTTTTCCTCTCGTTCTTTTGCCATGCGCTTATCTGCAGCCTTGGTTTTTGCATCATCAATAACAGCAAATAAGAAAATCATACCGATTACGAAGACAGCTCCTATTAATACATCCATAGATACAGTTATTATTATGACTATTTAATGATAGTAATAAGCAATGTCATAATTGCCACAAATGTTGTAATTGCAGAAAAACTAAGTAACCTGCGATTGCGCACGTCGTCACTATCCATAAATCCATTATCAATAAAAGCCTTCAGATGTCTCGTTGGAACGAGAGTCTCATTTATATGTTTTATCAAATAGTCTGCATCTTCATTCCCAGAAAATGAGATAATCCAATCATTGGAATCAGGTTTGTTGTTTCTACAATCTTGACCATCATAATTCCAAACAGCTAATCGATGTTCTTCCAACTGCTTTAATAATTGTATCCTTTCAATAATTTCAACTTTTAGTTTAATTTCTTCAGAATAGTTTCCATAGACCGCTTCCGCACTGCCAACTGGTCCCCAGGATGGCAATTCGTTATATTTCACACAAACCTCAACCCTGTTTCCATTTTGACGGAAAAGAAGCGTATCATTGATGTCGTCAAACAAAGAATCAAAGAGTAGGCCAAAGTGACAACCATCGTCGAGTCTACCGCTTTCCATTCTACTGTTGTCAGTTGCTCTTGCCTCCCATAGACGTTTCAAAACGTCCTTGTCTGTTTTGTCGTTTATGTACATCTTTTATCTATATCGAAAGAATTATGAATAGCAACATTTATGTATACTCCAATAATTATTGGGGGCGAACTGCGCGAACGGATAATCCGTAGTCTCGACGAGTACGATGAGCAGGAAAAATACCACAGTCACTATACACATCTACGTGGGTATAGAAAAACCAAGCTTTGTGTGGGTCGTCTACATACAGTGATGATGACCAATAATAACCACGGCTGCTATTTCGGTATCCACCGTAACCGTTGCCTTTACGATAGCCGGCACATGGCAGGAAAATTGAGTTGCCATTGGGTCCAGTTAAAAGATGTCCACCGATATGGGTGATGTAGTCGTAGTCTTCGCCGTTGTTGCTGTAATGGACATATTTTATGGTGCAGTTGCGATATACTTCTCCCCACTCTTCCTTTGTTGGAGTACGGGCACCATTGCCAAGGTTCGCTGTAGCGGCATCGTCAACATCTTCTAGTATTGTCAGAGTGTCAATATTTCCATAACCAGATAAGTTGCAGTATTTTGCAATCCAATCATTGTAGCCGTTGGCACTATAGGTATGGGTATAAGTAATCAAATCGTAGACTTCCTTTGGCTGTGTTTCACCCCATGCGTAGTAGTTTCCATACTCTGTTGGTGTGTTGGCTCCCAAGTTGCAGCTCGCCCACAATAATCCACTTGGAAGTCCAAGGTCTATCCATTCTCCCTCGGTGGGGCGTGGAATTGTGTCAGTTGGTTCAACTAGGAGTGAGTCCGTGATCGTGCCGCCCACATTCTCTTTTTCGGTACAAGCCTTGAACATCATTCCAAGGGCGCACATTATTGCAACGAATAACAGATTTTTATTCATGTTGTTGTATTTATTAGTTGGCCATAAAAACATCCGTGAGGTCTTTCTGTCTATCGTTGAGGTTCTCGACTACCTTTGCCACAAACACGAAAGCTCACGGATACTCGCGAGCGTTCCGTTTTCAAGTGTGGCAATGGAAATTGTCGAGATTTCAACGACACAAAGAAAAGCGAATCGCTTTTATATCATGTATTTAATACCTTTTTTCTTCCTATATTATTGTCTAATTAATTGTTATTTATCATTCTGTTTTCACGGTGCAAAGATACGCATTATTTTTGAAATAACAACGAGAATGTTTCAATGCCAACAAATGAACACTATAATTCCGTCTTTGAAATGTTAAAACCGATAAGTTACTTGTAAGTTGGGATGTGCAATTTGTTCACATCAGAAAAAGCTTGTACTTTTGCAAATCGAAATCGTAAACACATTTTGTAACCAATTAGAAGTTGCGCACGACACGAACCAGTGTAGAATGAAATGAATAAAAAACGGATAGAAGAAATTAGAAAGTCTCTCAACATTGACGATGGTCTTCAATTTGGTTTCGCCGAAGATTTAGTCCTTTGGATAATCGGAGGTTTCGGGCCTGTAGACATGCAACCTGACGGAATAAAATTTGAATATGTTCCACTCTCGGATTTTCCTAATGGAGGAAAGGCATTGCTCCATTACATAACAGCATGCGATGCGGCAGAGGGTTTCAGTGTGTATAGATTTAAATCACCAGTTTTCGCTGGTAGATATGTTAAAGAAGTGAATATATATCTTATCCAATGTACCAACAATGGAACATCCTATTTTGCCAGTGCTAATCTTGATGCCTTGCGTTCATTCGTTCTTTGTGCAAACGAGGAAATAAGGGATAATAGGTTGAAGAACATCAAATAATTCTTATTGGGTATCCTATATAAAAGAACCGTCCTGCATGAGAAAATGCAGGACGGTTCTTAATCAGTAGTTATGAATGTATAGTGATTCTACATTCCAAACAAATCGGCGGGTATGCTAGTGTGCATTAGCACAAGTCGCAACATAAGGTTATTCATGTACAAGAACTGTCGGTCAGTCCTTGCGGATGGGCTGGCTTCGCCCACCCGCCGTTGCCTCGGGAAAATCAGCGGGCTGCTTCTCCGCTCGGCTTTTGGACGGGCTCGCTGGTGAGGCCGATGCCGAGTTTCTTGAAAATCTTGCGGTCCACCTCGCTGGTCATGACGGTGGTGTGCATCTGTTTGTCGATATAGTTTACGAAGGCTTGGTTGACGAGGCGGGTGCCGCCGGGGGTGGGGTAGTGGCCGGTGAAGTACCAGTCGCCGGGGTGGTTGGGACAAGCCTCGTGCAGCCCTTCGATGCTTTGGAAAACCAACTCGACGGGAGCCTGCATGTCCTCGGGACGGAGCATCTCCACAATCTTACGGTTGATATCCTCGACGGTGAAGGGCTCATAGATGGCTCGCACGCGATTGTGCATCTCTTCCTTGGGCTTCATCAACTCTCGTTGGCAGGCATGGTAAGTGTCGGCTACCAGCTGCCGCATGCCTCGTTCCTCGATGAGGGCCATCGTGGCGCGGAAAGCGCAGAATTCTTCCAGACGCGGCATATCGATGCCGTAGTAGTCGGGGTAGCGTATCTGCGGAGAACTGCTGACCATCACGATTTTCTTGGGGTGCAGGCGGTCGAGGATTTTGAAGATGCTCTCGCGCAGCGTAGTGCCTCGCACGATGCTGTCGTCGATGATGACGAGGTTGTCACGGTAGGGCCGCAGGGAGCCGTAGCTGATGTCGTAAACATGGGCGGCGAGGTCGTTGCGCTCGCTGTTGTCGGCGATGAAGGTACGCATCTTGATGTCTTTCCACACCACCTTTTCCGTCCTCACCTCGTCGTGAAGTTTACGGAAGCCGTCGGTGATGCCGTAGTAGGCCACCTCGGCGGTGTTGGGGATGTAGGAGAAGACGGTGCTCTTGATGTCTCCGTCGATGGCTTGCAGGATGGCTGGAGTCAGCTGCTCTCCCAGTCGTTTACGCTCCTGATAGATGTCGCGGTCGGAACCCCGGCTGAAGTATATGCGTTCAAAACTGCAGGCGCTCAGTTGTCTGGCGGGCATAATCTGTTCCAAATGACTTTCGCCGTTGCGACGCACGATGAGGGCCTCGCCAGGCATCAACTCATGAATATCGTCGCACTGGAGGTTGAAGGTTGTCTGCAGCACGGGGCGCTCGCTGGCTATAGCCACAATCTTGTCGTCGCGATAGTAGAACGCCGGACGGATGCCCCAGGGGTCGCGTACGGAAAACATCTCGCCACTGCCCGTGAGGCCGCACATCACATAGCCGCCGTCGTAGTGCTCCATAGTGGTACGCAGCACATTGGCCATCTCCACATGGTCGTCGATATAACTCGTGATGTCGATGCCTTCAAGACCCTTGGCTTTTGCCTCCACAAACAGCCGTTCCACCTCGCGGTCGAGGCGGTGTCCCATCAACTCAAGCGTGATGTACGAGTCGCCGTAGATACGCGGTGACTGGCCTTGGGCGGTGAGGAATTGGAAGACCTCGTCGATGTTGGTCATGTTGAAGTTGCCGCAGAGGCAGAGGTTCTTGGCGCGCCAGTTGTTGCGGCGCAGGAAGGGATGCACATATTGCAATCCGCTCTTGCCTGTGGTGGAATAGCGCAGATGTCCCATCAGCAATTCGCCGGCCATCTCCTCTGTTATACGGGAGAAAATCTCCGAGATGGCGTCCTTACCCTCGGCCCTCTCGCGGAACATATACTCTGTGCCAGGCTTATTGGTCAGGCTTACCGACGCGATGCCGGCGCCCTCCTGGCCACGATTGTGCTGCTTCTCCATCATCAGATAGAGCTTGTTGAATCCGTATGCCCACGTGCCGTACTTCCGGACGTAGTAGTCGAGTGGCTTCAGCAGGCGTATCATCGCTACGCCGCATTCATGCTTCAGCTGTTCCATATCAGATGCAGGCTTTGACGAACGACATGAACAGCGGGTGCGGATTCAGCACCGACGAGCTGTATTCGGGGTGGAACTGCGTGCCGATATACCAGCGTTTCTCAGGTATTTCCACAATCTCCACCAGGTCGGCGGCGGGGTTGATACCGACACACTTCATACCCTTTGCCTCATATTCCTTCTTGAAGGCATTGTTGAACTCGTAGCGATGACGGTGGCGCTCCTTGATAAGCGTTTCTTTGCTGTAGGCCTCATGAACGCGGCTTCCCTCTTTGAGCTGGCAGTCGTAGGCACCCAGTCGCATCGTGCCGCCCATCTGGGTGATGTTCTTCTGCTCCTCCATGATGTCGATGACATTGTGCGGTGTTTTCTCGTCCATCTCGCGGCTGTTGGCATCCTTATAGCCCAGCACGTTGCGGGCGAACTCGATGACCATCATCTGCATACCGAGGCAAATGCCAAAGGTGGGGATGTCGTGGGTGCGGGTGTATTCGGCGGCGATGATCTTGCCCTCGATGCCGCGTGTGCCGAAACCGGGGCAGATGACGATACCCGCCAAATCTTCGAGTTTCTCGCCCACATTCTCTTGGGTAATCTCCTCGCTGTTGACGAAGTGCAGTTTGGCCTTCACGTCGTTGTAGATGCCGGCCAGGTTGAGGCTCTCGCGGATGCTCTTGTAGGCGTCCTGTAGATCGTATTTGCCCACCAGTCCGATATGCACCTCGCGTTTGGCATTGCGTTGTTTGTCAAGGAAGTCGTGCCAGGCCTTCATCTCCGGTGTCTCGCCCACGGGGATGCCTATCTTGCGCAGGATGGCGGCGTCCAATCCCTGCTTCTGCATGCTCACCGGCACCTCATAGATGCTCGGCATATCTTCGCTCTGCACCACGCATTCGAGGTCGACGTTGCAGAACGACGCCACCTTCATGCGCAGGTGGTCGTCGAGGTGGCGCTCGGTGCGGAGCACCAGGATGTCGGGCTGGATACCCATGCTTTGCAATTCCTTGACGCTATGCTGGGTTGGCTTGGTTTTCAGCTCGTCGGCAGCCTTCAGATAGGGCACATAGGTGAGGTGAACACAGACGGCGTTGCGACCCAGCTGCCAGCGTAGCTGACGGATGGCCTCCATAAAGGGTGCGCTCTCGATGTCGCCGATGGTGCCGCCCACCTCGGTGATGACAAAGTCCAGTTGCTCGTCCTTTTCGTCCTCACGCAACATGCGACGTTTGATTTCGTCGGTGATATGCGGCACCACCTGGATGGTCTTACCCAGGTAGTCGCCCTTGCGCTCGCGGTCGATGACCGTCTTGTATATGCGACCGGTGCGTCGTCCGTCACGTAGCACTCGCCGTGCTCGTAGGGGTTCAGGGTGCCGGGGTCGATGTTGATGTAGGGGTCGAATTTCTGAATAGTGACCTTATAGCCGCGTGCCTGCAGCAGGCGGCCGATGCTGGCGGAGATGATGCCCTTCCCAAGAGAGGAAACCACGCCGCCCGTAACGAAGATGTACTTTGTGTCCATAAAATGATAAAAATTATATATTATTATTGGATTGCATGATTTTTTAGTGCGAGAAGAGAATCTCCCGGTATTTTGGCAACGGCCACAGCTCGTCGTCGACGATGAGTTCGAGTTTGTCGACGTGGTAGCGAATGGGGTCGAAGTAAGGCAGGACGGTGTCGTGGTAGGCGATGGCACGCTCCCGTTCGTTGGCGATGTGGTTGGCCTGCTTGCGGGCTTCTACCATGTTGTCCACATTCTGCTTGATGGTGGCGATGTGCTCCGAGAGTTCTTCTATCAGCGAGTCGTCGTGGGCTGAGAGGGTACGGGCTTTGTCGATGTCATAGACCTGCCGCATCTTGTATACGTTGTCGAGCAGCGTCGACTGATAGCGGGTAGCCACAGGAATGATGTGGTTGAGGACGATGTCGCCCAGCACACGGGCCTCGATCTGCACTTTTTTGATGTAGGTGTCCCACTTCACCTCGTTGCGTGCGGCCAGTTCGGTGCGATTCATCACACCGGTGGCCTCGAACATCTGCACCGACGAAGGCGATATGTATGCATCGTAGATGAGTGGCACGCTGCTTTCGCAATCCAAGCCGCGCCGCTGCGCCTCCTGCCGCCACTCGTTGCTGTAGCCGTTGCCGTCGAAACGGATGGCTTTCGACTCGCGGATATACTCACGCAGCACTTCGAAGATGGCGTGCTCCTTCTGTTCGCCTGAAGTCATACGTGCATCCACCTCGCGGCGGAACTCCTTCAGCTGTGAGGCGACGGCGGTGTTGAGGGCTATCATGGCACAGCCACAGTTGGCTGAGGAACCTACGGCGCGGAACTCGAAGCGGTTGCCAGTGAAGGCGAAAGGTGATGTTCTGTTGCGGTCGGTGTTGTCCACCAGCACCTCGGGGATGTGTGCCACGCCGAGCTGCATACGGCGTTTTTCGTCGAGTACGATGGCCTGCTCCTTGTCGGCATTCTCCAGTTGGTCGAGTACCGCCGAGAGCTGGCTGCCTAGGAAGACGCTGATGATGGAGGGCGGAGCCTCCTGGGCACCCAGACGGTGGGCGTTGGTGGCCGTCATAATGGAGGCCTTCAGGAGGGCGTTGTGCTTCTTGACGGCCATCATCACGTTGACCAGGAAGGTGACGAAGCGTAGGTTCTCCTCGGGAGTCTTGCCGGGGGTGAGGAGGCCAACGCCGGTGTCGGTGCCCAGCGACCAGTTGCAATGTTTGCCTGAACCGTTGACGCCGGCGAAAGGCTTCTCGTGCAACAGCACCTTGAAGCCGTGACGGCTGGCTACCTTGTGCATCAGCGACATGAGTATCAGGTTCTGGTCGACGGCCAGGTTGGTCTCATTATAGATAGGCGCCAGCTCGAACTGGTTGGGTGCCACCTCGTTGTGGCGGGTCTTGCAGGGAATGGCGTATTTGTATGCCTCGAACTCCAACTCCTTCATAAATGATTGTACACGGGCGGGGATAGCGCCGAAGTAGTGGTCCTCGAGCTGCTGGTTCTTGGCCGATTCGTGCCCCAGCAGCGTGCGACCAGTCAGCAGCAGGTCGGGACGGGCGGAATATATGGATTCGTCGACAAGGAAATACTCCTGTTCCCAACCCAGATAAGAATAGACTTTATGCACGGCGGGGTCGAAGAGATGACACACGTTGGTGGCGGCGCAATCGACGGCGTGCAACGCCTTGAGCAGCGGCGTCTTGTAGTCGAGAGCCTCGCCGGTATAGGAGACAAAGACGGTGGGGATGCAGAGGGTGTCGTCGACCATGAAGGCCGGCGACGAGGTGTCCCAGGCGGTGTAGCCACGAGCTTCGAAGGTATTGCGGATGCCGCCGTTGGGGAAACTGGAGCCGTCGGCCTCCTGCTGCGCCAGCAGTTTGCCCGAGAACTCCTCGATGACGTCGCTTCCCGGCTGACCGGCATATTCGATGAAGGCGTCATGTTTCTCGGCCGTGCCCTCGGTGAGTGGCTGGAACCAGTGGGTGTAGTGCGTGGCGCCCATGTCCAGCGCCCAGTTCTTCATGCCTACAGCCACATTGTTGGCCATTTCGCGGTTGAACGGAGCCCCGTTGTCGAGCACATCGCAGAACGCCCTATAGGTCTCGGTCGAGAGGTAGCGTGCCATTTGTTTTCGTCCAAAAATGTGGCTACCGTAATAATCGGAAACCATGCCGGCAGGAGGCTGGACGGCGACCGCCTTCTTGGCGAAGGCCTCCTGCAACACTTTAAATCTTAGATTACTCATTGTTTAGATGATGGCTATATGGTGGTATTAATATTGGTTGCTGAATATCGGCTTTGACGGATACTGCTAAAAAACAAAGTATTTCCCGCTAGGTATTGTTTTCTGGCGGGTGGTTTGTATATGCAAGTGGTTATATCAGTCCTTGCGGATAGGCTGACTTCGCCCACCTGTATGGCGCCTCGGGAGAATCAGCGAGCTGCCTCTCCGCTCGGCTTTTGAACAGGTTCGGAGGTGAGGCCGACGCCGAGTTTCTTGAAGATTTTGCGGTCCACTTCGCTGGCCATGACGGTGGTGTGCATCTGGCAGCCGTCGAGCATGGGGAGGCTGTCGAGGGCGCGACGGCAGTTGTCGTCGAGGAGGCTGAGGATGGAGAGGGTTACCAGCACCTCGTCGGTGTGCAGGCGCGGGTTGCTGCCGTGCAGCATGCTGACCTTTGTGTGCTGGATGGGCTCTATCATCTTCTGCGAGATGAGTTTGACGCTGTGGTCGATGCCGGCGAGGTGCTTGAGGGCGTTGAGCAGCAGGGCTGCGCAGGCGCCGAGCAGGTCGCTGGTGGTGGCTGTGATGATGGTGCCGTCGGCCAGCTCGATGGCTGCCGAGGGTGCCCCCTCGTGGTCGCGGCGCTCCTTGGCGGCGACGGTGGCGCGGCGGTCGTCGGTGCTGATCTTGGCCTGCTTCATGAGCAGGGCTATCTTGCTTACCTCGCTGTCGGTGGCCTTGCCGTTGGCATAGTCGCAGAGGGCTGTGTAGTAGCGGCGGATAATCTCGTCCTTCGAGGCCTGGCAGCAGACGTCGTCGTCGCAGATGCAGAAGCCGGCCATGTTGACACCCATGTCGGTGGGCGACTTGTAGGGGTTCTCGCCGTAGATGCCGTCGAAGATGGCGTTCAAGACGGGGAATATCTCGATGTCGCGGTTGTAGTTGACGGCCGTCTTGCCGTAGGCTTCGAGGTGGAAGGGGTCGATCATGTTCACGTCGTTGAGGTCGGCGGTGGCGGCCTCGTAGGCGATGTTGACGGGGTGCTTCAGGGGAATGCTCCAGATGGGGAAGGTCTCGAACTTGGCGTAGCCGGCCTTGATGCCACGCTTGTTCTCCTGGTAGAGCTGGCTGAGGCATACGGCCATCTTGCCGCTGCCGGGCCCCGGGGCGGTGATGACCACCAGCGGGCGCGTGGTCTCGACGTAGTCGTTCTTGCCGAAGCCTTCGTCGCTGTCGATGAGCTCCACGTTGGTGGGGTAGCCCTCGATTATATAGTGATAGTAGGCCTTGATGCCCATGCGGTGGAGGCGCTCGTGGTAGGCGGTGGCGCTGGCTTGTCCGCTGTAGTGGGTGATGACAACGCCCGAAACCATGAAGCCGCGCTCCATGAAGGCCTCGCGCAGGCGCAGCACGTCCTCGTCGTAGGTGATGCCGAGGTCGCCGCGCTTCTTGTTTTTCTCAATGTCCACAGCGCTGATGACGATGACGATTTCGGCATCGTCCTTCAGCTGGGTGAGCATCTTGAGCTTGCTGTCGGGCTCAAATCCCGGCAGGACACGACTGGCGTGGTAGTCGTCGAACAGTTTACCGCCAAATTCAAGATAAAGCTTATTGCCGAACTTGGAGATGCGCTCCTTGATGTGTTCGGACTGTATCCGAAGATACTTCTCGTTGTCAAACCCGTATTTCATAATGATAAATGATATATATGTGTTAAAAACAAAAAATACGGAATACAAAAATAGGAACATTTTTGATACTGGCAAAAATTTTAACATTTATTTACCTTTATAACATTGAATTATAGCAAGAAAAAAATTTTGATCTCATTTACGGAATCCTGTGTAACGAAGAAATTATTTGTCCGGTTGGATGATTTTTCGTACCTTTGCAGCCTAAAAAAACGAACTATGTACGATGTGAAAATAACAGCCGTCCGCAAGGCGGACTACAAAGATCTGCAGCAGCTCTATGAAAACCCGATAGAGCATTCGTGCGATGTGTGTGAGGGGCAGACGTGGATTTCCCATGCCGGCACCAAGCCGGAGGGCATGTGCGACAGCGCGTGGGAATCGATGCAGTCGTTTGTCGAGGCTTTGGCCCGTGGCGAGGGAAATTTTTTCGACGGCTGGATGAAAAACCCCTTCAGTGCCATGATAAGTTGCAACGACGGCTTCCGTCCGGTGAGTTTTTTGCTCGAAAGAGAATAGGCTTGATTTTCAGCGTTTTGTGATTTTTGCCGCAATGGTGTGTAACTTGTTGATTCTTAACACCAAGTCCGTATCAAGTCCGACTGAAGTCCGAGTCAAGTCCGACTGAAGTCCGACCGTGGTTGGAGATGATACGGAGAGGGTACGGAGATGGGACGGTGGAGGCGCCAATGGCAGGGCAGGGTGGGGGTGTCATGGAGGCTGTTTCGGCTGCCGACACAATATCTTTTTCCTTTTTACGTTAATGTATCATTACTATAATAAATATAATAGGGACAAAAAACAGGATATGAAACGAATACTGATACTTTTGGTTATGGCGCTGCCGATGATTGCCGTGGCGCAGGTGAATACCAAGGAGAGTTGCACCTCTATCATGGTAGGCAGGCGCGCGAGCACCGACGGGAGCGTTATCACGTCGCACACCTGCGACGGGCGCTACCGTACATGGATGACCATTGAGCCGGCGGCCGACCACAAGAAAGGGACCAAGCACGAGGTGCGCAAGGGCACGATGCACACCGTGTCGCCCACCGACACTGTGGGTATTCGGGTGGCCGGCACCATCAGCGAGGTGGAGCACACGTATGCCTACCTCAATACCTCCTACCCCTGCCTCAACGAGAAGCAGTTGGCCATTGGCGAGAGCACCTTCGGTGGACCCGACACGCTGCAGAATCCCGACGCCATGTTCCTCATCGAGGAGTTGGAACGCATCGTCCTGCAGCGCTGCACCACGGCCCGTCAGGCCATCCAGCTTATTGCCAAACTGGTTGAGAAACACGGCTATGCCGATGGCGGAGAGTGTATCACCATTGCCGACAAGCGCGAAGTGTGGCAGATGGAAATTATCGGCTGCGGCCGCACGGAGATAGGTGCCGTGTGGGTGGCGCAGAGGGTTCCCGACGACCACATTGCAGTGAGTTGCAACATTCCACGTATCGGCAAGATACAACGTTCGAATTCTGAATACTTCATGTGCTCCGACAATGTGGAGAATGTGGCAAAGAAATATTTCCTTTGGGATGGCGAGGGTGAGTTCTGCTTTTGGAAGGCCTACAATACCTCGTGGGCCAACGGCAAGAACTACCGCGAGCGCGAATGGTTCATCTTCAATGCTTTGGCGCCATCGCAGGGGTTCACGCGCGACATGCCTGAGCTGCCCTTCTCGGTGAAGCCCGATTCGCCGGTCGATGTCACCGACGTTATGGAACTCCTCCGCTCCACCTACGAAGGGACCGACATGGACATGTGTCGCAACCTCAAGGTGGTGGTGAATCGCAAGCGCGACGACGGCACCAGCTACAAGGACACCGTGGTGAGCCCTGTGGCCAACCCCTGGCTCACGGGTACCATGCAGCAGACCCTCAATATGATAGCTCCCGGTACCATCGATTTCAAGCGTACCGTCAGTGTGGCATGGTGCAGCTACTCGTTTGTGGCGCAGCTGCGCGACTGGCTGCCCGACGAGGTGGGAGGCGTGTGCTGGATGGCTGTCGACAATCCCGGCCAGAGTCCCCGTATCCCCATTTTCTGCGGCACTACCGAGCTGCCCGCCGCCTTCAGTCGCTGCGGACAGAAGAAATACGACCCCGAAGCCTGGCTGTGGCAGTATCGCCGCGCCAACAAACTGGCCACCGTGGCCTGGCAGCGCACCAAGAAGCAGCACATGAACGCCGTGCTGCAGCAGGAGGGCACCGCTTTCAGCGGCCTCAAGAATCTGGAGGAGAGTGTCAAGGCCAATCCCAAGAAAGCTGCCAAGCAGCTCAACGCCTATACCAAACAAATCTATGAGAACACCAAGGCTGCCTGGGCTGACCTCGAAGCCGACTATTGGAGCATGTTCGGCATGGGATTTTGATTAGTTTAAGAGATAATAGTTATGGTAATGCGTAATTGTGTTAATGTGTTAGTTTTTTTGCTACTGCCGATGATGGTGGGAGCGCAGAATGTGAAGATACCGAAGGATGCCAACAGGTTTACCTACTGGCAGTTCGAATACGGCGAGAAGACCGACACTTCGTGCATCGAGGTGTGGCTCAACGACGGCGTGGCAAGCATAGAGACACCCGGCATCGAGGGAACACCTGTTCAAGGCTACGCCCCGACGCATACCTACATCGACTATCCAGACGACAGCATCACCGTTTCCGTCAGCTACCCCGACAGCAGCTACTACTATCGCACCGCGCTCTCGCGCAGCGACATAGAGTGGAAGGTGGAAGGGCCGGCCAAGGAGCGGAAATACACCTGCTCCATCAACAGCAACACCCTCGTCTTCGTGATGGACGAAACGGTGAAGCAGAATGCCACCCCACTGCCGTACTATGGCCTGGCGAAAGGCGTGCTTCGCAGCTTCACCCGCAACGGTCAGCTGCGGATAAAGCTTGCCAAGAGTACATGGATAAACAATGCCCCATGGCCCGGTATCGGGGTGATGGGCCGCCGCGTGACACCCCGCGAGCTCGACCGTATCATGAAGGAACGCCTTGTCGTCACCACCCGCATCTTCGACAACGTACAGCTGCATTGGGGTGCCCAGAATGCACATGTGAGTGACAGCGTCCCCTTCGACACTGTGCTTCACTATGCTGGAGGTACCCTGGCCCTCAAGAGGCTTCACCTCCCTGTGCTGCCAGAACACTACCAGTATTTCCTCGAATTGCACCAACGCAGCAACGGCGATGCCTACGACCGCACGGGCTCTGTGTTCGTCATTCCTGGGTTCAACAACAGTCTTGAGCCGACCTTCTTCGACGGCATCAACGGACACCCCGACTCTCTGCCTGTCTTTATCGACCACAACGGTGAACGTTACCAGGGCATACGTTCAGGTATCAGCCATCTAAAGAAATACCGTATTTCGTCTTTTGTCTACGACCCGCCGGTCGAGTTGATGCGTTTCTTCACACCTTTCGGCGTAGGCCATTTCAACGAGCGCATGGCGAATTACGGCATCGACTGGGCAGATGAGACCTATTACCGGCAAGAAGTCAGCGACCTGGCTCCGCTGTTGCAAGGCGATGTGCTTATCGGTGTATGGATAGGCAACTACGACGCCGGCGGACACATTGTCAGCCTCGACCTAAAGTCCTACCCCAACGACTACCTGGTGCCCGACAGTAGTAGCAAACACCCCTATATCCGTTCACTCTTTAACACCTGCAATGTGCTGGAAATGGCGGGCCAGAACTATGGCAAACTTTTTGCTACTGATTCACTCAGCACGTGGGGTGGCATATGGATTCCCAAAGATGCCAAGCGTGTGCTACTGCGCTACATCTCCACCGGCCACGGTGGCTGGGGCGAAGGTGACGAGTTTGTACCGAAAACCAACATCATCCTTATCGACGGCAAACCCGCCTTCTCCCACACCCCCTGGCGGCAGGATTGCGGCTGCTACCGCGACCTCAACCCCGTCAGCGGCAACTTCTGGAACGGCCTCAGCAGCTCCGACTTCTCGCGCAGCGGCTGGTGCCCCGGCACCGCCACACAGCCCGTTTACTTCGACCTCTCACCCTGGGCCGACGGCCGCGAGCACACCCTCACCGTCGCCATCCCGCAAGGCAAGCCCGTCGAGGGCATGTTCAGCCACTGGGCTGTCAGCGGCACATTAATCATTGAATACTAAAACATAGGGAGTGAAAAGGAGTGAAAGGGCAAATGAAGAAATGAGAATTAAGAGAAATATCATCCTGTTGCTGCTTGTCCTTTGTCCCTTTGTGCAGGGACAGAGTGTGAAGATTATCTTTGCTGGCGACCTGATGAGTCACATGCCGCAGGTCAATGCCGCCAAGCAGGCCAACGGCAGCTACGACTATTCGCCCTGCTTCCGCTACATCAAGCCTTATGTTCAGAGTGCCGACTTGGCCATTGTCAACCTCGAGGTGCCACTCGACGGCAAGCCTTATAGCGGTTATCCCCAGTTCTCGGCTCCCGATGCGTTGGCTGCCTGTGCCAAAGAGGCGGGTTTCGACATCATGACTACGACCAACAACCACTGCATGGACCGAGGCCGCCACGGCTTGGAACGCACCCTCCGCGTTCTCGACAGCCTGGGTATCCCACACCTCGGCACCTACCGCGACCGTGCCAGGCACGACAAAGAACACCCATTGATGGTGGAACGTAACGGCATACGTCTGGCACTGCTCTCCTATACTTATGGCACCAATGGTATTCCCGCCGTGGAACCCAATATCGTCAACCTTATCGATACCACGGAAATGCTGCGTGATCTGCAAGTTGCGCATGAGCGTGGCGCCGATTTTACCATTACATTGATTCATTGGGGCATAGAGTATGCCGTCAAGGCCAACAAAGAGCAGGAAGAGATGGCCCGGTGGCTCCTTACCCATGGTTCCGACGCTGTCATCGGGGGCCATCCACATGTGGTGCAGAATTTTACCCTCGACGCCATTCCAGACAATGGCCGCTACCCTGAAATTGTAGTTTATTCGATGGGTAACCTCGTTAGCAATCAGCGCGATGTGAACTGCGACGGGGGTATCATGATTGAACTCACCCTTGAGCGGAAGATTGACTTATTCAACGATCAATCGTCGGAGACGTCCCTTTTCCAAAGTTGCAGCTATCTGCCCTATTGGGTTCACCGGGGCACAGTCGATGGTCTTTACCAATATTATATCGTTCCCTCGACCGACGCTGTGGCCTACCCCGAGAGCTACCAGATTGAAGGCGAGTTGCTCAAGGCATTGCAAGTGTTCGACCAAAACACCCGCAAGCGGTTGGAATCCTGTCGCATGAAGAACGGGTCCAACATCGGAGAGCGCATCTTCTTCCGCAATACCCTGCCTATTCACCCCAAGGCCGGCGGAGTGGTGCCGCTGAGGGGCAATCCGTTGTTGCGCATGGTGATGCAAGAAAAGTCGAAAAGCGATACTAAAATAAAGAGAAGTAAATAGTAACCAACAATAATAATTATGATGAAGAAAATCATTGCACTGGCTTTCAGTGTCCTACTCGCCGGCGGCATGGCCACGGCCCAGCATCATGGCAACTGCGGCAACTGTCCCAACCATGGTAAGCATCAGGCTCAGAAGTGCGACAATCAGCAGCCAAAGGTCAATGCCGACGGTGTCGACATGGCCGTCGTCCGTGCCTTTCCCACGGTGAAGAACGTTAAGAAAGTAGAGAAATGGACCGAGGTCTACGATGCCGGTAAGAATCTTCTCGGCTATGTGGTCTATTCCAAGCCCGCCTCTGACGGCATCAAGGGCTATGCTGGCGAGACACCCCTGCTCATTGCCTTCGACAAGAAGATGGTGATTCTCGGAGTGTGGCTTCTGCCGAACAAGGAAACCCCTAAGTTTGTCCAGCGTGTGGAGAGTACTGGCTACTTTGACAGTTGGAATGGACTGACGGTCAAGAAGGCACTGAAAAAGGATGTTGATGCCGTAAGCGGCGCCACTTTTACCAGCCGTGCTGTGGCACAAAGCCTTCAGGCTGCTTTGAAGCAGTTGTAACTGTCGTGCGTTTTTGGTAAGGTACGAGTTTCATGTTAACAAAAACCTAATTCGGGATGAGAATAAACGAAAGAATGAGGATCCGTCAGGTGGTTGGCGAAAATGTGGTCATCATGCCGGGAACCGAAGGAACGGACATGACACGTGTGGTGGCGCTCAACGAGAGTGCTTTGCTGCTATACAACGCGCTGAAAGGTAGGGAATTTGAAGTGGAAGATGTAGTGCGAGTGATGGTTGATGAGTATGAGGTCGACGAGGAATCGGCTCGCAGGGACGCCGAAGTATGGCTGGCCGATATGAAGAAGAACAAGTTGGTACTGTGATGGACGAAAGTCTGTTGAATATCGGAGGATTGGGAATCAAGCTCGTAGGGGGTAATTCCGTGATGCTCGCCATGTCTCTGCCAGGCATGGATGTATTTGTGTGTCCCGATGTGGCATGCTCTATCGAGTTCCATCTCGATGTTCCGATTCACAGGCCCAAGTGTCACTTGCTGCACCAGTTCGACATTGTCGATGGTCTCATGCAGTGCCGTTTCGGTGTGGATGCCGAGGGTGTTTATTACTATGAGTTTGGAAACCAAGGTCTGCTGCGCTACGATGAACGACGGCCCAACGTGGTGGAGCTCACTTCGATGACCGACTTTTCAGTGTTGCGGTTCGCCTTATGGACTGCCTATTCGATTGCAGGACTGCGCTTCGGTGCGGTGTCGGTGCATTCGTCGGTGGTAGTGTGCGAAGGGAAAGCCGTGATGTGTTTGGGTGAGAGCGGGACAGGAAAGAGTACACATACGAGACTGTGGCTCAATAATATTCCGGGGACTCATCTGCTCAACGACGACGGGCCCGTTGTACGATTCGACGGTCAGAATGTGCGCGTCTATGGCTCGCCTTGGAGTGGCAAGACCGATTGCTATCTGCAAGAGAATTACCCTATAGCAGGCTTTTTGCGTCTCGAGCAACGCAAAGAGAACACCATCCGTAAGCTTGGCGTAGTGGAAAGTTTCACCGCTCTGCAACCTTCATGTCCGCCCTGCATGGCCAAGGAAGAACGTTGTCTGGATCTCTTGGTAGAGTTCATTTCCAATGTATTACAATGTGTGCCTGCCTTCCGTATGGGTTGTCTGCCCGATGCCGACGCGGCGTTCTTGAGCCATAAAACAATCATGGGATGACGATAGACAACGAGACATATTTCTCTTTGGTCGAGGAACAGTTGGCAGCCACAGGACGAGTGAAAATCAAGTTGGTGGGTACCAGTATGCAACCGACGCTGATAGCAGGCGACGAGTTGACGTTGGAGCCTGTTGAGGCTGTGGCGGTAGGTGACGTCGTGCTGTTCCGCTATAGGGGCCGACATATTTTGCACCGTATCGTGGCTATCGAACGCGAACGTATCACCATGCGTGGAGACAACTGTGTGACCACCGAAGAGGTTGGTCGTATGGATGTTGTGGCAAAATTAGTGGCTATAAAGAAACATCACAGATTGAAACATTTGGCGGTGCGATGGTTGGGGAGCAAAGGCCGCAAGCAACTAAGGCCTTGGTATTTCTTCGGATTGGCATTTCTGATGTGGGCACCGCTCAATGGTGTGGGAATTCCATTGGATAACTTTGTCCTGGGTCTCCGTATGGATCACTTGCTGCATGCTTCGGTGTTCATTCTTTGCCCGATTTTTCTCTATGACTTATACCGACATGGACGAAAATGGCTTGTATGGTTTACGGCTGTTGGCATCGGTGTTCTCACCGAGACAGTGCAATGGTTGTTGCCTTACCGAGGCTATGATATAAACGATTTGATTGCCAATTTCTTGGGTGTGAGTCTTGGGTGGTTGGCTATTCTTTGCCTGCAAGCAGTCCGCAGGCGGCGTCAATGTCCTGACCGCGTGAGGCGCGGAGGGTGCAGATGACTCCGTGGCGGTTGAGATAATCTTGAAAATTCTTTATTGTGGTGGGCATCGAGGTATGGAACGGCGCCTCCGGTGATTCGTGGAATCGTATCAAGTTCACACGGCAGTCCAATCCTTTGAGCGCCTCTACCAGTTTTTGCGCATGTTCCAGGTCGTCGTTCTCGCCGCGAAACATAGTGTATTCGAACGAGAGGCGGCGCTGGCCGCTCCAGTCGTACTGCCTCAGCAGGGCAAGCACCTGATTCAACGGGAAAGCTTTCTGCACCGGCATCATGGCCAATCGCTCTTGTGGCACGGGGTTGTGGAGGCTCACGGCGAGGTGGCATTGACTCTCGTCGAGAAAACGTTTCATCCCAGGGATGATTCCCACGGTGCTGACGGTGATGCGCTTGGGGCTCCAGCCGAGACCCCAGTCGGCGGTGAGGACCTGCGTGGCAGCAAGGATGGCATCGAGGTTGTCCATCGGTTCGCCCATGCCCATAAAGACCACGTTGGTCAATTGCTCGAACTCGGGAATGGAGAAGAGCTGGTTGAGGATGTCGCCAGCCGAGAGGTTGCCGTGAAAGCCCTGCTGTCCGGTGACACAGAAACGGCAGCCCATCTTGCAGCCCACCTGACAGGAGACGCAGAGGGTGGCGCGGTCATCGTCGGGGATGAAGACCGACTCGATGAAGTGGCTGTCGAGCACAGGAAAGAGGTATTTCTTGGTGCCGTCCTTGGAAACCTGGCAGCGTACAGGGTGTTCGCGGCCGATGTGGGCTATCTCGCTCAGGCGGGCACGCTGCGCTTTCGAGAGGTTGGTCATCGCGTCAATGGTGTCGACTCGTTTCTTGTAGAGCCAGTCGCATAGTTGCTTGGCCGTGAAACGGGGAAAGCCTTCGGCAGCGCAGAGCTCCTGCAGCTGATCCAAGGTCATGCCTAACAAGTTAAAAGTCCCATTCATAGTCGTGCGGTTCGCCTTGGATTTCTTGTTGGAAATTGGAGCAGTCGAGCTCGATGGGAATATTGGGCCGTTCGAAATCGCCTCGGTAGAACTTGATGTTGGGGTCTTTGTATATTTTTTCCATGTAGAGACCGAAGATGGGCAATGCCATGGCGGCACCCTGACCGTAGGTCATGTTGCGGAAGTGGATGGATCGCAACTCGCCGCCCGTCCACACAGCCGTGGCCAGTTTGGGTGTGATGCCCACGAACCAGCAGTCGGAGTTGTTCTGTGTGGTACCAGTCTTACCGGCGATGGCGGTGGAATACTGGTTGAGGTGATACTTGTAGTTGAGCCTGACGCCAGTACCGCTCTGCACCACGCCTTTCATCAGTTCGAGCATCATGTAGGCCGTGGCCTCGTTGAGGGCTTCGCTGCGCTTGGCGGTGAAACGCTCGAGCACCATTCCCTTGCTGTCCTCGATGCGTGTGATGAAGATGGGCTCGACGTATTCGCCCTTGTTGGCGAAGGTGGCCATGGCGCCGGCCATCTCGGCCACGGTGATTTCGGGGGTGCCCACGGCGATGGCAGGCACGGCATCAATGGGGCTGCGGACGCCCATCTTGCGCGCAATGTCGACCACCTGCTCCGGCGAGCCTTGCTTCATGAGATAGGCCGAGACCCAGTTGATGGAGTGGGCGAGGGCCCATTTGAGGGTCACCATCTCACCTTCACGCTCATGCGAGGAATTTTTCGGACACCAATCGGGTTGTCCCCACACTTCGAAGCATACCTCCGAGTTGGGCACCTCGGTGCAGGGGTACATGCCGAGGTCTTGCAGGGCCATTGTATAGACGAACGGCTTGAAGGTGGAACCTACCTGACGGTGGCTCTGCACGTTGTCATATTTGAAGAAACGGTAGTTGATTCCGCCTACGTAGGCACGCACATAGCCGGTGCCGGGTTCGACCGACATCAGGCCTGCGTTGAGGAATTTCTTGCAGTAGATGAGCGAATCCCATGGCGTCATGATGGTGTCCTTGGTGCCTTTCCAGGAAAAAACTCGCATCTTCACCTTCTCGTTGAACTTCTCGCGAATCTCTTTCTGGCTCAAGCCGTCGGCCTTCAGGCTGCGGTAGCGGTCGCTGTTCTTCATGGCCAGGGTGAGGAACTTGTCTTGCTGCTCCTTGCTGATATCGCAGAAGGGATTTCCCTTGCGGACTTTCAGCTCGCGCTCAAAGGCAGGTTGTATCTCTTTGCTGAAATGTTCGCGCACAGCCTGTTCTGCATAGCGCTGCATGCGGGAGTCGATGGTGGTGTAAATCTTCAGTCCGTCCTTGTGCACGTCGTAGTAGTCGCCGTTGGGTTTGCGGTGGTGCTTGCACCAGTCTTTCATGTAGGCGCGCAGGTATTCGCGCAGGTAGGGTGCCAGGCCGTCGTTATGGGTCTGCGGCGTATAGCGCGACATGTCGATGCTTTTTCCTTTGAGGAGAGCCAGGCTGTCGTCGCTGAGGTAGCCATAGTGGTTCATCTGCGACAACACCACATTGCGGCGTTCCTTCGAGTTCTCGGGATGCAGCACAGGGCTGTAGGTCGTGGGGGCTTTGAGGAGACCCACCAGCACGGCAGCCTCGTCGACATCGAGTTCTGCGGGTGTCTTGTCGAAGAATGTCTTGGCAGCGGTCTTCACTCCAAAGGAGTTGCTCCCGAAATCCACCGTGTTGAAATACATAGTGATGATTTCCTGCTTGGAGTAGTTGTGTTCCAGTTTGACGGCCACCACCCATTCGCTGAGTTTCGAGAAGACGGTGCCGCGCTTGACGTTCACCTCGCGCATTTTGTAGAGGTTCTTGGCCAGCTGCTGGGTGATGGTCGAGCCGCCACCCGAAGAGCCGTGACGGCCCAGAACGGTCTTGAACAATACGCGGAAGAGGCTGCGGGCGTCGATGCCGGAGTGCTTGTAGAAACGCACATCCTCGGTGGCTATGAGGGCGTTGACAAGGTTGGGGGACAGTTGGTCGTAGGTGACGTTGGAACGGTTCTCGAAGCCGATGTATCCCAGCACTTCGCCGTCATCGCTGATGACCTCGGTGGCTTGCAGGCTATGGGGGTTCTCGATATCCTCAAATTGCGGCATGTCGCCAATCCACCCGATGGAGAGGAAGAAGAAAAAGAGGAACACGAGGGCCCACAATCCACCGAAGCCCCACCAGAGGTATTTGATATATTTTGGGCGTTCGCCCGTCGGGTTTATCTTTTTCATAGGCTAATTCATTGTGCTGTATTCAATCCTGAGGCCGATATGCTCGAGGCCTGCAATGGCGCTGTCACGCATGCCGTTGGTGATTGCGAAGTGGTAGTTGCCAGGCATGGGGAACCGGGCGTTGCGGCGGAAGAAATAGCGGGTGTCGACATAGCGTCCCGAACGTTTGCCGAGCCATTGCCCCGAGGGATCGGCCAGTGGGTATTCCATTGTGTCGCGGGCCATCGAACCGTCGGGGAAGGTGGTGTTGATGAAGAGGAAAGTGTTGCTGTAGGGGTAGCTGACACTGTTGCGCACCTCGACGAGGAAATTGAAGATGAGGTTGGTGTCCGTCACCTCCACGTCGAAACAGGCGCTGTCGGCCGGCAACCAGCCGTCCTCATCCACATCGGCATATTCGGCATAGTAGACCGAGCCGTCGCACGATGCCATCAGTATCGGCAGCAGCAGTGCCGCCAGGTATAGTCTTATTCTTTTCATGTTCCTTATCCTCTTCTGTCGCGTCCGCCGCTGCGGCGTGGCTGGTCGCCACCCTCGTGACGGTTTTTGCCTTCCGATTTCTGTTGTTTGGCTTGTTCCTGTTGGCGCAACTGCCTGGTGGCATGGCGTTCTTCGCGGGCCTTGCGGTCGCGTTCGCGACGTTCGCCGCGGTCACCGGTGCCACGGTCGGGACGCTCGTTGCGGTTCTCGCGCTGCGGTCGCTCTCTGCGGTCGCCTTTGGGGCTGCGGCGCTCGCTGCTTTCCGGACGTTGTTCGGAGGTCTCGCCCACCACGCCGTTGCCGCCTTCGGCCAGGCGCTGTATCTCGCGCTCCACCTCCTCGTTGGTGCTCTCTTGGGCCAGGGCGCTGGTCGACATGAGCTCCACCTGGTAGTCCTCGAGTTTCTCGGGATATTCCTGACGCTGGTTCATCTCGATGATGGCTTTCACGTCCTCGGCTTTGACGGCGATGAGTTCGTTTTCGCCTTCATAGGCATACCACATGATGCCGCGGAAGACGTCGGTTTTCTTGTACAGGGCCAGTCCTTTCTTGAAGCGGATGGCTTGGTTGGCCGGCGGGAATTTCTTCAGGGCGTCGGCATAGACTTCATACTCGAAATTGAGACAGCATTTCAGCTTGCCGCACTGGCCGGCGAGTTTTTGCGGATTGGGGAGTATCTGCTGGGTTTTGGCCGAACTGGTGGTGACGCTCTTGAAGGTCGTCAGCCATGTCGAGCAGCATAGTTCACGGCCGCAGGTGCCGATACCGCCCACCTTGCCGGCCTCCTGGCGCACTCCGATTTGTTTCATTTCGATGCGCACATGGAACTCTTCAGCGAGGACCTTGATAAGCTCGCGGAAGTCCACGCGTTCGTCGGCGGTGTAGTAGAAGATGGCTTTCGAGTGGTCTCCCTGGAACTCCACGTCGTTCACCTTCATGTCCAGTCCCATGTCGGCCACGATACGGCGGGTGCGCAGCAGGGCTTGGCGCTCCTCCTTGAGGGTGTCCGCCCAGCGGTCGATGTCGGCTTCCTTGGCGCGGCGGAAGAGTTTCCTTATGTTCTCCGATTCGGGGTTGATACGGTGTTTGCGCATCTGCAGACGGCAGAGTTCACCCGTGAGGCTCACAATGCCCACGTCGTGGCCAGGCTGTCCTTCCACGGCCACCACGTCACCTTCGGTCACCTCCAGCCCATCGGGCAGGCGGTAGAAGTCCTTGTGGTTGTTCTTGAAGCGCACCTCCACGCAGTCGAAGGGACGGTCGGTGGGTTGGCGGATGCCGGCCATCCAGTTGGTCGACGTCACCTTCGAGCAACTCTGACGCTCGCTGCAGCAGATGGGTTTGTAGCATTCGGGCTTGCGGTTGCATCCGCGGGAGAGGAAGACGGGCTCCTCGTATTTCACCCACGGGATGTCGGGCTCGGGTTCCAGGTAGGGGTCGAGCTGACTCTCCTCGCTGTGGTATTCCTCCACCTCGGGGTTCTCGCGCTCGATGATTTTTTTCTCCTGGTGCTCCTTGCGGCGCGCTTTCATGAAGTTGGCCACGTCTTCGGCCGACGCCACAGTCTCTTCTTCGTCAATCACAATGTCGTCCGGCAGTTTGGGCTCCTCTGTCTTGGGGAGCTCGTCGGCGACTATTTCATCTTTCTTTAATTCTTCGTTATTCATCACTTCGTTATTCATTTTTTCTTCAAAGCCTTGCTCAAACGGAACGAAAGCTCCATCATCGCAATTTTGGCGTAGGCATTGCGCTCCACGGCGAAGATGGCGTCGTCCAAGGCTTCTTCTATGAGTGCTATGTTGTTGACAGTAATCATTTTGGGGAACTGGGCGTCGAACTTCTCGTCGCCCGAGCCGAGGTGGCATGCCACGCCGGCGGCGCTGTTGAGGAAGCAGTCGCGCATTACTTTCTGCGCATATTGCAGGAACAGCTTCAACTGTTCGCGGTTCAGCCCGGCCATCTTGTCCACCTGTGCCGAGAGCTCTTTCATTTTCAGCTTGAAGAGCATCCTCAACCACCCAACCAGCATCTCTGCAAACTCCGCGTTTTCCTCTTTGTCCTTGGAATTGTGACCGGTAACCCTTATTGTCTGCACACGGCTCTTGATGGTGGGCAGCAGCCGCTCATCGCTCTCGCACACCAGCATGATTAATGTTCCCGGCAGGGGTTCCTCGAGGGTTTTGAGCAGTTTGTTGGCGAAACTCTCGTTCATCTTTTCGGCCATCCACACCACCATCATCCTCCATCCGCCTTCGTAGGCCTTGAGGCTCAAGTCGGAAACCACGCCGTCGGCATCCAGCTCGCGTATGAGGCCCTGCTTGTTCTCGATGCCCAGGGCGTCGTACCAGTCGTCGATGTCGCCGTGGCCCTGACGGTCGAGCATGAAGTCGCGAAACTCGCCCTGAAACTCGCCGCTCCAAGGCTTCTCTTTCACTTTTGACGTGGTGGCTGTGGGGAAGATGAAATGCAGGTCGGGATGCATCAGCGAGGCTATCTTCTTGCAACTCGGACACTCGCCGCACGAGTCGGCCCTCAGGTCGCCGCTCTCGTAATGCTGCCGGTGCTCGCAACACAGATATTGCAAATAGGCCCAGGCCAACGGCATGGCCGTGGGGACCTCGCCGAGCAGCATCTGGGCGTGGCTCACGCGGCCGCTGTCGATTATCGAAGTCAGCCGGTTGATGGTATCTCGTTGTCCGACAATGTCTTTAAACTGCATATCCTTTCACATTAAACTTGCAAATATACAAAAAATATTATATATATGGCCGAAAAAGCTGAAAAAATGAAAAAATAATCCCCTCGGTGCCTTTTTTCAGGCGCCTCCCCATACCCTTGTTTTAAGAAAATTTAAGAAAATGTGTCCGGCAAAAAAAACTCTCGAATTCCATCCTGAAATGGCGATCAGGTGGAACAATGTGTTTCTGCCGTCCTTTTTGTAATGTTTTCGTTTCCAATTAATTATCTATTTTGCCGGAGGTCGTGTATAACAAGCTGATTCTTAGTATCATCTCCGTATCAAGTCCGACTCAACTCCGTATCAACTCCGAGTCATCTCCGACGGGGGTCGGAGATGACTCGGAGAAGGTACGGATATCATACGGTGTTTTAACGTTTGTTAACACTATCGTTTGGCTATTGCCGCCAGGGGGTGGTTCCCCCTGGCGGAATGTTTTTTTTGCGGCCACAATAAATGTCTGCTTTCTGCGTTATTGGGATTATTCAACTCATAAAAACTAATACTCTACGACATGGAAAGTTTGCCTGCGATATTTTCAGATTTGTCGGTCATTCTGGTGGCCGCCGGGGTGATAACGGTGGTTTTCAAGTGGTTGAAGCAGCCTTTGGTGTTGGGTTACATTCTCGCAGGTTTTTTCATCGGTCCCTATTTTCCTTGGTTCCCTGCCATCACCGACACGGAGAATATCCACGTGTGGAGCGACATCGGAATCGTTTTCCTGATGTTCGGTCTCGGTCTTGAGTTTAGCATCAAGAAACTGAAGAAGGTGGGGGCCACGGGAGCCATCACGGCTTTCACCGAGTTGGCCATCATGTTCCTCATCGGCACTTCGGTGGGCAAGCTGTTGGGTTTTGGCTCCATGGAGTGCACATTCCTCGGATGCATGCTCTCCATCTCTTCCACGAGCATCATTATCAAGAGTTTCGACGATATGAAGCTCAAGCAGCAGAAGTTCACCTCGACGGTGACGGCAGTGCTTGTGGTGGAGGATTTGGTGGCGGTGTTGCTGTTGGTGGTGCTGGGCACGGTGAGCGTGAGCAAGAGTTTCGACGGCGGAGCGCTGGTGGGCCAGATGGTCAAGCTGGTGTTTTTCCTTGTGGCGTGGTTCGTCTTCGGCATTTATCTGATTCCGACTTTCCTGCGCTGGATGCGCAAGTATATGAGCGAGGAGACGCTCCTCATACTGGCCGTGGGCCTCTGTTTCGGCATGGTGGTGCTGGCGGCGCATGCCGGATTCTCCACTGCTCTGGGCGCTTTCGTCATGGGTACCATCCTGAGCGAGACTATCGAGGCCGACGTCATCCACCGCATCGTCACCCCGCTGAAGAACCTATTCGGCGCCATTTTCTTTGTCTCGGTGGGTATGCTCATCGAGCCTTCTGTGCTGGTCGAACATTGGCTGACCATCCTGATCATAGCCCTGACGGTCATCGTGTTCAAGAGCCTGTCGGCCACTATCGGCGTGACGCTGAGCGGCCGTCCGCTGAAGACGGCTGTGCAGAGTGGTTTCTGCTTCTGCCAGATTGGTGAGTTCTCGTTCATCATTGCCGCCTTGGGATTGTCTATCAAGGGGTTCGACCAGAATCTCTATCCCATCATTGTCTCGGTGTCGATTCTCACCACCTTCGTCACACCCTACATGATCAAAGGGGCAATACCGTTCTACAACTGGCTGGAGCCCAAGATTCCCGCCGCCTTCAAACGTCGTCTCGACCAATATGCCGAGAATGCCCACAAGGATGGCGGAAACAAGGCCAATCTCAAGAATTTCCTCCGCAAACAACTCACCAATATTCTCATCCACGGCGTCATTCTGGCGGCCATCGCACTGCTGTCCACTTCGCTGCTCATGCCGCTGCTCGACAATCTGTTTGCCGATGCCGGCATTCCGCAGATTTGGAGCCGTCTCACAGGCATGGCCGGCACCTTGGTGCTCATGTCGCCCTTCCTCTGGGCCATGGTGGTGAAGAATGTCAGCAAGCACCGCCTCAAGGAGATGTTCGAGACCTACCGCCACAGCCCGGCCGTGGTCATCCCCACGTTGCTGTTGCGCTATTTTGTGGCGTTGTTCTCGGTGGGTCTGGTGGTGGGAAGCTACGTCAACCTCGCCGTGGGTTTTCTCATGGTCATCGCCGTCATGGTGGTGCTTGTGGTGCTCTATTCCCACAGGGCCAACGGCTTCTACGAGCAGATTGAGGAACGTTTCTTCAGCAATTTCAACTCGCGCCAGGCGCAGGCCTCGTTCCGCATTCCCAAGGGCATGGAGAACGAGTTCATCATGGAGCGTCTCCGCATGACGCAGTATTCGCCCTTGGCGGGCAAGACCCTCGCGCAGGGCAACCTGCGTGACCACTATGGCGCCAATGTTGTCACCATCGAGCGTGGCGACGATATCATCGACCTTCCCAGCAAGGACGACCTCCTTATGCCGGGCGACCTCGTGACGGTTATCGGCACGGAGGAACAGGTATCGAAAATTCGTTCCGACATCGAGGTCGAGGCCGATATGCTGGTGCACGACCGCTCCGACCACGAGTTGCACATGTATCGCTACCGGGTCGACGACGACGGCCCGCTGTGCGGCATTGAAATCAAGCACTCGCCTCTCTCGCAGCACCGCGCCATGGTGATCGCCATTGAACGTGGCGGGCAGAAAATAGTCAACCCCGACCGTGACACGGTCTTTATGCCGGGCGACATGCTGTGGTTTATCTCGCCCGAAGAGATGACTCTTAAAGGATTTGAAAGTAAACTGGTTAAGATATGACGAAGATAAAACTTATAGGACTCATAGGACTTATAGGGCTCATAGGTCCTGTTCATGCACAAAACACCGACCGCGGATTTGAGATTGCCAAGAATTTGGAAATCTTTTCCTCGGTTTATAAGCAGTTGAATGCCAGTTATGTCGACGATGTCGACCCCGGCAAGACCATCAAGGTGGCCATCGACGCCATGCTTGCCTCGATGGACCCCTACACCAATTATTTCCCCGAGAGCGACATGGAGGACGTGAAGCTTCAGCTCATGGGCGAATATGGCGGTGTGGGCGCCATTATCATCCAGCGTGGCGATTCGGTCTATATCTCCGAACCCTACAAGGGTCTTCCTGCCGACGAGGCCGGCATCAAGGCGGGCGACCGCATCGTGGCCGTCAACGGAGAGAGCACCCGCGGCAAGAAAACCCCCGACGTGAGCGGAGCCATGCGTGGCCAGGCCGGCACCCCGGTGACACTGCTTCTCGAACGCGACGGCAAGGAGTTCGAACGCACCCTCACCCGCCGTGCCATCAAACTGCCCAACGTGCCCTATTCCGGCTTTGTGGGCGAAAAGGAAGATGTAGGATATATCAAGCTCGACGAGTTTACCGCCGACGCTGCCAAGAATGTTCGCGAAGCTTTTGTGCGCCTCAAGAAGGAGAAACCTTCCATGCGCGGTGTTATTCTCGACCTGCGCGGCAACGGCGGCGGCCTGATGAACGAGGCTGTCGACATTGTCAACATATGGGTTCCCCGCGGCACCCTCGTGGTGGAGACCAAGGGCAAGGTTGCTTCCAAAAACATCAAGAGCTATACCCGTATGCAGCCCGAGGACACCGATATACCGCTGGCCGTCATCATTGACGGAGGATCGGCCTCGGCCAGCGAGATTGTCAGCGGCAGCCTGCAGGACCTCGACCGCGCCGTGGTCATAGGCCAGCGCAGCTTCGGCAAGGGATTGGTGCAGAACATCCTGCCTATGCCCTACAACAGTCAGATGAAGGTCACCGTCAGCAAGTATTACATCCCCTCCGGACGCTGTATCCAGGCCATCGACTATAGTCATCGGGACGAGAATGGCCGTGCCCTCAAGGTCCCCGACTCGCTCAAGACAGCCTTCAAGACCAAGGGGGGACGCACCGTCTACGACGGCTTCGGCATCGAACCCGACATCGAGGTCGAGCCTGAGTACATGTCCAACCTCGGCGTGGCCTTGGCTCAGAAGCTGCTGGTGTTCGACTATGCCACGCTCTTCTGTCGTTCGCACAAAGAGATAGCTCCGGCCAAGGAGTTTGAAATCACCGACGAGGTCTATGCCGACTTCTGCCGTTTCCTCAAGGATAAGAACCTCACCTACAGCACCGTCACCGAACGTTATATCAAGGACCTTCGTGAAGTGGCTCAGCAGGAGAAATATTCTGATGCCATCGAGCAGCAGCTCAAGGAGATGGAGAGACTCCTGGCTGCCGAGAAGGAGGGCGACCTGCAGAAACACCACGACGAGGTGTGCGACATGCTCAAGGCCGAGATTCTCACCCGCTACTACTACGATGAGGGTCGTCTCGCCGGTGCTCTCAAGACCGACAAGGTGGTGCAGAAAGCCATCGACGAATTGAGAAAGTGAGAGCTGTAGTCCATAGAAAAATCTACCTTGTGCTTCTGACCCTTCTGGGCGGTTGCATGGTGACCTCCATTGGCATGTCCAATGTCGTGTGGCCGCTGCTTTTCGCCAACTGGGTTTTTGAAGGCCGTTGGCGCGAGAAGTGGCAGATGGCGCGCACGAGTCGCCTGCTGCAAGCCGTGGTGGTGTTCTTCCTGTTGCATGCGGTAGGACTGCTTTGGACGTCGAATATGGAAGTGGGACTTCATGTCATGGAGCGCCTGTTGCCGTGGCTGGCGGTACCCTTGGTGGTGCTCACCACCCCTCCTCCCGAGGGGCGCGCCCGCAGCACCATCCTCGGCCTTTATGTAGGCACGGTCTTCGTGGTCACCGTCATCGGTCTTGTGCGCTGGCTCACCATCCCCGACCTGCCCTACCGCGACATCGTCCCCTTCATCTCCCACATCCGTTTTTCCCTCAATGTCTGCTTGGTACTGCTCATTGTTGGGAGATGGACAATGGAGCGTCGGCATCTTGTCGGCATCTTGCCCATGCTTTGGTTCATCGCTTTCCTGCTCCTGCTCCGCTCCTACACCGCCTTCGCCGTCCTCTTGGTGGCTTCGCTGGTGGTGGTACTCCATTTGCGCCGTCGCTGGCTTTGGCTGTCGGTGTGGATAGCCGTGGTGGGATGTATGTCCGCCTATGTCATGTATGAATACCACGCCTACCACCGTCTCACGCCCCATGCTACCCAACCCCTCCCTGCTGTCACTGCCAATGGACGCCCCTACCAACACCGGAACGACGGCCTTGTGGAGAACGGTAACTACCTCAACAACTACCTCTGCCACGACGAGATGGCCATTGCATGGCCGTTGCGAAGCCATGTCCCATTCGACAGTATTCTTTTCTCGGGCTATACCCTCGAGCCTACGTTGGTGCGCTATCTTAACGCTCTTTCGCTAACCAAAGACAGCGCCGGCATCATGGCCCTCACCGACGGGCAGGTGCGCGAAGTGGAACGTGGCATCGCCAATCCGGTCTACTCCCACGGCTCGCTCCCGAAGAAGATGCTCTATGTCATCTTCTTCGAGTACGAGAGCTACCGCTGCTACCGTGCCGTCGAGGGCTTCTCCATGCTCCAGCGCTTCGAATTGTGGACCGCCGCCTCACACATCATTGCCCGCCACCCCTGGGCAGGTGTGGGCACCGGCGACCTTGGCGACGCCATGGAGGCCGACTTCCGGGCCACCGACTCGCCCTTGCAGGGCACCAGCCTCATGCCTCACAACGAGTATCTTACCCTTATGGCCATGCTCGGCATCCCCGCTTTCCTCCTGATAGCCTTCTTCTTCCTTCGCGCCGCCTCGCGGCTGCGTCGCCAGGGCTTGCTCATGATGGCCTGGGTGGTGGCCATCCTCGTCTCCTGCATCACCGAGAACACCCTCGATTCCCTCGCCGGAATCCTCTTCTGCACATGGTTCATGGCCTTCCGCCGAAGTGATTTTCTAACTGACTGATACATAACGCCATCTTCCTACCAACTCCTAACCAACTCCTAACCAACTCCTACCACGGTAGGAGTTGATAGGGTGTTGGTCGGTAGTTGGATGGGTTATGGGCATAGGTTATGTTAAACTTTGTTAAAAATCACCTCCTCCAATATACTTTCAGGCCTTTTTTTGCTTATATATATTGTAAGCGCATTTTTATGGACGGCACGAACGAAAAATGCAGGGAGCTTAATAAGCTCATGGAACGGCACGGGAAATTTGTCGAATTCTTGTGTCGCTGGGAGTCCTATGGCCGTGGGCAGTGGTGTGCCGACCTCATGCAGGAGTGCTTCCTGGAGCTGATGAGGCGGCTGCCGGAGCGGGATGCCCGATGGGGCGAGGCACACGAGAAGGCCTGGGTTTACTGGCGTTGCCGTGCCGTCTTCGTTGCCTATCGGCGCAAGCAGAAAAGGATGGGCGTTGTGCCGATATCTTCCGAGCTGGAGGAGGCCCTGACGGCCTCCAGCGAGGTGACGCGCCTCACCGTCGACGACCTGGCAGCCTGCCTCGACGGCCCGGAACGCCAATGCTTCCTCCTCATGGCCGAAGGCCTCCCCGACGAGGAGATTGAACGACGGCTGGGGCTGAAGCACCGCACCCTGATCCAGATGAGACACAATATTAAAAAGAAGTTGCAGCAATGCTGTTGCTGAATGTCTACCCAAAATATCACAATAATAATGAATAATACAATGAAGATGCAAGGGAAAAACCGATTGACCGACGAGGAGGTGGCTTATGCCGTCGACCTTAGCGCGGCCCATGCCGAGGGGCTTGCGCGGCGGTGCCGTCGCCATCGCCGCTGGGCGGCGGCGAGGAGGGTGGCCTTTGTGGCGCTGCTGCTGGCGGTGAGTGGCGTTGCCGTCGACAGTCTCTCGGCGGCCTTCGCCCTCCAGCCCTCGGCGAAGGGGGCACTGCCGACAGACGCCGCCATGGAGTGTGTTTGCCAAATGCTGGTTAACCTATGATGCCGAAGCAGATAAAGCGGTTCTGGCTGTCGAGTGTGACGCTTGTGGCTGTGGCCGTTGTGGCCGTCGCCGCCCAGAGGCTGTGGCCTGCCATGACGGCGACCAGCGCCGAATATGAGGCCTATGCCGACGTGCCGGGCATCGACGCCACCTTCCTTCGCGACTTCCCCCTCAACGACACCACCACTGTCGACGTGACTATCCTCGAGGCCAAGAACGACTCGGCCTGGGCGTTGCTGCAGAAGGATTTCAATATTGTCCCCACACCGCCGGAAGTGCTGGCAATTCTCGGTGTGGATTCTAATATAACCACCTTTTGGCGTGCATCCGAGATTGACTACTCTTTGGTGAAAGACGGAAGAGAAAGCAACTATCTGCTATTTGTTGAACAAGAATTAAGACGTAAATTATCCATATTTCAAATTGAAGATGAAAAGCAAAATAAATTGATACATTTTAACCAACTATCAAAAATTAAAAACAAACGAAAAGATAAAAAAAAATTTTAAAGTTTTGGCACTTTTCGCAGTGCTGAGTACTTTGGCGGTAGGATGCCAGAAAGACAATGTTTCTGACTTTGTACAAGGAACATCAATTTCGGAATCGAGCACCGTGTACACGGTGCTGTACTCCGTTAACGGAGTACAGCATAAAATAACGCTATACAGCGAGGCTGAACATCAGGCTTTTATCCGTGAGTTGCTGGCTTTGGCCAAACAAGGTTACACGGTTATATTCTACGATGAAAACAGTGTATCGCAAACGGCCACGAAAGAGGTTGTGACATATTCTACGAGCAGTGAAGCAGAGGCTGTGGCTTGGATGGTAAAGATGGAGAAGGATGGCTACTATGTGTCTGTTACGTTTGACGATAAAACAAACACGTTCAATTGTATCGCCTGGCGTTAGGATGAAAATGCTGTAAGCAAACGTTTGTTTACATACAAAAAAGAAAGGAATGCTATTCATCCGAAGAAGCCCTGCCAGAAGCAAGAGTGCCGGATTTGGCGGGGCGTAGAAAAAAAAGAGCCTGAAGCAGGGAAGGGTACAGATGGATCCCAAACTATTTGCCACCCTCCCTGCCGTCCGAGGTTCGCAAACGGCACGGAACCTTTGCCATGCCGCTACAATAACGGCGGCGCAAAGGAATAATATTGTAACAAAACAAAATAATAATTAATTAATAACGTTAAAATACATAAAATAATGAATAAAGTCTCAACAAGAATCCTTGCGTTGGCAGTGGCCTTCATGGCCATGCCCTTTTGCACCGTGGCGCAACACAACGGTGTGAATACCAATGCCCCGAATGCCACATGGCATATACACTCCACGGAGGAGGTGATAGACGTGTTTGTTCCGCAGCCGCCCCGGACCGACAGCACGGGGACGCGTGATTTCGACCCGCCGACCCCTCCCGATCCCAATGAGCACCACTATCAGGCCACGCTGCTGATAACCAACAGCAACACGGGAACGGACACTACCGACGGCCTGCTGGTGAGACAACTGGACGGGGATGTGACCATTAGCCAGCAGGAGTCGGGGCTGCTGCGTTTACAGAACCATGATGCAAGGCTTGTGATGAACACCTACGGCATGGGCGTGGGGAGTAACTACAGTGGATATAAATTCAACGTTGAGGGCAAAGCCCGTTTTTCGACGGAAGTGAAAATGTTAGGGACCCTCACCATAGGCAGCGGGTTTTCGTGCGATACGACTGGGAACATGAAGGTGAAGCACCTGAAGGTGACGCTCACCGACTGGCCTGATTATGTCTTCGGTGGCGACTACCGGCCGATGCCGCTGAACGAGTTGGAGGCTTACCTCAATGAGAACAGTCACCTGCCGGGTGTCCCCTCGGCCGAGACGGTGGAGAAGGAGGGTGCCGACCTAGGCGAGATGAACAGGGTTCTGATAGAGAAGATAGAGGAACTGACCCTCTACATCATCGACCTCCAGAAGCAGATAGACGAACTGAAGTCAAAAAAATGAATGAAATTTTTATGAAAAGTAAAACAATAACCTTTTTGCTCCTTGCGGCCACCAGTTTGACCATGTCAGGGTGCGCAGAAGAAGTATGTAAGTTATATGCTCCGGCAGATAAGGAAATTTCATGGACCGACTATAATACTGTCACCGAGGTAAATGATTATTTCGAGTGCTATCAGGAAACATATCGGATGCACATTGGAGATACAATGAAGGTGATGGGTTACCTCATTCCTGGAACGTGGGGAGTAAGCGTCCCATTCAATTATGATTCCCAAATAACAGCAGACGGCGAAGTCATATCCTTGTCTTTGGGAGACTATGTTGATGTTCCCCATAACGAGCAGGGCCTTGTGATCCTTTCTGGATACCTTGGAGAGTACGGTCCTAATGATGTTGAGATATTTTCAAAGTTTCGGGATTATCAATGGGGGCAGAAAGTGTATGCAACGGTGATTATAGTAAGTAGGTCTGTAGATCCCAATTATTGCTGTGACTATTTGGTATGTAAACCTATCGAAGCTGAAATCGTGGAGGAAATGAAATGAAAACCTTTAGAATAATGTTATTATTTATGGCAATGCCCTTCCTGAACATTGCTCAACCCAAGCAAATTACGCCGAACGAGGCCAGTGCCGCCGCCATTACATGGATTGAAGACAGATTTAATGCTAATAATGTACAAGTGTTGAATGTCTATTCCGACACAGGACAATATGGTATTCTTTTATATGAAGTGGAAACTTCATTAAAGAAAACGGTGTTATTGTCTGGCAGCAGAGCCTGTTTGCCAATATTGGGCATTTATCAGGAATCTCACCTAAACAACACCAATCTTCCTTGTGGCCTGCAGTTTATGCTTGATTATTATAGAGAAAGGATTGACAGTAGTTTCGCAGATAATCATGTTGGGTTGTTTTATGCGAATGAATGGAGTGACTTAATAAGAGGGATTGTTCCTCCGACACCCAAAGGGACCCCGATAGCCCCTCTTACAACAAGTAACTGGAAACAAAAAGGTGCAAATAACAATGATAATGTTGATGCATATAATGTCCAGATTCAAAGTGGGAATGGCTGTCTGCATTGCAGGACAGGATGTGTAGCAGTGGCGATGGGACAGGTGCTGTATTATTGGCAGCATCCAGTACTAGATTATTCTTTATTACAGCAATACGATTGGTGCAATATGACGGACCGACTACTTACTACCAGTTCCACATATGAAAAGAACCGCGATGCGATAGCATATTTGCTAGAAAGGTGTGGACATTATGCAGATATGGATTATGGGTGTTGGAGTTCTAGCGCTAATTTGTCAGATGCTGCGGATGCATTGAAAGACCATTTTGGATTTCATAATCATACGGATTGCAAAAGCAGATTCTGGCATTACGAAAGTTGGTGGAAAGAACATGTTATCTATGATTTAAGTGTTGGAAGACCGGTAATTTATGCTGGAAACCGAAAGACGTTCAGTGGGGGGCATGCTTTTATTTGTGACGGTTACGATGGAGGAAATCTATTTCATTTTAATTGGGGATGGGATGATGACTTCAATAATCCTAATCATTTTTACACATTGAATAACCCTTGTCCCAAACCAGACACAAATTATAAATATTGGCAGGAGGCCATTTTTTATGCCCGTCCTAATTACGACGAGAATATATGTGACATTGATTTGACACTAGATGATTACTACACGAATAATCCTTACGTCTTGTTCAACCAGTATTATAACGCTCCACTGCCGATGCTATTATTTGAGATGGTTCCACATACCATGACCACATTGACCAGTGCTTCCGCCACTTCCGATGCTTCGTGGAGAACCATTCCCACTGGAGCCTCTGCGGTCTATCAGGCACATAATGAGATTATACTCCAAAACGGTTTCGAGGCTCAACTTGGATGTGAGTTTGAGGCAAGGATAGAACCTTGTAAGAAATGCGGGGGTCAACGAAGGGACGGTCTGGTTGGGGACGACAAATCTGACTGTGATAATGACAATGATGGATTATTTGACAATGCTGATTATGCAGTGGGCTCGTTCGAGAAGACTGTCACCAACGACCTCTTCCCCAACCCCACTGACGGGCCACTGACCATGGCTACCGAAGGCATGGCAGAAGCGGTGTTTGTCCACGACATGACGGGACACCCTGTGGGCAGCTGGCACCTCGAAGCCTTGACGGAAGACCTCGTTACCCTCAATGTCTCTTCCTTGCACGCAGGACCCTATCTGCTCACCGTGGTTACACCCTCTGGTGCTTGTACTGCTCGCTTCATCCGCCGGTGACAAAGAAGCTGATTGTGCAGTGAGGAGTTTTTGGGGGCTGGGGCAATAATTCGGCAGTTTTTGTGTTATTAGGGATAAATAATGTAATAATACAACGTGTACGAATACCACACTTTGCCTAACGGCATCAAGATAATACTGAGCCATACGCCGTCGAGGGTGACCTACAGCGGCGTGTATATCAACGTGGGGAGCCGCGACGAAGCGGGTACCGACGAGGGTATGGCGCATTTTATAGAGCACTCGCTCTTCAAAGGTACCGAGCATCGCAAGGCCTACCACATACTGAACCGCATCGACGGCGTGGGCGGCGAACTCAACGCCTTCACCACCAAGGAGGAGACCTGCGTCTATGCCTCGTCGCTGAGCGAGCATCTGGAACGTTGCCTGGAACTGTTTGCCGATATTCTGTTCCGCAGCACGTTTCCGTTGAATGAAATTGAGAGGGAAAAAGATGTTGTGCTGGAAGAAATCAACAGCTACAACGACAGCCCGTCGGAACTCATCTACGACCAGTATGAGGAACTGGCCTACGAGGGCCATCCGCTGGCGCACAATATTCTGGGCACCAAGCGCAATGTGAAGAAGTTCACTCCCGAACGGTTGCGCCGCCACATGGAGCGGAACTACACGCCGGAGCGTATGGTTGTCACCGTGAGCGGCAACGTGAAGATGGAGCGACTGGTGAGGCTGTGTGAGAAGCATTTCGGTGGATTCCAGAACACTCCGAGCATTCAGAATACTCGGAACGGCAAGCCGGAGTTCCACATTTTCGACCGCCATATCAACCGCCACACGCACCAGGCGCACCTTCTTATAGGTTGCGAGGCTCCCGACATCTACCATGGCGACAAAACGGCTTTCACCCTGCTGAACAACATCCTCGGCGGCCCGGCGATGAACTCGCGCCTCAACGTGTCTATCCGCGAGCGCTACGGCTTCTGCTACAATGTCGAGTCTCAGTATGTGCCGTTCTCCGACACGGGACTCTTCTATATCTATGCCGGCGTGGACCTCGACGCCGAGGAGAAGGCGCGCCACTTGATTACCGACGAGCTGCTGCGCATGGCCGAGACTCCGCTGACGGAGCGCCAGCTGCGGTCGGCACAGAGACAGATGATAGGCCAGATGGCCATCAACGACGACTTCGGCATGAACGAGATGCAAAGCATCGGCAAGGCCTACCTGTGCTACGAACACGTGAACACGCTGGAGGAGATGGCTGCCGACCTCCTGTCTGTCACTCCTGCCGACCTGATGCGTGTGGCACAGGAACGATTCCATCCCGACCGCTTCAGCACTTTGGTATACGGTAACTAACGCAACAACACATTAGCACATTAACGCATTATGATAATCGACTATCCTTGGTACTTCGTCCTGCTCTGCCTGCTGGTGGGCGCCGCCTATGCGGGGATGCTCTACTATGTGGGGCACCGCCGTTTTGGCAAGGGTGTCAATGCGTTGCTGGCGGGGCTGCGGTTTGTGGCCGTTTCGGCCATTGCCCTGTTGCTCCTGGCGCCAGTGGCCAAGCGCACGGTGCACGAAAAGGAGAAACCGCTCGTGGCACTGGTTGACGACTGTTCGCAGTCGGTGACGATGATGGGAGGGGCGCAGCATGCATCGATGCTACAGAGGGATTTGGAGGGCAAATGCAACGTCGTGTGCGTTGCCGACACAGTGAATACCGGCCAGACGGACATTAGCGCCATGCTGGAGACCGGCATGGAGAACGCCGGCATCCTGCCGGCAGCCATTGTGTTGGCCACTGATGGCATCTATAACCGCGGACAGAATCCCACCACGATGGCCGAGCGACTCGGTGTCCCTGTCTACACCATCGCCTTGGGCGACACCACGCCGCGCTGCGATGCCGCCCTGCGCAACATACGCCACAACCGTATTGCCTACCTTGGCAACACCTTCCCCGTGGAAATCACCATCGGTGCCCACCGACTGAGAGGACGCACGGCGCAGCTGACGATAAGTGACGGGCGTGGCAAAAAAGTGGCCTCGCAACAAGTGGGCTATTCGGACGACGATTTCAGCACCACGTTGTCGTTCAGTCTCCCGGCCGAAGCCAAGGGTCTGCAGAAATATATGGTCAGCCTGTCGGTGGTGGAGGGTGAGGTGGAACGCGAAAACAATGTGGCAACCTTCTACACCGATGTCATTGACGGTCGTCGCAAAGTGGTCGTCGTTGGTAATGCCCCACATCCTGACCTCGCGGCGCTGAAGCGTGCCGTGGAGAACAATCCCAACTATGAGGCGGAGGTGTTTTTGAGCGAGGAATTAAGGATGAAGAATGAGGAATTGAAAGCCTACTCCTTGGCTATTCTTCATAACCTGCCGTCGGCCACGCACCAGATACCCAAGGAACTGGAGAACCTTTCGCAGGTGTTTGTTATCGGCTGTCAGACCGACTTGCCACGATTCAACGCCCTTCATGCCGGTTTGGAGATTGTCTCCAAAGTGAGGAAGAGCAGTGAGGTGACGGCATCCTTCAACGACCGTTTTTCACTTTTCAACTTCGACGCTGCCGACGGTGCAGCTCTCGAGCAATTGCCGCCTCTCGACGCTCCCTTCGGCGAAGCAAAGACCTCGGCGGCACTCCAATCGCTCCTCACAGCTCGCTTGGGGAACATTGACACACGTCAACCCCTCGTTGCCGCCACGGCACAAGGCCGTTTGCATCGTGTCTTCGTGTGGGGCGAGGGGCTGTGGAAATGGCGTCTGACAGATTTCCTCAACAACAACACCCACGAGCATTTCGACCGGTTGGTGAGCCAGATAGTGAACTTCACGGCTGTCAACGACCAGCGTGAGCGTTTCATCGTGGAAACCGAGCGGCAGTATTCTGATAACGACGAGATCGATGTCACTGCTCAACTCTACAACGATGCCTACGAGCCGTTCAATATGCCCGACGCCACCTTCACGCTGAAAGGTGACAGCGTCCAGGGCGATTTTAATTTCATCCGCAGTGGCGATGGCTATGCCCTCTCGCTCGGACGTCTGCCCGAAGGACTCTATCGCTACACGGCACAGACCGAATACGACGGCAACAAGTTTACGACAGAGGGTTCCTTCGCCGTTGAGGCACTCCACCTTGAACAGGCCAATCTCACGGCCGACCACGCCCTGCTGCGCTCCATCAGTGCCATCACCGGCGGTAAGATGTACTACCCCGACCAACTCGCCGACCTCCGCGACGAGCTGGCCTCGCTCAAGCCAGTCATCTACACCCACACGCGTTTTTCCGAGTTGCTCAACTTGCCGTGGGTGCTGCTTTTGATTGTTCTGTTGCTCGGTGCCGAGTGGGTGCTGAGAAAATACCACGGTGAGATATGAAAAGGAAGGGCATAATAGGCGAGGCGGCGACGCTGGTGAGCGGCAATGTGCTGGCACAGGTCATCACGCTGCTGGCCTATTTCGTACTCACACGTATTTTTACCCCTGCCGACTACGGACTCTTCAACATTTTCTATTCTTATATCGAGGTGCTCATTATTTTCAGCACTTGTAAGTACGAACTGGCAGTGGTGGTGGCCGACGATGAACGCGAGGCCTCGGCTGTGGCGCATTTTGCGTTGAGACTTAACATGGTTGTTTCCACGCTGCTGCTTACCGTGGCATTGGTGTTGTGGCTCACCGGTGCTTTGCCGGGCAATTTTGCCCAACTTGGATGGATGGTGCTGCTCATCCCACCGATGGTTTTCTTCTGCGGAACCTCGCGCGTCTACAGTTTTCTCTATAACCGTTTCCACCGCTATGCCATGATTGCCGTTTCCGACAATGTCAATGCCGGCACCGGCGCCGTGATGAAGATTGTGCTGGGGCTGCTGGGATTCTCCCAAAGCGGATTGCCGGTGGGCACGGTGATTGGACAGGCGGCATCGAATGTCAATTACCGCCTGCGGATGCGCACCCTTTCTTTGCCGAAAGTCACTGCTGCCGAGGGATGTGCTGCCGCCAGCAAGCATCGTAACTTCCCTATCTTCGTGGCATCGAAAGATCTGGCCAACACCTTTGCCTCCAACCTGCCGTTCCTTTGGGCGGCACTTTGTTTCGACCGTGCCGAAGTGGGCCTTTTCGGTTTGGCGCTGACCTTTACGATGCAACCGGTCAACATCGTCAGTGCCGCGTTCGAGCGTGTTCTTTACGCCCGCACAGCCGAGGCTGTCCGCGACCGTCGGCCCATCATGCGGTTGATTCGGCGATTCTTGCTGACGTTGTTGGCGGTAGCGGTGCCGGTATGCGTGCTGGCATGGTTCTTGGCCGAACCGCTGTTCGTTTTCTGCTTTGGCGATCGATGGCAAGGTTGTGGCGTCTTTGTTCAGTGTCTGTTGCCACTGGCCTTGGTGGCATTGTGTTCCACCTCGCTGATGTTTGTCTCCAATGTCTTCTCCACCCAGCGCGTCGATTTCGTTTTCTTCCTCGTGCTGGCAGCGCTGCGTGTGACAGCCATCGCTGTGGGTATTGCCCAGGGGAGTTTCCTTTTGGCCATAGCACTATATGCAGCAGCAGGGACGCTCGTTCAAGCATCCCTGCTGCTGTGGTATCTCTGGCAGGTGCGTCGCTATGAGCGTTCGCTTACCAGCTGAATCTAACAAAGCAAACCTGCGGATCCTCAAGGTCGGCACCTTTGCCCACGGTGATCTTATAGGTTCCCGTGTGGGTACCTTGGTGGAACGAGGGATAGAGGTGAATCTGGATGGGTTTCTCGTCGATGCCGGGAGCCAGATTGACAGCGCCCGAGGTGTAGGGCAGATTGTGGGGCTCGCAAACTCCATAGCAGATGGGAGCATTTTGACCCATTGAGGCGGGACCCTCGGCAAGTTCAACCATGAACACACGTTGCACGGTGGCATTGCTCTTATTCTTCACGAAGAACTCTACGTCACAATCATCGTTTGCCAACTCTTCAGCAGAGAGGGGATACTCTAATATGGCACCCTCGAGGATGGCATGTCCGTTGTAGAGAATGTCAAACGTGGTTGAAGGAGCGTACTCCTGCTGGGGTTCGTCCGTTTTCTTGTCTTCGTCCTTTTTGCAGGCGACAAATCCAACCATGGCCATCGTTATGACGGCAGCCATAAAATACTTGCTAATTTTTTTCATTTTTTTGAATATTAATGTTTTCAATCTAATTTCAGCACTGCGAGGAAGGCACTCTGTGGCACTTCAACATTGCCCACTTGGCGCATGCGCTTCTTTCCTTCCTTTTGCTTTTCCAGGAGCTTGCGCTTACGCGTGATGTCACCTCCGTAGCACTTGGCGGTCACATCCTTGCGCACCTGTCGCACCGTCTCGCGGGCGATAATCTTGCTGCCGATGGCAGCTTGAATGGCCACGTCGAACTGCTGGCGCGGAATGAGGTCTTTCAGCTTCTCGCACATCTTGCGGCCGATGGGGTAGGCGTTGTCCACATAGGTCAGCGTGCTCAATGCGTCGACGGGGTCTCCGTTGAGCAAAATCTCCAGTTTTACCAGTTTAGAGGGTTGGTAGCCGTTGATATAGTAATCGAACGAGGCGTAGCCTTTCGAGATGGACTTCAGTTTGTCGTAGAAGTCGAACACTACCTCGCCGAGCGGCAGGTCGAAGGTGATCTCAATGCGGTCGGTGGTCAGGTAGTTCTGGTTCTTTAGGATGCCGCGTTTGTCCATGCACAGTTTTATCACCGGCCCGATGAAGTCGGCCTTGGTGATGATCTGCGCGTGGATGTAAGGCTCGTACACCTCGGCGATATTGTTGGGTTCGGGCATGCCCGAGGGATTATAAACGTCAATCTCGCTGCCGTTGGTGAGTTTCACCTTGTATTGCACATTGGGCACCGTGGTGATGACGTCCATGTTGAACTCGCGTGTCAGGCGTTCCTGCACAATCTCCATGTGCAGCAGGCCGAGGAATCCGCAGCGGAAGCCAAAGCCCAAGGCCAAGGAACTCTCGGGCTCGAAGGTGAGGCTGGCATCGTTCAATTGCAGCTTCTCGATGCTGGCGCGCAGCTCCTCATAGTCGTCGGTATCAACGGGATAGACGCCGGCGAAGACCATCGGCTTGACGGCCTCGAAGCCCTCTATGGGCTTCTCGCAAGGTTCGCCCACATGGGTGATGGTGTCGCCCACGCGCACCTCCTTCGAGGTCTTGATGCCACTGATGATATAGCCTACGTTTCCGGCACTCAGATGCTTGCAGGGTTCCATGGTCAGGCGAAGCACACCTACCTCGTCGGCGTCATATTCCTTGCCGGTAGAGTAGAATTTCACGTGGTCGCCTGTCTTCAGAGTGCCGTTCATGATGCGGAAGTAGCTGATAATGCCCCGGAAAGGGTTGAACACCGAGTCGAACACCAAAGCCTGCAGCGGTGCGTCAGGGTCGCCCTCGGGGGCAGGGATGCGGTCGACGATGGCATCGAGAATTTCCGGCACACCCATGCCGGTCTTGGCCGAGCAGCGCAGAATCTCTTCCGGCTTGCAGCCCAGCAGGTCGATAATCTCGTCGGCCACCTCTTCGGGCATCGCGCTGTCGAGGTCTATCTTGTTCATCACCGGGATGATTTCCAAGTCGTTCTCCAGTGCCAGATAGAGGTTGCTTATCGTCTGGGCCTGGATGCCCTGGGTGGCGTCGACCACCAGCAGCGCACCCTCACAGGCGGCTATGGCGCGCGATACCTCGTAGCTGAAGTCCACATGGCCCGGCGTGTCGATGAGGTTGAGAACAAAAGTCTGTCCTGCGTAAGCAGGGTTCCCCTCCGTGGGGACGCGGTAGTTCATCTGGATGGCGTGGCTCTTGATGGTGATGCCGCGCTCCTTCTCCAGCTCCATGTCGTCGAGCACCTGATCCTGCATATCGCGCTGGCTGACGGTGTTGGTCACCTCCAGCAGTCGGTCGGCCAACGTGCTCTTGCCGTGGTCGATATGCGCTATGATGCAGAAGTTTCTTATATTTTTCATCCCTTGTGATTCCAGTGATTCAAAAATGCAAAAATACAACTTTTTGCCGACCCGACCAAATTTTTCTTTTCAGGTGGTTTTTAATTTGTATATTTGCACATCAAACGTCGGATAATATGACAACTAGGTTTTTGTGTTTTCTGCTTGTTACTGTGATTGTTGTATGCCAGCAACGTGTGTCGGCGCAGCCAGTGGACATTCCCACACGCGACGTTACGGCCATCATCCCCCTCTACGAGTTTGTCAACCCCGCCCTCGAGCAGCAGCTTGTTCAAGTGGCCGACAGTTGTTTCCGCGAGTGGAACTATTTTCTTGAGTTGACCATCCTCCCGGAGAGCAGGCTCTATGGGGATATGCCCGACGTGGATCCTGAACAGGGCGCGCCATATAACGCCAAACTGAGAGATCTCCATCCAGACTATCACGATATAAAGGGTGACAGCATTTTCTTTTCCAAGGCCAAGGCTTGTGTCAAGGTGGGCAGGAGGCTCTGTGTCATCAATAATCCGTCGCCCGAATTTTTCCGCAAGACGGGTCGCCGCTACACCGAACGGCACTCCAATAGTGAGTCGGTTTGCATTTGTGCCGAGGATGAACGCTATCTGATGCTGGGAGCAGACGGGACAGTGCAACGTGTCTATCCATTCAATGCCTTCGTCCCCTGGGGACCGATAGACAGCATTGTAGTCGAATATCCCACCGAGAAACCGGAGTTCCCTGACGGTAAGGAGGCTCTGGCCCGCTGGATTGCCGGGCATATTATGTGGCCCGACGACGCCAAGGTCACCTTGGCCTGTTTCACCATTGAAATTGATGGTCGTGTAACCGATGTCAAGGTCCCTCCGTCTGTGCGGGATGCCAAGGAGCGTGCTTTCATCGAATCGCTCCGCCCCCTGTTGCCCTCCATGCCCCGATGGAAACCCGGCAAGATGTATGGCAAAACCTTCCGCACCCGTAGCCTCACCAGGCTCCGCCGCCCGGAATAGGGACGGATTGCATTTTCGTAATCCCCAGCTGCTATGGGCAGTGTGAACTCCTCGTTGAAGTATGATACCAGAGCAATCTTGTTATCTTCTGCGAACCCTACCACTCACGTTTCATTGATTTGTCCGTCGCGGACGGTAGAAGTTGCTTTTGCACGTTTGACGATGGGGATAACATGGCCTGACATAGGGCTTTAAACGACAGTTCGACGATGGTTCAACGATAGTATAACGATGCAATATCGTTGAACTATCGTTGAACAAAGGTTGAAGTGTCGTTGTGATGTAACCGCGTCTAACGCCCAATCCCCTCAACGACAAGGTTGTCCGTATTGCTGATATGATATGCAAAAAAGCACCGCGGTGGCGGTGCTGGTGGTGATTTTTGTACCTCCTGGGGGAATCGAACCCTCATCTAAGGTTTAGGAAACCTCTATTCTATCCGTTGAACTAAGGAGGCATGCAAACTTAAAGTTTGCGTTTAATCTCAATTACTTCGTAGGCTTCGACGATGTCGCCGACCTTGATGTCGTTGTAGTTTTCGATGTTCAAGCCGCAGTCCTGACCGCTGACGACCTCCTTGACATCGTCCTTGAAGCGCTTGAGGGAGGCGAGCTTGCCGGTGTAGACCACGATGCCGTCGCGGATGATGCGGACGTTGCTCTGGCGGTTGATTTTGCCGTCGAGGCACATGCAGCCGGCAATGGTGCCGACTTTGCTAATCTTGAAGGTCTCGCGAATCTCGAGGTTGGCGACAATCTTCTCCTGCGTCTCGGGGGCGAGCATGCCCTCGATGGCGTCCTTGAGTTCGTTGATGGCGTCGTAGATGATGCTGTAGAGGCGGATGTCGATGTGCTCGGTTTCGGCCATCTTGCGGGCACCCACGCTGGGGCGCACCTGGAAGCCGATGATGATGGCGTCGGATGCCATGGCCAGCGTGACGTCGTTCTCCGAAATCTGGCCCACGCCCTTGTGGATGACGTTGACCTGCACTTCCTCGTTGCTGAGTTTGAGCAGCGAGTCGCTGAGGGCTTCGACGGAACCGTCGACGTCCCCTTTGACGATGATGTTGAGCTCTTTGAAGTTGCCGAGGGCGCGGCGGCGGCCAATCTCCTCGAGGGTGAGGTGGGTCTGGGTGCGGATACCTTGCTCGCGTTGCAGCTGGGTACGCTTGGCGGCGATGTCCTTGGCCTCCTTCTCGTTTTCCATGATGTTGAAGGTGTCGCCAGCCTGGCAGGCACCGGTGAGACCGAGGAGCAGCACAGGCTGCGAGGGACCGGCTGACATGACCTCTTGGTTGCGCTCGTTGTACATGGCGCGGACACGTCCTGCAACGGCACCGGCCACGATGGGGTCGCCCTTGCGCATGGTGCCTTCCTGAACGAGCAGTTTGGCTACATAGCCGCGGCCTTTGTCGAGGGCGCTTTCGATGACGACGCCTTTGGCGCGTTTGTTGGGGTTGCCTTTGAGCTCCATGATGTCGGCCTGGAGGATGACTTTCTCGAGCAGTTCCTCGACACCGATACCTTTCTTGGCGCTGATGTCCTGGCTCTGGTATTTACCGCCCCATTCCTCGACGAGAAGGTTCATGTTGGCCAGCTCGGTCTTGATGCGGTCGGGGTCGGCGCCGGGTTTGTCGATTTTGTTGATGGCGAAGACGATAGGCACACCGGCCGATTGGGCATGGTTGATGGCCTCGATGGTCTGCGGCATGATTTTGTCGTCGGCGGCGATGACGATGATGGCGATATCGGTCATCTTGGCACCGCGGGCACGCATGGCAGTGAAGGCTTCGTGGCCGGGGGTGTCGAGGAAGGTGATCTTGCGGCCGTCGGCGGTCTGCACCTCGTAGGCACCGATGTGCTGGGTGATGCCGCCTGCTTCGCCGGCGATGACGTTGGTCTTTCGGATATAGTCGAGCAACGAGGTCTTACCGTGGTCGACGTGACCCATGACGGTGATGATGGGGTTGCGTGGCACGAGGTCCTCGGGACGGTCTTCTTCCTCAATCTTGTGGATGGTGTTGACCACATCCTCGGAAGCGAAATTGACCTCAAAGCCAAATTCGTCGGCGATGAGTTTGATGGTCTCGGCGTCGAGACGCTGGTTGATGCTGACGAAAATGCCGACACTCATGCAGGTGGCGATAATCTTGGTTACCGGCACGTTCATCATCGTGGCCAACTCATTGGCGGTGACAAACTCGGTAACCTGCAGCACATTCTGTTGCTCCATCTCATGCATCATCTCCTCCTCCATCATGGCGTGCACCTTCTGGCGTTTCTCACGGTTGTGCTTGGAGGTCTTCGATTTGCCGAGGGGCGAGAGGCGGGCGAGGGTGTCGCGTATTTGCTTCTCGATTTCGTTGTCGTCGATTTCGACGGTTTTCTTTTCCTCTTTCTTTTTCTTTTTCTTGCCACCGGCGGCTTGTTGCTGCATGGCGGCGTTTTTCTGGCTTTCCTTCTTTGCTTTCTCTTTCTCTTTGCTTTCTTTCTTGGCAACTTCGGCACCAATCTTTTTCACTTCCTGTGCGCTGACGGCCTCTTTTTTCTGGTGTTTACGTTTGCGCTTGCTGCCGGGGGTGTCGGCGCCGTCCTTGGAGAATTGGCTGAGATCAATCTTGTCGAGGACTTTGGGGCCTTCGAGTTTTGTGTATTGGGTCTCGATGAATTCAGGTTCGGCCTTGGGCGCAGGAGTGGGTTCGGGCTCTTCTACGACTATGGACTCGGGTTTGGGTGCCTCGGGCTTGGCAGCCTTGGGTTTGGCAGCAGCGGCAGGAGATACGGCAGGCTCCTTTTTCTCGCCTTTTTTCTTTTTCTTCTTGTCGGGACGCATGCGTTGGTTGAGCGATGCGAGATCCACAGTGCCTACCACCTTGAAGGGACTGCTGCTGTCGGTGGTTTCGTTTTCGGTCTCCTCGATGGACTCTTCTTCAGGCTGCTGGAGTACTTCGGGCTCTTCGACAGGCTCTTCCTCAGGCTCTGGCGTAGGCTCTGGCTCGGGTTCAGGCTCGGGTTCAGGCTCGGGTTCAGGCTCGGGTTTCGGTTCCGGCTTGGGCTTGGATTCGGACTGGCTCTTGGTGGGGGTGTAATTCTTGATGATTACCTCCTCGTTTTCGGGTTCGGGCTCTTCCTTGGGGGCAAGTTCCACCACACGGTTGCTATTGTTGACAACCAGTTCAATCTTGTCGGCCTCATCCTTCACTTTGCGTTCGCTCTGGAAAGCCGTGGCCAGCAGTTCATACTGCTCCTCGCTAATCTTCGTGTTGGGGTTGGTGTCCACCTGATGCCCCTTCTTGGCGAGATAGTCGACGAGGGTTTGGATGCCCACGTTGAAGTCTGTCGCCACTTTTTTCAGTCTGAAACTTGCCATAATTCTTCGAGTCCTTTCTTTTTATTTGAAAATGATAATTGAAAATTGAAATTGTTTGGATTTCAATTATTCAAACTCAGCTTTGAGCACTTCGAGCACGTGGTCGATGGTCTCTTCCTCAAGGTCGGTGCGGGTAATGAGCTCCTGCTTGGGCAGTGCCAGCACGCTCTTGGCGGTGTCGCAACCAATTTTGATAAGTTCGTCGATAATCCACTGGTCGATTTCGTCGTTGAATTCCACCAGTGCCACATCGTCGTAGTCTTCGTCGGTGTCGCGGTAGACTTCGATTTCGTAGCCCACGAGTTTGGAGGCTAGCTTGATGTTATAGCCACCCTTGCCGATGGCCAGGCTCACCTGGTCGGGCTGCATGAAGACCTCGGCGGTTTTGGCTTCTTCGTTGATCTTGATGTTGCTGACTTTGGCAGGCGAGAGGGCTCGCTGAATCATCACGTCGACACGCGGTGTGTAGTTGATGACGTCGATGTTCTCGTTGCGCAATTCGCGCACGATGCCATGAATGCGGCCGCCCTTGACACCTACGCAACTTCCCACGGGGTCGATGCGGTCGTCGTAGCTCTCCACTGCCACTTTGGCGCGCTCGCCAGGTTGGCGGACGATGTTGCGGATGGTGATGAGACCGTCATAGATTTCGGGCACTTCGGCTTCGAGCAGTCGCTCCAGGAAGATGGGACTGGTGCGCGAGAGGACGATGATGGGGTTGTTGTTCTTCATCTCCACTTTCAGAACTACGGCACGCACGGTATCGCCCTTGCGGAAGTGGTCGGCCGGAATTTGCTCGCTTTTGGGCAGCACGAGCTCGATTTTCTCATCGTCGAGGATGAGTACTTCTTTGTTCCACGGTTGATAGACCTCGCCCACGATGATTTCGCCCACTTTCTCCTTGTATTTTTGGAAGATGAGGCTCTTCTCATAGTCCTGGATTTTGCTCACGAGGTTCTGGCGGATGGAGAGGATTTCGCGGCGGCCGAACTCGGTCATCAGGATGGGCTCGGAGCACTCTTCGCCGACCTCGAAGTCCGACTCGATTTTCTGGGCGTCGCTCAGTGCAATCTCGCGGCTGGAGTCCTGCACCTCGCCGTCCTCCACAATCATTCGGTTGCGGAAAATCTCAAGGTCTCCCTTGTCGATGTTGACGATGATGTCGAAGTTGTCCTCCGAACCATAGCGCTTGGCCAAGGCCGTGCGGAAGACCTCCTCGAGGATGCGCATCAAAGTCTCGCGGTCGATGTTCTTAAATTCCTTGAATTCCTGAAAGGAACCACTCAAGTCTAACGTCTTCATTTTTTATAATGTTGTTTCTTTTCTTTCTTTGAACGCCGGCATATTTGCCGACGGAGGGTTAAAATTTAATTGCCACGCGGGCACTCTTGATATCGCGATAGGCGAAGCGCAGGGTTTCGGGAGCCTGTTTCTTGGTGCCCGGGGTGCGGATGACGATGCCTTCGTCCGAGGCATCCTCAAGGGTGCCCTCAGCGCGTTCACCGTCAATGGTCACCACCTCCAGGTCGCGGCCTATGTTTTTGCGATACTGCCGTGTGAGTTTTAGCGGCATATCGGCACCGGCGGAACCTACGTTAAGTTCGAAATCTTCCTCGTCGCGGTCTAGCTGGCTCTCGATGGCGCGGCTCAACTCGATGCAGTCGTCGATATTGACGCCGTTGTCGCCGTCGATGTCGACAAAAATGCGGTTGTCGGGCGTAATTTTCAGGTTCACGAGGAACTTATCACTACCCTCCAAAGCATTGTTAACCAGTTCTAATATCTTGATTTTCTCTATCATATCAATAAAAAGAGAGGTTCTCGACCTCTCTCATTCCGCTGCAAAGATACGAACTTTTTCGGAATTGGCAAAAATAATTTTATTTTTATTTTATTTGGAGTATTCAATATAATGTTGTATATTTGCAGTTTCAAATATTGATTTATTAATTATTAAAAAATTAACAATAAGATGATTACAAAACTTGACGACCTGCTGGAGCTGGTCAAATCGAAAGGTAAAAAGAGATTGGCTGTTGCCTATGCTAACGATTCCCACACCATTGGTGCTGTGAGCGCTGCTATCGACCGCGGTATTGTCGAGGCTACCCTCGTGGGTGACATCGAGACCATGAAAAAAGTCTGCGCCGAAGAAGGTATCGACCCCAACAAGTTCGAAATGATTCAGGAGGCTAACGACAACAAGGCTGGTGCCAAAGCCGTGGCCCTGATTAACGAAGGTAAAGCTGACTTCCTGATGAAAGGCCTGCTCTCGACCGACAAGTATATGCGTGCCATCCTCAACAAGGAGTGCGGCCTCATGCCCGGCAAGAAGAACGACATGCTGACCCACATGGCTGTCATGGAGGTGCCCGCCTACCACAAGCTTCTCATCTGCAGTGATATGGCTATTATCCCCGCTCCCGACTTTAAGCAGAAGACCGCTATCATGAACTTCGAGATCAGCGTGGCCAAGAGCCTTGAGAACCCGAAACCCAAAGTGGCTGTTCTCGCCGCCACCGAGCAGGTCTCCATCGGAATGCCCGCTTGCGCCGAAGCCGCATGGCTTGGTATGCAGAGCCAGCGTGGCCAGATCCCCGGTGCCATCGTCGACGGTCCTCTGAGCCTCGACTGCGCCATCGACAAGGAGAGCGCCCAGACCAAGAAGCTCACCAGCGAGGTCGCCGGTGACGCCGACTGCCTGCTGTTCCCCAACATCGAGTCTGGCAACATCTTCTACAAGGCTTGCACCAAGTTCGCCCACGCTGAGCTGGCTTGCATGGTCATGGGTGCCCGCGTTCCCTGCGTCCTTACCAGCCGTGGCGACAGCATGAACACCAAGCTCTACAGCATCGCTCTCGCTGCCCTGCAGTGCAAATAATTTAAGTTGAAAACAGAAAGTGGAAAGTGGAAAGTCATGCTGTCGTGTCAGCAAGTTTTCCACTTTCCACTTTCATCTTTCCTCCCCGAACAATGGACCAATATTTTGAAGGACTGGACAATATCGCCATCACGGTGTGCGACCCCGAGGGTAACATCCTCGACATGAACCAGCATAGTGCCGACGTCAACAGCCATGGCAAGAAAATCGTCGGTTACAATCTTATGAACTGCCACCCCGAACCAGCTAAAACCAAGCTCAAGGGTCTCTTGGAACACCAGCAACTCAACGCCTACACCATTGAAAAGACGATGGCCGACGGCTCGAAGGTGAAGAAACTCATCTATCAGACTCCCTGGTACAAGGAAGATGGCTCCTTTGGCGGCCTTATCGAGTATTCGATAGAAATCCCCTTCGAGATGCCGCACTTTGTCCGTCAACCGAAACAATAAATTTAGTGAACGGCGAATTTGATGAATTGATTTTTGTTGAATTCGCCGTTAAAAAAACATTATGAAACGACTGATTGTATTGATGCTGCTGTTTCTACCCGCGATGGTGGTGGCTCAGCAGGGGACTGTGAAGGGACGTGTGGTTGATGCACGCACTGGAGAGAACATTGAATATGCCACCGTGGCGTTGCTCAAGGTCTCGGATTCGACATTGGTGAACGGCACGGTGAGCGAAAGCAACGGCAGCTTCGTGCTGACGGCCCCCTATGGGCGCTATGTCTTGCGCATCACCTTCATCGGCTACGACACCTGGTACTACAAAGACCCCGTGACCCTTGGCGACAAGCATCGCGAAGTGAAGGTGGGAAAGGTGCAGCTCAAAATGACTGGCACCATGATGGAAGCTGTGGAAGTGACGGCCGAGCGCTCGATGGTGGAATACCAACTGGACAAGCGCGTGGTGAATGTGGACAAGAACATCGTGGCCGGTGGCGGCACTGCTACCGACGTGCTCGAACAGGTGCCCAGTGTGGCCGTGGACAATGACGGCAATGTTACATTGCGCGGTTCTTCCAATGTGAAGGTGCTCGTCAACGGTCGCCCTTCCGAATTGCTCTCTTCCGATTTGGCGTCGCTCCTCGAGCAAATTCCTGCCTCGACGGTGGAGAACGTCGAGGTCATCACCAACCCCTCGGCTAAGTACGACCCCGAGGGTATGAGCGGCATTATCAATATCAAGCTCAAGGACAAAACCGCTGGTGCGCTGGGTTTGAACGGTGTGGTGAATGTCAACGTCGGAGCACCGCTGCCCTTCATGGTGCCCGACTCGCTGCCGCGCTTCATCCCCACGGCCATGAGCAACATCAGCCTCAACTACACCACCGAGAAGTACAACCTCTTCTTCAATGTCGACGGCGGCCTGCGTCAGCGCGGCAACCATTCCAACTCCGACATCGAGTATATCAACCTCGACGGCACCACGCGCTCCCACTATGACATCGATCAGTATAGCCTCAACCCCAACTATATGGGCAGTTTCAAGATTGGCGGCGAGTACTATTTCGACGATCACAACAGCCTGTTACTTTCCTATCAGCTGCGCGGCGGCAATCGTCAGCGTCACAGCGATATCTACGCCCGCGACGTCTACTTCCCCAACGACTCGCTGCACTACGATCAGACCACCGGCAGCGACAATGTCAACATGAACCACTCGTTCAACCTCCTTTATACGAAGAAGTTCGACCGAAAGGACGAGGAATTGACCTTCGATGCCACCTTCAGCACCCGCAAGGTGACGGGCGAGGGCGACCAGGAACAGAAATACCTCGATGCTGCCGTCCACGCCGACCACTATTATCTCCGCGAAAGCGAGACAGAGAATCACCACCAGGCACTGAACCTCAAAATGAATTGGCTGCGTCCGTTCGACAACGGCTGGCGTCTGGAGACGGGCTATGAAGGCCGCATGGACTGGCCTAACCAAAAGGCCGACTATTACCGCACCACCACGACAACCACGCATGTCTACGACGCCACCTCGTCGACCCATTTCGACTACAATCAGCAGGTGCATGGCATTTATGGCACCCTGGGAGGCAACCTCACGGAGAATCTCTCGATGCAGGCAGGCTTGCGAGGCGAGTACTCTTCCATCTATGGTAAGGACCTAAACCATCCTGCCACAGAAGCCATCGACAAGACCTATTGGCAGCTTTATCCCACGCTGCATCTATCTTATAAATTCAGCGACATGCAGAGTATGCAGGTAAGTTATAGCCGACGAGTGCACCGTCCCCACTTCTGGGACCTCAACCCCTACATGGATGTCCGCGAGGGTGACCAGATCAGTTTTGGCAACCCCAACCTCGATCCCGAATACACCAACGCTTTCGAGCTCTCCTACAACCTTGGCATCGACAGAGTCAATATTTTCACCTCGCTCTACTATCGCCAGACCGACAACATGATTACCCGCTATGGATTCATGTGGAATGCAGACAGCGCAGCGCGCTACGCCTGGTGGGAGCCATACAACAGCCAATACGATGGCTTCCGAGCCTCTACCGCCTTCAACCTCAGCACCGGCTATAACTATGGCATGGAGTTTATCGTCGACTATCAGATTTTCCAATGGTGGAAGATTAATGTCAGCGTGAATCTCTATCAGAACCATATCGAGGGTACTGAGTTGCTCAACAACAAGGACAAATCGTCGTTCCAAGCCAGTGGCAAGTTCAGTTCCTACATGAATCTTCCCAACGATTGGACTATCCAACTCAGTGGACAGTATTGGGCGCCGTGGCTCGACTTGCAGACCGAGATGGACGCCAACTACTGGGTCGACCTCGCAGTGAAAAAAGACATCTTCAATAGGCGTGGCACTGTCAACCTGCGTATCTCCGACGTTCTCTGTACCGGCGGCTGGGGCCATCGCACCTACGACAACCAGATGAACCGCGTGGTCAAGGCCAAGCGTCTCTCACCCACCATCACCCTCGGCTTCAGCTGGAAAATCAACAACGGCCTCAAACAGAAACCCCAGCAACAGGAGGAAGAAGGCAGCGACGAAAGCACAATCTATTGATACTTAATTTGCCCACGTCGCGGAAAAGTGGTATTTTTGCAATTGGTTATGGTTGATGGCAAAGATATACTGATACGAGAATATGAGGGCCGTAAGGAGGTTTTTTGTTCTGTGAGGCGACGGTGGGTGGCGCTGACGCCGGAGGAGTGGGTGCGCCAGTGTACGCTAAAACGGCTACACCTCGAGGGCGGCTATCCGCTCGAGGTGATGCAGGTGGAGGGCGCCATCACGCTCAACGGCATGACACGCCGCTGCGACATCGTGGTCTATCAGGATGGTCGGCCGTGGATGATAGTGGAATGCAAAAAAAGTGAAATCCCGCTCTCACAGAAGGTCTGCGACCAAGCTTGTCGTTACAATACCGTCCTGAGGGTTCCTTATCTTGTTTTAACCAATGGAAAACAGGAGGTTATCATAGTTGTTGACTTCGAAAAAGGATGTTTGAAACAATTATCGATGCTTCCTTTTTGGGGGAAAAAATAAAAAAAATGTTAAAAGTGTGAGCCAAAAAAGGTACTTTTGACTCTATATAATATGAAAAGGGCGGAAAAGCGACAATTGCTTGTAGACCACTACCTGGACTTCTACAACGTGGCGATGGCCATTCTTAGGGATGACGACGACGCGCGTGAAGCGGTACAGGAGGCGTTGGTGAAGACCATGACGCAGTTGGGAGTGAAGGATGTCTGCAAATATTGTGCGCGTGTGGTGAGGAACAATAGTCTGGCAATTCTCAAACGCAGGAGCCGGCAAGTGAGCCTGGACGAGGTGATGCTGGTGACCAACTACGAGCATGAGGACTTGCTTCGGCTGGTGGCCGAGAAAAAGGCTGAGCTGTCGAATGTGGCGCGTGCCATCGTCGAGATGCACGATGAGGACGGCTACACGTTGAGCGAAGTGGCCGGCATGGTACAGATGAGCGTCTCGACGGTGAAACGCATCCTTGCCCAGGCCCATTATGAACTGAGAAAAAAAATAGAAAGCGAGATATGAAACAGAATTCGATACAGTACCTGCTGGAGAAATACCGTGAAGGTACGCTGAACGACGAAGAGCGGACCGAGTTGGAACGCTTGACCCACAAAGACGAGGTCGTGGCTGCCGCCAGCCGAAGGGCCACTGGCATCATCAGGCGTCGTGTGTCGCTGACGATTGCCGCTGTGATGGTGGCCGGAGCTGGTGCTTTCGCCGTGCTCCCTCATTCGCAGGAACCTCTCATGGCCGAAGCCAAGGTTCTTCCGGCCCCAGTCGTAGAGACACAGTTGGCAGCGTCTCCCCAAGAGGTTGAAGCTGTTGTCGCTCCGACGGTGGAGACTCATCCTGTTGCGCCTCTAAGAAAACGTGCGAGGACCAAGGCTGCTACCCGGGTGAAATCGGATCCTGTGGTGGTCTGTAACAACCAGTGCGAGGCCGACTCGGTTATCAGCGACATCCGTAAATTCCTCTCGGTATGAAAAAGGTTATGGGCTATTGGCTATGGGTTATGGTGCTGCTCGCTCCGCTCGCAGTCCATGGCCAGACGGACCTTTACAAGCGTTATGCCTCACAGCCTGGCGTCAAGGTGGCCTCGGTGAGCAATTTTGCCATCGATAGTGCCACGCGTGTCGACGTCACCGTCATCGAAGCCGAGGACGACGAAGGGTGGAATTGGATGAAGCGCGAATTCTATATCGGCGACCTCTCGCCCGAGCAGCAGGCTGGCCTCTCCGAGGGATATGATGCCGTCCTCTTTGCCCGTCGCAGCCGTGCCAACCCGCGCGACAATGCGCCTGTCAAAAACGAAGAGATTGATATCGCTGGCAGCTGTTATATCGGCATCTCCTATCTCAACCAAGCCGTTTACATCTTTTGCGCCGACAGCGAGGACGAGTACGACGCTGTGGTCTCACTCTTAGTGAAGAAGATTATGCACAACGGTCGGTGATGTCCCGCATGCGCTCATACTGCAGCCTTGTCTTGTGGACATTGCTGACCTTTCCAGATATAATGTATGGACAATCCTATTCCTGTACAATGGATTTGCCTTATGTGCAGGACTTCGACCATGGCTTCTCCTATTTAAGCCCCCATGCCGGCAGCGCCGTGGACATGACACTGGTGACGGATGATAACTGCTGGACCCAGTATATCTACCGTTCCATCTATACCGTATGTTCGATGATTTCGCCGAACCATACCGGCGTCGGCAACCACGCATTATGGATGTTTGCGAGTCACCCCATGGCCGGCCAGCACGACCGCGTGGAATATACCTACACCGTCTCCCCGCCGTTTCGCGACCTCCCCACAGTCATCGCCTTCGACGTACAATATAAATGGTTTGATTCCATGGGCTATTACGGTACCCCGGATGGCTTTCCCTGGCATGCAGGCATCCTTCAGCTGGGCTATGTCACCAACGAATCCGACCCCGAGAGCAGTTACTTTCCGATTGATAACATCGTTATCGACACCGCCGCCTGGATCTCCGGCAACACCGCCAACACGGACCGTTGGCAACATTATCGTCTCGACCTGCGTACCCGCTACTCCACGCTGCCTTCCATTCGATGTCTGGCCTTCAAGCCCTTCTGCAATATGGACTCTATCGGCACGGTGCATATCTGTGTAGACAACCTCCGTGTGGCCGACGAGATGGATACTGTCGACTATCGCGACACCGTCTGTTCCGGCCAACCCTACATCGGCTATGGCTTCACTGTCGACAGCGGTGAGACCGCTACTCCCGGCTTGCATGTCTTCTCCCGCGAGAGAATGGAAAGCCACGGCATGGTGCATTACCGGCTGACACTTTGGGTGCCCGAAGTGAATGTGACTGAGGTGGAGCATACTCTCATACAGGGCGATACGCTGACGTTTCTCGACAGCCTGATTGTCGCCCCCGGCACCTACCGTTTCCACTTGTCATCCTCGAGAGGGTGCGACTCGGTGGTGATATTGAATGTGTCGGCCGCCGAGGTTACGCTTTCTGCCTCAACCACCCGCGTTTGCCCCGGCGATGAGGTGATTCTTTGTGCTTCGGGTATGCGATATGTCCAATGGGATTCCGAGCCCTATGATCAAATACTCGATACGCTGCAAGGACATTCATGTATCAGCGTATATCCCAAGGAGCCTATTGTCTACAAGATGCTTGATAATGAAGGGAACGAATTGGCTTCACAAGCCGTCGAGATTGAAAACTGCAGTGACCTATGGTTCCCCAATGTTTTCACTCCCGATGCAGAGACCAACCGTCTGTTTGGCGCACAGACGATTCTTCCGGTAGAGGAATTTGAGATGACAATCTACACCCGCACGGGTTTGCTGGTATGGGAAGGTGATGATATTTCTGTACAATGGGATGGCACACGCAACGGTGTCCCTATGCCGCAGGGTGTATACGCTTACCAATGGCAGCTCAAGACCAAAGGCCTTGTCCACACGGGTATTGGTACTATATTATTGCTGCGTTAGTTCAGGAAGATTATCTCTTTCATGCCGCATGAGATGCTGCGGCCGTCGTCGGTGGTGAGGAGGAGCCGGCCGTGGGGGTCGATACCAGTGATGGTGGCGGCGATATCTTCCTTATTATATATGTATCGCGCGCGAACATTCAGATTCAGCAGGTATGCGAGATACTCCCGTTCGGGGTCGATGCCGGATTTTAAATCGTTGTATCTTTTTTCGATGCAGGCCAGCAGTTGGCGCAGCTGGGGTTCCAGGTCGTATTTCTGCCCAGTGAGCAGGCTCAGCGAGGTGGGGTGGGGGATCCAATCGGGGAATACCTGCTCGTTGACATTGAGGCCGATGCCGCAGATGGCGGAGGCAATGACGTTGCCCTGCAGACGGGTGCTGGCCAAGGTGCCGCAAATTTTTTTCCCGTCGACATATATATCGTTAGGCCACTTGATTGAAACTGAACGTTGAAAGTTGAAAGTTGAAAGAAAATCAACCAGGGCCAGAGAGAGTGCCTGCGTTAGTTTGAACTGTCGTGCGGCGGGGAGGGTGCAGGGGTGAAGCACCAGGCTGAAGGTGAGGTTCTCTCCGGCGGCGGAGTGCCAGTGATTGCCTCTCTGGCCGATGCCGGAGGTCTGTTCCAGAGCCCAATAGCAAGTGAAGTCCTCCACCTGCGCGAGGTCGAGGGCTTCACAATACTTGTTAGTAGACTCTATCGAGTCGAAACGGATAATAGTCATGCCAGTCGTTATAGTTTAACCAGTTATACAGGTTCGACCAGCTAAACTAAATGCTCATAATTTCTTTCTCCTTGGCGGCATAGATTTTGTCGCACTCGGCAATGTTCTTGTCGGTGATGTCCTGCAGCTCTTTTTCCACCTGCTTCACTTCGTCTTCGGGCACCGATTTGTCCTTGAGTTTCTTCACTTCGTCCATCACCTTGCGGCGCACGTTGCGGACGTTGACCTTGGCATTCTCGATCTCGGTTTTGGCGGCCTTGCAGAGCTCTTTGCGGCGTTCCTCGGTCAGCGGGGGGACGATGATGCGAAGGATGTCGCCCTCATGACGGGGGGTGAAGCCGAGGTTGGCGTCGAGGATGGCCTTGTTGATGGCGCCTACGAGGGTCTTCTCCCACGGCTGGATGACAATGCTGCGGGCGTCGGGGGTGTTGATGTTGGCCACCTGGCTGATGTCGGTCATGGTGCCGTAGTAGTCCACCTTCACACCGTCAAGCATGCCGGGGTTGGCTTTGCCGGCGCGGATTTTGGTCAACTCCTTCTCCAGGAAGTTGATGGAACTCTTCATGCTGTTTTTGGCCTCGTCGAGGCAGGCTTTCGATAAATCGTTCATGGTACTATTTTTTTTATGTTATTTACTTATCAGGGTGCCGATTTCGTCTCCTTCTACCACCTTCAGCAGGTTGCCCGGACGGTTCATGTCGAAGACGTAGATGGGCAGGTTGTTGTCCTCGGCGAGGGCGAAGGCGGTGAGATCCATGATTTTCAGCTTCTTTTCCAGCGCCTCGCTGTAGGTGAGGGTCTGGTATTTGGTGGCCGTGGGGTCTTTCTCGGGGTCGGCGGTGTAGACGCCGTCCACGCGCGTCCCTTTCAGTATGACATCGGCCATGATTTCGATGGCGCGGAGGGTCGAGGCGGTGTCGGTGGTGAAGAAGGGGTTGCCTGTGCCGCCGCCAATGATGACCACCTTGCCGGCCTGCATGGCCTCGATGGCGCGTCGACGGCTCATCTCCTTGCAGATAGGCTCGATGGCGAGGCCGCTGAGCAACTCGGTCTTGATGCCTTGCTTCTCCAGCTCGGCCTGCAGGGCCATGCTGTTGATAAGAGTGGCCATCATCCCCATATAGTCGCCCTGCACACGGTCCATACCCTTGGCGGCGCCGCTGAGGCCGCGGAAGATGTTGCCGCCGCCGATGACGATGGCTACCTCGCAACCTTTCTCCACCGCTCCTTTGATGTCGGCGGCATATTGGGTCAACATGTCGGGGCTGATGCCGTAGCTCTGGCTCCCCATCAACGATTCTCCGCTCAGTTTGAGCAATATTCTTCTGTATTTCATAATTCTAACGTGTTGCTGTTTAATGTCTTGCTTGATTATTCAATCTGAATTGAAACAACAAAAATAGGTATTTTCATCCTATTTTGCAAATAAAAAATAAATATTTTCGCTTTATCATCACCCTATCAACTCCTACCGCAGTAGGAGTTGGGTAGGAGATGGGTAGGACATGGTTAGGAGTTGGGAAAGAGTTGGTAGTTGCTTGGTACTGATTTATAGGTAGATATGATGCTGGTTTTCAGGGTGTTTTTACTGTCCTGCAACAGAAAGTGTTGCGATGCTGATTTTCAGATTGTTGACGCGGGAAAGGACTTCGCAGCAGCTGACGAGGGTGGCACCGGTGGTGAGGACGTCGTCGACCAGCAGGATGTGTTTCCCGGTGAGCTCGTCGGGATGATGGAGGCGGAAAGCATCCTTGACGTTTTCCTCGCGATCGGCGGCGGCCTGGAGGCTTTGTTCGTGGGTGTAGCGGTGGCGCACCAGGGTGCGTGTGTTAATGGGGCGGTTCATTATCTGAGAGATACCGCGACAGAGGAGTTCGCTCTGGTTGTAGCCACGTTGCAGGCGGCGGCGCCAGTGCAAGGGGACTGGTACCAGGAGGTCGATGTCGTCGAAACGGCCTGACTGGAGCAGCTCCAATCCCATCTGACGGCCCATGAAAAGACACAAGTCGCTGTTGCCGTGGAACTTCATGGAATGAATGACTTGTTGCACGGTGTTGCCTTGCCGGAATACGAAAATAGAAGTGGCTTTATGCAACGGAATGCGGCCGGTGAGCAGGCGCTCGGTGCGGTTGTCGTCGTGGGCGGTGTAGAGGGTGGCGGTGAGATTGGACAAACAGTTGATACAGATTTGGTTCTCGCCAGCCATCAGCACATCGCCGCAGCAGGCGCAGGTGCTGGGAAAAAGGGTTTGGATGAGGTTGCGGAAAAAGGCGTTCATGGCTGCTCAGGGTAAGAAGAGGCAGCTGTCGCCATAGCTGAGGAAACGGAACTGGTGGTCGAGGGCGTAGCGGTAGCACTCGTGCCAGCGGTCGCCGATGAGGGCGGAGACCAGAAGCAGCAGCGTGCTCTTGGGCTGGTGGAAGTTGGTGACCAATCCGTTGATGACTCGGTACTGATAGCCAGGAGCTATCATGAGTTGTGTGGCACCGTCGAGACGGTCGGTGTCACGTTTTTGCATCCATTGGAGGATGTTGCTATAGGCTTCGGCATAGCCGAGGCTGTGGGTGTCAAGCTCGTAGGGATCCCATTGGCGGACGTGCATGTGGTCGAGGTCGGGGTTGGCATCGAGTTGAACACCGAACCAGTAGAGGCTCTCGAGGGTACGCACGGTGGTGGTGCCCACGGCGATGAGTGGGCGACCCTGGTGGGCGATGAGGCGGCGCAGATTGTCGGCGGTGACATGCACTGGCTCGATGTGCATCTCGTGCTCGCCGATGGTGGGGGTGGAGACTGGCTTGAAGGTGCCGGCGCCGACATGCAGGGTGATGTATTCGGTGCCGATGCCGCGCTCTTTCAGCGCATTGAACACTTCGGGTGTGAAGTGGAGACCTGCCGTTGGGGCGGCCACAGAGCCGTCGTGGTGAGCATAGACGGTCTGGTAGCGGGTGGCGTCGCTGGCCTCGGCTTCGCGGTGGAGGTAGGGTGGCAGGGGGATGACGCCGGCGGCCTCGATGACCTCGGCGAAGCTCTGTCCGCCGGTCCACTCAAAGTCGACAATCCAGGCGTTGCCTACGGCCTCGCGGCGGGTGGCCGTGAGCGTGGACTCGGCGGCGCCGAGACTTACTGTCAACGACAGGGAACCGCATTTCCACTTCTTGTTGTTACCGATGAAGCATGTCCAAGTGCAACGCTCGCGCTGCTCAAAGGCTTGGACGACAGGCATGTTGTGGGGTTCGAGGCAGAAGACCTCGATGACGGCACCGGTCTCTTTATGGAAGAAGAGGCGCGCGTGGATGACCTTGGTGTCGTTGAAACAGAGCAGGGTGTCGCTCGGCAGCAACGAGGGAAGGTCGTAGAAATGATGTTCAGAGATGTTATTCCCTTTGAGATAGAGCAGCTTGGAGTGGTCGCGCTGTTCCATGGGGAACTTGGCGATGCGCTCGTCGGGCAGGGGATAGTCGTAGTCGTCGATGCGGATGTTCTTCAGCTCACTCAGCATGTTTCTTTTGCGTGATGGCGGAAAGGATGATATACCACAAAATGATGAGCGAGATGGCGTACCACTGGCGGGCGATACCGATGATCAAAGCGCATCCGATGAGGAAGATATACTGTACGGCATTGCTCTTCCACCCCAGCTCTTTAAAATTGATTTTCAGTGAGAACATAGGCATCTCGGAGACCATCAGGATATTGGTGGTGAGGGAAATGATAACCAAGGCGATAAGGAAGGGCGTATTGTCAAAGGGACCATTCCACTCGAGGAAGCAGCAAGTGCCGAGGGGGCAGGCGTAGAGTGCCAGTCCGGCCCAGATGAGGGCATTGGCGGGGACGGGAAGACCGAGGAAGGAATGGCTCTGGCGTGTATCAATGTTGAATTTTGCCAGACGGTAGGCAGCAAAAAGAGGAATGAGGAATGCGGAGAAAGCAAGGATATCCATCACAGGGTCCTTCATATAGCCGTTGTGCGCGTCGAGGAGGTGGAAAACGATGAATCCGGGAGCCACGCCGCTGGTGACCACATCGGCCAGCGAATCGAGCTCCTTCCCCAGCGGAGAGGTCACTCCCAACAGACGTGCCGCCAAGCCGTCGAAGAAGTCAAGGAAGATGCCTCCGCAGATAAAGAGTGCGGCGACGCCCACCTCGCCAGTGACAGCGAAGGCGGTTGCCAATACGCCGCACAGCAGGTTGCCGAGGGTGATGAGGTTGGGAATCTGGCGTTTGATCATCGCTTACCAAAGCTTGATGATGAGACGGAACTCTTCGTCGTCCCAGTACTCGCGGAACTCGGTGTCGACGGCGGCTTTGCGCTTGTAGTCGTACTTGTCGTCGATGGCGGCCTTGAGGTTCTTGAGGCAGTTGGTCTTGTCGCCGAGGCGGGCGTAGCAGACTGCGCGGAGGTAGTTGACGTCGGCGTTCTGGTCAAGGCAGCAGTTGAGGGTGCGGATGGCGGTGCCGGTCTCGTCGTTCATCAGCTGGGCAAAGGCCAGGTTGTAGGTGCAGGTGTTGCCTTTGAGGGTCTTCTGGGCCTCGGTGTAGTTGCCGCGCTTGAGGTTGAGGATGGGGATGTTGACATCGGCGTCGGAACTACCCTGACGTTTGGCTTCTTCGAAGTAGTATTTGGCCAATGCATAGTCCTTTTTGGCAAGGAAGAGCAGGCCGGTGTTGTTGAGCACGTCGGGATTGTGGGGGTTGAGGTCGCGGGCCACATTGAGGTAGCGCTCAGCCTCGTCGATGGAGTCGAGATAGAAGGCCACGGCACCGGCGTTGTTCCAAGCGGCCCATTCTTGCGGGTGGTTCTCGGTGGCCCATTTGTAGTATTTCAGCTTGGTGTCGTAGTTGTAGTTGATATAAGCGGCATACATCAGCTCGTCGAACGAGAGTTTGGCGGGATTGAGGGAAGCCAGTTTGGCCAGCTCGGGGTCGGTTTTGCGGGCTTCGCTGTAGTAGAGGGCAATCTGGGCACGGCGCAGGTTGGGGAAGATTTCATCTTTCAGTTCGTCGTAGGTCTCGGCCATATTGCGAATCATCTGCTCGCGTTTCAGTACATTCTGCTGGGTCTCAACGATGTTGATGATAGCATGTTTGTCTTGGATGTCAGAGGCCTCGACCATCACCACGAAGTGCACCCAGTCTTCGCCGGCGGCACGGTTGGTGATGATGAGTTTCTTGAGTTGCTGGTATTTGTAGTATTCCACATCCTGGGGTTTCACTTTGGCACGGCGAGCCATGACGGTGAGCACCTCGTCGAGGATCTTGTTGAGTTGGGCGGTGGCTACGTCGGCGCGGTTCTTCGATACACCCACGTTGTTGGTTTCTTCGCCTTCGGGCGAGGCCCAGCCGGTGATGCTGATTTGCTTGGGCAACCCCTGTTCGAGCATGATGCGTTTGAGGTTGAGGTAGGTGTTGTAACAATCGAACTTGCGATTCATGTAGAAATCCCAGTCGAGGTCGGAGGTGCCGTTGAGGAAGTAGATGTCGGCGGTTTCGACGATGCCCTGGCTCTTGTTGTAGTTGATGGGGGCGATGGAGATGTTGCCCTTGATGTCGACCCAGGAGGAGGTGTTGTTCACGCCGTCGGAAAGGAGGACGGTGGTGAAGGGCTCGCCTTGGTTGGTGTGGATGACATCTTCCATGAAGCGGGCGTCCTCATTGGTGTGGCCTGCCTTGTAACCCACAGGCGTAAGGGTGACGCGGCCGGTTTCCATGCCGGGTTTGAAGTCGAACATGTCGCTATAGGTGAAGCGGCCGCCCTTGGCATAGTTGATGATGGTGCCGTCGCCGTCCACGCGCTCACCTTTGAGGGTGATGGGCTCCAGCGGTATGTCGCCGCCTTCCCACGAGAATACAGGCTGGATGAACATGGCGCAGCCTTTGTCGAAGTATTTCTCGGGAATCTGACCCGTGAATTTTACCACGACTTTGTCGTCCATGGTCTCCACTGGATTGGGGTTGGCCTGGTAGCGCACTTTGTTGCTCTTGGATTTCATTTTCGACAGTCCGCCGCAGCCGGTGAGCAGCACCGATGCGAGCATCAGGACAAAAAATGTTCTTCTCATTTTTATATTAATATTCTGTTTATATACATGTCTATTAGGCACATAGGTAGACTTTTGTCTGCTGTCTGTGCCTGTTGTTTAACTTGCAAATATATGATTTTTTTTTTGATTGGCGAAAAAAAACTGCTATTTATGGGTTTTGTTGGTTGCTTGAGGGGCAGAAATCCGTCACGGGACAGTAGCGACAGGCCTCTTTTGATGGGGTGGGTAGGAAGGGGATGTTGGGGTTCATCAGTTCCTCTATTTTTTCGCGAAGCAATTCTTCGAAACGGTTGAGTTTTTCTGGGGTGATTTCTTCGGGGGCTCCGCCGTCGCCGCTGTCCCACGTGGCCACCTTGATGTCCGAACGCAGGTTGCGCAAGGGGTAGATGCCCGATTGGACGGGCTCTGAGGGGTGCTCTTCTCGACAATAGAGCAGTGCATACCACATCAGTTGCAGCCACTTGCCCGGTATTGAGGCGTTTCCGTCGCTGTAGGTGATTTCTTTCTTCTCGAGACGGCCGGTTTTGTAGTCGATAATGCGCAGGCATCCGTTGAGGTTGTCGGCACGGTCGATGGTGCCCTTGAGGTTGACTTCCGGTGTAATGGCGTAGGGACCCATCTTTTTCTCCACGGCTTTGACAATCAGTTTGTCCCCTCGATCGATACGGGCTTTCTCCTGCTCGATGATGTGCTTCAATTGCGATTTTGCCACCGAGTAAAGGAAACGGTTGCGACCCTCGGTGTTGCGTCCTCCAGAGTAAAGCTTCTCGAAAGCGCTGTCCATTATCGACGGAAGTTCGTTGAGGGCTTTTGCGAGGGTGTCGGCTTTCAATGTCTGGTTCAGCTGTCCTCCGTAGATTTTTTCCAGCACCTTGTGGATGCAACTGCCCAGCTGTGAGGCATCGAGGTCTTCGTCGATACCTTTGGCCTCGTCAACTTTCAGTACTCGAGTATAGTAGTATTTCAATGGGCATTCGATGAAGTTGGAGAAGCCGGTGGGAGCCAGCCCGTCTTTGCCCATCTCAATAAGGCGTTGCATGATGGCGGGTGTCTTTGCCACCTCTTGCCGTGGGGTGCCACCGGCAAGGTTTGTGTCTGCTTTGACAGTGATGTGGCGCACTTTGATGTTGAACAGAGGTGCCAATTCACACTCCACCTGTCTGACAAAACGACTGGCTTCGCCTTTGCCCATGCTTTCGCTCTCGGAACTGTAAACCAGATAGACCTCCTCGGCGCGTTGCAACAGGTGATAGAAGTTGTAGGCATAGACGCTGTCTTTTTCCACATAGGTGGGCAAACCATGCTCTGTCTTGAGGAAGAACGGGATGAGGGTGTTTTCGTTGCGGCCGGCTGGGATGACCCCTTCGTTGGCCGAGAGGAGAATGACACGTTTGAAGTCGAGGTTGCGGGTTTCAAGCACACCGAGCACCTGCAGCCCCATCAACGGGTCGCCGATGAGGGAGATGCTGTGGCGCGTGGCTATACGACTGTAGATTTTCTCCAGCGTGGCTATGTCCCCAACGGTGTCGGGATAGGTGGTCAACAATTCTTCCAGATTGTCGAGCACTTCGGCCAGGCTTCCCATCGACAGCTTTTCTTTCGGTGTGGTCTCCAACATGCCGCTGCCGACGATGGCTTTGGCCAGACGGTTCAGCAGCTGCAGGCAGTTGTCGGGCGTGGGAGTCTCGTCGGGGAAAAGGAAGGCGATTTTTTCGGGCTCTTTGATGCTGGATTTTGCCAACAAGTCTCGAATCTCTACTGTATTGCAGCGGATTAGGCTGTTCGTCCGCATTACGCGTTCCACGTTGCGTCGCATGTTGGGGGCTTCGAGCAAATGGCTGATGAAACGGTCGGAGAGCACCTCTACGAGGTCGCTGTGATAGTAGCCTCGCGGGCTGTGCTGCCGATAGAGTGAGAATACTTTCTCCATCAATGCATGCACCATGCTGTCGGCGTAGGCATAACCCATGGTGATGTTGACGTTGTATTTCTTCCCGATGTCGGGCAGGGCGTTAAGGGTGGGAATGAGCAATTTCTCGTCGGCGAGCACCACGGCAGTGCGTTCGGCCTCCTGTGGGAGGAGCCATTGGTGATGCTCGGACAGCAGCTGTCCGGCGAACTTGCACTGCAGGATATTCTCCGGGCATTCCACAATGGTGATTACTTTCTTGCAGGTGGCAAAGTGCGACGGCCCTTCGGGCATAATCTCAGGGAAGTTCTCCTTGTGTTTTTTCAAGAAACGGCCGGCCTCCTCTTCTTGACAGGGTTCCAGGTAGTAGATGTCGTTGTCGGTCAGCAGGTGGCCGATGCCGCGACCCACATATTCGCCGATAATCCGTTCCTCGCATTTCGACATGGCATTGAATCCTATGAAATAGACGGCATTGAAGGCGCAGTCGTTTGCCTTCTCGCCGATGTTCTCGGCCACCAGCCGATAGGCCATGCCGTTGTAGGCCTGCCCTTTTTCCATCAAGCGTTCGCGCAAAAGGACATAATATTGGTATAGCGAGCGATAGAAGGCCAGATAGCGCTCTTGGAACTCGGTGGGTTTCGTTCCCTGGATATCCCACTCGCCAATCTCTTTCAGCGCATGCAGATTGTCGAAAATTTCCTCGGCATTGACCATGTATTGGTCGATCTCCGAGAAATCGCCGATCATCAGGTCACCAAACGAGATGAAATCCTCGAAGGTTTGGTATTTGCGTTTGTCTCCGCCGATTCTCATGTGGATTTTGTATAGCTCGAACAGCAGAAACTCGTTGGACACAATCTCCAATCCTCCCAACTGCGAGATCATCTCGTCGATGGTCATGATGTGGGGCAGGAAGGAGGCTTGCCCGAGGGTGTCGAACTGCTTGGTGAAGAATCGCTTCGAACGGTTGTTGTTGAACACCACCAGCACCTGGTCGGTGTCTTTGGGATGCTCGCTGACGATGCGTTGAGCTATCTGTTTGAGGAAAGAGTCCATTGTCTTGCGATTTCTAAAGTTTCAGGTTTCCCCACGTCGAGCCAATGTTCTGCGGGATGAACAAATGCGCCTATGCGTCCGTGGAGTGCCGGTGGCCTGCAGGCACTAATCTTAATATATTCGTCGATGATGGGGTAGGGGTGGTCGGCCTCGGGAAGTAGCGCAAAGAGCTCGGGACTGACCACGGAGATGCCGCTGAACGCCAAGCCTTCTTCTGCACGCCCAGCCAGTTGCCCGTCCTTGTCGAACGCTAAATATCTCTTTGTGTTCCGCTTGCTCACGCACAGTGTCACCAGGTTTCCCTTCTCTTTGTGGAAGCCTTCTACCTCGCGCAGGTCGATGTCGGAAAGAATATCTACGTTGTGTATCAGTATGTTTTCCTTTCCGGAGAATAGCGTCGAGGCTTTCTTCAGTCCGCCGCCGGTATCGAGCAGCATCTCGCGCTCGTCGCTGATGTCGATGGTCGCCTGCCAACGGCCCTCGCGCACAAAGCCAATCACCTTGTCGGCGAAGTGGTGTACATTGATGACTATATGCCTGATGCCGGCATCTTCCATTCTGCGGATGGTCCGCTCCAGCAGTGTCATGCCACCCACCTCGACCAGCGCCTTGGGCCTGTCGTCGGTCAGTGGTCTCAACCGAGTCCCCAATCCAGCAGCCAAAATAAATCCTTCCATATTATCAATAACGCAGTTCGGGAGGATTTATTGTGTGGAGCTGTGCGGGCTCGTGGTGCGCTGTCGGCTCGGCCGACAACCGCCGTCCAGGCAGGTGACAGGCCAGCTTTCCATAAAAAAAAGAGCCCCGTAAGGGACTCTCTTTGTGGAGCTGGGCGGGCTCGAACCGCCGTCCAGACAGGTGACAAACCTGCTTTCTACATGCTTATCCGGTGGTTGGTTGTCGGGGTGGCTCCGGACATCGGCACCCAAGGCCACCCGTAGTCTCTAAAATTTCGCCCGCAGGTAGAGACGTCGTGCAGGCTATCCCGTCTTTATGAGCACCTCCGGGTCAGCAGCCGACGGTCGGGGCGGCTGGGAGATGTCCCGTTCCCGCGCCTTGCGCGGGAATTAAGCCGAACTTACTGTTCTTCGGTTAGGCAGCGAGAGCGTAGTTGTTTTCGCCAATTATTGTTTTGCGTCTGTGTTCAAGGCTTCTGGCGCGTCAGCCTGCATGCTTACAAACCCATCATCCCTGCTGTCAAAACCAAGCAGCCCCGGGTTTCGTGTCTTGACACAAAAAAAGTTCCCTTTGATGAGAACTTCTTTTGTGTTTGGCGGTCCGGACGAGACTCGAACTCGCGACCCCATGCGTGACAGGCATGTATTCTAACCAAACTGAACTACCGGACCAATCCTTTTTTTCAGTGCTTTTTTCTCGAAAGCGGATGCAAAAGTACGAACATTTTCCAAATTGGCAAAATATTTTTTTGCTTTTTCTTTCGCTGTTGATGTAATCTGCTGTTTTTCAATATTGATTACTTTGAAAATTTTTTCTGTCACAGGCGGAATTCTGTCTGTAAAACGACTGTCTCGGACCTTTTCTTTGCCATTTTTGGGGTCAAATTTTACGTCATTTGTAAAAGGCTGATACTTAGTACCAACTCCATATCAAGTCCGACTGAAGTCCGAGTCAACTCCGACTCATGTCCGACCACCGTCGGAGTTGACTCGGTGATGATACGGTGAGGGTACGTATTAGGTGCAGCGTCGGTGGGATGTGGATATAAAAAAAGACGGAGCCAATTGCTCGGCTCCGTCTTTCCCCTCGGGTGGGAGGTGGGGCTCGAACCCACGACCTCCAGATCCACAATCTGGCGCTCTAACCAGCTGAACTACGCCCACCATGCAACGTGCATTCACCGTGGTGAAATCGGGTGCAAAGGTACAAACATTTTCCAAACTGGCCAAATATTTTTTTAATATTGTGCGTAACCTATTGGTTCTTAGTTTTGTTTTTCTTTGCCCGAAGGCCCGAAAACTTCATTTGTTTGTCGCCGATGAGGCAGGTGAAAGCGATTTTTCGGTGTCGGCGGTTCCGTTGAAACGGGTGATGCGGTATTTCTCGTAGGGTTTGCCTTTGGTGGTGGGGACGATGCCGTTGCCCTGCAGGCGGCCGTCGGCGAGGGTGAGGCCGGGGATTTCCATGTCGACCTTGACGGGCATAAGGCGGGCGAACTTGACGTTGTACATGTAGAGCACGATGGTGCCCTGCTGTGTGCGGGCCAGGCGGATGTCGACGTTATTGCGTGTGTAGCCGTCGATTTCCATGGTGCCGACGTAGCTCTGCGCCGTTGCTGCGAGGGTGAGGAACAGGAGGGCCAGCGTGAGGATTATTTTCTTGATTTTCATTGCGATGTTGTTGTTTTCGTGTTTTTGTGTTTGCGGGGCGCGAGCAGCAGGGCGAGTGCCGAGGCGGCGAGGCCGTAGTACATGGGGTCGGCGGGGAGGCGCAGGAGGCCTGCGGCGAGCATGGCGGCGGTGCCGGCGATCATGGAGGTTATGACGGCCTTTGCCGTGAAGCGTCCGGGGAGCCAGAGGGCGAAGCTCAGCGGCAGCAGCAGGGCGGCGGCGCGGAGGCCGAGGGAGAGGAAGCCGAGGTCGTTGATGAAGGAGCCGCGCATGAAGTGCGCCGCCAGCACGCCCAGCGCCAGCAGGGCCACGATGGCCAGCCGGAGGCCGCGCAGCGAGTCGCGCCGCACCACGTCGCGCATGACGATGGTGGAGGCGCCGAGCACCAGGCCGCTGCCGCAGCCGAGGATGTTGATCAGCAGGGTACCGAGGGCTATGCCGCCGAGCCACGGGGGCAGGTGGCCGATGATGAACGAGGGGAAGGACTGAAGGGAATTCTCGAGGACGCCGATGCCATCGGGGAGGCGTTGGCCTGCGGCCTGCAGGGCGGCGGCTTCGGCGGCGGTGACGTAGTGGCCGCGCATGTACATGCCCACGAGGGTGCAGGCGGCCCCGATGAGGGGTATGAGTGCGGCGCAGAGCACGGCGCCGCGTTGCGACTTGCGGGTGGTGGCGGCCGACCATACGGCCTGGGCGTAGGTCTGGGTGCAGACGACGCCGAGGGTCAGCGAGAGGCACCCGCCGAGGTCCTTCAGGGGGCCGCGGGCGAGGAAGGTGCCGTAGCGGCGGTGGATGTCCTCGGCCGAGGCGATGTCGTTCATCTGTGCCAGCAGTGGCGAGGCGTAGACCTCCTCGACGCTTTCGCGTATGCCCGCCAGGCCGTGGCCCAGGCGCCACACGGCGATGCCGGCGGCCAGGGAGCAGACGTAGAGCAGCGCCAGCTTGACGATGCCGCTGGCACCGGCGCTTTTGATGCCGCCGAAGAGGACGATGGCGGCGATGAGCACGGCCCCGATGACCAGCGTGGCCGTCAGCGGCAGGCCGAAGAGGCTGCCCAGCATGGCCGACGAGGAGAGGAGCTGCGAGGTGATGCTGATGAAGATGCCGACGAGGAAGAGGATGCTGCCCACCGTCTCGGCGCGTGGGCCGTACTGCTGTCGCACCACCTCCATCAGTGTGGTGCATCCGCTGCGGCGCAGGGGTGCGGCGTAGACGAGGCCCAGCACCAGGGCACCGAGGGCGGCGCCGATGGTGAACCACCAGGCCGAGAGGCCGAAGGAGAAGGCCAGCTGGGCGGTGCCGATGGTGCTCTGGCCGCCCACGAGGGTGCCGAGGATGGCGCCGCAGACCATCCAGCTGCCTGCCTTGCCGCCGGTGGCGAAGCTGTGGGCGTCCTTCACCTTGCGGCCCGAAAGGATACTCACCGCCAGCAGCAGGCCGACGGTGAGGAGGATGCCGATGATGTGTGTGGCGGTCAGTGTCATTTGAGGTAGGGGGCTATGTCCTCGGCGGAGGGACGGTCGGTGGGCAGTTTGACGAGGTTCCACGGGCCGTCGGGGTCGTCGCGGCGGTAGGGGTAGAGGAGGTACCACACCTCGGCGCCGTAGGTCGACGAGCGGTCGAAGGTGCGGACCACGTAGGCGGGCGCCAGGACGGTGTCGGTGAGGGTGTCGAGCACAATGTGGCCCTCGTTGTTGCGGAGGTAGTCGGTGTTGGCGGTGCCGACCAGCTCCTGCAGGTCGCCGCCGTAGTAGAGTTCGAGTTGCGAGAGGTTGCCGTCGGAGAGCAGTCGCAGCTCGGCGTCGGCGCCCAGCGGGAAGCTGGCCACCACCTCGGGTTGGGGGGAGACGGTCTGGGGCTGGCGGTTGCCGCAGGCGGCCGTCAGCGTCAGCAGTGCGAGTACGGATAATAGTTTCTTTGCCATGATAATTCCTTTTTACCTACGAAAAACGCAGACCAATGGATATTATTGTACCCGAGTGAGACATTTCATTCGCTGTCGTCGAAGAGGACGCTGTACCAGGGCTGTTTGGGCGGCTTGGGAGCATCGGCGGACGCTGATATGCCGAGGCGCTGGAGGGTGTCGTCCATGGCCTGCTGGTTGTCGCTCAGTACCATCAGTCGGTCGCCGGGATGCAGGAGGGTTTTGCCGGTGGGCACGAAATAGTTCTCGCCGCGCTTGACCATGATGGCCAGAGTCTTCTCCGGCAGACGCAGGTCCATCAGGTGGGCGCCTGCGGAGAGCATGTTTTCGGTAATCTTTATCTCGCTCGACGAGGACTTGATTTCCTCGGGGAAGTCGATGTCGAAGTCGGTCGAGGATGCTCGCGAGCTCTCCTTCGGCGGTTCGGACACGCCCAGCCAGCGCGCCATCAGGGGCAGGGTGGTGCCTTGCACCACGAGGCTCACCAGGGTGCAGAGGAAGACGATGTTGAACATCACGTCGCTGTTGGGCAGACCGGCGGCGCGGCAGGTGATGGCAAAGATGATGGGCACGGCGCCGCGCAGTCCCACCCACGAGACGAAGAGTCGGTCGCGCAACGTGTACTTGCGAAAGGGCGCCAGCGAGAGGAAGACGCTCAGGGGGCGGGTGACGAATATCATCACGAAGCTTATCACTAGTCCCGGCACCAGCACCTCTTTCAGCTCGCTGGGGTTGACGAGCAGGCCGAGGGTGAGGAACATCGAGAGCTGCGCCAGCCAGGTGATGCCGTCGAAGAAATTGCGCGTCGAGCGACGGTGGACAAACTTGCTGTTGCCCACCACCAGGCCGGCGATGTAGACGGCCAGGTAGCTGTTGCCCTGTAGGTAGTAGGTGGCGGCGAAAACGAAGAAGGAGCCCGAGAGGACCAGGATGGGGTAGAGGGACACGTTGTCGATGTTGATCTTGTTGACCACCCACACCAGCGCCTTGCCGAAGAGCCAGCCTGCCACGGCACCCACGGCCAGCTGCACCACCAGCATAGCGATGGCACTGCCCCACTGCGGACTGCCGCCCTGCTGCACCAGGCTGATGAAGGTCAGCACCAAGACGTAGGCCATCGGGTCGTTGGCGCCGCTTTCCAGCTCCAGGGTGGGGCGCAGGTTGTGCTTGAGGTTCAGTCCGCGTCCGCGCAGGATGGAGAAGACCGACGCCGAGTCGGTGCTGCTCATGGAGGAGGCCAGCAGGAGGCATCCCATCAGGCTCACGCCCAAATGGTGGTCGAGCAGGAAATAGAGGATGACGCCTGTGGCCACGGCGGTGACCAGTACGCCCAGCGTGGCCAGGGTGGTGCCCGGCCCGAGGACGGGCTTGATGTCGGACACCTTGGTGTCCAGGCCGCCGGAGAACAGGATGGCGCTCAGGGCCACGGTGCCAATAATCTGCGCCACCTTGATGTTGTCGAAGTGGATGCCCAGACCGTCGCTGCCGAAGAGCATGCCCACGGCAAGGAACAAGAGCAAGGCAGGCACACCGAAGCGGCTGCCCGCCTTGCCCGCCAGTATGCTGGCGAAGAAGAGGGTCGAAAGGACCAGTAGAAAGAGTTCTATTTGCATAACGATTCTATCGATGCAACTTCTGTGCCAACAAGGACCATGACAGGGGTCGCGGCCTCGAAGTGGCCGGTGTCGAGCCCCGCCTGCAGCAGCGCGATGCTGCCGTCCAGGCTGCGCAGCACGTGCAGGGCGCCGTTCGAGCTGACCACGGCCTTGAGGTTGCCGAGGCCCCCTTTGTCGCCGTTGCGCAGAGCCTCGGCGGCTTTGTTGTAGTCGTCGGCGCCGAGGTAGACCTTCTTCTCCTTCAGCTTGCTGCCCGTGGCCACGTAGCGGTAGCACCACAGGGCGCCGCTGAAGGCCATGGCCGTTAGCACCAGGCCCAGGGCCAGGCAGATGAGGCCCACCGTCAGCGCCGAGGCCTGCAGGCTGTCGGCCATGTGTGTGCTGTTCATCAGTACCATCAGCGCCACACCCACGGCTATCAGCAGCAGGCCTGCCAGTGGCGATTTGCGTTTGCAGACTATTTTGCCACCCATCTCGGCGGCTATGTATTCATTGATTGTCTGTATCTTTTCCATTTTCTTTTTATCTTTTTTTGTTTTAGTTTAATTGTGATTCCTATTTTCCCTCTCTTTTTGGAGAGGGGTCAGGGGTGAGGCTGTTGACAATGATGTCTGTCAGCGGCAGGTAGCGTTTGCTGTCCACGCGTGTCAGCTGGGAGTAGTAGACGCGCTCCGCCTTGTCGCTGTAGCGCACCAAGGCCAGCTCGGGCTTGGCTTGTCGCTTGACGGCCTCCAGCGCCCGCTCGTCCTTGGCCTCGAGGGCGGCGACAACGGCCTGCTGCTGCGCGGACGCGTAGTAGGCGTAGGTGGGCTCGAGCACGGCATGCAGGTTGCGGCTGTAGGGACGGCGGCTGTCGCCGAAGGTCCAGTAGCACAGCACCGTCAGCAGGCTGCACACCCCCACGATGACGCCCCCTGCCAGCGCTGACGACCCGCCGACGCTGAGGTTGGGCAGCATGAACATGAGCACTCCGCACACGGCGCCGATGGCTGTCAGTACCCAGGCCGACCACAGCGGAAGCAACGTGTGGCGTATCTCAGGCAGGCTATAGATTGATTTTCTGATGTATTCCATTCGGTTTCTTTTTGAAAATGTAAAACAATTGCAACGTCAATTCGGTTCATGCTATTGCAACAGAACCGGTTGATATGCCAAAATGCAAACGGTAAGCTTCAAGCGGCATACCGCGAAGCCACTTAAAACTTAAAACTCAAAACTTAAAGCTTAAAACTGAATCAGAGCCTGAGACACTGCAGCAGGTAGATGTAGCCCCGATGCACATAGGAACGTTGGGCCGACGGCCTCGCTGTCGTGCTGTTGTACACCGCATGGCGCGGCGTTGCCGTAGGGGCGTTGGCCGAGGGGGTGTCGTGCACCAGCCGCGACGCGTTGGGTGGCGCCAGCGACGTCACACCCGTCACCGCCAGCACGTCGTGCATGCCGATATCCTTCCACTGCGGACGGTGCAGAAGCTCATCCGCCTGAAGGGACGCAGCGTGCCGTGTCTCCGTGTCGGGCGCCGGAGCGTTCCACGCCTTGGCGGGAACCAGCCACAACGTGGCCAGCAGCAGTATTATCAGCTTCTTGATGTGCATGGGCACTCTTTGTTTTTGCGGCTGCAAAAATACAAATAAAAAACCAAACGACAAAAAAATAATAAAAAACAAGGCTGCGGAGCCGATGTTCCGCAGCCTTGCGTGTTGTGCCTGCGTCGCTTCGCAGGCGGTTGGGGTCAATACTTGACCGTGGGTTCCATCTCTTTGGCTTGGGCCACCATCTTCTCTATTTCCTTCACCGAGGGGATGCGATTGCAGAGGTTCTTCTCGGTGTTGATGGCAACCATCTTGGCATAGAGGTTGGCGGGCACGCGGTGGCGGAACTCCTTGATGGTGTCGACGCCGGCGGCTTCGAGCAGCTCGGCAAACTGGCCGGCAACGCCTTTGATGCGGAACAGGTCGGCGTGGTTGGTCCATTTGAGGATGAGTTTCTCGCTGATGCCGGTGGCTTCGGCCATCTTGCGGCGTCCGCTCTTGGTGGTGCAGCGGGTCAGCAAATCGTCGGTGGTTTTCACACCGGCCTCCTTCAGCTTGGCGGCGTAGGTAGCGCCAATGCCTTCAATGTCAATAATCTTGTAAGCCATGGTATAAGATGTTAAAATGTTTTTTATTTGGCGTCGCGGCCGGCGCGGATGGCTTTGATGTTGGTCTCCACCACGGCGTCGCCCTTGCGGCCGAAGATGGCCTTGATGGCTTTCTCCAGCTCCTCGAAGGGCAGCTCGAGGTAGGGGGCGGCAGCACCCAGCAGCACCATGTTGCCGCGGGCGTTGAGCTCCTTGGCAATGGCGTTGGCGTTGAAGCTGACGCATTTCTTCAGCTTGGCCAGTTCGGCGTTGACCTTCTCGATGTCGGGATAGTTCTTGATGTTGATGAAGGGGTCGCTGTTGGTGATGACGGCGCCGTCGGGGGCCAGGAAAGGCAGGTAGCGCAGGGCCTCCATGGGCTCCGAGCTGAGGATGATGTCGGCTTTGCCTTCGGGGATGACGTCGGCGAAGATGGGGTCGGAGCTGATGCGGAGGTGGCTGAACACCGAGCCGCCGCGCTGGCTCATACCGTGGATTTCGCTCTGTTTGACGTTCATGCCCAGGTTGAGGGCGGCGTCGCTGATGATTTTGGCCACGGAGACGATGCCGTCGCCGCCTACGCCGCAAAGTATGATGTCTTTCTTCATGTTGTTATCGTTTTATTTGTTAGCAGCAATACGTTTCTTGTTCTCGACGATGCAGACGCGTTGCGGGATAATGACGCTCACGCCGTTGTAGGCGATTTCCTCTTCGAGAATCTTCATGAACTCGTCGTGGTTCTTGGGCAGCGGAACGATAGTGCGGATATGGTCGGGATTGACGCCGAGGCCCTTGCAGATGTTGAAGAGCTTCTGGTTGGCACTCGAGGGCTGGCCGCCGGTCATGGCCGTGATGTCGTTGTCGAGAATCATGATGATGACGTTGGCTTTCTCGTTGACGCAGTCGAGCAGACCGGTCATGCCGCTGTGGCCGAAGGTGCCGTCGCCGATGACGCCGATGGCGGGGAAGATGCCCATCTCGGCAGCACCTTTGGCCATGGTGATGGAGGCGCCCATGCAGACGGTGGTGTCGATGGCGCCCATGTTGAAGCCCAGGGTGTAGCATCCGATGTCACCGAAGACACGGCCGTTGGGATATTTCTTCATCACGTCGACCACTGCTTGGTAGCTGTCGATGTGGGGGCAGCCGACGCAAAGGGCGGGAGGACGGTTTGTGACCACCTCAGGCACAGCGGGGCCTTTGGGCATGGGGTTGCCGAGGGCGATGGCCACCTTCTCGGCGTTGAGCTCGCCGTCGCGGCGGATGGTCTCGTCCAGGCGGCCGTGCACGGGCTTGCCTTTGCCAAGGAAGCCTTTGATGTGCTCCTCGACGAAGGGCTGGCCGTCCTCGAGGACGAGGAGTTCGTCGACCTCGTCATAGAGCTTGCTCAGCATGTCGAAGGGCATGGGATATTGGGTGATTTTCACCACGGGATAGGGGCACTTGCCGCCAGGGAAGTTCTCCTGCAGGTAGTTGAAGGCGATGCCGGTGGTGATGATGCCACGTTTCTTATCGGTGCCGGGGATGTACTGGTTGAAGCCGCTCTCCTGGCTGGCCTTGGTGAAGGCGGGCTGCTTGTCGATAAGGCTGCGGTAGAGGTTCTTGGCGTTGGCGGGCAGCAGCACGTAGCTCTTGGGGTCGCTGGGGCTGCTGAGGGGGTTCTGGGCGCGGACGGGCTTGCGCTCGACGCCGGCGCGGCTGTGGGCCAGGCGGGTGGGGATACGCATCAGGATGGGGGTGCCCATCTTCTCGGATAGTTCATAGCCGTAGAAAACCATGTCGTAGGCTTCCTGCTGGTTGGAGGGCTCGAGCATGGGGATCATGGCCCAGTGGCCGTAGTAGCGGCTGTCCTGTTCGTCCTGGCTGGAGAACATGCTGGGGTCGTCGGCCACCACGATGATGACACCCTTGGTGCCGATGATGGAGGCGTTCATGAAGGGGTCGCCGCAGACGTTGAGGCCCACGTGCTTCATGCAGGTCATGGCTCGCTTGCCACTGTAGGCCACGCCGATGGAGGCCTCGAGGGCGGTCTTCTCGTTGGCGCACCAGTTGGCGACAACACCCTGCTCTTTGGCCTGTTTGCTCTTCATCACGTATTCGGTAATCTGGGTCGACGGGGTGCCCGGATAGCTGTTGATGGCGCTACCGCCGGCATCGATAAATGCCTG
>CACXXO010000011.1 GCA_902771735.1 uncultured Bacteroidota bacterium
TGACGGCCCACCGCATGCGGCCCGCCAGCTGCACCTCCTGCTTGAAGAGCGAGCGGTGCTCCTGCTGCGCCTCCGTGCGCGGGTTGTTCACAATCCTCGACTGCGACCGCACGCACCACACATTCTTCCACCGGTAGCCCACCACGGGCCCCAGCTTCCCGACAAATCCCCCGAGGGTCCCATTCGTCTGCTTCGCCATAATAATCAGGTATTTAGGTTATATCAACGTAAGTTCAACAATCAATATTCCAATCACTATAACGTTATTCTCGCCTATTTATTGCCTACAAATTTAAAAGAGGATAAGGAGGGGATAAAGAGGAGAGAAAGAGAGAAGTAAGAGAGGGTATCTGCTTGACACTGGTTTACAGTTGCTTGGAGAGGCGGGGGAAATGGGGTTCCGGGCCATAAGTTGGATTTTTTTGTTTGCTTAAGGCCCGGAACCGTTTTTGTGCGGAAGTGCCTATTTCTTCACCTTATAATCTGACTCATAACAAATTTTTTTATTAACCATTTTTTTTCGTTGCAAACGATACATAATTTTTTTTTTCGATATACTATGTTTTTTTTCTCTCTCTCCCGCTGCGCGAAATCCGTAAATCCAATAAAAATATTTTTTTTGTTTTTACAATAATATATATGAAACAGCGTTATTAAAAGGTTATGAAAACGACTGCAATCAAGATACTGGCGCTTTTGGCGCTGATAGTGATGGGATTAACGGAAGCTGAGGCTCAGCATGTGAAATTCAAGAAGTATTTCACCGGCGGGACGTTGAGGCTCGATTGCTCGCGCGAGGGCGACGCCCGCGGCGACACGGTGTGGGTCTCGCGGTGGCTCGACCGCTCGGCCGACTGGCACGGGAGCCGCACGCAGCTCATCGACCCCATAGAAAACGGCGACTACCGCGTGGCGATGTACGACGCCAAGAGCGACAAACTGATTTATTCTCGCTCCTATAGCAACCTCTTCCGCGAGTACAAAGGAACCGTCAAGGGCAAGGACCACAAGGCCCGCTTCGAGGAGACGCTGCTGCTGCCCATGCCGAAGCGGAAGGTGAAGATTGCCTTGCAACGGCGCAAGGTTGAGCATATTTCGGGCAGCCACGGTGTGACAGGCACTATGGTGGTGTTCGAGAACCAGACGGTGGTGGAGTTCGACCCCGACGAACGTGAGCTGGACTTCAACTACCACATCGGCGAGCGCACGGACCTGGAGATCCACGGCGACCCGTCGAAGAAGATCGACGTGGCTATCGTGGCCCAAGGCTACAGCTCGGCCAGCGACCCGCAGCTGCGTGTCGACTACTACCGCATGAAGGAAATCCTCTTCAACCACGAGCCCTTTGCCAGTCACCGCGAGGACTTCAACATCTACGGTGTGAGGGCCGACGTGGATGCCGAATACGGCACCTTCGGCATCGACCGCTACCTGATGACTTTCAGTTTGTGGAGGCTGCACGACATGCTGGGCACAACTCCCTGCGACTATATCATCGTGATGGTGAACAGCGAGAAATACGGCGGCGGCGCCATCTACAACTTCTATGCCGTGACGAGCATGCACCGGCTGGCTGAGTATGTGCTGCCGCACGAGTTCGGCCACGCCTTCGGCGGCCTGGCCGACGAGTATGTCGACGAGAGTCTCGCCTATGGCGACCTGCATATCAACGACTACGAGCCGTTGGAGCCCAACATCACGAACCTCAAGGCCTTCGATCTCAAGTGGAAGTCGATGCTGCCGAAGGGGACGCCCGTGCCGACGCCGGAGAACAACGATGTGCCCAAGGCCGAGTGCGGGCCGCTGGGTGTCTACGAGGGTGCGGGCTATGCCGCCAAGGGTGTCTACCGGCCCACGATGCATTGCATGATGCGCGACTACGCACCGTTCTGCCCGGTGTGCACCAAACGGTTGGAGGAGATTTTTGGATTGTATACAAAATAGGAGTTAAGGAAAAGAGATAAGGAGTTGAGACAAATGCGGAAACTGCTCTATATATTGCTGTTGGGTTTGATGCCGTGGTTCTCGGTGGGATGCGAGAAGGAGAATTTTGTGACTGACGACGGCGGCGTGCGGTTGGAGTTTTCGACCGACACGGTGGCGTTCGACACGGTGTTCACCACCATAGGCACCACGACACGGATGCTGACGGTGTACAACCGCACGAAAGACAACCTGCGGCTGAGCACGGTGACGCTGGCCGGTGGGAGGGCGAGCCGTTTCCGTATGAATGTGGACGGCGACACCTCGCTCACGGCTCGCGACGTGGAGATTGAGGCCGGCGACAGCATCTTCATCTTTGTGCAGGCCAATATCAACCCCAGCGACTTGACGACGCCGTTCCTCGTGGAGGACGCCATCGTGTTCGGCAATGGGCAGCGTGTGGTGTTGACGGCCTGGGGACGGAATGCCGTCTACCACAAGCTGGCGGCGACGGACAGCACGTGGTATGTGCCCATCGACTGCGAGAATTGGGACCACACGCGTCCGCATATCATCCTGTCGCCCGCTGCGGTGCTCGACGGCCACACATTGACCTTGCGCGACGGCGACGAGCTCTACTTCGGCGACGGCGCCATGCTCATCGTCTACTCCAACGCCCACTTGCGGGCGTTGGGCACCGAGGAGACACCGGTGCTCTTCACCTCGCTGCGCCACGACGGTTGGTATGACTTCCTGCCAGGCCAATGGCAGACCATCTGGTTCTACAACTACAGTACGGGCAACGTGATAGACCATGCCGTGGTGGAAAACGGAGTGGGCGGCATACGCTGCTATCCCAACGCGCAGCTGGCGGTGAGCAACACGGTGGTGAGGAATATGAGCGACTGCGGCATTGTGGGGCAGGGAGCCACCATCACGGGAAGGAACCTGCTGGTCTATGACTGTCTGGCCGGTTTCACGGCGCTGATGGGCGGCAGCTACGATTTCCGCGGGTGCACCTTTGCCAACTATTGGAGCTACTCGTCGCGCAAGATAGAGACTATCGTGTTGAGCAATAACATGATTGTGGACGAGACGGTGACAGGCGGCGACCTGCTGAAGGCCGACTTCCGCGACTGTATCATCTGGGGCACCTACCAAAAGGAGGTGCTGCTGAGCGAGCTGGAGGGCTATGCGATGAACTATAATGTGGACTTGCACAGCATTGTCAAGGGTGGCACATGGAGCGAAGACCCGTTGTTTGCCAACCCGCAGGAGGACGACTACACGCTGCAGGAGGATTCGCCGGCCACAGGCATCGGCTATCAGTTTCCTGCGACGGAATGAAAGAAACGAACGAAAAAACGAAATATGTACGAATACTTTGAAGGAAGACTGGCATCGCTGGAACCCACGCAGGCGGTGATTGATTGCGGAGGAGTGGGCTATCTGATAGAGATCACGCTGAATACCTATGAGGCGTTGAGAAGGGCCGAGGCAGAGCGTGTGAAACTGTATGCCCATCTCGCGGTGCGTGAAGACGCACATCAGCTCTACGGATTCTACGACATGGCGGAGCGCGAGATGTTCCGCCTGCTGGTGGGAGTGAATGGTGTGGGCAACCAGACGGCCCGCGTCATGCTGTCGAGCCTGACGGTTGACGAGCTGCGTAACGCCATACAGGCGCAAGATGTGAAGAAGGTGCAGCGGGTGAAAGGTATCGGAGCCAAGACCGCCCAGCGCATTGTCCTTGAGCTGGCCGACAAGATGGGGGTGAAAGTGAGTGGCGGAGAGCTGGTGATGGGTAGCGTCGTGGCCAACCAGGCACGCGACGAGGCTATGACTGCTTTGACAATGCTGGGCTTTGCCAAGCCTGCCGTGGAGAAACTCCTCATGTCCACCGACTGGAAGAACGGCGACGGAACGCCGATGACGGTGGAGGAAATTATCAAGGAAGGATTGAAGAGACTGTGATATATTTTATTGCAAAACAAACTGATAAGGGAATGAAAAAATACCTGGTGATCACGCTGATGGCATTGCTGTCGTTTCAAGGGGAAGCCCAGACGATAGTGAGCAACGACTATCAGAAACTGCAAGTGCGTTTTTCTGTTGGCGACGTGCGCATGGAGGAGGTGATGCTCGACGGGCGGACTTTCACGGCGCTCACAGCCGAGGGTTGCATGCCTTCGGCCGAGGTGGGGGCTCCCAATCTGCCTACCTTCTCGGCCTTGATAGAAGTTCCGTTGTGTGAAGGGTTTGAGGTAAGGGTGAGCGAGGCTGTCTACGACACGTTGACGGTGAAGGGGACCCAAGTGGTGCCGGTGCAGCCGTCGCGCAGCAAGTCGGACAGGGGGCACTATGCATTGGCGATGGACGGAAAAATCTATGCCGCCGATGCCTTCTATGGCGTGGAACCCGCCAAGGTGGAAGCTGTCGGCGTGGCCCGCGACAGGAATCTGGCGCGCCTGCAGTTCTCGCCCATGAGGTACAACCCTGTGACCGGCAAGGTGATAGTGTGCCGTAGCGCTGTGGTGACGGTGAACTATGCGGGAGCCAATGTAAAGGCTACCGAGGAGATGCATGAGAAATATTATTCGCCTGTCTTCGCCAGTGGGATGATGACTTTGAACACGCTGGGTGCGAAGGCGGTGAGGACGGCGGCGCCGATACGCTACCTGATAGTGGCGCACAGTTCGTTCCGAGGACAGATGGACAGTTTCGTGCAATGGAAGCGCCGCAAGGGTTTCATTACGGATATCGTCTATACCGACGATGCGGGCGTCGGCACCACGTCGACGGCCATTGCCAACTATGTAAAGAGCCAGTATACCAATGCCACCGCCGCCTCGCCGGCGCCGACATACCTTTTGATAGTGGGTGACCATGAGCAAATACCGGCTTTTGCGTCGAGGGTCACAAGTCCGTCGTCGGACCATATCACCGATCTGTACTATGTCAGTTGGACCACGGGCGACAATATCCCCGACTGCTATTGTGGCCGTTTCTCGGCACAGAACGTGTCGCAACTGACGCCGCAGATAGAGAAGACCCTGATGTATGAGCAGTATACCTTTTCCGACCCGTCGTTCCTGGATAGAGCCGTCATGGTGGCGGGAGTGGATGGAGGCAGCAGCGGCGACTACGGATACACCCGTGCCGACCCGGCGATGGACTACGCCATCGTCAATTACGTCAATGGTGCCCATGGATTCAGTCAGGTTAAATATTTCAAGAACAATACCTCGATTGTTCCCGCAGGGAGCAATGTGACGGTGGGCAGCAGCGCCTCGTCGAATTCGGCCACCGTGCGCGACTGCTACAACGAAGGTGCTGGATGGATCAACTATTCGGCTCACGGCAGCGCCACCAGTTGGGGCACACCCAACTTCACTACCTCGCATGCTGCTTCAATGACCAATGTGCAGAAGTTTGGCGTGATGGTGGGTAATTGCTGCCTGACCAATAAGTTTGAGACAGCGACCTGCTTGGGAGAGTCGGTGCTGCGCAAAGGGAACTATTGCGGTGCGGTGGGTTACATCGGCGGCAGCAACAGTACTTATTGGAATGAGGATTTCTATTGGGCCGTGGGTTTGCGCAGCGGTATAAGCGCGACAATGTCGATGGCCTACAACGCCTCCAACCTTGGAGTCTACGACCGCGCTTTCCATACTCACAACGAGGCATATTCGAATTGGGCCAAGACCCAGGGCGAGATGATGATGATGGGCAATATGGCAGTGGAAAGCTCCACGTCGAATTATAAAATCTACTATTGGGAGATATATCATCTGATGGGCGACCCTTCGTTGATGCCGTATTTTACCCAAGCGTCACAGATGGATGTGGCTATGGCTTCGTCGATACCAGCAGGGACCACCACACTGACGGTGACGGCGGCGCCCTATGCCTATGTCGCATTGACAGACACCACCACGCGCACGTTGAGAGCATCGGGCTATGCCAATGCCTCGGGAGTGGTGACGCTTGCATTGCCCTCGGGCATGCCGGTGGGCGGCTATGAAGTGGCTGCTTCGGCGCAGCAATACAGGACGGCTTTCCGAACCCTCGCTGTTGTTCCTGCACAAGGAGCCTATGCCCAGGTGACTGCCATTACCCCTCAGGGCAGCCTTACTGCAGGAGCGACGGTCCAAATGGCCGTCAAGGTGGTTAACCTTGGCAACAGTATTGCGCATAATGTCAATGTGGCTTTGTCGAGTGGCAATGCCGGACTGACGTTTGGCAACAGCAGTATCACCATCAGTTCGATTGCTGCAGGCGATTCGGTGACACGTATGGTGACGGCCACAGTGGGCACGCAGGTCGAGGACGGTGCTGCGGTCCAGGTGACGGCCAATGCCACATGGAACGGCAGCAGCACGCCGGCGAGTAATGTCTTCTCCTTTGCGTTGAAGGCCCCCCACATAACAGTTGGATTTGACAACAACAATCCCACGTTGCTCCCGGGGACATCGCTTAATGTGGCGGTGACCCTGACCAACAGTGGCCATGCGGCCTTGGGGTCGTCGCAATTGACGCTTGTTTCGTCGAACTCGCAGCTGTCAGTTACTCCTGCATCGAGTAGCAGTTTCACGCTTGCTGCCGGAGCCACTGTCACTCGTCAGTTTACTTTGCATGCCTCTTCCTCGATGGATATGGATGTCGCCGTGCCGCTCACCATGCAGTTGGCGGGCCCTATTGCATTGACAGAAACTATCGAGGCATATGTTGGAGAGAACACAATTGAGACCTTTGAAGGAGGTAACTACGTCGTTCAAGGATGGAATCAAGGCACTTATCCGTGGGTGATCGTTTCGGACGAGGCGCAGCAAGGCAGTTATTGTGCCCGATCGTATCAGTCTCTTGGACACAACCAAACCTCGGAGATGAGCATTACTATCGACGTGGCGAGGACTGACAGCATCAGTTTCTACTACAAGGTGTCGTCGGAAAGCAACTACGACAAATTCCATTTTTACATTGACAATGAAGAGAAAGTGGTGAATTCCGGAGTGGTGGATTGGACTCGGGTTGTCTATGCGGTGGCTCCGGGCAGCCATACTTTCAAGTTCACATATTCAAAAGATGGAAGTGTCAACAGTAACTCGGATTGCGCGTGGATAGACAATGTGAGTTTGCCGAGGACCCTGCCACACTACAATGTGACGGTAACTGCCACCCATGGCACCGCTACCGGTAGCGGCACCTACCAACAGGGTGAAACGGCCGTGGTGGGAGTATATCCAGAAGCAGGCTACTCTTTCGTACAATGGTCGGACGGTTCCACGGTCAACCCTCGTCAGGTGACGGTCATGGGTAATATCCAGTTGACAGCATCGCTGAGTCAGGGTGGCGTTATCGCTGTCCATGATACGACAGTGGTGATACAACATGACACAATGACGTTAATTCAGACCGACACGGTGACACAGATTGTGTATGACACGGTTTCCTTGGTACAAAGGGATACCATGGTAGTGTATGAGCAAGTGACTGTCCACGACACATTGATGGTTCATGACACGGTGGATAGAATAGTTTATGAGGATGTTCTGGACACTATGTATATCCATGATACGTCTTATGTGAATGTCTATGTCCACGATACGACATACATTGATGTGTATCATACTGACACAGCATTTGTCGATGTGTATGTGCATGATACAACATTTGTTGACGTGTATGTGCACGACACTGCGTTTGTCGATGTATATGTTCACGACACCACGTTGATGACAGACACGGTAACGGTAATTGACACTGTGACTCAATGGTCTTACGATACGGTGGACAGAATCGTCTTCGACACTACAATTGTCATAGACACGTTGTGGCTGCACGATACGGTGTATATTCATGATACCGTGTATGTCATGGTGGAAGGGATTGATGGCGCCGCCATGATTGACGTCAAGATTTACCAACAGGATGGCTCTATAGTGGTGGATGGTGCGGAAGGTTATCCCGTTAGTTTATTCGATGCCATAGGCAGAAAGATAGAGTCAATAGAGGTGGCACCGGCGATACCGGTGAAACTGAAGACAACATCTTCGGGGGTATATCTGGTGAAGATAGGCATGCTGCCGGCACGCAGAGTTGTTGTGATAAAATAAAGCAGATGCAATAAATACAATGGCGACTCGTTATTGGTTGAGTTTGAAAAGAAGATAAGTTGAACAGGTTAAAAAATAAAATACTCTTGCTGTTGATTGGACTTGCATTGCCTTTTGTGGTGCGAGGACAAAACGATACTGTGGACTTTACACCCATGGGAAGCGGCTACACTCCCGGAGGAATAAGGGACACGGTGGTGTATGATGCTGAGCATGGCGACTATGTGAAGGTGAGGATGGCGGGAGATGTGGTGATAAGCCGGGAGTATATGTCGTTTGAGGATTATGAGGATTGGAAGATGGAAGAGTTGATGCGCCAGTATTGGGATGAAAAACGAGGAGGAACGGTGCTTGACAACAGCGACGGAGGATTGCTGAGCAAAATACCAGGTTTCAACCAAATCAGTCAGAAGCTCGAGGCCCTCATGGGCAAGCCGGAAATCAAGATCACACCAAGTGGAAGTGCCGAACTGACGTTCCAAATAGTGAACAACTACCGTGACGACCCACAGCGTGATGCCAGCGAAAGGAGCGTGACAACTTTTGACTTTGACGAGAATCTCCAGATCAACCTCAATGCCAAGATTGGCGACCTCATCAGTTTTGACATCAACCACAACACAAATGCCACTTTCGACTTTGAGAATCAGCTGAAGCTGAAATATGAAGGCAAAGAGGATGATATCCTGCAACTTTTTGAAGCCGCCGATGTGTCGTTCCCGCTTACAACGACGTTGATAAAAGGTAGCCAGCAACTTTTTGGTTTCCATACCAAACTGAAGTTTGGCAAGTTGACCATCGATGCTGTCGTCAGTGAGAAAGAGACGAGTACAGAGAATATGCAGGTGAAGGGAGGTGCCAGCAGCCACGAGTTTGAGATCCGTGCCGACGAATATGAGGACAACCGACACTATTTCATAGCTCAATATTTCTATGACAACTACAACAAAGCCATGAGTACACTGCCCGTGGTGAATTCGAATGTAAAAATTCTTCGTATTGAGGTGTGGCGCACCAACGTTGGTGCTGCAGTGACACAGAATCGCAATATTTTGGCATTGACCGACTTGGGTGAGGGACAGCCTTGGAATTCGCGGGTACATGGCATGGGACCGCAGTTGCCGAGAAATAGTGCCAATGACCTGCTGACATTGGTCAATCCGTCGAGTGTGCGTAGCGTGAATTCGGTGACGGGATATATGCAGGGATTGGGTATGACGGCTGGAGAAGACTATGAAAAGGTGGAAAGTGCGCGGCTCCTGCCGTCAAATGAATATACGTTTAACCGAGAACTGGGTTTCATCACACTGAACCAGCCCTTGAGCAACGACCAAGTGCTGGCTGTAGCCTTCCAGTATCAGGTGGTTGGAGATACCAACGTCTATCAAGTTGGCGAGTTGACCACTGACGGTGTGAATGACCCGAACACGCTCATTGTGAAGTTGCTGAAGAGTACTTCCGTGAACACACATGGGCCTTTGTGGAAGTTGATGATGAAGAATGTCTACTTTTTAAAAAGTAGTCAGTTGAGTCGCGAGAACTTCCGCTTGAATGTGCTCTACGAGAGTGAGGAAGGCGGTGTTGGGGTTGGCTTTTTCACAGAAGGTCCTAAGCAGGGTATCCCCTTGATAGAACTTTTCGGCATGGACCGCATGGATGCCAGCCAAAGTTATTATTATGCTGATGGAGTATTCGATTGGTTCGATTCGGCGGCGTTCAAAGGAGGCCTGATTCAAGCATCGACAGGTCGGGTGTTTTTCCCCTATGTAGAACCTTTTGGCAAGGATTTAAGGGAGATATTGGGTGATGACGACTTTGCCAACCGCTATTGTTTTGACTCCTTGTACACCATGACGCAAACGTTGGCCCGCCAATATGCCGAGAGGAACCGTTTTTATCTTGAGGGGTATTATACAAGCAGTGTGAGTGGAGAGATTAGTTTGGGTTACAGTGTGACACAAGGAAGTGTCACAGTGACAGCAGGAGGCATGCCACTGATAGAGAATGTGGACTATACAGTGGATTACACTATGGGAACGGTGCGTATCATCAACGAAAGTATTCTTTCGTCGGGCACCCCCATCAGTGTCAGCTCTGAAAACAACTCGTTCAGCATGACGACAAAACGCATGCTGGGTTTGCATTTAAATTATGAGGTGCAACCGGATTTCAATATCGGAGCCACGGTGATGAATTTGCATGAGAAACCGTTGACGCAGAAAAACAATTTCGGTGATGAACCAACAAGCAACAGTATCTGGGGATTGGATGTGAATTATCGTAGCGAGGTGCCGTTGATTACCAAGTTGGTGGATTTCCTTCCGGGCATTGAGACCAAGGCTCCAAGCAATCTAAGTATTTCGGCCGAGTTTGCCCATTTTATTCCGGGGATGAGCAGCACCGGGAGCGAGGAGGGGAGTGTGAGTTATGTTGATGACTTCGAAGGTGCAGAGAGTAATATCAATCTTACTACGGTGACTTCATGGTTTTTGGCGAGTACACCTCAGGATTACCGCATGTCGATGGCTATGTTCCCCGAGACGGCGCCGGGAAGTGGATTGGACTATGGAAAGAACCGTGCCAAGTTGGCCTGGTATCGAATCAGCAATGATTTCTATCAGACGGGTACTCGCCCGAGCAATATTACTCTTGACGATTTGTCGAAGCCTTATGCGCGAAGGATTTATGAGCAAGAGGTGTTTCCGAACAAGGACCGAGTGGCAGGCCAACCGACCTATGTCTATGAGCTTAACATGGCTTTCTATCCGGAAGAAAAAGGTCCATATAACTACGATGTTAACCCGACGGCTTTCAGTGCGGGTATTACTGATAGCGGCACTTTGGTCAATCCGGCCAGCCGATGGGGTGGCATCATGCGCAAGCTGGACTATACTGATTTCGAGACTCAGAACATTGAGACCATCGAATTTTGGCTGATGGATCCTTTTATCGAGAATCCCAATCATAGCGGGGGCAAATTGTACATCAATCTGGGAGATATCAGCGAGGATATTCTTCGCGATGGACGTAAAAGCTTTGAGAATGGTCTGCCGACGAGTGCCACTGTGGTCAATGTAGATACTACAATCTGGGGTCGTGTGCCGACCACACAGCCCATTGTCAATGCCTTCGATAACGATGCACAAAGCCGTATGTATCAGGATGTGGGTTATGATGGAATTGGTTCCACCCATGGCTTGCAAGATGAACAGACTTTCTTCCAATGGTATCTTGATGCTATCGCCAATCGTTTCGGTACCGCGTCTGAGGCTTATCAAAAGGCTGCAGAAGATCCGTCGGGCGATGATTTTCGCTATTTCCGCAGTTCGTATTATGATGACAACGATGTGAAAATCAACGACCGATATAAACTATATAATAACGCTGAAGGCAACTCTCCTGTGGATGAAGACAGCGACGAGGAATATATGACCAGTGCCAGTGCCTATCCCAATGTGGAAGATATCAACAAAGACAATACTCTGAGTGAGGCGGAGAACTACTATCAGTATGTGATAGACCTCAGCCCCGATCGGATGGTGATTGGAGAGAATCACATTGTCGATATTCAGGATGCCCGCAATGTTCAGCTGGCTAATGGCGAGACAACCAATTGCCGTTGGTACCAGTTCCGCATCCCCATCAGGGAGCCTGACTCCAAGGTGGGAAATATTAACGGTTTCCAGTCTATCCGTTTTATGAGAATGTTTCTCAACCAGTTTGAGGAACCTGTTATTCTCCGTTTTGCCACACTCGACCTGGTGTATTCTACATGGCGTAAATATAGCGAGGATCTGTTGCAACCAGGTGATTACTCCACGGGAACCAGTGAGGAAACCAGTTTCAATATCTCGACTGTTAACATTGAAGAAAATGGTAGCCGTCAGCCGGTGCCTTATGTTTTGCCTCCGGGAATTGAGCGCGAGGAGTGGTATTCCAGTGGTAACAGCTACACTCAGCTTAACGAGCAGGCTTTGTCGCTCAACGTCGATGCATTGGCCAGTGGCGATGCGCGAGCCATCTATCGTTCTACGTCCTATGATCTACGTCAGTATGGACACTTGAAAATGTTTGTTCACGCCGAGAAGAAGTATGCTGCCGACCAAATGAACGACGACGACTTGGTCCTCTTTGTTCGTTTGGGCACCGACTACACAAGCAATTATTATGAGTATGAGCTGCCTTTGAAACTTACCCCATGGTATACCCCTGCTGACGATCCTTATGCCATCTGGCCGCGTGCAAATAATGTGGACATAGACCTGCAGATGCTCACGGAAATCAAGACAAAACGTAATAAAAAGATACGTCATGGTGAATCGGGATATGCACCCACGTTGCTCTATTCTGAAATTGTCGATGGCCGAAAATACACTGTTCTGGGTACACCTAATCTTGGCAAGGTCAAGGTAATTATGATAGGTGTACGTAATCCCAAGAAAGAGAGTTTGACGGACGGCAACAACATGCTGCCAAAATCGGCCACGGTGTGGGTCAACGAGCTTCGTCTTACCGACTATATCAACAAAGGCGGTTGGGCGGCAATGGCATTGGCGCGTACCAATTTGGCCGATGTCGGAAATCTCTCGCTCTATGGTTCATACACAACAGCTCACTTTGGAAATCTTGAGGATCCGCTTGTCAAAGAAGAATTGGTGAATACGTTCACATTCCAAACCACCTTTGACATGGAACTGAGTAAGTTCTTGCCAGAAGAATGGGGTTTGCACATTCCTCTTTATGTGGATTACAGTCGTGAGATTGGGAGTCCCGAATACAACCCATACAACCCGGACGTGCTTCTCAGCGATGATTTGGACACTTATGCCACTTCGGCGGAGAAGGACAGTGTGAAGCAGATGACACAGCGGCGGAAAAGTACAACCAATATTACTCTGGCCAATGTCCGTAAGGATAGGGTGGGGAAGGACAATTTGAAACAGCATGTCTATGATATCGAGAACTTCTCTTTCTCGTATGCCTATAGCGGCGAACGGTCGAGCGACGAGGATATTGAATATTACAATAAGGACCAACATCGTGGAGGTTTCACATATAACTACAGTTTGCAACCGGAGCCGGTCAAACCATTTGACAAGGTGAAACTTTTCAAGGGTAAGGCTTGGAAGATTCTCAAAGAGTTTAATTTTTATTATTTGCCTAAGAATCTGAGTTTCTCCACAGAAATATACCGTGATTATGAGGAGACAATGATGCGCAATAAGAGCGCTGCATTGGTAATCATTAAGCCAACCTATTTCAAACAGTTTACATGGCAGCGAAACTATGGGTTGCAATATGACTTGATGCGGTCGCTGCGAATCCAATATTCGGCCAACGCCAATGCCCGTATCGATGAACCGGTAGGCCGTATGGAATCGTCGGCGAGTGACTCTATATGGCAATCGATTGCCCATGGTGGCACAATGCAGAACTTCCAACAGACAATCAATGCCACCTACGACGTGCCCATCAACAAATTGCCTTATCTCGATTTCTTGCGCACTCCTATCACCTATCGTACCAGTTACATCTACCAAGGTACAACTCAGGCGTTGCAGTCGATGGGCGCGACATTGCAAGGTTCTTCGACGCTCCAACTTTCGATGAATGCAAATTTGCAGAACTTCTACAACAAGTTCAAGCTTTTGAAAGATGCAAATGCTCCGAAATCCAATAATAAGAAACTGCCAGTCAAGGCGAGTAAGAACCAGAAAAAGATATCAGCACAGGATTCTGTGGTGATGGCCGACAGTCTGCGACATGTAAAGATCCAGGAGATGCTGAAAAATATCGGATATTTCGGATTGAGATTGGTCACATGTGTAAAGGATTTGACCATTCAATACAACATTACCAATGGGTCGCGTCTTCCTGGATACATGGGCGAACCCAAGTATATCGGTCTTGATCCGCAAACTCATTGGAGTCCGGGTTTGGGATATGTCTTGGGATATGATATGGATATTGCAGACGATTTGTTGCGCAATGACCTGCTTTCGCGCGACACGCTCTTCAATTCTCCCCATGAGATGAGTACCCAGAAAACACTTTCGCTACAGGCCAATGTGGAGCCTTTGCGCGATTTCAAGATTGCGATTACCGCCACGCAAAACTACAATGATCGTGAGGAGTATTACTACAAATATCTTTCCGACCGTGGATATGTCGATGGCCCATTGTCTTACCGCATGTCGGGTTCCTATACTACCACCACGTGGAGTTTCCTTACTGCTTTTAGCAATGCCGACGACCTTTTCGCCCAATTCCTCGAGAACCGTTCCATTGTCGCTGAACGTTTGGCTTCAGCCAACCCCGATCCTTATAGCAATCAGATGATTCTCGATACGATGAATGGCCAGTACTATCCTGCAGGCTACAGCGCCAACTCGCAGACAGTGCTCCTCACCGCATTCTTGTCCACCTATTTGGGCAAAGACGCTTCGAGCATGGGCTTCGCTCCGTTCCAGCGCTTCCCGCTGCCCAATTGGAATATCAACTACAATGGTCTGAACAAGATCCAGTTCCTCAAGAAATGGTTTACTAATATTACCATCTCCCATCGCTATTCATCGACCTACAGCGTGGGTAACTTCTACACTGACGCCACGCTTTCGGGTATAGACAACTATGACTATGGTAGCGAGACCGTCCTCAACAGCACCGGCGACTATGTGCCGCCGATATCAATGGAGGGTGTCCAGATTACCGAACAGTTCAACCCCCTGGTCCGTGTTTCGGTCAACATGGTCAATAGTTTCCAGTTCAATTTCTCGCTGCAGCGCAATCGAACGTTGATGCTTTCCTTCTCCAACAATCAGCTTACAGAAACCACTCGCAAAGGATTCACGGTGGGAGCGGGCTACCGCTTCAAGGATATCTCCTTTAACGTCCGCTTTGCCGACAAAACCCACAAACTCAAGAGCGACATCTTGGTACAACTCAACCTCACCTACAATGCCAACATGACGAATATCCGTAAAATCAACCAGAATATCAGTCAAATCTCATCCGGAAGTTCTGTCTGGATGGCAGAACTTAGTGGCGAATATGCACTCACTACCACGCTCACCCTTAAGGCTTTCTTCCAAACAAATATCAATACACCATACATTTCCAATGCCTATCCCAATTCGACAACCAAAGGCGGTTTAACTATCAGATTCTCGTTCTAAAAGATGAAAAAAGACAGGTTCAATAATTTCGATGAAGAAGTGCGCGAATTGGTGCTAACCTTTGAGAATACAATTCTTAAGGGCAAGAGCCAATTCTTTGATGTCGACGAGATGGAAATTATCATCGACTACTATTTTGAGGTTAACGACAAACATCCTCTCGAACGTGCTGTACAATATGCGGAGGAACTCTATCCCAATAGTACTACTATCCGGCTGCGGCGTGCCCACCTCATGATGTCTCACGAACAATATTCCCAGGCGCTAAAGGTTCTCAACAAAATGCGTGAAGCCGAGCCCGACAACACCGATGTCGCATATTCCCTCGGTGTCGCCAATGGCGCCATGGGCGATTCCCAGAAAGCCATTGCTTATTTCAAAGAGGCTGCTTCCGATGGCTGGATGCTTGGCCGTGTCTACTCCAATATGGCAGAGGAATATTATAAACTCAAAGACTACGATGCTGCTCTCAACTGTTACCGCCGTGCTATGGAGAGCGATTCCTGCGACGATGTGACAATCTACAACTATTACGATGTATGCTACGAGTCTGGCCGCATTGAGCAGGCTGTCGACTACCTTGACAACTATGTGAAAAAGAATCCGTACAGTCGTGAAGGGTGGTACTGCCTGGGCTGTGGCTATCGTGACCTCACTCTTTATGAAAAGGCTGTCGATGCCTTCGAATATGCCATAGCCATTGATAAGACTTATGTCGATGCATATATGGCTCTTTCTCAAACACAAGACTACATGGGCAATACAGCCGAGGCGGTGACCACTATGTTGCGTGTTCTCGACTTCTGTGACGATCGAGCCAAGGTCTATCGTACCATCGGCTCCCTCTATGCCCGTGAGGCCAACTACGACACTGCTTTGTCCTACTTCAAGAAAGCCGTCGAGGAGAACCCCGCCGATGCCGATGCCTGCGCATCATTGGCACTCTGTTACCTCGAACTTGGCGATACCTCCACGGCAGTTGCCAAAGTCAACAGGGCTCTTATGCTCGACGAAGCCACTCCTTTGGACCCCAATGACGGACGTGGCCCCCACGATGCTCCCGGCAATCCCGATGTGCTTTGCGCAGCCGCCATGATCTACGACGCCATTGGTGAGTACTATAAAGCGTCCGAGTACTTCGAACAAATGATTGGAACAGGCCTTTATGCCGAGCATCAATGCCAACTCTATACCCAATTCCTTTTCAATCATAAGGTCTACGACATTGTCATCCAGTTCGGCGAGGAGTCGCTCGAAGTCTATCCCCATAGTTCTTTCTATAGTACCTATCTTGCAGCCTCCTATTTCTATACCAACCGTTACAATAAAGCCCGCAAGATGTTGCCCGATGTATCGCCTGCCATGCTGGCCGAGCTATGCCCCGAGCTCATTGAGCATCCGTTGCTGGGTCCCCTCGTCCCTGCCGACCCCTTTGCCAATTCACCCGAAAACAACAATCATCATGAATAGTAAACGATTCCTTTTGATAGTGGCCCTGCTGTCACTTTTTTCCAGTCAACCTCTTTGGGCACAGCCTACGGATGACGCTACCTCCGAGTCGGTAGGGGTGGCAGAAGCCGTGCGTGGCGATACCGCATCGTCGGGTTTCGTGGCCTCTGCCTTGCGATGGTACGATGCCCACATGAATTATTGGGCTGTCGGCGGATTGATGGCCGTCGAGAGTTCCTTTGTGCCTTTTCCGTCGGAGGTGGTGATCCCTCCTGCGGTCTATGTGGCTGCCAACCCCGAAGGCAAGAGCGGCATGAAGATTTGGCTGGTGGTGCTCTTCGGCACCTTGGGCGCCCTCGTCGGTGCTCTGATCAACTATTTCCTTTCGCGGTGGCTGGGGCGTCCCATCATTTATGCCTTTGTCGATAGCAAATGGGGCCACATGCTCAGCCTTTCGGGCGAAAAGATGGAACGTGCCGAGAAGTATTTCAACGACCATGGGGTTGTCTCCACTCTCGTTGGCCGCCTCATTCCTGTCATCCGGCAGCTCATCTCCATCCCTGCCGGTCTCAGCAAGATGAACATCATCCCGTTTGTTGTCTACACCACCTTGGGCGCTTTGGTGTGGAACTGCGTGCTGGCGCTTCTTGGATGGCTGGCCTACCAGGCTGCCGACCCCAGCGTCATCGAGCGCTATAGCAGTCTCCTCAGCTACGCCATCATCGTCATCTTCGTTCTTGTCGTTGTCTTCTTTGTTGTTCGCTATTTCATCAAGAAAAACCGTAAGAAATGATTTCTTCCGACCTACGCTCCCAGTTCCCCATCCTCGACACCCAGGTGCACGGACGCCAGTTGGTGTACCTCGACAATGCTGCCACCACGCAGAAACCATTGCGTGTCATCAATGCACTTGATAGCTACTATCGTACGCTCAACAGCAATATCCATCGCGGTGCCCACTATCTTGCCACCGAGGCCACCGAACGTTACGAGGTTGTGCGTCGCCAAGTACAGGCTTTCATCCATGCTCGCCATCACCACGAAATTGTTTTCACGCGTGGCACCACTGAGAGCATCAATCTTGTGGCCTCATCCTTTTCGCGTCGTTTCTTCACCGGCAGTGACGAAGTTATTGTCTCTGGCATGGAGCATCATTCCAATATTGTTCCTTGGCAGCTCGCTGGCGCGTCGTTGCGGCCGATTCCTTTCAGCGACGAAGGCATCCTCGACCTCGATGCATACGAGAAACTGTTCTCGCCCAGGACACGTATCGTGGCCGTAAACCACGTCTCCAACACTCTCGGCACTGTCAATCCTGTGGCCGACATCATTCGTATTGCCCACAACCACGGTGTCCCCGTGCTTGTCGACGGCGCTCAGGCCATCTCTCATCTCGCAGTCGATGTGCAAGCCCTTGACTGCGACTTCTATTGCTTCTCCGGACATAAGATGTATGGCCCCATGGGTGTCGGCGTCGTCTATGGCCGCGAGGAGATCCTCAACGAGTTGCCGCCCTATCAGGGTGGGGGAGAGATGATAGAAAACGTCACCTTTGAACAAACCACCTACAACCAGCTTCCTTTCAAGTTCGAGGCGGGCACCCCTTCGGTGGGCGACGTCATCGCTCTTGGCGAAGCCATCTCGTTTATGAACGAGGTGGGCATCGAGAACATCGCCGCCCAGGAGGATCGCCTCTTGCGCTATGCCACCGAGCGTATCCTTCAGATCCCCGGTGTCCGCATCTTTGGCACCGCACCCCGCAAGACCTCCGTCCTCTCCTTCCTTGTCGGCGATGCGCATCCCTATGATGTCGGCACGCTCCTCGACCAGCTCGGCATCGCCGTCCGCACTGGCCACCATTGCACTCAGCCCATCATGGACCGCTATGGTATTCCCGGCACCGTCCGCGCCTCTTTCGCCGTATACAACACCCCCGAGGAGGTCGATGCCCTGATGAATGCTCTTGAACGTATTTTACCCATGCTGCAATAGTTATGCTCGTTAGCCTACATATAGAAAACTATGCTCTCATCCGCGAGTCCGATATCGTCTTTGGATCTGGATTTGTGACCATCACGGGCGAGACGGGAGCCGGCAAGTCCATCCTCCTCGGAGCCTTGGGACTCCTGTTGGGACAACGTGCCGACACGGCAGTCCTGGCCGACAAGAACCGCAAGTGTGTTGTCGAAGCTCAGTTCGACATCGCGGCACTCTCCCTCCAACCGCTCTTTGCCGAGGCCGATATCGACTACGACGATCACCTCATCCTCCGCCGTGAGATTTCTGCCGCGGGCAAAAGTCGTGCTTTCGTCAACGACACTCCGGTACAATTGCCGTTCCTGAAAGCCCTTGCTCCCCATATCCTTGACATCCACTCCCAGCACCAGACCCTCACCCTTGCCGACAGCTCTTTCCGCTTCACCCTCCTCGACAACCTTGCTGCCGCCGTGCACATGGCTGACGCTATGCCGGCCTATCAGGGCATCTATCAGGAATATATTGCCCTCAAGCGTTCTCTCGAAGCGCTCACTGCCGAGGAGGCACAGAACCGTCGCGAGGCCGATTTCCTTCAGTTCCAGTTCGACGAACTTGCCGCCGCCCGCCTTGTGGCCGGCGAGCAGGAACCTCTCGAGCAGGAAGCCCAACTGCTTGCCCATGCCGAGACGGTGCGTGAAGGGCTTGCTGCCGCTGCCACCCTTCTCGACGACGACACCCCTCAGGCGGCCCTCGCCCGTCTGCGCCAAACCAAAAGCACCCTCTCTCATATCGCCCCTTACCATCCTGAGGCCGAGAGCCTGCTCTCACGCCTCGACTCTGCTCTCATCGAGCTCGACGACATCAACGGCACCCTCTCCTCCTTGGCCGATACCGTCAGCTACAGCCCTGAACGCCAGCAGCAGGTCGACGAGCGTCTGGCCTTGCTCTACCGGTTGCAGAAGAAGCATGGCGTCGACAGCGTTGAGGCCCTCATCGCCATCCGAGACGACCTCGATGCCCGGCTGCAGAATATCTCCACCCTCGATGAGCGCATACACGAGCTCATGGAACAAGTCGACGGGGCCTTCTCCGCCTTGCAGCTCGCGGCCGACACCCTCTCTGAGGCTCGTCGCAAGGCTGGCACCCTTTTGGCGGAGAAGATTCTTCCGCTCCTCCGCGAACTGGGTATGCCCGAGGCTCGTTTCGAAATAGCCATCAGCCCTGCTGCCGACTATGGCCCTCGTGGCAATGACAGCGTCAGTTTCCTCTTCAATGCCAACCGTGGCGGCGAAATGCGCGACCTCGCCAAAGTGGCTTCGGGTGGTGAACTTTCGCGCCTCATGCTGGCCATCAAAGCCGTTGGCGTGTCCCACCAGACACTTGTCTTCGACGAAATCGACTCCGGCGTCAGCGGCGACATCTCCGTGGCCGTGGGAGCCCTCATGCAGCGCATGGCCCGGCAGACACAGGTCATCGCCATCACCCACCTGCCGCAGATTGCCGCCCGCGCAACCCAGCATTTTAAGGTCTACAAGGAAAATGACACCGAGCGCACTGTCTCGCACATCCGTGAACTCAATCCCGACGAGCGTCTCACCGAGGTCGCCGTCATGCTCTCCTCCGAACCTCCGACGCCTGCCGCCCTACAGACGGCCAAAGAACTGATGAACCCCTGAAAACCCTTGACAGATGAAGTACTACCTCGTTGGCTATATGTATTGTGGCAAGACCACCTTCGGCCGCCGTCTTGCGGCCGAGCAAGGCATGGACTACCTCGACCTTGACCGGGCCTTCGAGGAACGCTACCATTACACCGTGCCGCGTTTCTTCGAGGCCTTCGGCGAAACGGCTTTCCGGCGTCTCGAGACCGCCATGCTGCACTCCACCGCCCAACTCGACAATGTCGTTATAGCCACCGGGGGCGGCACCCCGTCCCATTCGGGCAACATGGACTTCATCCTTCAAAACGGCACCGCCATCTATCTCCAGATGTCTGTCGACGCCCTCGTCGAGCGTGCCCTCCGCAGCCGCAACCCCCGTCCCCTCATGCGCGGTCTTTCCCCCGACGCCATGCGCGACAAAATCCAATCCCAGTTAAAAGAACGGGAGCCCTTCTATCTGAGGGCCCCCATAGTGTTGGACGGTGCAAATCCGGAATTCCCGGTTCCTCCCGTGAAGTAATCAATACTCGAATGCGCTCCCGCCAAGAAACTCTCTCATGATGGAGTTGTAGGGAATGAACTTGTCCTCGATGGGCAGCAGCAGCTCCGAGAAGGTCAACAGCTGCTGTGCGATGGAGTATTCTTCGCAGTCCTCGGGCACTTGTTTCAGCAAGGGCTCGGCATAGCGCTTCAGCACCCCCAGTTCGTAGAGCAGGGCCGAGTTGAACATCACATTGGCATTCTCCTGATAGGGGAAGATGTGTTTGCGCTCGCCACGCACCACCTCGGGCCACCGCCTGAGGGTCTCGTAGGCGTTCCATCCGCGGAAGTTGTTGTCCCTCACGATGCGGCGCACCAACCGGTTGTCGGTGCCGTGGATGATATTCTGGTCGTCGATAGACAGCTGCGTCAAGGCGCTGACATAGACCTTGAACTTCAGTTCCTCGTCGATTTCCGCCGTAAGCTTCGGGTTCAAGGCGTGGATACCCTCCACCACGAGGATGCTTCGAGGACCCAGTTTCAGTGTCTTGCCGCTGAAGAAGGGCTCGCCTTTCTTGAAGTCGAAAGTGGGAATGGCCACCTCCTCGCCTTGGAAGAGGCGGTTCAGGTGGTCGTTGAGCATCGGTATGTCGAGGGCGTCGACACTCTCAAAGTCGTATTCGCCGTTGGGAAGCTTGGGCGTGCGGTCGCGACCCATGAAATAGTCGTCGAGCGACAGCTGGTTGACATCGTATCCCAGCACGTTGAGCTGCACACTCAGTCGGCGGCACGACGTCGTCTTTCCGCTGCTCGACGGTCCCGCCAGCAGCACCATCTTGGCGCCACTCTGGCGCACCTGGTCGGCAATCTCGGCATATTTCTTCTCGTGCAGTGCCTCGGCCAGCAGGATGAGGTCCTGTCCGCCATCCTGATAGACAATGCGGTTGTAGTCCGAAATGGTCGACATGTGCATCAGGTCGGTCCAGTGGTAGTGCTCGCGGAAGATGGCGAAGAGCTTGGGAGTCTCGGTGTAGAGCGACAGCTTGTCGGGATGCTCAGGGTCGGCGCACTGGAGCAGGTATCCCTCGTCGCCGTAGGTGCGGAAATCCCAGGTGGACAGACAGCCGGTCGAGGGTGCCAGCTTGCCGTTGATTTTGTGCACGGTGTCGCCCAGGAAGTTCATCTCGACATAGAGTTGGCGCAAGTGCTCCAGGATATACAGCGTTTTCGGCATGTGGCGCGAACGGATAAGCTCGATGGCATCCTTCATCAGCATGGTCTTGCTGGTGAAGGGGATGTCCTGCTCCTGGAGTGCTATCATGCGCTCCCTCACGGTGCGGCACACCTCCATCTGGTCGGGCAGCTCGAAACCCTCCACTGCCGACACTATGCGGCAGTAGAAGCCGTTCTGCAGCGAGTGGTCGATGCTAAGCATCGACTTGGGGTAGCAGTCGTGCACGGCGGTATAGAGCATGAACTGCAGGGCGTTGCGGTACATGCGGAATCCCTGGCGGCTGGTGATGTCGAGCAGCTGGATGGTCGAGGGGGTATAGATGCGGTATTGCAACGCCTCGACGTTGTTGTTCACCAGTGCTCCCAGCACCGGCCATGGGGACTTGCCGTCTTTCAGGGTCTTTTTTTGCACATAGTCTTTGGCCAGCTCCTCTACCGACGTCCCCGGTGCTATGGTTATCCGCTCGCCGGTATTGACAATTACGATTTCTACGTCCATGATATTTAACTTCTATAACTCCAACAGTTCTTTACTGTGCCATGGTGGCTTCGATTTCCTTGACGGTCTTGGGGATGGGCTTTCCCAGGACGCGGCAGCCGGTCTCCGTCACCAGGATGTCGTCCTCGATGCGGATGCCGCCGAAATCTTTCCATTTCTCCAGCTCGTCGAAGTTCACGAAGTCCTTGTTGGTGCCTTCGGCATGCCATTTGTCGATGAGTGCGGGGATGAAGTAGCATCCGGGCTCGTCAGTGATGACGAAGCCAGGCTGCAGCCTGCGGCCGCAACGCAGCGAGCCTAAGCCGAACTGCTCGCTTGGGCGTGTCTCGTCGTCGTAGCCCACATTGATTTGGCCGTAGTTCTCCATGTCGTGCACGTCGAGGCCCATCATGTGGCCCAGGCCGTGGGGCATCAGCAGGCTGTGGGCACCGTTGGCCACGATGTCGTCAATGTTGCCCTTCAGGATGCCGAGGCCTTTGTAACCCTCTGCCAGCACGCGGCTTGCGGCGGTGTGCACCTCTTTGTAGGTGATGCCCGGGCGGGTGACGCGCGCCGCCTCGAGGTTGGCGTTGAGCACAATCTCGTAGATGGCTTTCTGCCTTTCGTCGAAGCGTCCGCCCACGGGCACCGTGCGTGTGATGTCGGAGCAGTAGTTCATCGGGGTCTCGCAGCCGGCGTCCATCACCAGCATGCGGCCCACCTCCAGGCGGTTGTTGTGGCCGTGGTTGTGCAGCGTCTCGCCGTGCACCGTCATGATGACGGGGAAACTCACAGGGCCGTTGCCCTTCCAGGCCTTGCCCTCCATGAACCCTGCCAGCTCGTACTCGTAGCGGCCAGGCATGGCCAGCTTCATGGCGCCCACGTGCATGTTGTAGGCCGTGGCGATGGCTTTCTCAATCTCCTCAATCTCCTCGGCGCTCTTGATGCTGCGCTGCTTCACGCAGGCCAGGATGAGCTCCATCGAGGAGTGGCGGTTCACCGAGCTCAGCACCAGCCCCAGCCACTCGCTGAGGTCGGCACGGATGTCGGCGCGGTAGGGAGGCAGGTAGTGGGGCAGGGGCGACGTGGGGCGCTTGCCCTCGAGGTATTTCCTCAGGTCGGCCATCGAGCCGCTGTTCTCCACTCCCACGCTCTCGGCCAGCTCCTTGACGCTCGGCAGCGGCCCCGTCCAGATGATGTCGTCGATGTCGTAGTCGTTGGCAAAGAGGTAGTCCTTGCCCGTCTCGCAGTCGAGCACACCCACCAGGTCCTCGCGCTGAAGGCCGAAGAAATAGAGGAAGGTGCTGTCCTGGCGGAACCAGTAGGTGTTGTCCTTGTAGTTGCAGGGGGCTTCGTGGTTGCCCGGGAGGATGATGATGCCGTGGCCTACGTCCTTGCGCAGCTGCTCGCGGCGGGCGATATAAGTCTCTTTCTTGAACATGTTTTTATTATTTTTTGTTAATTTTCCTGCTCCTAAAACGTAAAAAAAAGGAAAATATTGTGTTCCCGACGGCAAAATGACAACTACGTGTCAATCAGTTATTAACTCCCTACCAACTCCCTACCAACTCCTACCACGGTAGGAGTTGGTAGGGAGTTGGTAGGGACATGGTAGGGTGGTGGGACGAAGGGTGTGGCAAGCGGCAGGCTTCCCCTTATGGGGAGGGGTCGGGAGAGGGAGATGATATTATATATTATTGAATCAATAATAATTAATATATCTGATATTCGGACCTCGGTTGAAAATTTTTCTTGTTATATAAAAAAGTTTTTGTATTTTTGCAGGAAGTTATAGTATGTAGAATAGGTGTATTATATTGTATAAAGAACGATAAATTAGCGATATAGAAAAAAAAACAGGCACTGAAGTTTCCGGAAACTTGAGGTTTTCGGTGCTATTTTGGGCTACATTAGGCCTTGGAAAAAGAAAAAAATGACAGAAACGAACCCAAATATTAACCAAAACTATTAAAAAATCACAGAAAAACAAAAGACAGACAAGAATTAAATTATAAAAAAACAATCAACAAAACGAGAAAAAAAACAATTAGTTCAATTTATTTATTAACCAAAAAAACAAACATCATGCAAAAGTTTCTACGAACTTTGACCCTGTTGGCATGCTTAGCGATGCCTTGGGTCGCGCAAGCGCAGAACACGCTGACAGTTGCCGATGGTACGGCTACAAACCAGTACGTACCTGTCTACGGCTTCTATGTCGACGATTTTGTGCGCAGCCAGACCATCTACCCCGCTTCGATGATTGAGGAGTCGGCAGATGCCTTTGGCATGAATGGAGGTTCCATCTCTTCGATGACCTTCTATTTGAGTTCCCCTGCAACTGATTCATGGGGAGCTGCCAACTTCGTCGTGAAGTTGAAAGAGGTTTCTACAACCACTCTTTCAGCTTTCATGAGTACCGATGACGCTACCACCGTCTATGAGGGCTCACTCGACGGCACACAGTCGACAATGACTGTGACGTTCACCACTCCGTTTACCTACAATGGCGGCAATCTGCTGCTTGAGGTTTACAACGATTTGGAAGGCTCCTATAAGAGCGCCTCTTTCTATGGTGTTACCTCCACCGGCGCCAGCTGGAGAGGCAACAACGGTTCTTCTTGGACTGCTATTACTGGTTCTGTACAGAACTTCATTCCCAAGACCACCTTCACCTTCTCCGGTGGTTCCCCCATCACCTGCCGCGTGGTTTCCAACCTCGCTGTTTCCAACATTACCTCCAACAGCGCTGTCCTCACTTGGGAGGATGTGAACAACACCGGCGCTTCCTATTTTATCTATTATGATGAACAGGTGATTGCCACTGTGCCCGCTGGCACCTACACCTACTCTGCCACCGGCCTCGCTGGCAACACCGAGTACACTTTCGCTGTTGCCGCCAGCTGCGCCGCCGACGATGCTTCTGCCGCCAAGGCCATCACTTTCCGCACCGAGTGCGCCATCATCTCCAGCCTTCCTTGGGAAGATGGTTTGGAGGAGGTTCCCGATGGTAGTTACCAGATGCCCTACTGCTGGGCCAAATACAACGGCGGTGTCAGCAACTACCCCTACAGCTACACCAGCTATGCCCGCACTGGCAGCCGTAGCCTGTATTTCTACTTTAGCACCTATGGCACCTATCCCGACGCTGAGTATGCCATCCTTCCGCAGGTGGATGTCACCACGCTGCCGATGAACCAGAACATGGTTTCCTTCTGGATGCGTACCTCCAACCTTACTGCTACCAACGTTGAAGTGGGTACCATGAGCGATCCCACCGATCCCACCACCTTCACTTCGGTAAGCACCCTGGAGGCTCCTGCCGCCACGGGCACTTACACCCGCTATTTGGTGAAACTCACCAATGCTCCTGCCACCGACGCTTATGTGGCTATCAAGATCAATAAACCCAGCGCTTACGTCACCATCTATGTCGACGACGTTGTCCTCGACCAGATGCCCTCTTGCTGGCCTGTCCTCAACCTGGCTGCAGCACCGACTGCTCCTGATGCCGCCATCCTCACATGGGAAGGCTCCGAGGATAACCCCGCCACTACTACCTACAGTGTCTACAAGGATGGCGTGCTTGTCTCCGACAATGCCGTCTCTCCCTTCACTGTTACTGACCTTTTGTTGGAGGCCGACTATGAGCTCTCCGTTGTCGCTAACTGTGGCGCCAACGATCCCTCCAATGCCGAAGTGGTCAACTACCACCACGGCTATTGCGCCCCCAATCCTACTTCGCGCGATAATCAGGGTCTGACCAATGTCACCTTCGGTACCTTTATGACTGTCAACAACAGCGATACTCATCCCACCGCTGCTCCTTACTATGGTAACTACTATGATCAGGTTGGCGCCGCTATCCTTGGTAGAGAGTCGTTCCCCATGAGCATCACCTGGAGCACTGGCTACACCTACAAGACTTTTGTCTGGATTGACTGGAACAACGACGTCAACTTCAGCGACGATGAACTCGTCTACTCTGCTGAGTCGAGCAATGCCAATCCCACCACTCTCGAAGCCACCATCGCTCTGCCCGCCGGCATCACCGAGGGCTACTACCGCGTGCGCGTCGCCGGTGCCGACAGCTATTTCGACAACAATGACACCACTGCCTGCTTCACTGCCTCTTATGCTGCCGCCGAGGACTACACCCTCTATGTTGGTCCCGCTCCCGTGCAGACCGTCAGCTTTAACTACCTGACCACCGATGAGGGCGTCGCAATGGGTTCTGCTGCTCCCGCAGTCGAGACCATCCATTGGGGCGACAGCGTTGTGATGACCTCCACTCCTGCTACCAACATGCGCACCGCCGCTTGGTATGCCGGCAACCTTGAGAGCGTTGAAGGCGTCGAGGCTCTTGCCATCGACACCAACAACTTCAAGGCTCTTATCACTTCCGATACCACCTTCACCGTTGTCTACGGCTACGGCCAGTTCGAGATTAAGGGTATCACCGCCAACGCCAACCAGGCTCGCATGGGTTCTGTGGCCGGCGACAGCCCCTATGGCAACGATATGTACGACTACGCTACCACCGCTACCCTCACCGCCAACGCCAACACTGGCTTCCAGTTCATCGAGTGGCGCAACGAGGACGGCAGCGTCTACAGCACCGAGAACCCCATTGAGATTGAGGCCTACCAGCCCCTGACCCTCATCGCTCACTTTGGCATCGCCAGCTACGAAGTCTCTGCTGAGACCGAGCACGGTTATGTCGACGGTCTTGGCATCTATCCTTTCGGTACCGCTGTCACCCTCACCGCCATTGCCGACGAGCACTACCACTTCGTCCGCTGGGCTGATGACGACATGACCAACGATACCCGCAGCTACCGCGTCGTTGAGGACAAGGTGTTCCACCCGGTCTTCGAACCCGATGTCTACACTGTGACCATCGCCGATGATGGTCTTGCCACCTACACTGTGAAGAACGCCGAGGGCGAAATTGCCTCCGAGTTCCCCTACAACACCACCGCTACCGTTGAGGCCGCCGAAATCGATGAGCACTACACCTTCGTTTCCTGGAATGCCATCAACAATTACTACAAGGCCATCTACTATTATTCCAACGATGGCTCGACCATTTATGGCTTTGACGACGAGAACAACACCTATGTTTATAATGGTGTAACCTTCGTTCCCGAAGCCAACGTCGAAGCTCCCCAGGGAGATGTTTATTATATCAATTGGAATTTCGGCGAGAGCGTTGTTCTCTCCACTTCCAACCCCTACACCTTCGCTGTCGAGAATAGCATCGAACTCATTCCTACCTATGAGGCCGAAGACATGACCCTCACCATCGCCTCCAACGATGTTGACATGGGTACTGTCAGCTTTGTCAGCGACGAATACACTGGCAACAGTGTCACCGTCGACTACAACACCCAGGTCATGATTTCCGCTCAGCCTGTTGGCGAGTATAGCCATTTCGATGGTTGGTACAACGGCAACGAGCTTGTCAGCCAGGATAACCCCTATGTCGTCACCGTCAACCAGACGATGACCCTCACCGCCAACTTCTCCTTCCAGGAGTATGGCGTCACCGCCTATGCCGATCCTTGGGAGGCTGGTACCATTGCTATCAGCGACGATACCCCGCAGTTCAGCGACATCGTGACCGTCACGGCCACTGCCGCCGATCACTGGGTGTTTGACCACTGGACCTATGAAGGCCAGGATGCATGGCTTGCCACCACCGCCGAGTACAGCGAGATGGTCTTCGAGCCTCTGAGCTTCGTGGCCCACTTCGTGCGCGATGAGCACACTGTGGCTGCCATTGTGGCCGATGAGAGCCACGGCACTACCACCGTCTCCGAGATCACTGGCGCCAACGGCTTCACCCACGGCACCGAGGCCACCATCGGCTTCGAGGCTGGCTACGGCTACGAGTTTGCCGGCTGGAGCAACGGCACCTCCATCATCTCCACCGAGAACCCCTTCACCTTCGAAGTTGAGGACGATGTCGAGCTCACCGCTACCGTCAATCCTCTGCCCTATTGGGTTGCTGTTGATGTCGCCCTCGAGACTGGTGAAGCCGACTACCGTGGCGAAGCTTTTGTTGGGAACTTTGCCAGCAGCAGCTACGACTACCTCACCGCCATCAACACTGAGCTCCTCGCCGAGCCCTTCTATGGCTATGTGTTCGACTACTGGGCCAACGAGGCCGGCGAAGTTGTTGAGCTTCCCTTCACCCTCACCCAGGACACCCTGCTCTATGCCCACTTCAAGAAAGACCTCTTCACTGTCACCGGCACTGTTGCCTCCGACTTCCGCATGATGGGCCGCGTTACCGGTTCCGACGAGGTTGAGTATCTTGACGAGGTTGAGCTCACCGCCAATGCCAACGACGGCTACCACTTCACCAAGTGGGTCGACGCTGATGGCAATGACTACAGCACCGATGAGTCTATCGTCATCGTTGCCGACAAGGACTACACCTTCTATGCTCAGTTCGACTACAACCCCTACACCGTTACCGTTACCACCAACGATGCTTCGATGGGTAATGTTTCTATCAACGATGAGTTTGTCGACAGCAAGGAACTGCTCTACAGCCAGACCGTGGTCCTCAACGCTGTTGCCGAGAAGCACTACCACTTCGTGGCATGGCAGGACAACAATGACGAGAACCCCTACACCTTCATCCTGACCGAAGATGTTCAGTACGATGCCACCTTTGCTATCGACCAGCACACGGTCTCCTTCGAATATGCTGAGGAGAAAGTTGAGGATATCGATGGCGACGGCGAATATGCCTATGGCGACAACGTCACTGTCAGCATCACTCCTGCCTACGGCTACACCTTCATGGGTTGGAGCCTTGACGGTACCACCATCCTCTCCTCCGATGCCGACTTCACCTTCCAGCTTGGTGACTTTGGCACCCTCGAGAATGATGGTGACGAACTCGTTCTGAAGCCCGTCTTCGAGACCAACCAGTACACTGTCACCGTTGCTTCTGCCGACGATACTAAGGGTGCTGCCTCCATCACTGGCGACGCCACTGTCGACTATCAGGGCACTGTGACCATCGTGGCCACTCCCGAGTACGGTTACGACTTCGTGAAGTGGACCAACAATGTGGACGACGAGGTGATTACCACCGCCGAGGCCACTGTCACCGTCATTGAGGACATCACCTACACTGCCCACTTCACCGAGAAGCAGTACACCATGACCGCCCTTGTCAACGACGAGACCATGGGTGGTGTCGGTATCGGCTTGTCTGATCCCAACGCCCAGCCTGTCGACGGTGAAATGGATGCTGCCGATGGTACTACCACCAATGGCTATGTGCCTGTCTATGGTTTCTATGCCGATGCTTACCTGAAATCCCATTTTGTCTATCCTGCTGCCGACCTTGCCACCATCGCCGGCGCCACCATCAACAAAATGACCTTCTATGCAAGTCAGGCATCCGTCGACTGGGGCACCACTTTCAATGTCTACCTCACCGAGGTCGCCGATGCTTCCATTAGCAGTTTCGCTGATGTGAGTGGCATGACCAAGGTCTATGATGGTGCTTTGTCCATCAACGGCAACGAGATGGTTGTTGAGTTTGATGATGACTACACCTATGCTGGCGGCAACCTGCTCATTGCAATCGAGCAGATTGACAAGGGTAGCTATAGCACTTCTTCCTGGTATGGTACGACTGTTAACGGAAGCAGCGTTCAGGGCTATAGCTACAGCTCGTTGTCCGCTGTCAGCGCCTCTCAGCGCAACTTCCTGCCCAAGGTGACCTTCAGTTACAGCATGGTGCCGAGTCCCGTTGTGAACGTCTTCACAGCTTCGGCCACTGCCACTGGCTCCTACAACACCGGTGCCAGCTTCGAGGCCAAGGCCAACGAAGGTTACCACTTCGTGGATTGGACCAATGCTGCCGATGAGCACTTCACCGACAATCCTCTTGCCGTGAACATCGAGCGCGACAGCACCTTCACTGCCAACTTCGCCAAGAATCCCTACACCATCGCTGTTCTCAGCAACGATGAGCTCCAGGGTACCGTTGCCATCACCGGCAACTCCGACAACGACACTATCGTTGACTTCAACGAGACTATTGAACTCGTTGCCACTCCGGTTGATGAGAACCACCGCCTGCTCTACTGGAAGAACCAGGCTGGCGACCGCATTCCCAGCGAAGGCGTTGCTACCAGCAATACCCTCAACGTGACTGTTCCCGCCCACAACGATGTCTACACTGCCTTCTTCGGCTATCAGGAGTTCATGCTCACTGTCAACACCGAAGATATCAACAAGGGTGGTGTCTATGTGAACGACCCGAACGCTGTTCCTGATCCTATCACCGTTGCCGACGGCACCAACACGAATAATTATATCCCCGTCTATGGCACCTGGGCAGATGCTTATCTGCGTAGCCAGGTTGTATATCCTGCCAGCGACCTTGCCAATATGGCCGGTGCTACCATCAACAGCCTGACCTACTATCTGTCCTCTCCCGCTTCTGCTGCTTGGACGGGTAACTTCAAGGTCCGCCTGGCTGAGGTTGCCGATGCCACCATCAGCGCCTTCGAGGATATGAGCGCCGCCGCCGTCGCTTACGATGGTACGCTCAATGCCACCGGTAGCACCATGACCATCACCCTCGATGCTCCTTATGCCTATCAGGGTGGCAATCTCCTGATTGAGGTTGTTGAAGATGTCAAGGGTAACTATGCGGGTGCATATTTCTATGGTGTGACCACCACAGGCGCCAGCGTGGGAGGCTACAACAGCTCCAACCTTAATAACGTTTCGGCTACTCAGCGCAACTTCATCCCGAAGACCACCTTCGCCTATGCCTTCTCCGGTGTTACTCCTTCGCTGCCCACCAGCAACGCTGTTGTTGACTACGGCACCGATGTTGAGATTATCGCCACTCCCGCCGAGCACTACCACTTCAATGCTTGGATGAACGGCGATGCCGAGGAAAGCACCAACGCTACCGAGGTCATCACTGTTGACGGCGACATCAACCTGACCGCCACCTTCACCGGTGACGACATGGATGTCACTGTCACTCCCAACGTCGCTATCCGCGGTACTGTCACCGGTACTGGTGTCTACGAGTACAACACCGAGGTTGAAATCTCCGCCACTGCCGCTCATGGTTATGAGTTTGCCAAGTGGAACGATGGCAACACCGACAACCCCCGTACCATCACCGTCAGCACCAGCGACGAGAACAACTACGTCGCTATCTTCGACTTCATGAAGTATGATGTCAACGTCACCGTCGAGAACGGTACCGTTAGCGTCACCAACGACATGGAAGATGTTGATGGCAACCTCTTCGTGGGTGTCACTCACATTAATAGCAAGTTCTTCTATGGCCAGAACATTGACCTGACCTTCACTGCCAACGAGCACTACCACTTCGCCGAGAACGGCCAGACCACTCTCGACATGACCATCTCCACTCTCAATGAGCCTGAGCCCGTCAACATCGTGGCTGTCATCGACCAGCACAATGTGACTGTGGCCGCCAACGACGACGCCATGGGTGCTGTCAGCGGCGATGCCAATGGCCTCTATGACTATGGCACTGAGCTTAGCTTCACCGCCGAGCCCGCCGAGCACCACCACTTCGTGAACTGGAGCAATGGCGAGGAGACCGAGACCATCAATGTCACCGTTGGTGACGAGGATATCAACCTCACCGCCAACTTCGCCATCAACGAGTACGAGGTTGTTGCCGAGGCCAACGCCGAGGAAGGTATTGCTGAGCACGACGCTCCTGCCGCTACTGTCCTGCCCAACACCTCTGTGACCTTCACCGCCACTCCCAACCCCGGTTACGAGTTTGCTAACTGGACCAACAATGGCGTTGAAGTCTCCACTGAGAACCCCTATGTCATGACTATCGTTGAGAACACCACCCTGACTGCCAACTTCACCTTCGTGGGCTTTGGCATCACCGTGGCTACCAACAACGAAGTTATGGGTAGCGCCTACATTAATAATGATGAGACCCAGACCACCTATGTTGCTCCTTACAACGAGGAGGTCGTCCTGACCGCTACTCCCGAGTACGGTTACAACTTCATCAACTGGACCAACAACCGTAACGACGATGTGGCCACGGAGAACCCGTTGACCATCAACGCCGCCGAGGCTATCACCTACACCGCCAACTTCAACTTCGCCGACTTCCAGCTGGTCGTCAGCGTTGCCGATGGTCAGGAGAATCGTGGTACCGTCACCGGCGCCGACGTCTATCCTTACGGTACTCAGGTCGAGATTAGCGCTGTCGCCAACGACGGCTTCACCTTCCTGAGCTGGAACGACGGTGTCACCACCGCCACCCGCACTGTGACCGTCAACGGTATCGACGAGTATGTTGCCACCTTCCGCACCGACGCCACCTACACTGTGACCGTCAACGCCGAGCATGGCACCGTCACCGGCATGGGCAGCAACTTCATTGAGAACGACCTCGTCACCCTCAATGCCGTTCCCGCCACCGGTTACCGCTTCGAGAACTACACCGACGCTGCCGGCAACGTCCTCTCTGAGGAGGCTTCCTACAGCTTCAACGTGGTTAGCGACACTGTCATCACTGCCAACTTCGTTGCCAAGCCCTACACCGTCACGCTGATTGCCGATGCCACCATGGGTACCGTCACCGGCGCCGGTGAGTACGCCTTCGGCTCCGAGGTTGTCATCGAGGCCACCTCGAACGACCACTACAGCTTCGTCCAGTGGAGCGACGATGTGACTACCAACCCGCGTACCATCGTTGTGAATGGTGATATCGAACTCACCGCTCTCTTCTCCGCCGAGGTTATCAACGTCAGCGTCATCGCCACCGACGGTGGTGTTGTGACCGGCGCCGGTAACTACACCTACGGCGAGACCGTCACCCTCAACGCTGTTGCCAACAACTGCTACGAGTTTGCCGGCTGGAGCAACGACGAGACGAACGCCACCCTCACCTTCACTGCTACTGAGAATGTTGCCCTGCTCGCCACCTTCGAGGCTGTGACCACTGGTTCCCTCGAGACGGTCACCGCTTGCGGCAGCTACACTTGGAACAACAATGTCTACACCGCCAGCGGCGAATACACCTACGAGGGTACCACCCTTGGTGGCTGCGACAGCATTGCTGTTCTTAACCTCACCATCAATACTCCTGTCAACGTCCAGGCTACCGCCCAGGCTTGCACCGAGTATACTTGGAACTATGACGGCCGCACCTACAATGCCACCGGTGTCTACACCATCGACACCGTCGACGTCAACGGTTGCGACATCACTGCCACCCTCGACCTCACCATCCAGAACGTGCTGACCGAGACCATCACCGAGACCGCCTGCGGCAGCTTCTCCTGGAACGACTCCGTCTACACCGAGAGCGGCGTGTACACCTACACCACTAACGGCAGCAATGGTTGCGACAGCATCGCTACGCTCGTCCTGACCATCAACACCCCCGTTACTGGCGACGATGTCACCGCTACGGCTTGCGACAACTATGAGTGGAATGGCACCAACTACACTCAGAGCGGCGTCTACACCGTGGTTCTGCCCGCCGTCAACGGCTGCGACAGCACTGTGACCCTGAACCTCACGATCAACCACGCTGCTGCTACTACTATCAATGTCGAGGCTTGCGACAGCTACGAATGGGCCGCCAACAACGTGACCTATACCGCCAGCGGCAGCTATGTCTTCGACACCCTCACCGCCACCGGTTGCGACAGCACCGTGACCCTCATGCTCACCATCAACCAGTCTGTCGGCACTCAGATCTTTGAGACCGCCGTTGGCAGCTACGAGTGGAATGGTGAAGTCTACACCGAGGACACTGTTGTCACCTGGATTGGTACCACTGTTGAAGGTTGCGACAGCACCGTGATCCTGACCCTGACCATCACTCCCGCCGAGTACACCGTCACCGTCTCCGTCAACGATCCTGCCATGGGTAATGTCAGCCAGAGCGGCGAAATCACCGTCACCGCCGGTTCGACCTTCTCCGTGACCGCCACCGCCAACGCCGGCTACCGCTTCGTCAACTGGAGCAACGGCCTGACCGATGCCACCATCGAGATTGTTGTCGAGTCCGACACCACCCTCGTTGCCAACTTCGAGGCTGTTATCTACGTTGTCAACGCCACTGTCAACGACGAGACCATGGGCCGCGTCATCGGCAACTTCGGCGAGCACCACTATGGTGATGTCGTCGACCTGACCGCCGAGGCCTTCGATGGCTATGAGTTCGTCCGCTGGAGCAATGGCGAGACCAACGCCCACATCACCTTCCAGGTCACTGAGGATGTCAACCTCGTCGCCGAGTTCCGTGCCATCACTGGCATCGACGATGTCGAGGGCAGCAATGCCAACATCTACAGTGTCGACAACACTATCGTTGTCAAGGGCGCTGAGAACCTCACTATCTATGTCTACGATGTCAACGGCCGCTGCGTGCGCAAGCAGGCCAATGCTACCGAGACCGTCGAGTTCACCATGTCGAGCACTGGTGTCTACCTGGTCAAGGTCGGCAACGCCCCTGCCAAGCGCGTCGTCGTGGTTCGCTAACCTCGCATAACGCTATCCAAAAAGGCTCCGGGAAACCTCGGAGCCTTTTTTTTGCTCCGGGAAAGGGTAGGGCGGCCTCCTCCGAAATCGCAGAAAACGCCCTCAAAAAAGGCTCAAAATACCCCTTTTGTAACTAATTGATACATAATACCAACTCCGTATCAAGTCCGACTCAACTCCGACTCAAGTCCGACCCAACTCCGACTGCGGTCGGAGATGACTCGGAGTTGGGTCGGAGATGACCCGGAGCTGTTGCGGGTTCCCTGCCAAATATTTGCCACCCTATTACAATAATTAATAACTTCCTGCGTTATCCATAAACCAATTTTAAAATCAATATATATATCATGACACAAGAAAAACTCAAATTCAACCCCAACCCGCTGGTGACATTCCTCCAGAAACCCATGAAGGAGTTCACCAAAGCTGATATCCTCAAGGTCATCGAGGAGTTCCAAATCGAGATGATCAACTTCCGCTACATGGCGGACGACGGCAAGTTGCACACGTTGAACTTCGTTATCCAGAGCCTCGAGCATGCCGAGGAGGTGCTGACCTCGGGCGAGCGTGTCGACGGCTCGAGCCTCTTCCCCTACATCGAGGCCGGCAACTCGGACCTCTATGTCATCCCTCGTTTCCGCACCGCATTCCTCGATCCCTTCACCGAGGTGCCTACCCTCGATATCCTCTGCTCGTTCTACAACAAGGACGGCGAACCTTTCGAAATGGCTCCCGAATATACCCTGGCTAAAGCCGGCCGCGCCTTCCGTGAGGCTACCGGCGGCATGGAGTTCGAGGTGATGGGCGAGCTGGAGTACTATGCCATTGCCCCGCGCCAGGACGAGTACATGCCCGAGGACCAGCATGGCTACCACGTGTCGATGCCCTACTGCAAGTTTGAGGATTTCCGCACCGAGGCTATGCGCATAATCGCCGCCGCCGGTGGCGAAATCAAGTATGGCCACTCCGAGGTGGGCAACTTCACCAATGGCGACTTGATGTATGAGCAGAACGAGATTGAGTTCCTCCCCACGACCCTCGAGGCGGCCGCCGACCAGCTGGTCATTGCCAAATGGATGATGCGCGAGCTGGGCTATAAATATGGCATCACCATCACCTTCGCACCGAAGATTACTGTCGGCAAGGCCGGCAGCGGCATGCACATCCACACCCGCGTGAGCCTCGACGGCAAGAACATGTATGTGGGCGACAACGGCCTGAGCGAAGTGGCTATGAAGACCATGGCAGGCATCCTTTCACTGGCGGGCTCTCTCACCGCCTTCGGCAATACCAATCCCACTTCATACTTCCGCCTGGTGCCCCATCAAGAGGCTCCCACCAACATTTGCTGGGGCGACCGCAACCGCTCCGCCATGGTGCGTGTGCCGCTGGGATGGAACAAGGGCAGTGGCAACATGATGGCACATGCCAATCCGCTGGAGAAAAACAGCGAAGTGGACTTCAGCCGCAAGCAGACCATCGAACTCCGCACCCCCGACGGCTCGGCCAATGTCTACCTGCTCTTGGCTGGCATGACCGTCGCTGCCCGCCACGGTTTCGAGATGGCGAATGCCGTGCAGTATGCCAAGGACCGCTACGTCAGCGTCAATATCTTCGAGCACGAGGATGTGTTGGCCAAACTCGACGTGCTGCCCGACAGCTGCGCCGCCAGCGCCGACCTGCTGGAGCGCGACCGCGCCCTTTACGAGCAGGATGGCATCTTCGCCCCGAAACTCATCGACGGCATCCTCAAACAGCTCCGTGCTTTCAACGACCGCACCCTCCGTGCCGACATCGGCAAGGATGCCCAGAAAACCCTCGAGCTCGTCGAGACGTTTATCCATTGTGGGTAATGAACCATGCAACACTCCTTATCGGCGGTAACCAGGGCGACCGGATACTGCTGATTGACCAGGCGACAGAGCAGATACGGCAACGTATCGGCTCTGTCGTTGCTTTGTCTACTGTCTATGAGACCGAGCCATGGGGTGAGTTCGACGTTCCGCCGCAAAAATTCCTCAACCGCGGCATGGTGGTGGCCACCACGCTGTCGCCGTGGCAGGTGTTGCGCACGGCGCTCGACATCGAAAAAAAACTTGGTCGCCAACGCCCCCAGTCTTCTAATCTCAATTCTCAAGTCCCAATTCGAAGATACCATTCCCGTCCGATGGACATCGACCTCATCTTCTATGACAACCTTGTTGTCGACACTCCGGAACTCACACTCCCGCATCCACGGATGCACCTGCGGCACTTTGTGCTCGAACCCCTCGCCGAGATTATGCCCGAATTCCGGCATCCGGTGCTAAAGAGAACCATTACACAGCTATTGCATGAAATATAAATCACTGTTATTATTGTTTTTCTTCTTGCCCTTGGCGGTGATGGCGCAGAATGCCACCGTCAGCGGCAGCATCACCGACACCCGCACCGGCGAGACACTCATAGGTGCCACGGTGGTCGACGTACTCAGCGGCAAAGGGACGGTGACCAACGTTTATGGCCATTTCTCGCTGACGCTCAAGCGCGACTCGGTGAGCCTCAAGGTCTCCTATGTGGGCTATGAACCGCAGTTCTTCAACTTCCGGTTGGACAAGAACCGTGAACTCAATGTCAAACTCTCCTCTAGCGTGACCCTCGACGAGGTGACCATCACTGCTGAACGCGTGGGCGACGTGAAGTCGTCGCAGATGAGTGCCAATGTGATGACCGTGGAGAAAATCAAGTCGGTCCCCGTGATGTTCGGCGAGGCCGACCTCATCAAGGCGCTGCAGCTCATGCCGGGCGTGCAGAGCGGAAGTGAGGGCAACAGCGGTATGTATGTCCGCGGTGGCGGCCCCGACGAGAATCTCTTCCTACTCGATGGTGTGCCACTCTACAATGTCAGCCACATGGGCGGTTTCTTTTCGGCCTTCAATACCGATGCAGTGAAAAACGTGACACTCTACAAGGGCAGTTTCCCCGCCCGTTTCGGAGGCCGTTTGAGCGCAGTTCTCGACGTGACGCAAAACAACGGCAACGACAAGGAACTCCACGGCAATTTCTCGGTGGGACTGATTTCGGCCAAGTTCAACCTCGAAGGCCCCATCGTCAAAGAGAAGACCACCTTCAGTATCTCGGCACGACGCACCTATGCCGAGCTCTTCGTTATCCCCACCATCATGTGGCTCGACAGGATTACCAGTGAGGAACCTCAAGGCCCTACGGTGGCACAGAACGCCAAGTTCGATGCGGGCTATTGGTTCTACGATATCAACGCCAAGTTGACGCACAAGTTCAGCGACCGCAGCCGCCTTTATGCCTCTTTCTTCATGGGCGACGACAAAATCCATGGCAAGGTACACACGGTCACTTCGCTCGACGAGGATATCTATCTGGGCTTCTCCAACAAGTGGGGCAACATTGTGGGTGCGTTGAGATGGAACTATGAACTCACCCCCAAGCTCTTCTTGAACCTCGCGGCCAACTATACGCAATACGACAACAACATCACGGGTTCGGTGGAGAAACTTGCCACGCCCAACGACCCTAACGCCTCGACCATGGAGGGCGACTATAACTCGGGCATCAAGGAGGCTACCTTGCGTGCCGACTTCGACCTGACGCCCAATCCGGAACACCTGGTAAAATTCGGCGCCGCCGCCACCCGCCACTGGTTTACCCCCGAGGTGGCCAGTGCCAGCATCAACTACTACGACTCCGTCCAGATGAATCAGGCGCTGCAGATGGATTCCAACATCATGAGCGGCACCGTGCCCGCCAACGAGTTCGTCGTCTATGGCGAGGACGACTGGAGTATCACCGAGACCGTGAAGCTCAACTATGGCTTGCATCTCAGCGCTTTCGACGTGAGTGGAAAGCTCTACAAGTCCATCCAGCCGCGCCTTTCGGGGCGGGTGATGCTCAGCGACGACCTCTCGGTAAAGGTTGGCTATGCGCGTATGACGCAATATGTCCATCTGCTCTCCACCACCAGCGTCACGCTGCCTACCGATTTGTGGGTGCCTGTGACCGAACGTGTGGAGCCCATGACCAGCGACCAGCTGGCTGCCGGAGTGAACTATAGCGTCAGCGGCATCGCCGACTTTAGCATTGAGGCTTACTACAAACGCATGGACAACATCATCGAGTACAAGGACGGCGCCACCTTCTTCGGCAGCAGCGAGCATTGGGAGAACCTCGTCTATAGCGGCCGTGGCTGGAGCTATGGTGTGGAGTTCCTCATCCAGCGCGAGTTTGGCGACCTCACAGGATGGATAGGCTACACCTGGAGTCGTTCGATGCGACTCTTCGACCGCCCGGGGCAGGTGCTCAACGGCGGCAATGCCTTCCCCGCCAAATACGACCGTCGGCACGACCTCTCCATCGTGCTCAACTACAAGGTGAGTCCCACCATCGACGTCAGCGCCACATGGGTCTTCTCCACCGGCAATGCCGCCTCGCTGGCTACGCAGACCTATCCCGTGGCTGCCGAGGACCCCGACGACTACGATGAAGGTGCCATGCACCCCACCGGCAGCATCAATGTCATCGAGGGCCGCAACAACTACCGCATGCCCAATTACCATCGTCTTGACCTCGGCGCCAATTTCCACCGCAAGTTCCGCCGTGCCCGCCGCACCATCAGCGTCAGCATTTACAACGTTTACAACCGTCAGAACCCATACATGCTCTACCGCTCGCGTACCGAGACCTACCGTAACTATCCCTCGGCCCTCGTCCAGCTAAGCATCTTCCCGATTCTTCCGAGTGTTGGTTATACATTGTATTTTTAATAGATTCGATAGACAAGATAGATTGTATAGATTATGAAACGATTTGGTAAAATACTTCTGGGGTCTTTTCTCCTTCTTTTCTCATTCATCACTACAGGTTGCGAAAAGGTGCTCGAAATCGACTACGATCCCTCCTCGGCGCAGCTTGTGGTCAACGGAGTGCCCCAGGCTGGCAAGCGTGCTTTCGTCTATTTCGGCAACAGCCGTTTCTTTCTCGACCTCTCCAACAACCAGCCTGTCGAGTCGGCCAGCGTGACGCTCTATGTCAACGGCACCGCCTATGCACCCGATTCGGTGGCCAATTGCAAATATTTCTTCCCCTACACATATGCTCCGGGTGACAGCCTCGAGCTCGATGCCACCGATGGTACCCGCCACGCTCACGCTCGGACCTACGTGCCCCTCGTCCCCTCTTTCTCCAATGTGAAACTCTATGACCAGGCGTCGGGACAGGCGCTGCGCTACTATCTGGCAAAGTTTGATTTCCAGGACCATGCTGGCATCGACGAATACTACAACTTGCGTGTCATGGTGCGCGACAGCGGCGTGCGTTTCAACGAATGGCAGCAGAAATACGATACCGTAGACTCTGTCCATGCCACTTATTTCATGCTCCGCAATGCCCCCGAAATCTGTGGCGACGCCTCCTACAGCAACCCTATGCTGGGTTTCCTCTATACGCGCAACTTCTTCAACGACGGTGAAATCGATGGACGCAACTACCCCGTCGAACTTGCTATCCTCCATCTCATCGACACCAACGAGGTGCAGCCCTTCAAGCACGAGTACACGGTGAGTCTCGAGTCTATCACCTATGCCCGCCTGCGATACCTTATAGATGTGTCGCGGCAGGGCGGCGGCAGCACCAGCTTCTTTGTTGAGCAGGGGGCTGTGCGCGGCAATGTCGAGGGGGCACTCGGCGTCTTTGCCGGGTCGGCCAAGAGCGAGGTCACATTCTGGCCCGATACCCTTCCTCCCGCCCCGATGACCAATCCGCCTGCGGTCGATCCGGGTACTTTGCGCAAGTTGCTCACCCATTAAATTTAACTTAAAAACCGTTAATTCCAAGTGGGTTTCTGGCCAAAAAAGGCAAAAAACCCGCTTTGGCATAACTAACTATAAACCACCTGTTAACTCCCTACCAACACCCTACCAACTCCTACCACGGTAGGAGTTGGTAGGGTGTTGGTAGGTCGATGGTAGGGAATTTGTACTTAGGGTGACCAAGTTTGTCTCCGGCCGCGTTCGGGTTGGTGAGCACCGGTTGTTGCTGTCGCGACTTTTAAAAAAATTGAAAAAAGAAAAAATATTTTGCCAGTTTCAGAAATGTTCGTATCTTTGCAGTCCGAAATATGGGGGAGAAATACCCTCGAAATGAGTGAAAGTAATTAAAAAACAAACAATTAGAAAATGTACGCAATCGTAGAAATCGCAGGCAAGCAATTCAAGGTCGCCCAAGATCAGAAGATTTTCGTCAACCGTCTGAAGAACGACGAGGGTAGCGAAGTGTCTTTTGACACCGTGATGCTTAAAGACAATGATGGCAACGTCGAGGTTGGTAAACCTTACATTGCTGGTGCTAATGTAAAGGCCACCGTCCTCCGCCACCTCAAGGGCGATAAGGTTTTGGTGTTCAAGAAGATCCGTCGCAAAGGCTATCAGAAAATGAACGGCCATCGTGACTATCTGACCCAGATCAAGATCGATAGCATCAACTAATAAACCGAGTGTCTAACCTTTTAAAAACAGTATATTATGGCTCATAAAAAAGGTGTTGGTAGTTCCAGTAACGGTCGCGAATCCGAAAGCAAACGCTTAGGCGTTAAGATTTTTGGTGGTCAGAAGTGCATCGCCGGCAATATCATTGTCCGTCAGCGCGGTACCGCCCACAACCCCGGCCAGAATGTCGGCATGGGCAGAGATCATACGTTGTATGCCCTCATCGACGGTGTGGTGAAATTCCACAAAGGCCGTGAGGATCGCAGTTTCGTTTCCGTGGTCCCCGCAGAATAAGCAAATATTGTAATTTTTTCATAATTTTGCGATGGCCCTGCTCCGTCTTGGAGCGGGGCTTTTTGTTTTCTCTCCCGTAGGGGAGTTAGTTCATTTGTACGCGGACGCTTTCGCGGTGGATGATCTCGAGCATTTCTTTCACAAAGTCGGCGTCGAGGTTGAGCTGAGAGGCCAGCTGAAGGCGGTCGTCCATGACGGCGTTCCAACGGTCGGCCTGATAGACAGTCATTTGGCTTTCGCGTTTGACGTCGGCTATCTGGCATGAGAGTTCCATGCGCTGAGCCAGCAGACGTAGGAGCTCGTGGTCGATGTCGTCGATCTGCTGTCGCAGTGGGGTGAGTCGGGTGTCGGACGAGGTGGGCTGTTGGGAGAGGAGTGTGTTGAGTTTGTCGGTCAGCGTTTTGAAGTCGGCGGGTGTGAGTTGTTGAGCACCGTCGGTGAGTGCGTTGGCAGGGTGGGGATGGACTTCGATTATGAGACCGTCGAATTCCAGTTGCATGGCTGCCAGCGACAGGGGTTCAACGAGTTGGCTGTTTCCACCAATGTGACTGGGGTCGCAGAGGATGGGCAGGCCGGGACAGGAGCGTCGCAGCTGGAGAGGCAGCTCCCAAAGGGGCGCGTTGCGATAGCTCTGGGTGTTGTACATGCTGAACCCGCGGTGGATGGCGGCAAGGTGACGGAGACCTACCTGCGAGAGCCGTTCGATGGCACCGAGCCACAGGCGCACGTCGGGGCTGAGTGGATTTTTTACCATGACATGCGTACCGGTGCCGCGCAGGGCTTCGGCCAACTCCTCGACCATGAAGGGGTTGGTGGTGGTTCGGGCTCCAATCCATAGGGAGTTGATGCCGTAGCGCAGGCATAATTCCACATGCTCGGGGCTCGCCACTTCGCAGCAGAAGCGCACGGGACTGTTGTCGGCAAATCGGAGATCGCTCTCCTGCAGCTCTTTCATCCATTGCAGGGCTGGCTCGCCTATGCCTTCGAAACCTCCCGGGCGGGTACGCGGTTTCCATACGCCGCCGCGGATGAGACGCACATGAGGCACGGTGCAGAGTTCCCGGGTCACCTGCTGCAGTTGCTCGCGGCTTTCCACACTGCAGGGACCGGCGATGAGAATGGGTTTGTTGTTCTGTTTCATAAAATGATTTTGCAAAAATACACAATTTTTTTGACATGGCGACGTTATTATGGTAAAGTTATAAAGATAATAGTTTACAGGTTAAAGAATTGTAGGGCTATGAAGATGCATTATTTGAAGTTGAAGAATTGGTTGCTCGTCACAGTGATGGGCGCTTTCGGACTGTCGTCGTGCCACTGCCACAAAGAGGTGGCGCAACCTCAGGAAGAGGAGGTTCCGGCTGTGAAACCTCGCAACGAGATGCGTCTGATGTACGGTGTGCCGACGATGAATTTCATGATTCGTGGCCAGGTGAAGGATGCCGACGGACGTCCCGTGAAGGACATCCGCGTCAATATGCTGGAGCGCAACATGGAAATGGTTGATGGCCAGCTGCAAGGAGATCCCGAGCGGGTGAAAGCATGGCTCGACAATAGTGCTGCCATTACCGATAAGAACGGCAATTTTGTCATCAACAACAGTGGCATTCCGCAAGAGGAAGTGCGGCTGATGGTGCGAGATGTCGATGGGCAGGACAATGGTGAATACAAAGACCAGGTGCTGGATATCAAGGTGCAGCAGGGCGACGTGGACCGCACCGGTGCCGGCGGCTGGAACCAGGGAACTTTCAACAAAGAAATCAATATCAGGCTGGAAAGCAAATAGTCTATGAGAATTCACCGTATTAAAGCTAAGCACGGCTGCTTGTTGTGATGGCTTTGATTGGTGTTGTCTCGTCATGCAGCAAACAGGTTGATTTGTATAGTTGCCCGCCATCAGAGTATAACGATTCATTAGTGAATAACTGATGTCACTTTCACTACAGCAACGGGTCGGTTTGGAGTTGCAACGCTCACTGCGCAAGACCAATGAGCAGTTGCATCCGCTGCGGACGCTCTTTTGGGAGTGTACGTTGCGATGCAACATGAGCTGCCGCCACTGCGGTAGCGACTGTAAGGTGCAGCCCTCAGTTCCCGACATGCCAGCCGAGGACTTCCTTCGTGTTATCGATTCGATTACTCCTCATGTGGACACACATAAAGTGTTCGTTATTTTTACCGGCGGTGAGGCGTTGCTGCGTCCCGACCTGGAGGAGGTGGGTCTCGAGCTCTACCGTCGCGAGTATCCTTGGGGCGTGGTGACCAATGGATTCCTGCTGGACGAGAAACGGCTGGAGAACTTGATGGCCAGCGGTATGCATAGCATTACTGTGAGCCTTGACGGCTTCGAACAGCAGCACAACTGGATACGACGCCATCCTCAAAGTTTTGAGAAGGCCACCCAAGCTATCCGTCTGTTGGCGCAGACGAAGGATATCCTGTGGGATGTGGTCACTTGCGTCAATCCGCAAAACTATCCCCACCTGAGAGAATTCAAGGATTTTCTGGTTTCACTTGGCGTTCCCGCCTGGCGCCTGTTCAGCATTTTCCCCATGGGCCGTGCCGCCAATGACCCCGAATTGCAGCTCACCGACGAACAATTTCGCGGCATCTTGGACTTCATTGCAGGGACGCGGCGTGCCGCGTCCGCAATCGACGTCAGCTATGCCTGCGAAGGCTTCTTGGGCCCTTACGAGCAAAAGGTACGAGACCAGTTCTTCTACTGCCGCAGCGGCGTCGACGTGGCCTCGATTCGTTGCGACGGCGCTATCAGCGGCTGCACCTCGGTGCGCAGCCACATGGACCAAGGCAACATCTACAAGGATGATTTCTGGGATGTGTGGCAGAACCGCTTCCAAGTGATGCGCGACCGCTCGTGGGCCAAGAAAGGCCAATGCAAAAACTGCAAAGTCTGGCGCTATTGTGAAGGCTCAGGCCTCCACCTTTACGACGATAATGGTGACCTGCTCATATGCCATTATAATCGAACAAAATAATAATCACTATGCCTGGGTTTAATGAACACAAATACACATATTCCAATCGATGGTACAATAAGGATATTGAATCACGATATAAATATGTGACAAAGATACTTGAATATTATTCAAAGGGTCAATTTGAAGATAGTGAAAAAAACGAGATATTATGTGTCGAGGATGATGGATTATTTGACTATGAAGATTTGGATTTTTTATTAAAAGAAGCTTTTGTCGGTTCCGTGTTTTTTTCTAGTTCACTTATAGAATATGTGAAGAAATGGGGATTGGATAAGAAGAAAAGTATGAACGCTTTATTTAATAGAATTTTGGGAGAGGAGAGGTGTTATCAAATTCTGAATAATGATGATGCATTTGATTGTGAGGGCCTTGGTCTATGTAATTCCTTTAGACGTTTATGGAATAGAGAAATAAAAAAAAGAAGTGAAGAGAAAGAGATACAGAATAAAAGCGAGATGTCTCTTCGTTATGAACATGTTATCCCGACCGCGTTCTATTATAATAGAATTATTGAGTTATATAAGAATGGTCAGTTTGATTTAAATGTGTTTAAATCAATGCTCAAAGATATAAGTGTGTGTTTTATTCTTAAGAAAGAGGATGATGAGTTGAATGAAAAGAAACTGAAGGAGAAGATGCCCGACGGTTGGCGATGGGGAGACGATCCTTTTGCAAGGTATAAAAAATGTGGTATTAAAGTGTGGGGACAGGATTAAAGCATGAAGTTCATAAATAACAGTAGCAGAAATCCTATTACAATGGCAATCACCCATTTCGTCGCTGTTGATGGCTCGTCGCTTTCTTTTTTGAATCTTTTAGGGTTAGGATTGACCACTTCTGTGTAGAAACTTTTATATTCAGACTCTTTGCCAGGTTTGCTGCCCAATTCTACGGCATCAATTTCTTTCTGAACGTCAGCAAGCAACTGCTCAAAGATGGCTCGCATTAGTGGCTCGGCTTTCTCATCAATGAAACCAGTGGAGTTGGTTTCCGTTCTGCTAATCATTGCAAAACGTCTCCCATTTATGAAGTCAGTATGACCGGTTCCTCTGTTGGTGACAACAAGAGGGCCTTCGCTATAGGACAAGCACTTGATGCATGATTCATAATTCTTCTTCCTTGAAACAAGATTGTTCAGCTTTTCAAGATCATCTTCTAACATGGTATTTTGTGATTTAAAGTTCGGTGCAAAAATATACTTTTTTTTCGATAATAATTTCGAAGTACAAAAAAAGTTGTATCTTTGCATCCGCAAATGTGGATAGATTTGTAATGATTGCAACCACTTGAAAAAATGCTAAAGCACTAATTCAACGGTAATTTCAGTACAATCTTTTCACTGTTAAAACAAGGTGTTAACAGTTAAAAGTAATGTAAAATGAGTTATTTTTTCACTTCTGAAAGTGTTAGTGAGGGCCATCCTGATAAGGTGGCCGACCAGATTAGCGATGCTTTATTGGATGAATTCCTGCGTCGTGACCCCGAGAGCCATGTGGCCTGCGAGACGTTGGTTACCACGGGATTGGCCGTGGTAAGCGGGGAGGTGACTTGCAACGGATGGGTCGACATCCAGGAGACCGTCCGTGATGTTATCAAAGAGATAGGCTACACCAAGGGCGAATACAAGTTCGAAGCCGAGTCGTGCGCCGTGCTTTCCACCATCCATGGTCAGAGCGGTGACATCAACCAAGGTGTCAGCCGCAAGAAAGAGGAGGAACAGGGGGCAGGCGACCAGGGCATGATGTTCGGTTATGCCTGCAACGAGACGCGCGAGTATATGCCGCTGCCCATCACGCTGGCTCACATCTTTCTCCAGGAACTCACCAAGATACGCAAGGAGGGCAAGCAGATGACATACCTGCGCCCCGATGCCAAGAGCCAGATTACCATCGAATACAGCGACGAGGGCAAGCCGTTGCGCGTCGACACTATCGTGCTCTCCACCCAGCACGACGAGTTCGACACTGAGCGCCGCATGCTCAAGCAGATAGAGAAGGATGTGCGCGAAATACTGATACCGCGTGTCCTGAAGCGTATTAACGCCAAGAATAGAGCCCTCTTCGCCAAGAAAGACTACAAGCTGTATGTCAACCCCACAGGCAAATTTGTCATCGGCGGCCCCCACGGCGACACCGGCCTCACAGGTCGCAAGATTATCGTCGACACCTACGGCGGCCGCGGTGCCCACGGCGGTGGCGCCTTCAGCGGCAAGGACCCCTCGAAGGTCGACCGTTCGGCGGCCTACGCCACCCGCCATATCGCCAAGAACATGGTGGCGGCGGGTCTCTGCGACGAGGTGCTTGTGCAGGTGGCCTATGCCATCGGCGTGGCCGAGCCGGTTGGATTTTATGTTAATACTTATGGTACCGCCAAAGTGCAGATGACTGACGGAGAGATTGCCAAGCGGGTGGAAAAACTCTTCGACATGCGTCCTTATGCTATCACCCAACGTTTCGGCCTGAAGAACCCCATCTACCGCCAGACGGCGGCCTACGGCCACATGGGCCGCGACCCCAAGGAGGAGACCGTCATCCTCTTCGATGCCGACGGCAACAAGCAAAAGAAGAAGGTGCAGTTTTTCGGTTGGGAGAAACTCGACATGGTCGACGCCATTAAGAAAGAATTCAATCTTTAAACAATATGACAAAACTGAGTGTCAATATCAACAAGGTGGCCACCATCCGCAATGCACGAGGTGGCAACACCCCCGATGTGTTGAAGTTCGCACAGGATTGCGAACGATTTGGAGCCCAAGGCATCACCGTACATCCGCGTCCAGATGAGCGCCATATTCGCTATGCCGACGCACTCGCCATCAAGCCGCTGATTGGAGTGGAATACAATATAGAGGGCAATCCGAAGGGTGTCTCCAAGAGCCGTCCCTACGGATTCATCGACCTGGTGAAGGAGATAGTGCCGGCACAGGTGACGTTGGTGCCCGACGCCGAAGGGGTGCTGACGAGCAATGCTGGATGGGATACCGTGAAGAATCAAGGCTACCTTTGCGATGTGGTCAAAGAGTTCAAAGCCTGTGGTATAAGAGTCAGCATCTTCATCGACGCCAATCCCCAGATGATAGAGATGGCGGCGAGGACGGGTACCGACCGTGTGGAGCTTTACACCGAGAGCTACGCCAGCCAATATGCTGCGGGGCGAGAGAACGCCATAAAGCCCTTTGTGAAAGCCGCCCAAGTGGCCCGCAGCTGCGGATTAGGACTGAACGCCGGCCATGATCTCTCGTTGGAGAATCTGGCGTGGTTCCACCAGCAGATTCCTTGGTGTGACGAAGTCTCTATAGGCCACGCCCTTATCAGCGATGCCCTCTACCTCGGCATCGAGGAGACGATACACCGCTACCTGGGGTGTCTGAAGGATTGATGTTTTTTTGAAAAGAACAATGGAAATGGATCGGAGTTCGCAAATCATCAGAACAAGTTGGGTCGGCATTGTGACCAATGTACTGCTGGCTGCATTCAAGGCAGTTGTAGGCGTGCTGGCCAGCAGTGTAGCCATAGTGATGGATGCGGTGAACAACCTGAGTGACGCCTTGTCGAGCATCATCACTATCGTAGGCACGAAGTTGTCGCAGCGACCTGCCGACCGCAAGCATCCCTTTGGACATGGACGCATAGAATATTTCAGCGCCATCATCATTGCCGTCATTGTACTTTCTGCGGGAATCACCTCGCTCATTGAGTCGGTGAAGAAAATCTTCAACCCCACAGAGCCCTCCTACACCACGGCGACACTGGTAGTCATCATTGTGGCCATTGTGGTGAAGCTGCTGCTGGGCCGCTATGTGAAACACAAGGGCGAACAGTTGAAGAGCGACGCCCTGATTGCCTCGGGCAGCGACGCCCTCTTCGACTCCCTCATCACCGCGGCGACGCTCCTCTCGGCAGGCATCATGCTTCTGTGGAATGTGTCGCTCGACGGCATCCTGGGAGCTCTCATTTCAGTGGTCATCATCAAGGCTGGCATTGAGATGCTGGCATCGCCCATCAACCAGTTGCTGGGCACCAGCATCTCCAAGGAACTTACCTCCCAGATCAAGCAGGAGGTGATGGCCTTCGATGAGGTGCAAGGGGTCTACGACATGATACTGCACAACTATGGACCCGATGTCCTCATCGGTTCTCTGCACGTCAGCGTCCCCGACACGTTGACGGCCTACGACATCCACGGCCTGGGTCGCAAGATCGCCACCGAGATGTTCGAGAAGCACGGCATCATCATGACCGTGGGCTTCTACAGCGTGGCCACGGGCGAGAACCGCCAGGCGAACTTGCAGGCGGCTGTGATGAAAACCGTCATGGCGCACAAGGAGGTGGTACAGGCCCATGCCTTCTACTATTCGGAGAAGGACCGCATGGTCTCGGTGGACATCGTGCCTCAGGACAAGGTGGACGAGAATGCCCTGGTCTGCCAGCTGGCCGACGAAATTCAACCTTTGGTGCCCGACATGCAGGTAACTATTTTGGTGGACCATAACTATAGTGAATGAATTGTTTTTTAGTATGAAACGGATGGTGATAATCATGCTGCTGGCTGTCACACTGACCGCCGCGGCACAGGAGAAACAAATCAACCTCGGCCTGATACCCACGCCACAGAGGGTGGAGGTATCGCAGGGCGGCAAGAGCTGCGACCTCGATAAAGCCAAGATAAAGGAAGTGCGCGTAAAATGGGGACGAGGTACAGACTCGCCACATTTTGACAGGAACTGGAGTCAGGCCTACCGCCTCATAATCGAGCCACGCAAGATAACTATCAATTACGAGGGGTCCAAAGGGCTTGAGTATGCCTATTTGACAATAGCACAGCTGAAGCAACTGCACAACTCTGTGCCTTGCTGCACCATCACCGACTGGCCCGCCTATGCCTACCGCGGATGGATGGACGACCAGAGCCGTGGCCCTGTGCCACATGCCGCCTACCGCCAGAAGCAATGGGAGACGCTCCATGCGCTGAAGTACAACTTCTGCAACTACTACACCGAGCACACCCTCTACCAGCCGGAGTTCCCCGACTTGGCGCCCGCCTACCTTGCCGACTGCAAGCCGCACCCCGACGAGGTCATCAACCTGCAGCTTTTCGCCCATGCCGAGAAGACGCTGCGCATACCGTTCTATCAGAACATGATGGACAGCAAGGCCAACTTCGACCCATCGACAGAGGCCACCTACGACTTCTTGCGCAAGCGTATCAAAGCCGCCTACGACCGCATCCCTACCTCGCCCTTTTTCATCATCAACTGCGACGAGACCGAACAACTGGGCACAGGTCGCGCCAAGAAACTGGTGGACAGCTTGGGTGCCGACCAGGTGTATGTGGACTTCATCAATCGTTGCTACGAACTTGTTCAGCAAGCAGGCAGTACCCGTGTGGCCATGTGGGGCGACATCGTGGCCAAGAACCCCGCGATGATGCGCCAGCTGCCCAAAGATATGACCTACATCATGTGGGCCTATGAGCCTATCGACAGCTTCACGCACCTGATACGTCCCTTCAAGGAGCAGGGCAACCCCTTCTGGGTGGCGGCCTCGACGGGCCACAGCGCCACCATGACCTCCACGCCACAGCGTTACATCAAGAACATCGCCAACCTCTTCCGCGACGGTCACCGTGACGGTGCCGAGGGCGCCATGCTCACCTGCTGGGACGACAACGGCGAAGCACTCTTCGACAACAGCTGGCACGCCCAGTATTGGGCTGCCGAGATGGCCTGGAATCCGCTGAAGACCAACGACCCCGAGGAACTGCGCCAACGCGAGGAGCAGTTCAACGAGAACTTCGAGCGGCTGTTCTATGGCAGCAGAGTGGTTGGCGATTCTGTTGCCAGCAAAACTGCCGACCTCTACGCCGTCGGTGCCCTTATGTATGACCCTGACGTTGCTGACTGGTATACCTCCGCTGCCCTCCTCGAGCCCCTCCTTAATTTCAACCCCGACAACACCTCCGATGCTATGATTGACCGTTGCGAGAAGGTGTCAGGTAAATTTAGGGAATTGGTTATGTTGACTGATTCTGCTGCCAATCCGCATGCCCATTATGCCTTGATGCGCATCTGTCAGATGGCGTCTAAGGCAAACTTGCGCAGGCTTGTTTACCATTACTTGCAAGGGAACGATCCTGACATGCTTTTTGGCTTGAAGATGATGCGTGACCAATACATGATGTCTCTCTTCGACCTCAAACGCGAATACCTCCGCCTCTGGGACCAAGAGAACGGAGACTATGAGCGCTACATTGTAATGAATAGATACGACGCGCTCGCGCGCGAGGTGATGGAACTCGACCGCCATGTCTTTATGACTGTCGGTTGTGATGTGGCAGCGTTGCATCCAAAAGTGACCCTCCGCACACTCTACAACGACCGCCCCATCTACTACACCCTTGACGGCAGCGAGCCCGACAGCACATCGACCCGCTACGAAGGGCCCTTCCCGCTCGAGCGCTCCGCCACCATCAAGGCTATATCCTATAATGAATATGGCGAAGGAGTCGTTAGCGAGCAGTACCTGCTGAGCCATCTCGGCATGGGCGCCAAGATTACTATCAACACTCAATATAGCACCTATAAATCCATCTACAGTGGCGGCGGTCCCGAGGCCCTCATCGACGGACAGCTCGGCAGCAACACCACCTACGCCGACGGTCGCTGGCAAGGCTACTGGGGCGACAGCATCGACGTGGTGATCGACTTCGGTCGTGAAATCAACTTCCAAGAGGTCTCCATGCGCTTCATGCAGAACACCTTCGACTGGATACTGGCACCGGCGGAAATCCGCGTCTATGTCTCCGCCGACGGAAAGCAGTGGCACCTCGGCGGCAAGGAGACCTTCGCCATGGACCCTCGCGAGACGGGCATGCGGCTGAAGCGCTATGTGGTGAGGTATGGTGATTGGTGGGATCGTGTGCAGCCTATAACCTCGTCTATCATCATGGGTAATGTGTGCTCCACGCGCTACCTCCGCGTGGTGGTTCCCAACCCCGGTCCGTTGCCCTCGTGGCATCCTGCTCCGGGTCAGCCGAGCTACCTTTTTACCGACGAGATTATCGTCCGATAGCCAAAATTGGAAATCAACAAGTTGCAAGCATAAAAATTGCCACAAATCCTTGGATTTGTGGCAATTACTTATTTTGTAAAATTGCAACTCGCTGATTCTTAGTATCCTCTCTTACTCCTCTCTTACTCCTCTCTTACTCTTCCCTTACTCTTCCCTTGCTTGGGTAAGAGATGAGCAGGGGAAGGGAAGGTCATCTCACCACCTCGATGACGCCGTTGCGCTTGACGAGGCCGAAGTTGTTCTTCGCCATGAACCGGAAGTAGTAGGTGCCGTCGGGGGAGCGGGTGTCGAGAGGGTCCCAGAAGTCGCTCTCCTTCGAGATGTTTTTCACATGATAGACAGGAGCGCCGAAGCGGTCGTAGATCCAGAGCTCGTTCATGGAGTATTCGCCCATCTCGAGGAGGTTGACAACGCGCCAGATGTCGTTGATGCCGTCTCCGTTGGGTGTTACCGTGTTGGGGAACTGGAGATAGGTGTTGACGATGCGGACAGGGATGGTGGCAGTGTCGGTGCAGACGAGGGTGTCGGAGCGGATGGGGGAGAGGGTGATGGTGTGGGTGAGGTAGGCGATGAGTTGCACGGGATACTCGCCGGTGTCAGTGTTGACCTCCCAAACGTAGTAGGGGTCGACGGCGAAGGCGGAGTCGTAGCTGTTGGCTCCGGGGTCCTTGGGGAAAAGCCACAGGTAGGTTGGTGGTGCCGCCAGGGTCGGGAAGGGAGAGAGGGTGTCGCTCGGGAAGAAGCTTTGGTTATAGAATTGAGCCTCGGGGTTGTGGATGGAGAGGTGGTCGGGCGAGAAAAGGAAGGAGGCCTGAGGACGGGAGAAGACCCAGAGGAGGGAGTCGCGGCCGATGGTATCGTGGCATCCTTCGGGACTGATGGCGATGAGTTGGAAGGAGAAGATGCCGAGCGAGTCGACGGTGGTCGAGAAGAGAGTGTTGGTGTCCGATAGTGCCAATGTGTCGTAGCCCTCTTGCCAGAATGTCCACTCGCGCGAGACTGACGTTGAAGTGTCGCGGAAACTCAGTGTAGGCGCCACGCAGGCAAGGAATGTCGTGTCGTAGTGTACCCAATCGCCATCGTCGAGGCTCACCTCGGGAGAAAGACGGAAGGATGAGTCGCGTGCCTGAAGCGACACATGTACCAGACTGTCGCAGCCCATGACGGACAGATGTGGACTGTCGAAGTCAATAGGTCCGCCATAGTCGACGCCCTCGTAGGCGAAAGGCATGTGTGGGCACACCCAGATGGTATCCGACACCTCGTAGGTGGGCATCACCGTGAACACCAGTGTCACCACCGAATCTGTTGCGTGTACCGTCGAGAGTGTCGTTGTTGCCACCGTGTCGGTGCTCATCGTGAGTCCCTGCCACACATAAGGCAGCTCGTTATCGCACCTGTTTACCGAATCGGTCACTGCATAGTTGCGCCAGATGTGTAGTGAATAGTGGACCACGCTATCGCAGCCGACGGCGTTGGGGATGATGGCCACCGTGTCGAACAACGTCACCAACGCTCCGTCAGTCTCGTTCTGAGTATAGCTTGCGGAAAGTCCTAATGGCGGTGTGTATGAGGGGAGACTGTTCTGTAGGAGGGTATCAGCGATGGTGGCATTGGAATTGAATCGTATGTGCAGAACCATTGTGATAAGGGAGTCGGCTCCATGAGCGGTGGGTATTGTTATTTGGTGGGTGATTGCGTTTGTGGCTGAATCGATTTCGTTAGGATAGAATGCGACATTGTTCCACAGTAAAGGCAACTGCCCTTCGCATACGGTACGATTAATCGTGGTGTCTTGGTTGTGGTAGACTGTCAAGTTGAAGGTTATGTTGCTGTCGCAGTCTTGCGAGTTTGTAATGGTGAGGATATAACCCATGGTGTCAGCGTTGAAACTGATGCCATTCCAGATGTAGGGCAGGCTGTTCTCAACCACGTAGTGATGGATGACTGTGTCGGCAGAGTGGCGTATGTGGAGATGGAGTGAGGTCGTGCTGTCGCAATTCACATAATTGAGGGTGGTTCTGGTGACGACAGTGTCGATACTATAGTTGACTCCGTACCATATGAAGTTGTCGCACTCACTGGCCATTGTGTCGGCTGCCGACGTGGGCCTCACATCAAGGATAAGCGTGTGGATGGAATCGCAGATGCCGTCATTGTCGACATGCACGTTGATATGTGTTCCGGCATCGGTGTAGGTGCCGCCGAAGAATGTGTAGCTTTGGTTGTCGCAGATGGAAACATTGGCGGTGTCGAAGAATGTGGTTGCAGATGCATCGCTCACGGTGAGCCATAGGTGGTAGCTGCTGTCGCATCCAGCAGCGGAGAGTATGTTGTTGTGATATTCCGCGCTCGTCGTGCCCGGCAGGAAGACCGTGTCGGAATAGCTATAGGGTAGCAGGGGAGAGCATATATGGACCGTGTCCTCGTGACGGTATACAGGGTTGACGGTTACAGAGTGGCTAAGGTCGAAGAGGCAGCCATAGTCGTCGGTCGTTTGCAGGGTATATGTGTTGCTGCCCATGGTATAGGATGAGGGCGATAGGGGCAATAACCAGATGTCGCCGTTGGCCGTCCATGAGCTACTACTGTCGGGGTGGGCGTCATAAAGTCTCAGGGTGTCATTATCGCCTATGCATAGTGTTGAAGGTCCTTCTATGCGTGGTGTATGTGGTGGGAAAGCCAATGTGAGAGAAAAAACCATAGTGTCGGTACAGGTGCCGCCGGCAATTTTGCTAATCAACGTCACTGTGTATGTACCAGCGCTGTCATAATGGCTTTGCCCGTGGTAATGGGTGCTCGTTTCGCCATTGCCGAAATCCCAGATGGCACTCTCACATGTCTCGCCAGCAATTGGGGTTATGCCGTCGGCGCTGACGGTGCTGGTGTTGGAGAAAACGACGTCGAAGCCGCAGTTCGCCATGGTTACTGTTGTGTCGAACGATGCCATCGGGTAGCGGGTGCCGCCGTAGGCGCTGATAGTGTAAAGGCAGCTTTCGTTGTCGATCTTGGTCAGGTCGCAATAGTATGTGATATCAGCCGTTGGGAAGGTGACACTCTGTGCCGTGGATATGGTGGAGGAACTCTGGTTGCTGTACCATCGGTAGTTGAATCCTGGAGGCGCTGTGAATGTGTTGCTGTCGATATCGCCGCAGGCTTTTGTCTCCAGCGTTTTGCGCATGCATTCCAATGTGAAGTAGGCATAGCCAAAATGGGAGCCTTCATTACAGTCGAAGGTGGTTAGGCGTACATATACCTGTTGGTTGGCATACGCTGTGAGGTCGATACCCACGCTGGTCCAGTCTTTCCAAAGTACGTTGTTGGGTGCCGAATTCCACCCTAACGATGCATTGGCGATGAAATCTGCTGAGGTGCATTCGGGGTTGATTGGGCTGAAGGTTGAGTCGAGTACTTCAACACGGAACCGCGGCTGGTCGCTTGGGTCGTGCATGGGGTCTTGCAGCACGGCGGCATAGCGCAGCAGGATGAGTTCGAACGATGCTGTATCTACCAACAGACTGTAGGTGATGGCTTCGGCTTGGGGTGCCTCCATGTCGGTGCCGGGGTTCCCGAGGCGGACACTTGAGGTGGCCCCTTCCGGCACCATAGACAGCAGACCCGTTGTGTTTGGATCGCGTGCCGAGGTATCGTAGCAGATGGAGTGTCGGCTGTCGGGGTGCGAATAGCCGTAGTCGACCACTCCGGAAACAGCGTAGGGATTGTGGTAGGTACCGGTAGTGAAGAGCGCCGACGGGGAATGTAGGTCGGTGGTATTGATGCATCCGGTGCCTGGGTTGGGGGTGATTAGTTTGATGCTGTCGGCATAGTGCATTGCGCAGATGCCAGTATCGTTGATACGGCTGGCGAAGAGGAATGTATAGGGGTCCAAGGGATTCAGCCCGTCTATCGTCAAGGGTGAAGTTGGGTTGTAGTAAATGTGTAGCACGGTGTCGCCTTGTTTGACGGTGAGTGTTGTTGCGGGATTTCCTACGCTGCTCCATCCAAGGGTGATGGCATCATGCTCCACCTGCATCACAGTAAGGCCATGTGCCACAGAGGTGTCTATCCGGATGTTGTCGATTTTTCCATCGCCTTTGAAAGCTATGTAATGGGCATTGGAAGGTGCAGAAGAGAAATCAACCAGGTAGCGCTGCCAGGTGCTTGTATCTTGCGAGGCCAGGATGGCAGCACTCCAGAATGTTTGCGGGTCGTTAGGGTTAATCATAGTACCTACGCGTAGGCGGTCGGAGACTTTGCCGGGTTTGTACCAAAGGCTGATGCCGACCTTTTGCAACGAGTCTATGTTGATGTCGGGAGTGGCGGCAATGCCCGTAAGATTCAAAACACCGTTGCTGACGTTGGCGTTTGTGTCTGACAAAGTCCAGCCTTTCAGCGCTACTGTTGGTGTGGTGTCGAAGTCGATACAAAGTGGGATATCCAATGGCGCGATGCCTGTGCGAAGCCTTTGGGGAGTGCATGTCGTTTCCGTGCTGTCACAACGGAAATAGAAATCGTAGGTTGTCTCTCCCCAAAGGGTAATGGTAGTGGGCACGTGGTCTATCCTCATGAATGTACTGTCCCAGGGGTTGTCTATATTTTTAATTGCCACATAAAAACCAGGGGCAGAGGCATTGATCTCTACTTTGTTCCAGCGGACAAGGGAGGCCGAGGCGGTGGCTGCAGGACATGGGGTGACGTAATAGTTGCCGACGGCCAGCTGCCCATAGCAGTCAGTGCATTGGCCGCTTCGGTGGCGGAATGCTATCCAGCGTCCTTTGCCGGGATAGTTGGAGAAGTCGACCGTGTAATTCTGCCATCGATTGTGGTCGCCACTGTAGAGGAATGTGTCTATAACGGTGAAGGACCCAGTATCAAAAGCATCCTCCATTACTCCCACTTCTATCATCTCTCCGATGCGGTCGGAGTTATATTCGAAACGCATGGTTAGTTGTTGGATGGAGTCGACATCAAAATCTGGCAGCAGTCGGTAGGCATAGTTGTTGGGGTCGTTGTTGATACGCATGTTGTGAGGTCGACGGTTCCGATAATAATCGTCCCACGTGTCTCCGTAGCCGCGGTACTGCCAATCCCAATATTCATCCTTCGAGCATAAGGGTAGATCCATCAGGGCACTCAGTTGCCATCTCTCGTTTTCTCGGCCACAGATATAGCCATTCGAGTCCTGTGCCACCGTGAGATAGATGTCGCTGAAACTATCCTCAACAAAGTAGTAGGGATTGGTGGTGACGTGCAATACACTGTCTCGACCGTCGTCGCGGCGGTAGCGTGCATAATAGTCTACAATGGAATCCTCGGTTTCGGCGGTCAGCCGTAGGGTGTGCCAATCGATAAGGCCGATTTTCACCTTGGGAATCTCGGAAATGGATATGTAGTCTAGGAGCACAAGGTTGTTGGCACGGAAGGCTATGCGGCGACTCCCAAGGGCGTTGATTTGTATGGTCATTTCTTCCCACCCCGAGATGCGGTTGGTGTCTATCGGGATGAATGTCGATGTGTCGCCTGCGGCATCGACGGTGCCAATCTGGATCGAGTTGTTGTACCACGAATGGAATCTCATCTTTACCGACATGGGTCCGTCGTGGTCGATTTGTGGTAATACCACTTTCTGGTTCTCTCGCCACCATTCTCCAATCCTAAGGGGCGTCTCTCCCCACCCCAACTCAAGGCTCGGAACAATATCGGGATCGTAAAAGAATGTCCAGTTGGCCGGTATCCCCATACCATTGGCTCCAATCTCAAAGTTGACGCAGTAAGGCAACGTGAGGCTGTCGTTTATCGTGATGATGGTGTCAGGAGTGCAGTCGGTGTAGTCGCCGATACACTGGTAGCTGAATCGGTACGTGTGGTCAAGCTGCAGGCTGCTGATGACGAATGGCGTTTCGGTGATATAGAAGGTCTGTTCCTTGCCGTCCCCTGTATCCGTCACCGTGAGTAGGTAATTGGCTCCTCCACCTACCACCTCGCAAAATACCTTCCCTCCCTCCTCGTTGAAGCGCACAATCCGACAGCCGCTGATACCTATCATGTCCACCTCTGCCGTATCCCAACTGAAAAGTGCCAATTGGGCGTCCGTCGGCATGGGGGGCAGATAGAATGTCGCTTCGCTTCCGGCTACAGTGTCTGTAATGGTATAGGTAACACTGTCTGTTGTGTAGCCTGTCAGCAGCGGGCTTGTGCCCGTTTTCTTCAATGTGAGTCGGTATCCACTCATGTCACCCACTGGCGGCAACACGGCATGTCCCTTGAATCTCAGCACCCCGTTGTCAATCCCTGCTCCATCATCGAAGAACCATCCTCCCGGAAGCTCGTTCCCCTGCAACTCGTCGAAGGTGTAGCACCCCGTTTGGCCTCCGTATGCCGCAGTGATGAAATAGCCCGCATAAGATACGCAGCTGTTCGTGTCCGTCAGCGGGCGGACATACATCAAGTAGAGGGTGCCCGTGTCTAAATTGCCGACTCTCAGATCGGGATACATCAGCTCCAGCGTGTCGCCTCCGCCGATGAGCGTGAGTTGCACACTGTCGGTGCTCTCAAACGCTGCTGTGTCAAATCCGACATACGAGGGTGTGAGGCTGTCGTATGAAAGGTGGCTCATCTGTATTTCGTCAATATACACTCGATGGTAGGAGTACGCAATCGGGTGCCACCAGCGCAGCGCTATGCGCCCTTCTGCATCCGCCACACTGTCCGGGATGGGATAGACATAGTGTTGCCGGTTGTCACCGATGGTTATCGTGTCGAATGCCTTGAATATGTTGTCGGCATATTCGTTCCACGTGCCAATCACTAAATAGGACACCGGCGTCGATGCAGCGGCGTAAAAACTCAACACACTGCCACTGTCTCTTTCAACATCAGGCATCAAGGCAGTCGAATAATAATAGTCGCGGAATCCGTACGAGCCCAGCTCAAGTGTTCTCTCGGCTCCGTAATACCATGGGTGGTCTGTTATTTGGGGCGTGTTGTACAGCGTTTGCGGTCTGCGCCAGTCCCCCGACCAATTGTCCCACACATAGTCCATCCCTGCGAAATCCTCGCAGTAAGGCAATGGATAATCCTCCAGGGCCGTGAAGACCTGCGTCCTGAAGTCGCATGGGTCTCCACCACAGGGTCGCCAGGCTATAAAGTCATATTCTGTCCCTGGCTGCAGGCCCCTTATCGTCATCCTGCTGCTCCCTATGGCCGTGTCGCGCAATCCGCTGCCTGTGGCAAAGTTCCTCGGTCCGTATTCCACAATCACCGTGTCGCACCCGCCATCCGTGATGGGGTCCCACCGCAGTTCTACCTTCGTGCCCCTCACATGGGCTGCATGGGTGTTCACCAACGGATAGTCCCCAATCCTCACATTGCGGACATGCAGGCAATAGTAGTCCGGTCCCCCCTCAGCCTTGAAGGCCACATAGTGGTCCGTCCTGTTGTCGGGTATCCTAACCGTCTCGCTGTGCCAGAAGCCCTCGTCGTTGTAATAATAGGATGCAACCGGCTCGAACGTCGACGTGTCGTCGGGATATCGCATCGTGCCTACAACCAGGGTCATCCCGCCGTACGAGGTGTTCCGGTCAAAGCTCACAGTGCGGCCCGCAATCGCGACATTGGGCGACACCAGGTAGTTCTCCGCGTGGATGTCGCCCGCCCCGTTCCCCGCATTGTCGCTGTATGAGCTTTTTATCGTGCTCCATCCGTACGGGAGCCCCCCCTGCATCGTCTCGCAGAGGTTGTCGTTCGCACCCAGTGCCTCCATCGTCCGGACCGTGAGGGATACCGGCAATCCGTTCGCTCCTCCACAAGTGGGATAGATCGTGAATCGGTAGCGCCTCTCCGGCTGCAGGCCTCCCACCTCCAAGGGGGAGGTGACATCCGTCAACGTCCGCACAGGTGTCGACCCATTTGCCTGTTCGATCGTCAGGTCGCATCTCGGGTTCCCTATCGTATTCCACGCAAGGGTGACGCTGTCGGCCATCAGTCGGTAGGCCTCGAGACCCTCCACCCCGCATTCCTCTACGCGGAAGTCGTCGACATAGATGCGTCTGCCCGTCCCCTCCTGCATTCCCTGCTGCATCATCAGGGCAACTCTCTTCCCCGCCGCTATGCTGTCAAATCGCAACGTCCTCTCCACCCATTCCGTGTTCGTATTGATCACAATCGTGTCAAGTGGCGTAAAACCGCAAAGCGCCAGCGACGCCACTGCCGTGTCGGCCGTCCCGACCACCACCCGCGTCCTCTCGTGCGACGCCCTCAGCCGCAGGCTGACGCTCCAACTGCCCCCGTCCCTCATCCTCGGCGTCGTCACTATGGAGAAATGTCCCCCTAAGTCATTCCCTCCACACCCCACCAGCAGCGATCTCTGGCGGCTGTAATAATAGTCGTCCACCACCCGCGGCCGGCTCTCCTCGTCGTCGAAGTTCATCGCCCTCAGCCAGCACCCAGGCACGCTGTCCCTCTCCACGTCGTCGAAAGTCTCCCGGAAGGGCGTCCACGTCCACCCCGTGCAGGGCGTGCGGAACATCGTCCTCGTCCTCGCAAATCCACAACCCTCGCTACCTACGATGGCCACCTCCGCCTCCTCCTGCATGCTCGGCGCAAGCCCGTGGAGGGTAGCCGTCGTCGCCATAGTCGTGTCCACCGGAACCCCGTTCAACGAGATACGGTAACCCGTGCCGGCGGGTGCCGATGTCTGCCAGTTGAGAGTCGCCGTGCAGCTGCCGTCCGCCTCAGCAGCCGTGGTCACCGTCAGGTCGCTGGGACGTTCGTCGCAGCACAACTCCGGGTGCAGACTCCTCCATACGAAATCCATCTGCTCGTCGTCGCCCGTGTCCGTGTGGAACCAGATCACAAACACACCACTATTCGCCGTGAGCTCCAGCGTGTTGCTGCCCACCCAGCTGTAGTCCGCCAGCAGCACGCCACCCGACCCCGGTCGCCCGTCCCAGATCCTCAGCTCCCCGTCCCATATCCCGTAACTGCCGTCGAGCGTCAGCTCCTCCCCGGCCTCCCCCTCTATCACTACCCAGCCCCCATAACTCCGATACGGAAAACTCGCGTAGGCCCTGATCCGCCCCTCCGTTACCCCTTCTGTGCATACATTGATATACAATGTGTCGCTCTCCTGCAAATATTGTATGTCTTGTTGCGAGTACGCTTTGCTGGATAGTGCCATTATGCTCAAGGTTAATAGTAATCCTTTTGTTATTGTGTATCTGTATTTGTTTGTGCTTTTCATCTCTTAATTCTTAATTCTCTTTTCTTGTTTCTATCTCACCACCTCGATGACTCCGTTGCGCTTCACCACGCCGAAGTTGTTCTTCGCCATGAACCGGAAGTAGTAGGTGCCGTCGGGGGAATGGGTGTCGAGAGGGTTCCAGAAGTCGCTCTCCTTCGAGATGTTTTTCACATGATAGACTGGAGCACCGAAGCGGTCGTAGATCCAGAGCTCGTTCATGGAGTATTCGCCCATCTCGAGGAGGTTGACAACACGCCAGGTGTCGTTGATGCCGTCGCCGTTGGGGGTGACGAGGTTGGGGAACTGGAGGTAGGTGTTGACGATGCGGACAGGGATGGTGGCAGTGTCGGTGCAGACGAGAGTGTCGGAGCGGATGGGAGTGAGGGTGACTGTATGGGTCAGGTAGGCAATGAGGGAGACTGGGTAGCAACCAGTGTCGGTGTTGATTTCCCAGGAGTAATAGGGATCGATGGTGAGGGAAGAGTCGAAGGAGGAGGCGGAGGGGTCGAGGGGGAAGAGCCAGAGGTAGGTGCAGGTGTCGGGGGCGGAGGTGTTGAAGAACTGGATGTGCGGGTCGTGGATGGAGAGGTGGTCGGGGGAGAATAGGAAGGAGGCTGAGGGGGAGGGGCGGAGGAGGATGAGGGAGTCGCGGAGCAGGGTGTCGACGCAGCCTTCGTCGCTGACGCTGACGAGGGAGAGGGAGAAGAGACTGGAGGTGTCGAGGAGTGGACGGAAGAGGCGGGAGGTGTCGGAGAGGGTTGTGGGCTGAGAACCGAGGGTCGAGTATGGGGAGAGAGTCCATGTCCGGGAGATGGAGATGGAGGTGTCGAGGAGGTAGAGCTGCTGGGGTTGGCAGGCGAGGAAGAGGGTGTCGACGGGATACCAGTGGATGCTGTCGAGGCTGACGATGGGCGGTGCGGGGAAGAGAGGATTGGAGGGGTAGAGTTGGACATGGACGAGGGAGTCGCATCCATGGACCGAGAGGTGGGGGGAGTCGAATGCTATGGGACCGCCGTAGTCGACGCCTTCATAGATATAGGACTGGTTGGGGCAGACAACGATGTGGTCCGATAGGTCATAGGTGGGGTAGACGGAGAGGTGGAGAGAGGTGGTGGAGTCGCAGAGGTAGATGTTGGTGTCGAGTTTGTGGACGAGGGTGTCGCTGAAGTAGAGTGTGCCGTACCAGTTGAAGCGGTCGCAGGCGGAGGCGAAGGTGTCGACGGCCGACGTGGGGCGCACCTCGAGGAAGAGACTGTGGAGGCTGTCGCAGCGTCCCTGCGGGTCGATGTGGTTGACCATGTAATGACCGGCCTCGTTGTAGGGATGGTTGAAGAAGGAGTAGGACTCATTGTCGCAGATAGAGGCGAGGAGGGTGTCGAGGACAGTGGTGGCGAGGAGAGGGCTGACTTGGAGATGGAGGTGGAAACTGCTGTCGCATCCGGCGGAGGTGAGACCGACATGGTGATAGTCGGCGACTGCGGTGCCGGGGAGGAAGAGGGTGTCGGCATATTGGAAGGGGAGTTGCGGGGAGCAGAGGTGGACGGTGTCGAGATGGGTGTAGGAGGGAAGGACGTGGAGGAGATGGGAGACCATGTGGGTGCAGCCGTAGGGGTCGGTGGCGGTGACAGTGTAGAGGCTGTCCCCGGGGACGCAGTTGTCGGCCGAGAGAGGCAGGAACTGGTAGGAGGAGGTCTGCTGCCAGAGGGTGTCGGTGGAGGAAGCGTTGAGGAGCCGGAGGGTGTCGAGGTCACCGAGGCAGATGAGATCGGGGCCGGTGATAAGGGGATGGGAGGGGAAGTCGACAGTGATGGGGAAGACAAGGGTGTCGGTACAAAGGCCGCCACTGATGCCGGCGACGAGGGTGACGGTATAGGTACCGGGCTGAGAGTAGGAGGTGTAGCCGTTGTAAGAGTCGGAAGAGAGACCGTTGCCGAAGTCCCACCAAGCTGTTTCGGCCATTTCGTTGGTGGAGACAGGGTTGATACCGTCGGAGGAGACGGTGGAACGGTTGAGGAACTGGACGTTGATGCGGCAGTTGGAGTAGGAAACGATGGTGTCGACGCGAGCAAGGGGATAGCGAGAGCCGCCGAAAGCGGAGAGGGTAAATGAGCAGGAAGGATTGTTGATGAAGGAAAGGTCACAGAGGTAGACGGTGGATTGTGAGGAAGGAACGACGAGGGAGCGTGAGGTGGAGAGGGTGGAGGTGTCGGAGGTGGTGTACCAGCGGTAGTTGAAGCCTGCTGGAGCGGAGAAGATGTTGGAGTCGACATTGCCGCAGGTTTGTGTGCGGATATTTTTGAGGAGGCATTCGAGGGTGAAGTAGGCGTAGCCGTAGTGAGAGCCTTCGTTGCAGTCGTAGGTGGTGAGACGGAGATAGAGTTGTTGGCCGTGGTAGTTGGAGAGGTCGACGCCGACGGTGGTCCAGTCTTTCCATAGGACGTTGTTGGGTGCGGAGTTCCAACCGAGGTTTCGGTTGGCGATGAAGTCGGCGGCGGCGCAAGCAGGGTCGATGAGGTTGAAATTGGAGTCGAGAAGTTCGAGACGGAAGCGGGGTTGGTCCTCAGGGGCATGCATGGGATCTTGGAGGACGGCGGCATACTGCATGAGGAGGAGGGAGAAGTCAACAGTGTCGACACGGAGAGAGTAGATGACACCTTCGGCCTCAGGGAGAGAGGCGTTGGTGTTCCAGTTACCGAGGCGGACGGAAGAGGAGTAGCCTTGGGGAATAAGACGGAGTTGGTTGCCGGTGCGGGGGTCGCGAGCCGAGGTGTCGGTGTTGATGGTGTGACGGCTTTCGGGACGAAGATTGCCGAAGTCTATGGCACCACGGTTGGCGTAGGGATTGCTGTAGGAACCACTGAAGAAGACTGCTTGGGAGGAGCGGAGATCGGAGGGGTCGACGCAGCCAAGGCCTTCGGCAGGGACGACGACATTGATGGTGTCGGTGTAGGTGGAAGCACAGGGCATTGCTTCGGTGGGACAAGAGGAGGTGGTGACAATCTGGAGGTCGTGTTGTGGATAGATGGGAATGAGGAGTTGGTTGCCGGGCAGGGAAGAGATGTCATAGGATGTGACAGAATGGGCTGTATTGTCGTGGACGTCGATGGTGGCGTCGGGGGTGCCGAGTTGTTGCCAACCAAGTAGGATGGATGAGTTGTCGAAGTTGAGGATGCGGAGGTCGAAGGCTGCACACTGTGTGATAAGGAAGTCGTCGACAAAGAGATTGTTGTTGGTCCCAGAGGCGTTGCGAAGGGCGATGCGTCGTGCATTGGGAGGAGCGTCGGTGAAGCTGATCATGTGATACTCCCATGAGTTGGTTTCCTTGGGAACGATGGTTTTGATGGGGTGGAAAGAGGATGGATTGTTGGGAGAAGTTATGGTGCCGACGATGAGGTAGGCTCCAGGCTGAGTGGTTTTCACCCAGAGGCCGGCGGCGATATGACTGAGGGAGTCGGTTTCGATCTCGGGGGTGGCTACGGTGCCGCAGACAGAGAGGGAGCGGGACCCACGGTGGGAGGTGGTGTTGGTGACAGCGATGGGGCCGTTGAGGGCGCTCCAGCCTTGAGGTGTGTACCCCACGGCGTAGGAGTCGAATCCCGTGCAGGAAGGGACGGAGAGGGGCAGGTCGAGGGTGGTGATAACGTGGTAGTTGGAACAACCGCGACGGTTGTTGCTGCAATAGATATAGAAACCGTAGGTGGTGGAAGGGGAGAGGTTGAGCCGAGCGGGGAGCGAGTCGAAGCGCACCAAGGTCCCCTGCCCCGGGGAGAACCAGTCTTGACCATATTCTACCCAGAAGGGGCCATTGGCATCGGGATCGTTGTTTCCTTCGAAGACAATCTCAGTGTAATTTTCGCGACGCAGGTTGATGGTGGCTGGGACGTGGCAGGCGTCGATACGGAGGTTGTCGAAGTAGAAGTTACCATTTGACATATTGCTCTGAGCCTTGAAGGCTATCCAGCGGCCGCTGCCTGAGTAGCTGCTGAGGTCGATATAGACGCGGTGCCAAGAGGTGTTGGAGCAGGTCAGGGTGTCGACAGGGACGAAGGAGGAAGAATCGAGCAGGTCGGTCATCACGCCAATCTCAATGGCGCTGTTGGAAAGAGAGGCTTTGCACTCGAAAGTGATGCGACAGTTGTAGACGGAGCTATTGTTGAGGTAGGGGAAGATAAAGATGACGGGTTTGGGGGAAGGACTCATACAATAGCAGTCACGGTTGTCTATATAGTCGAAATGGATGAGGGAAGAATTCATGGGATGCTGACGATAGGTATAGGAGAGATCGTCGTAGTAGATGTCGTCGCAGAAAGGAAGTTCAAAAGTGGAGGGACGGCGGAAGTAAACCGGTTCGATACAGTCGGCATTGTTCCCCAATTGTTTGACATAGATTTCGCTGTAATTGTTGAAGGGGAAAGTGGCGGTGGAAGTGATGATGTTTCGGTTGACCCAGTTGTCGGTACCATGATTGTAGGAGACGCGGTAACTGGTGTCGGCAGTGCGTTCGAGGGTGAGGTGTGAGGGGGAGTAGAGGTGGTAATTGAGTTTTGGAGCCTGCATAAGGCCAATGCTCTGTATGGTGAGGCTGTAACCTTTGTAACGCAAGGCGATGCGCTTGGAACCAATATTGTTGAGACCGAAGGAGTAGAATGCGTGAACCGACATGGCATTGGATGGGACAATGGTGTCGATGACGAAAGACCCAGTATCGCTTCCGTTGGTCAAATGGCCCACCTGTAGTTCTTGCCCCGAAAATGCGCCGAAGATGGTAAGCAAAAGCAGGTTGGAGTGTTCCATCACGGGGAGAACAAGGTAGTTCCATTTGTTGTAGGCGGCGCTGAACCGCATATGGTCGGTACCATCAAAAGTGACATCGTCGAGCCCTTCTCGCTGGGTGACAAACCAGCCTGCGGGCAGCGTGTTGTTGTTGTCGACAAAACTGATGCAATATGGCAAGGGGATGGCCTCGGTGTGGATGAGGAAAGAAGGCTGGCAGCCGGGATTCATGTAGAGACAATTCCACCAGATGCGATAGTCGACCGAGGGTTGGAGGTCGGGGATGGTGAAAGTGGGAGTTGTGATGTGGAATCCGCGCTCATCTCCGTGACCATCGCTCAGGTTGAGAACATATTCATAGGTTTGGTTACCAGTCATCGTACAGGTGAGGACGTTCCCATCGATAGAGAATTCCACATTGGGACACGGGCTCAAACTCACGCTGTCGATGAGACATCCAGCACCGCCGCTGATGCTGATGATTGAGGTGTCAGCAGGGGAGAATGCATAGGCTTGCCATGTGGTGTCGAGAACCACGGTGTCTCCGTTGACGGCCATCTGAGTTCCGTTGTCGAGCCCCCGGGCTACGAGATAAAGCGTGTGGTAGTCGACGATGGGAAGGGTGGCTTGGACCCAGGCTCCTGGTGCCGACGGGCTGAGAATCTGTAGCCAATAGCCGCCGTTGTTGTCGTCCACCAAGGAGACAAGGTTGCTGTCGCTGAATGTCCATTGTTGCGGAAGCTCATATGAGAGTAGCTCATCCATTGTTTGGCAGATGTATGAATCGCCGTCGCTGGAAGCGTAGTCGAGTGTGAAGAAAATGCCACCCTGCGTGATACATCCACCGTGGGGAAGAACGTAGCAGGTGTAATAACGCATCGGTATTAAACCGGTGATGTGGATGGTGTCGGGAACACCGCTGGCGGTCACGGTATCGTGATTGCTAATCAGGATTACGGTGATGGAATCGGTGGTGCCGGCTGCTTGCCACACCACATCGACATTGGTGCCGGTGAGGTTGGCGAAGGTGAAGTTGCCATAGTTGGCCGAGCCTAACTCCAGGTCGTCAATCCACACATAGTAGATTCCCTCACAGCCTGTCAACACATACCGCAGGGCGATGCGCCCTGTAAGATTGGACGGCAGGGTATATGCATAGTGGTGCCAACCTGTATTGCCTTCAATGTGCAAACTGTCGATTGCGTGGAAGGTACTGCTGTTGGGCAAGAAATAACCCACCACGACGGCCGATGCCGGGGACAGGGAGTATGCCCAGAAGCTGATGACACTGCCTGCGGTATTTTCTATCTCGGGCATCTTTATTGTGCTTTGGAGATTCCCGCTGGCGGCCGCCAATTTTAGGCTCCGTCCTCCTGAATGGGTGTATTCCACGGAGAAGGCAGGACAGTAAAAGAGGCTGTTCTCAACATTCCATCCATAGTTTTCATCGACAACGAATTGGTCAAGTTCGGTGTGGTATTCGAAGTCTTCACAATAGGGGAGGTCATAGTCTCGCCGTGCGGTGGTATTGAATATCTCGTCGGTTGTGGGACAGGGGTCATTTCCCGGACGGTATAGATAGAAGTGATACTCGGTGAGACGCATCAATCCTGTGATGACAGCTTGGTTGCCGTTTATCACAGTGTCGAAATGGTGTGTGTGCTCTCCGTTGGCGAAATACTCGATGATGACAGTGTCGTTGGTTGGTGAATTCCATTGCAAGGTGACCTGAGTACTCTTTATCTTCACAAAACGGGCTCCAATCACGTGTCCGTCGTTGAGACTCAACGAGTGGATTTGTATGTTCGATGTGGTGGGGCATAATCCTTTGATGGCTAAGTAATGGTCTGTGATGCCGTTGGGCAGCCGTATGAGGGTATCGGCAAATCCTGAGTTGCTTCTCACCTGTACAGTGTCCAAAGGGGTGAATGTGTTGATGTCGTCGATATAGGTCAAGGTGCCAATCACCAGTCGGTCGGTGTTGGGGTGACTTGAATAGTAGCTGATTTTCAATTCTTTTCCTGACGGATCGATGAGTGGGGGCGAAACCAGAAAACCATCCCTGCCCAACGCAAATGCTCCCGAAGATGTCGTGTTGGTGAAGTAGTTCGACGAAATTGAGGTCCACCGGTCGGCCAACTCATAAAGCCCTGTCGATTCATTGTAATGGGCCAGATTGAGACACAGGATGGAATCGAAAATATAGGAGATCGTGCTTGCGTAGGTCCTCACGGGGCTTTGCTGCACCCCATCGCACACGGGATAGAATGCCACCGCATATTTCGTTCCAGATGTTAATCCGGTGACGGTCAGTGGCGATACGGCGTTTTCAAACACTATCTCGTTTCCCCCGCCCCATTCTGGCATCACCTTCACTGTCACTTCGGGGTTTCCTGCCAAAGTCCAGTATACGTCGAAACTATTTTGGTCGATGTGATTGATTTCGGCATCGCGCACACCGCAACTCTCAATGTGGAGGCTGTCAATGTAGGCCATCTTGCCCGAGATGTTATTCTGCATGTTTTGTTCCATACGGAATGCCAGTCGGCATTTCCCGTCGGGCACGGTATAGGTCCGGTTGATGACAATCCAGTTATTGGTGCTCGGCGACAACGTCTCCACCGCCGTGAATCCATACGACTGCTGCTCGTCGCTTGTGCTGTCGCAGAAACCTATGATGACTCGAGTGTTGGAATGGCTCACCATCATCTTGAAACCCACAAGCCATTCTTCCGAGGCACCCACTATCTGGGGCGTGATGACCATGCCAAAATGACTGCCCGTGTTGTTGCTTCCACAACTCAGCATCTGTGCTTTGTTGCCGTTGTCAAACGCCAGCACTCGCGGCAGCGTGTAGGCATCGTCGAAGTTGACGCTGCGTGTCCAGCATGGAGTCATCGAATCGGTGGCCACGTCATCGAAATCCTCTATCAGCGGAAGCCAACCTGTTCCGCAAGCCGTGCGGAATTGAGTGCGACCTATGGCACAACGGTTCTCTCGCATGCCCTCCGCATACACTTCCACATGATGCAACACTGAAGGGTTCAGCCCTGTCAAAGTGTATGTTCTTGCGGTTGTCGTCAGGGTGTCGGCCACGGGATCGTCACAGAGAATGTGGAACGGCCCATTACTGCTGCTCGTCCAAGTCAAAGTGGCTCCAGTGGCACTGATCGCATTTGCTGTCAGGTTGGTCACCCCGTTGGCAAAGTTGGTCCCTCCATATACACTGTATTGTATTGAGAACCCACTCCTTGTTCCGCCTCCGTTACTGGTGAAACGTATGATGACTCTTCCCGAATGACAAATGTGGTTGTAATTTAATGAGCCAGAACCGCTCAATTGGTTGGCAATCAGCGAATCATTGTCCCAGATGTAGAGAAAGTCAGCTCCCAGCTCGGTGATGTAGGAACCCGAAAGATTAATGGTTGCACCTGCATAGGCTTCGATAAGAACCCATCCGTCAAACGAATCGCTGTAGTTACCTGTGCGGCCACCATTGTCGTAAATTGTGCCCGTAGCATACTGGCAAGCATCAATTCTCACGGTGTCGCGATTCTGCATGTTCCACGACTGGGCTGTCGCAGTCAATCCTACCGCCAGCAACGCAGCCAGCAGCAGCATTTTCGTATATATAGCCTTCCAAATGGTCATCTTCAGCCTTTTTTTATTAAAATAAATAGATGCTGCTCTCAAGCATGATGTAGTTTAGTGATTGATTTATAAATAAATAAGTTAGTTTTTCTATTTTGCATCATTCTGCAAATATACTCATTTTTCCATATATAAATATATTGTTTCAATTATTTATTAAAAATATTTCTCCTTAAAAATATTTCTTCAGCTCTCCATTTCGTTTTTTTCTCTCCCTACAGAGCCCCTCTTGCTCCCATAGCCCAACCAACCCCCAACCAAGGCCCTACCAACTCCTACCGCGGTAGGAGTTGGTAGGGTCTTGGTAAGTGGAAGACAGGCAGTTG
>CACXXO010000012.1 GCA_902771735.1 uncultured Bacteroidota bacterium
CCGGCGGCGATGCCGACCATGTTGGCCTCGGCGATGCCGCACTGGATGAAGCGCTCGGGGAATTCTTTGGCGAAGCCGTCCATCTTGACGCTGCCTTTCACGTCGGCGCTCAGGGCGACAACATTCTCATTCTTGCGGCCAGCCTCGACAAGGCCTTCGCCCATGCCGGCGCGCAACTCTTTGCTTGATTGTTTTTCGTAGTGGGTCATAATATTAATGTTTGTTTTGTTTTATTCGTCTGTTTCTTACACGTTCCAACCACCGAGGGAAGTCTGACTGTATCTTATAATACTTGCCGTTACAGTACAATATAGAACTATTGTAATATATTGTTTCCTGACGGTCGTAGAATTTTAAGATAAGTTTCCCACGGACATCTATGCCACAATTATCACATGGTTTGTATTCCATGGTATCAGTGTCCATCTTCCTGATAAGCTGATAAGTTTCGATAGGCACTTTAAGCCGTACCGTGTCAAGTTCCCATTGGTCAAACATCTCTGGTGTAACCCTAACGGCCGTCTGTAAATCCAAGTCTTCGGAAAGCATCACTATCTCTTGTGGGAACCGAGTGTGCTGGAGTTGATAATGTTTGAGCAGCGAATACATCCATTTACTCAAGGTTTCGAACTCTGGCGTGAAAATATATTCGGTCTCAGAAGTAATGTTTTTTTCATACACCAGATTTCCATTGGAATACACTTTGACACGCACAACCTCACCGTCGGTATAGCCATCCCCGACGGTTCTCACTATTGGACTTTTGTCGAAATAAGCAGCTTTCATCAGTCGCCTGAATTGTGCATCTGTGGTGTCGTCGAGTTGTTCTTCCCATTCATTGTCACCAATAACCACTCCATTCATGTGGGTTCCATTGGGAAGTATTAGGAAATCGACAAAAAAGTGTTCGCAATAATAATCCACCTTGGTGCTATCAGCCTTTTCTATAGGGATTCTCACCTGTGATGTAGCCGTCACCGCCACCGCACAGAGGAGTATCGTTGTCAAGAGTGCTTTTTTCATATTAGAACTGTATCTTTGTTGTCTGGCTGCTTTCTATCACAAAGCGTTTGGTCTGGACTTTGTCGTATTTGGTGGCATTCTGGGGATGGAGGACGAGCTCGTATTGGCCGGGCTGTAGCAATAAGCGCTCGCCGGCGGTGCTGGGGTTGAGGTCGGTGGCGAACTCCACCTGGCCGTCGCGCAAGCGGAAGATGGCACCGGTGGTGATGCCCTTGGGCTTGCTGAGCACCAGCATGCCAGGCATGGGCACGGAGAGCTCGGTGGCGGCGCCGCCGCGCACTTCGACGCCGCGCAGGGTGGTAACGGGCAGGGTCTGCACCTCGACGTCGTAGCGTCCGGCCAGGTACTGTCCGGTCTCGCCGACCTCCTGCGCCGCCACGCGCTCGCCGCTGCCGGCACGGCGCACCACGACGTCAACGGCTGTCTGCTGCCATTGCGGACGTTGGCCGCTGTACTGCACCTTGAGGGTGCCCTCGCTGACGGTGATGTCAACGTTGTTCGGGCGGTCGATGCTGAACTGCATGGCCTCGCGCCGCAGGGGCGGGTGGGTGAAGACGGCCATGTCGTAGGTCACCAGCGGGTCCAGCAGCAGCGTGTCGGGCTTCAACTTGCTGTCCACGCTGTAGATGGTGCTCTGACGTATGACGCCGGTGCGGTGGTCGTAGAAGGCCACGGGGTGCTCGGTCTCGTAGAGGTCGCCGGTGGCGTCCACCATGTTCAGCACCACCTTGGCCTTGTGGCCACTGAGTCGGAAGATGTCGTAGAGCGTCTTGGAATACTCCTCCTCGTTGACCACGGGGAAGACGCTGCCGGCGCACGAGGCGTGGGCCGAGAGGTTGCCGCCGATGCAGAGCACGAAGGTCTGCACCACCACGCCGCTGAGCTGCACCTGACGCGCCACGTCGCATATCTCGGCGTCGCAGTCGTCCATGCCGTCGGTGATGATGAGTATCAGGTTGCGGCTGGAGCCCGTAGCCGGGAAGTCGCTGAGGGCGTCGGTCAGTGCCGCCGCCGCCGTGCACCCCCCTTGCGGCACGAGGGTCTTGATCTTGCTCTGCAACCGATAGATATTATCCGTACCGAAAGGCACTTCGAGGCGCGTGCCGAACTGTTCTTTGTTGAGGTGTCCGAAGACGCGCAACGCCACGTCGACGTCGTGTTGGCGCGAGATGCTGTCGAGGAACGACAGCAGCACCTGCTGCGTCACCTTGATCTTGCTGTTGCTCTGCCAGTGGTCCCACATGGAGTTGGAGCAGTCCATGATGAGCAGCAGGCGTGTCTTTTCCTGTACATGCTGGCCGATAGCCACCGACCACAGGCCGCCGCTCACCAATAACAACAATAATATGAACAGTCTGCGCATTTTAAATAATATTATTTCAAAATGCAAAGATACGAAAAAAAGTGGAAAGAGAAAAGTGAAAAATGAAATAATATTTTTTAATGACAATTCAAAAAAAGTTCGTATCTTTGCATCGCATTTTATGCGTAAAACAATAATAAAATAACAATAAATCAAAATGAAAAAAGCAATCCTTACCCTTGGCGCCATCGCCATTTGCGCCACCGCTGTGTTTGCACAGGAAGAGAAAAAAGAGGACGAGGGCTACAAGTTTGACACCGTCAAAGTGATTCCCGTCACCTCCGTCAAGAACCAGAACAACGCCGGCACCTGCTGGAGCTATAGCGGTCTCGCATTCCTCGAGGCCGAGCTGCTCCGCATGGGCAAGGGCGAATACGACCTCAGCGAGATGTATGTGGTCGAGAAGACCTACAACGACCGTGCCGCCGCCGCCGTGCGTACCCATGGCGACGTTTCCTTCTCGCAGGGCGGTGCCTTCAACGACGTCATCTACTGCCTCCGCCACTACGGCATGGTGCCCGACGAGGTGATGCCCGCCGGCAAGATGTACGGTGACACCCTCTCCAACCACACCGAACTCAGCGCCCTCACCGACGTCATGGTCGAAGCCATCGCCAAAGGCAAGCTCAAGAAACTCCAGATGAGTCCCGACGGACAGCCCCTGTGGCAGAAAGCCATCGCCGCCGTCCATGCCACCTACCTGGGCGAGATTCCCGAAAGCTTCACCTATAAAGGCGTGAAATACACCCCGAAGAGCTTCGGCGAGAGCCTGGGCCTGAACCCCGACGACTACGTCAGTCTGACCTCCTTCAACCACCACCCCTTCTACGAGCCGTTCGTCATCGAAATCCAGGACAACTGGCGCTGGGGACAGAGTTACAACCTCCCCATCGACGAGTTCATGGAGGTCTTCGACTATGCCATCGACAACGGCTACACCGTTGCCTGGGGCAGCGACGTCAGCGAACCCGGCTTCCGCTACAGCCGTAAAGGCTTCGCCGTCCTTCCCGCCACCGAGGCTCCCAAATCCGGTGTTGGCTCCGACCAGGCCAAATGGAGCGGCATGAAAGCCGGTGAAATCGCCGACGAGGCCGCCAACCACCCCACCCCGCAGCGCTGGGTCACCCAGGAAGAACGCCAGCAGGCCTATGACAACTGGGAGACCACCGACGACCACGGCATGCTTATCTACGGCAAAGCCAAAGACCAGATGGGCAACGAGTACTACATAGTGAAGAACAGCTGGGGCCTGTACAACGGAGAGTTCGGCGGCAACTTCTTCTGCAGCAAGGCCTTCGTACGCTACAAGACCATCAACATCGTGGTCCACAAAGATGCCATCCCCGCCGCCATCAAGGCCAAACTCGGCATCCAGGACAACAGCAACGCCAAATCCGCCAAAAAAGGCAAGAAAAAATAAGTGTTGAAAACAACACCCCATCCACACCCCGGCATCCATCGGTGCCGGGGTCTTTTTTCATCTGTTTTTAACAAAAAAAAAATGGCTCAAAACAGCCTCCAAAACAGTCAAAACACAACTACCACATACTAAGCACCTTCTACTTATCATCTCCCAGTCAACCCCCTACCAACTCCTACCATGGTAGGAGTTGGTAGGGGGTTGACTGGGGGTTGGTAGGCTGTTGGCACGAAGAATGTATATATTGTTGTACAATGTATTATAAAAAAAACTCCAAGATACAATAAAAACGAAAACACGACGTTAGAAAAAGGAAACAATACGGAATCGGAATAAAAAATGAAACGCTGGCTGTCACAGCTCACGCTCCTCCTGCTATCTCATTTCTGTTTGGCACAGACGACCATCGTCACCATCGACAGTGCTGTCTGCCAGAGTGCGATGCCCATCGTTTGGAACAACGAGCAGGTGACCCTCCCTCCGGATTTCGATTTCAGCACCCCTGTCATCACAATCAACGACACCGTCCACTTCGCCGACGGACACGACAGTGTCACCATTCTCAACCTCACCGTCAACCCATCCTATCTTATAGACACCTTCGCCACAGCCTGCGATGTGTTCATCTGGTACGGCGTTCCGTTTTTTTCGTCCAGGACCTACACTCGCTACGGATCCACCATTCATTCGTGCGACAGCACCATCAAGCTCCACCTCACCATCAACCCATCCTACTCTTTCGACACTGCAAAAGTAGTTTGCGACAGCCTCTTATGGGCACCACACAAGTTCACCCAATCCACCGATACCACCCTTCACTACCTCTCGACCAAAGGATGCGACAGCATCTACAATCTGAGTCTTGTCGTCAACCATTCCTCTTTCGGCGACACCACTGCTGACGAGTGCGACTCATTCACATGGTACGGCACGACCTACACCTCCTCTGGCTCTCCCACCCACCTCATCGTCAACACATATAACTGCGATTCCACCATCACCCTCCACCTCAGTCTTCGCTACTCCACCACCTCGACCATACTTGAGGAGGTATTGGAGAACGACCTGCCCCACTCGTTCAACAACCTGTTTTTCAACGACGAGGTCACCGACGAGGAGATTGTCCTTCCCAACACCGCAGGATGCGACAGCGTTATCAGCTACTCACTCACCATCCACCACAACCAACGCACCGAGTTGGACACCTCGGTTTGCGCCAACCACTATCCAATTGTATGGCAAGGAATTACATTCAACATCAACAGCGAGGAATCACAAAAGGACAGCCTACTCCTCTCCACCACAGCAGGAGCCGACAGCACCGTGGTACTCACAGTATACTGTCGGCCAACCTACCACTTCCATTTCCACGACACCATTTGCAGCAACCAGAGCTACCTTTTTGAGAACCAAACATTTTCCGAATCGGGAGACTATGATATCCCCCTGCAGACAAATAATTATCTATGCGACTCGACACGTACTTTGCACTTGACCGTATATCCCTCCTACCTCAACACTTTTTACGACACCGCTTGCTCGAATGAAACCTACGTATGGGGTTCGCCTCAACGACAGATTTTCGTCCCGGATGCCAACCTCGCCACAACCACCTACACTGTCCAAGACCAATTTCTTACGCTCCCCGGATGCGACTCTATATTGACTTTGGAACTCACCGTTCTCGAATCCTACGACCTTCATTTCCACGACACCATATGTGAAGCACAATTCCAAGAGAATGGTTGGAGTCAAAATGCATATCCATTTGAGAACATAGCATTCAACAGCAGCACCGACACTACATTCTCATTCACAACCACCGTACACCAGTGCGACTCCAGCCGGACTCTCCACCTCGTCGTCAACCCCACATACCAGATGGACACCTACGACACGGTTTTACAAGGTGAGAGCATTACTTTCGAAGGCAGAACATTCTCGGAGACAGGAACCTACAGTATTCCATTCAACACCCACAACGGCAACTGCGACAGTGTGCAGACGCTGCATCTATTGGTAGTACCCATCACACTCCTCGACACCACAATCTGCCGTAACCAGTTGCCAATTGTATGGCACGGAATCACCTTTGATTCAGACAACGGTTCCGACCAGACTCTCACCGATTTAACTACTGTGACCACCGTCGGCGGTACCGACTCGATACTGATGCTCACCGTCAACATTCACGACACCTCGACATTCACCGACAGCGTTATGCATTGCGGATTCTACACCTGGATTGACGGCATCGAATACCAGCAATCGACCGACGCCCCTTCTCTAATTCTGCAGAACGCGAACGTTTTGGGATGCGATTCTGTCATCAACCTGCACTTGGAACTATTCTTCTCTCAACGCCACTTCGACACGCTGACAGTATGCGACTCCTTGCGCTGGCGCAACGGAGAGACCTTCCTGCACGACACCACCAACGTCCGCGACACTGTGGCAACAAGCACTGGCTGCGACACAATCTTTGCGCTCGAACTCACAGTGTTGCAGTCATCACATACGGAACTATCCGACTCGGTCTGCTACCATACCCCCTATTCATGGCACGGCAACAGCATAGCAGGCGACACTTCGGGCATCTTCACCTTCCGGTTCGACACCGTGAACAACGTCCAATGCGACTCAACCACAACATTGACTATCACCAAATTGAGCCAACCAGAAGTCACCATCGAAACCGACATTGATTGCCACGACCAAGGTTATCGCCTCACAGCCCAAGCCACCGCCGCCAGAGCCGATGGCGGCGGATCCATCTCCTTGCACTATATCAGATGGTCATCCTATCCTTACGATTCACTGCTCGACGGCAATGAAAGCAACAATGAACTCTTCGTCAGCCCACAAGTCAACACCGAGTACATGCTCTATGCCGACTACCGCGAGGCTCCACTTTGTCCCGTCACCACAACCACGACACTCAAACCCATTGAGACTCCTACGCCGGAGCTGATGGTAACTCCCGAAGCCCTGAACAGCAACAACCTACGCTTTACTGCACACGATATCACCCACGCCACCGACTGTGAACGGACCTGGTATCTCAACGGCATCCGCCAAACCGAAACCGGCGCCACCCTCAACGGCACAGCCATGCCCGAGGACGATTCCGTTGTGGTGGCTCTCGAACATTTCGATAGCCTTTGCCACGACACCGCCGTCCACGTCCTCAGGGTAAACCGCGTTAATTTCTTTGTTCCCAACGTATTCACTCCCTCGCGGGAGACCAACAACCGATTTGTTTTCATCACTCAAGGATTCCTCTCAGGCGAGATTTTCATCTACAACCGCGAAGGTCTCCTCGTCTACCACAGCGACGACTACTCCACAGGCTGGGACGGGCAGTCGCAGGACGGCACCCCCTGTCCACAAGGCAACTATGTATGGAAACTTGTCTATCGAGCCGTCGACCTACCCCACTCCGACCGTATCGAAGCGGGGTCAGTCCTCTTGCTCCGTTAAGCGTGTAAATGTTCCATACCCATTGTTAAAAACAACTAAATTAAAACAACCAATGTAGAGATTTTACGTTTTTGACGTTATATATATTGTACAGATTTTTTTTGTGGGAAAAATGAAGAAGATTGCAACACTGATGATGCTGATGGTCATGGTTCTGGGAGCTGTGGCTCAAAACCCCATAGACCAAGACGACTGCGATGGGGGGCTGCCGGAACCTTGGGAATTCACGGACCAGATCCGGGAAGGATTTCAGGAGAACCTTGACAATATAATAAAAGACTGGAAGAAAATCGGTGCCACAGGACATGGTCCTGCGCTAACTTTCAAAGACATAGACGAAAAGCGCATCGTAATCGCCGCCGACTACGACCTCACCGATTCGATGGTTGCACGCTTGGAAGATCAATACGACTGGGTACGAGTGGTGACGCTGTTCGATGCCACGAAGCGCTTGAGCGACATCTTCAGCCTTGTGGCGCACCTGGGCTACGACGTGGTGCTGCATGCCACCTTACAACCCGGCGGCGAAACAAAAATCTTTGTATATAACTATGCCACGCTGCGCCACATCATGACCCTGAAGAGTCCCATCTCAGCATATATCTATGCCGACGTCATAGCAGGGCGTAAGAGAGCACCTTTCGAGTTTGAAGACAGCGTAATGTGCACCGGCATGAGCTACTGCAACCACCTCTGGACCCTAACTCTGCACTCGTCAATAGCTTTTGAACCCGACGACGACCCTTATATTGCATGGGCGGTTCACTGCAGCGAAATTATTTCCAACGCTGAATTCATGCAATATATCGGCATGGACAGCACCACGGCGCGTTTCAACATCGTTCAGGATGGGGCAAAAGACACATTCACATTCGAATACACTCCTGCTCAACTGCTCGGCGAAGAGCCTGCACTCGACATCGACTGGCTCGGGGATTACCTGGCCCGGGGTATCGACCGAACCTTCCCCATGCCCATGCAATCCAGCACAGGCACCATGGAGCACTGTTCCTACGACCCGACGCTGCGAGTGCTGGCCATTGACTGTCTGATGGATGAAATCGACGTAGTGGGCAACGTAGGCCGGGAGGAGCAATTGAAACTACCCATCCTGGAAGCCATGATTGCTGCATCCGAGGGCAATGATTTCATTCAGGCATTGGCGGAAGTTGGGCTTGGCCTGGAATACCGCATTCAGAGCCGCACCACCCACCGTCCCCTGACCATCACCTTCACGCCCGACGAATTGAGAGTGTTTATACTTGAAAGACAATAGCCTATGAAAATCCTGCTCATCACTCCGCCACTCACGCAATTGAACACCCCCTACCCTGCCACGGCCTACCTAAAAGGGTACTACAAGGAGCAGGGGCACGAAGTGCATCAAGTAGACCTCGGCATCGAGGTGGCCGACCGAGTGTTGAGCCGTGAGTATTTGGAAAGCATCGGTTTATTTGAGCATGCGCGGTTGATAGAACAGGTCAAACGTTTCCTGCGAGGGCAGGACGACACGCTGGGCCCAAGGATTGCCAATCGCTCATTGTTGCCTGAGGGCAAACGTTTTGAGCAATTGAACGAAGACAATCTCGAGTGGTCGTTCGGAGTGAGCGGCATCACCGACAAAGCCATGCATCTTGCCACACTTTTTATCGAAGACATTGCCGATTATATCCGCGAACATGTCGATTCCCACTTCGATCTGGTCCGCTATGCCGAATACCTGAGCAACGACGCCCCCTCCTTCGATCCTCTTTACAAGGAATTGCATCAAGAGCCCTCTCCCATCGACCGGATGATGCTCGACATGCTGGCTTCCCACACGGCAAAATTCCATCCCGACAAAGTGTGCCTCACAGTGCCATTCCCAGGCTGTCTCTATGGTGCATTGCGCTGTGGACAGTGGCTCAAAACCAACACTCAGGCAATCATAGAAATCGGTGGCGGTTTTCCCAACACCGAGTGGCGACAGTTGAGCGACAAACGCATCTACGATTTTTGCCACGAAGTGGTCATCGATGGGTGTAAAGACGGCGACTCCTACTGTCCCGACTTCAGCGATCTACCAATTGACAAATATCTATCGCTCACCGAGATAACAAATCCCATGCACCGACTGTGGAGCCAAGGGAGATGGAACAAGATGGTGATGGCCCACGGCTGCTACTGGCACCGCTGTGCATTCTGCGACACCTCTTTAGACTACATCGGTCGATTCAAAGCGCCCGAGGCTTCAACTGTGGTAGACCACATGGAGCGAGTCCTGGATCAGACCCATCGCACGGGTTTTCACTTCGTCGACGAAGCCCTACCACCCAAGCTGTTACGAGAGGTCGCCGAAGAAATTCTAAAGCGTGGACTGACAGTGAGTTTCTGGGGCAATATCCGGTTTGAGAAAGCTTACACAGCTGAACTGTGCGACCTGCTGTCCGAAGCGGGCATGGTGGCTGTGAGCGGCGGATTGGAAGTGGCCAGCGACCGCCTGCTCAAGTTGATAGACAAGGGCGTCACCATCGCACAAACCGTCGATGCCTGCCGCCACCTGCGCGATGCCGGCATCATGGTGCACACCTACCTCATGTACGGATTCCCCACAGAGACACTGCAAGAGACGGTCGACGCGCTGGAGACGGTGCGGAGGATGTTCGACGAGGGCATCGTACAGAGCGCCTTCTGGCACCGCTACGCCATGACCTGCCACTCGCCCAGCGGACTCAACCCCGAACGATATGGCGCCCGACGCACCACACAGGAGCCGAACCCATTCTGCAACAACGAGGTGGACTGGCTGCCACTGAATGGCAGCCCACAATTCGATTACGACATCGATGCCGTAGGAGCTGCCATACGGTTGGCCACATTCAATTATATGAATGGATTGGGGCTGGACCAGCCCGTCCGCTCGTGGTTCCCCATCAGAGTGCCACGACCGACGCAAGAAAAGAAACGCTGATTATTGCCATCCGGAAACACAGTGCATTTCGACAAAACGAAATATATTTTCTTCAAGAGGAAGGCTGAAGCCAATGGTTGTATCCTTGGAATTGTAAACGAATGGAATCTCAATTTCTCCCACCCTGGAAATCATCCGTCCTTCGTTCCGCGTGCTGTCGAAGGTATAGTCGAACGGGGTGTTCAGCGTATTTGATTCATTGAATGGATGAGTAATCATCGTAGTGACCGTCAAGTAGCTATGGACACCGTCGTCACTAAACTTCAGATTGGAAACGATTGTTTCATCCCACTGGTTGTCGTTGACAGTAAGAACCGTGTCGAAGGAATGTAACCATGAAGTTCCGGCCAGAAAGCGGTCCGTTGATGATTCAGGGGTCGAGACTTCATTTTTATCACAGGAAGTAAGAAGCAGGGTGAACGCCCAAACCACCAATAGTTTTTTTCGCTTCATTGATTCATTTTTTTTTGTACGTCTTCCTCGTCATCTCCACGGCGGAGACGCTTGATATAGAGTTCGATGCCCTTGAGACCCCAGTTGATAAGGATGATGACGGAGACAGCGATAAGTGCAAATTCCCACATGCCATAGCCGCAGAGACAGCCCACGGCGGCGGAGCACCAGATGGTGGCTGCCGAAGAGAGGCCGTGGATGGTGAGACCATCCTTCATGATGACGCCAGCGCCGAGGAAGCCGATGCCGGTGACCACCTGCGAGAGAACACGGAGGTTATCATTGTTGACCGGGCCGCCTGCCAGCCTGGCATTCATGATGACGCTCTCGCTTATCAATATAAATATGCACGCGCCGACGGCGACGAGCGAGTTGGTGGTGAGGCCGGCCTGACGCTGCTTGAGTTCGCGCTGGGTGCCGATGATGACACCTGCGAGGAGGGCGCAGGCGAGGCGGAAGATAAATGTTTCTAACGGCATAATCCTGATAATATTACTACAATCTCGCCTTTGACTTCTTTCTGTTGGAAGTGAGCGAGGACATCGGCGAGAGTGCCTCGGGCGGTCTCGGCGTGGAGTTTGCTGATTTCTCGGCTCACACTGACCTGTCGGTCAGGGCCAAGCACCTCTATGAGTTGCTCCAAGAGTTTCACCAAGCGGTAGGGGCTCTCGTATATAATCATGGTGCGGTCCTCGTCGGCCAAAGCATTAATGGCCGTCTGACGGCCTTTCTTATGCGGCAGGAAACCGAGAAAGACGAACCTGTCGCACGGCAGGCCACTGTCTATCAATGCCGGCACGAAGGCCGTAGCGCCCGGAAGACATTCCACATCGACACCCTCCTTGACGGCTTCGCGCACCAACAAGAAACCCGGGTCGCTGATACCGGGAGTACCGGCATCTGTGACCACTGCGATGGTGATGCCCGACTTGAGACGTTCGACGAGACCCGCAACAGTTTGATGCTCGTTGAATATATGATAACTCTGCAACGGAGTATCGATGCCGTAGTGCTGCAGCAGCACACGCGAGGTGCGGGTATCCTCGGCAAGGATAAGGTCGACAGACTTGAGAACCTCGACGCCACGGAAAGTCATGTCGCCGAGGTTCCCAACGGGTGTCGGTACTAAAAACAGTTTCGACATTATTCTTCCTCGAAATCGTCGGGGATTTCCATGTCGTGGTAGACGTTGGTCACGTCATCGTCCTCTTCGAGGATTCCGATAATCTTCATGACCTTGCGGATGGTCTCCTCGTCGACCTGACGGAGGCTATTGGGGATACGCTGCAGTTCGGCGCTCTCGCACTCTATACCTTTCTGCTCAAGCATCTTGACCATGTTGCCAAAATCCTCATAAGCGGTGTAGAGAGTCAGGTACTCTTCATCGGCCTCCATCTCTTCCAAACCACCGTCGATGAGTTCCATCTCCAGTTCGTCGACATCCATCTCCGGCTTGCGGGGTACCACGAAGACTCCCTTGCGGTCGAAGAGGAAGCTGAGGCTGCCATTGGTCTCGAGGGTGCCACCATACTTGTTCATGATAGACTTGACGTTGGCAACAGTGCGGTTGTTGTTGTCGGAGAGAGCTTCGATGAAGAGGGCGATACCATGGCTGACATGGCATTCGAAAGTAAGTTCCTGCATTTGTGCGGCGTCCTTGTCGTTGGCTTTGCTAATGGAGCGCTGCAGAGTATCCTTGGGCATGTTGCATCCGCGGGCGTTCTGCACGAGCAAACGCAAACGGGGGTTGCTGTCGGGATCGGGACCACCTTCGCGCACGGCGATTGCGACCTGTTTGAGAATGTTACTCCACTGTTTCGAGCGCTTGGCATCGGCTGCGCCTTTGGCTCTCTTGATCTTTGACCATTTGTTGTGTCCTGACATAATGAATTAGTATTTAATTATATTATTTATATTAATTTGTTTTCCATTGTATATAGGTGATGGGCATGTTCTTCTCAAGGAACATGCGTTCATAAAAGGTCTGTGTGAGCTTTGCCTCGCCGTCGTAGTCGGTGCGATAGAGGTCGTCGGTACTGAAAAGCACCTGAACATCGCGCGTAGGCAGCACTTCGTTGAGGGTATAATCGTAAAGTTCCGGGCTGTCGGTTTTAAGGTGCATCATGCTGCCGGGGGCAAGGAAGCGGGCATAGGTGTCGAGAAAACGGGGCGAAGTGAGCCGTTTGTTGGGTTTCTTGAGCTGTGGGTCACAGAAAGTAATCCATATTTCGGAAACCTCGCCGGGGGCAAAGAATCGATCGATAAGTTCAATCCGTGTCCGGATAAAAGCCACGTTCTTCATTTGCTCCTCGTTGCTGGTCTTGGCACCGCGCCACAGACGGGCACCCTTGATGTCGACACCGATATAGTTGCGTTCGGGGTGGATGCGAGCCAAGGCGATAGTGTAGTCGCCCTTGCCGCAGCCCAGTTCCAACGTAACAGGGTTGTTGTTGCCAAACTGCTCGTGCCACCTACCCCTCAGTGCAAACCCCTCTTTTTCCAACTGGTCGAAACCCACCTGGAAAAGATTGGGGAATGTGAGGTTCTCGGCGAACCGTTGCAATTTATGGTGTCCCATCGGCCTAAAGTTCTTTGATGACAATGTCGCCGTCGTACCAGCTCTTGATATGGTTATAGAGAGCTTCGGCCTTGGTGCGGGTCGGGGCGCTGCCCATACTGACGTAGTACATATCGTTCTTTTCGATAATATAGGCGTCACACCCCTGCTCGTGCAAGCGGGCGGTCATCTTGGCAGCAGTACCTTTGTTGAGGTAGAAACCGGCGATGATGTCGAATCCCTGTTTGCTGTTCTTCTCCACATAGACAAACTGCGGAGCATCCTTGTCAAGCTGAGCCTTGGCGGGTTTCTTGGGTGCCGCGGCGGCACGTTCTGTCTCCTTGACCTGCTGAACCTCAGCGGGGGTTAACTGCTGCGTTCCTGCCTGAAGGTTCAGTTCGTCGACCACCTGGTCGAGAATCTCGTCGAGAGCCTTGACATTCATCAACTCGCCCTGCACAGTGTGGCGGGCAACATCGGCATAGGTATGCTTCAACCACGGCTCCGCGCGATGATATACATAGTCCTCATAGGGAATAAAGCGCTGCACAGCAAAACGGGGGCCAAGCAATTTTTCCATTCGTTCGTTGACATATTGGCGCACACGGTCCATCATAGGCACACGGGCGCTGCGATAGCCGCGGTCGGCAAGGAAGTTGTTGATATATTCGGCCATGTTGGCGCAAACGATGTCACCATTGCGGCCAATCTCGCGTTCGCTGTATTCAATCAAGTCGGGGTTGTAGGTCAACGCATTGATGTATGGCACGTTGAGGTGCTTGCCATTCTTGGCCTGGGCCGCCTCGCCGTCGCCACGGCTGCAATTCTTCATGCAGAGGAACACCACGGCAGCGGCAATCAGCAAAAGCAACAGCCACCATAACCATTTCAACCCATGGCGTCTATTCTCGTCGTCGTATTCCTTCTGCTGTTTTTCCACCACTTCTTTCGCCCGTTTCTTGTTTTCTTCCTTCATCTGTCGGGCGGCCTCCTTTGCTGCTATTTTCTCGGCTGCCTTGCGGAGTTTCTCTTCCTCTTTCAGTTTTCGGGCAGCCTCTTTCGATGCTTCCTTCTGAGCCTTGAGAGCTTCCACGTCGACCACCGGGGTACTCTCGGCGGCGGCAACGGGCTCGCCCTTGGCCACCTGGCTGGCGGCCACTGCGGCGAGCACGGCAGCTTTCTTCTCGGCCTTGATGCGCTCTTCTGCAGCTTTCTCTTCGGCACGACGCATGCTCTCCTCCTGCTCCCGGTTGGCTCTGCGGCTATCCTGTTCGGCACGTTCCTCGGCTTTGCGAAGCTCCTCTTCGGCACGGCGTCGCTCGCTGGCCTCTTTGCGTTCCTCGGCTTCGCGTTGCTGGGCCAAGAGTCGCTCCTCCTCTTCGGCATCCTTTTCGGCACGACGGCGCAGGCGTTCACGCTCCTTCTCGGCCTTGGCTTCGGCTTTCAGACGTTCTTTCTCGGCTTTGGCCTCGGCTTTTAGTTGCGATTTCGATTTGGGTAGTTCGTCAAGTTGCTTGAGGCTTTCCTTCCACTCGTCCGATACACTCTTTGGTGCGTTCACATCATGTTCGGCTTCAAGTTCGTCTGCCGGTTCGGGTTCAGGCTCCGGTTCAACGGCAGGCATAGGCTCTTCTTCGGGCTCGGGGGCCGGGGCGACGGGCTCGGGCTTGGGGGCGGGAGTCGCTTCCACCTTCTTCACAACCGTAACCTCAGGCTCATCCTCAAACTGAGCGAAGGGATCCTCGCTACCACTATGGTCGTAGGTCTTCACCTCTTCAAGGAGGGTCTCGCTGCCATTGCCGGCATCAATCACCACTCCCTCGGCCATCTCGAAGCCATAGCTGTCACCCACCTTGGTGATAGTGCCCAGCCCTTCCAGGCTGTGTTCGCCGGTGAGTTTCAGTTTGTCCTTGAGTGCATCGAGGTAGTTGCGCCACATCTGGCGTGCCACCTCTTCACTCACACAATCGCGCTGGGCTATAATTTTCACTATGCTGTCGTCGCCTGTGGTAGTCTCGCTATACACGATGTTGCGGGTAGCAGGATAGTAGATACGCGTCACCGGGTCGTGGTGCGGAGGCTGCTCCACACTATCAAACGTACCGATCTCGGGCAGTTCCACTTTCTGCCCTTTTTGCAGCAACTCAGCAATTAAATTGGTTATATTCATGATGTTACTATTTTTTTTCGTTCATTTTCAATTCACGCTCGGCAGCCTCGAGGTCTTCAGGAGTGTCGATGCCAATATTGGCCGCCGCCGTTTCGCGCACGGCAATGGTATAGCCTGCCTCAAGCCATCGCAGCTGCTCAAGTTTCTCGCTGGTTTCCAAACTGCTCTGCGGCATGGCGCACACCTTGGCCAGCACCTCCGGGCGAAAAGCGTAGATACCCACATGCTTGAAATAATCGCCCTCGCCGAGCCACTTTCCAACCTCCGCATCGCGGCGGAACGGAATAGCCTGACGACTGAAATAGAGCGCATTGCCAGCAACGGTGCACACCACTTTGACATTGTTGGGAGACATCAGCTCCTCGGTAGTGCGAATACGGGTCTTGAGGGTGGCAATAGCGGTTTGCGGATTGTCGAAACAAGCGGCCAGCAGCTGCAGCTGTGCAGCGCTGACAAAAGGTTCGTCACCCTGCAGATTGATAACCACGTCGAAACTACGGCCTTGACGGCCAATGGCTTCCACCACTTCGCCGCAACGGTCGGTGCCACTCCGGTGACGGTCGGATGTCATCATCACACTACTTTCGCCGAAGGACTCCCTCATATGATTGAAGATGCGCTCGTCGTCGGTGGCCACCACAGCGGCTTCGATACCGGGGGTATGGGCGGCCACACCATAGGCATAGTCTATAATGGGCTTGCCTCCCAGCAGAGCCAACGGCTTGCCGGGGAAACGCGTCGAAGCGTAGCGTGCAGGTATGACGGCCAGTATTTTCATCTCTCTCCTCTATTCTTCGTTGCCGAACAAACTGTTGAATTCGGCGTCAATCTTATTGATAATCAAACCCAAATCTTCGCGATTCTCAACAAAGTCGAGTTCCTCGGTGTCCACCACAAGCATTTTGCCCTCATAGGCGGAGGCCCAGTTCTCGTAGCGATTGTTAAGGTTGGTCAGGTAGTCGAGGCGAATGCTGCTTTCATACTCACGCCCCCTCTTCTGTATGTGGCGGATGAGCGTCGGCACGTCGCCGCGCACATAAATGAGCAGGTCGGGCTTGGGCAACAACGAGTAAGTCAACTCAAAAAGCTTGGTATAGGTCGTCAGGTCCCGCGTGGTCATCAAGCCCATATTCTGAAGGTTGGGGGCGAAGATGTAGGCGTCGTCGTAGAGCGAGCGGTCGCGGATGAAACTCTCGCCCGAAGCCTGCAGCTCGGCAAGCTGCTTGGCATTGGCATACAGCGAATGGACCATCATATTGAACGACCAGCGGCGCATGTCCTCATAGAAACTATTGAGGTAGGGGTTCTCCTCCGACGGGCCATACACTGCACGGTAGCCGTAGTGTTTCGACAACAGCTTGGTGAGCTCCGTCTTTCCTGCTCCGATATTTCCCGAGATTGCTATCTGCATATTCATTTTTTCACGCCACATAATTCCGTTTTTTATTTGATACAGAATTATATGGCATCATTATACCATAACCTTTAAAAATGCAAATATACGCATTTTTTTTATATAATAGAAAAAAAAGTGTCCCACCAGACCATTTTTCAGTCATCCCCCACCCCCATCCGCCCACCCCCGGAAAGACCCTCCTGCCGCCCACCCCGTTCCACAGCCCTACCGACTCCCTACCAACTCCTACCGTGGTAGGAGTTGGTAGGGAGTTGGTAGGTGATTGATAGGTAGTTAGCACCTACCTGACCGAAAGCAGTCATTTAGCGGATTTTAAGTTAAAATTAACATTTCGGGACAAGGAAAACAACATTCCAAGATATACGTTTTAACAATAATTCACACACGAAAAAACAATATTTGTACACGTAAGAAAAAAAACGTATCTTTGCATTTTGGAAGGATGGCGTTCCATCCCTCCAAAAATGATATTATACATCTTAGAATCAAACAATTATGACGAACATTGACAATCTGGACACCCTCATCAAAATGGCTCTGCGCGAGGACATCGGCGACGGCGACCACTCCACTCTTGCCTGCATTCCCCCCACAGCCACCGGCACCGCCAAAATGGTGGCGAAACAGGACGGCATCCTCTGCGGCGCCGAGGTGGGTGAACGGGTTTTCTCTCTCGTCGACAGCAATCTGAAAGTCAACCTCTTGAAGCACGACGGCGAGGCCGTGGCCAAAGGCGACGTGGTGATGACCATCGAAGGGCCTTCGGGCTCCATCCTCACGGCCGAACGCACGGCCCTCAATTTCATGCAACGCCTCTCGGGCATCGCCACCGAGACCCACCGCATGGTGCAGATGCTCAGTGGACTGAAAACCAAACTCCTCGACACCCGCAAGACGACGCCCAACATGCGTCTTCTGGAAAAATATGCCGTGAAGTGCGGAGGCGGCACCAACCACCGCATCGGCCTCTACGACATGGTGATGCTCAAGGACAACCACATCGACTTTGCCGGCGGCATCGAGGCGGCCATCGACCGCACCCGCGACTACTTGAAAGCCAAAGGGAAAGATCTCAAGATCGAAATCGAGGTGCGCAACCTCGAAGAGTTGCAGCGCGTGATGAACCACGGCGGTGTGGACCGCATCATGCTCGACAATTTCGACACCGCGACACTGCGTGAAGCCGTGAAGCGTATCGATGGCAAATACGAAACCGAGGCCTCGGGCGGCATCACCGACGAGACCCTCCGCGCCTACGCCGAGACAGGCGTCGACTTCATCTCCGTAGGAGCACTGACCCACCACATTAAGAGCCTCGACCTCTCCCTCGTCAAGAAATGAGCCAACTGAAGGTCTGGATACGAATGCTGCGCATGAAGGGCAGAAAGCTCGGGCGCCGTCTGCTCTACAAGCGGAAGTCGCGGCAGGTGCTATACTTCATGTACAACGTGCCGTTCCCTGGCGGCAAGGGTGTTCCCATCTACCACGTGCTCAGCTACTTCCTCGTCAGCTCGCTTGGCGGCGGCTCCATCCCGCAAAGAGCCAAAGGCTTGGCCTACTCGTTCCTCGCCGCCATGCCGCCACTGATGATTTTCTTCTTCTCGCTGGTGGCCTACTTCCCCGTCGACGGTGTGCAGGACGAGCTGCTCAACGGCATGGGCGGCATCGTGCCCGAAAAAATTCTCGGCCCGCTGACCAACACCGTCAACGACATCATGGGACATCGCCACTCGGCCCTGCTCTCCATCGGTTTCATCGGCTCCATCCTCCTGGCAGCCAACGGAATGAATGGATTCATCCTCTCGCTCAACTTCGCCAACCAAAGTCTGGAGAAACGTCCGTTCATCCAACGATTCCTCATCTGTTTGGCGTTGGTGTTCGTCATGTACCTCCTCGTTGTACTGGTCATCTGCCTGATTATCGGAAACAAACAGTTGCTCCATCTGCTCGTCAGCCAAGGTTGGCTCATCGACAGTTCATGGGGCAAATTGCTCTTCAATACAGGCCGATGGGTGCTGCTCTCGCTGGCCATGCTGTTGGGCATCTCACTCATCTACTACTGGGCTCCGGCGAAAAAGCAGCGTGTGAGTTTCTTCTCGCCAGGGGCGATGCTTGCCACCGGCATGTTCTTCCTGCTGACGTGGGGTTTCGGTGTGTATATCAACAACTTCAGCCGTTACAACCTGCTCTATGGGTCTATCGGGACAGTGCTGCTTCTGATGCTGTGGGTCTACTTCAGCTGCATCGTCCTGCTGGTAGGCTACGAACTGAATATCAGCATCTACAATGGCACCCTGCGGGGCAAGAACCGCATCGCCAAGCGCGAACTGAAAGACAGAATACAAATTTTCAAAGATGATAATACAAAAGAATCACGGGAAGGTGGTGCCGACAGACAGCACCCCGAAGGAAACATTCAAGATGGTGGCCAAGACCATGGTCAACCTCGAGGAGGTGCTCGCTGAAGAGTTGCGCCAACTAGGCGCCCTCAACGTCACGCCCATCACACGAGCCGTTGAGTTTGAAGGCGATATGCGTCTGCTCTACCGCGCCAACTATTGCTGCCGTACGGCACTGGCCATCCTGAAACCCTTCGCCGAGTTTGACGCCAACAACGAGCAAGAGCTCTACGACCAAGTGTACAAGATTCGCTGGGAGAAGATTCTCGACGTCGACTGCACCTTCATGATCGACTCCACCACCAGCGGCGAAATCTTCACCCACAGCTACTACGCCGCTCTGAAAACCAAGGACGCCATCGTCGACCGCTTCCGCCGCAACTTCGGCAAGCGTCCCTCCATCGACACCGAAGAGCCCGACTACAAGTTCAACCTGCATATCCGCGACAACCACGTCACCCTGCTGATGAACGCCAGCGGCGACTCACTGCACAAACGCGGCTACCGCCAGGGCGTAGGCATCGCCCCCATCAACGAGGTGCTCGCCGCCGGCCTGTTGAAACTCGCTGGCTGGAAGTGCGACTGCAACTTCTACGACCCCATGTGCGGTTCCGGCACCATGCTCATCGAGGCCGCCATGATGGCCAACAACATCCCCGCACAGTACTACCGAGGAAACCGTTTCGGCTTCATGAAATGGAAAGAATTCAACCTCGGCGAGTGGAAGAGCGTCAAGAACGAAGAAGACCGCAAGATTGGCGCCATCGACTTCGAAGGCGAGATTTGGGGCAACGATATCGACGAAACCGTCATCCAACAGTGCGAGAAGAATCTCGAATACACCAAGTTGCACAAGGACGTCATGCTTCACATAGGCGACTTCGCCGACCAGGAGCCGCCCGAGGGCAAGACCCTCATCGTCACCAACCCGCCCTACGGCGAGCGCATCAAGGTCGAAGACCTCAACGCCATGTATGAGAAGTTGGGCGACACATTCAAGCAGAAGTATGGCGCCAATTGTGACGTATGGCTGATTACCAGCGACTTCGAGGCCATGAAGCACATCGGGCTCCATCCCTCTGCCAAGATTCCCGTGCAGAACGGTTCTCTCGACTGCCGCTTCCTCCACTTCGAACTCTACGACGGCAGCAAGAAAGCCAAGAATCAAGAATAATCTTATAAAAAAGGCGAATTTTACCAATTTAACGAATTTATGCTTGCGCAAGCACAATTCGAATAATTCGCCAGATATTGACCTGCGTAGCGATTCGCCAAATTCGATAAATTCGCCGTTCAAAAATGCTGTCCAGTACCGAGATTAAGCAGGCGGCATTGGCCGTGGGTTTCGACGACTGCGGCATTGCCCGCGCCGACGCCCTCACCGATGAGGAATACCCGCTACACGAATGGCTGCGTCGCGGTTGGCACGGCGACCTCGACTACATGGCTCGCAATGCCGACAAGCGCATGGACCCTCGCCTGCTCGTCCCCGGCGCCAAGAGTGTCATCTGCTGCGTCAGCGCCTACCCCCCACCCTCTTCTGCCGGCGGCATCGCCGCCTACGCGCGCACACGCGAGTACCATACAGAAATCAAACAAATGCTCTTTGCCCTGAAAGAAAAACTGGGCATCGAAGGGAAATGCTGCTGCGACACCGTACCCATCAGCGACAAACACTGGGCCGCCCGCGCCGGCCTCGGCTGGATTGGACGCCACACTCTGCTCATCACTCCCCGCTGGGGCTCATGGGTCAATCTCGGCGAAATAGTCACCGTGGAAGAGTGTTCGGATTATTCGGAATTCTCAGATCATCCCGACTTCTGCTCAAAATGCGGCCGCTGCGTTGCAGCTTGTCCCAACCACGCCATTGCTCCCGACGGCCCCTCCATGCTCAACGTCACCCGCTGCACAGCCTACTACACCACCCATCACCAGCGCGAGCTGCCGCCCGACATCGACAGCCACGGCTACACCCAGGGCTGCGACCTCTGCCAGCTTGCATGCCCCTTCAACCAAGTTAAGCCTTGAGCCAATCAAAAGCCTTCGCTTTCCATGTAATCTTTGCTTGATTCTCAAGCCTATATGCCGAACGCTCGAAAGGTATCTCGCGGTAGGCGCGGTCGAGATTGCGGAATCGCAAAAGATTGACTATCCAGAACAAAAAATAAAGCACATAGAACGGCGCCACCAGCAGCACCGCCTGCTGCCACAGATGTATCGTCTCATGGCGGATCTCACGCTCTGTCAAAGGCTGTCCATTAAAAAAGATGAACGGGAACAATGTGATGGCGTGGAACTTCCGTGCAGGGAAACATTTGGTATGTATCGTCATCGGGCGCATGGTCAGAGCAGTTTTATGGCTATCCTGGCCGCGGCTTCGGCGTCGGCCAGGGCATGGTGGTGGTTCTCCAAGCAATAGCCGCAGGCTTCGCTGACGGTGTGAAGCTGGTGGTTGGGAAGATGCTTCAGCTTGCGGCGCGAGGCCCGCAGCGTGTCATAGAACACATAGTCGGGCCAGTCCATCCGGTAGACCTGCATCACCGCCCGCAGGCAGCCCTCGTCGAACATCGCGTTGTGTGCCACCAGAGGCAGTCCTTCGATGCGTGGTGCTATTTTCTCCCACACCCGTGGGAACACCTCGGCGTTGTCGGTGTCCTCCGGCCCGAGGCCGTGCACCCGCTGGCAGAACCAGGCATAGTAGTTCGGCTCCGGCTGTATGAGGCTGTAGAACGTGTCCACCACCTCGCCGCCGCGCACCACCACCACACCCACGCTGCACACGCTACTCCGGCATCCGTTGGCCGTCTCGAAATCTATCGCCGCAAAGTCTTTCATTTGTATCTCTTTAGCATTGCCGTTATTTCCGTCTTCATCTCCTCGCGGAGGCTTTCGGGTTTCAGCACTTCGACGGTGCTGCCGAAAGAGAGAAGTTTTTGCTTGAAGTCGAAGGTTGGGCGCACACGCAAGGAAAAGATAGAATAATCGACGGTACGCTTCAGTTCGTGTTGACTGCTGTGCAAGAGCAACGAACGCAGGTAGTTGGCCTGATAGGCGTCGACCTTCAGTCGTATGGACTCTATGGGCGTATCATCCACAATGATGCCGTATACACCTTCGAACATCTTCTTCAGGTCGAACTTCGGGTCGCGTTTGTAGGACTCATCCTGCAGCTCCACCTTTGTCATGCGGTCGAGGGCGAAGATACGGTATTCGCCGTCGCGACGAGCGATGAGGTACCAGCGGCGTTCGAACATCTTGAGGGCATAGGGCTGCACGCCGCTGTAGCTGTAGGGTGACTCGCTCCAGTAGGGTTGATATGTGAAGTTCAGCGTGCGCTGCCCTTTCAATGCTTCCAGCAGCAAAGGCAGCATCCTGCTGTCGGTGGGTTCCACCAAGACATATTGCGCCGCCTCGCGGCTGTCGGCGACGGCGTTGTTCACCGCTATGGAGTCCATCATCCACTGGCGGAAGTACTCCCTGCCGCCGTCGTCGGCCAGACGGTAGCGGTACTGCCCGCCATCCACGTAGCACTCAATCTCGATGCCGAAAAGGTCCATAATCTCGATGCGGTGACGGTGGAAGGAGCGCCGTGCGAAAGCGCCCTCCTCATGCAACTCCTCCGTAGCGTTCCATCGGTCGCCGATCTGCTCAAGCGTCAGGCCCTTGTCGCCCGCCCGCATCAGCGTCCCCACCAACCAGGTATATTTCTTCAGTACGTTCATATGTTGTTCTTGTTAATAAGGTTCACCACCACTTTCACCATCACATCCTTCTCTTCTGGGCGGCTTTCGGCAATCATCAGCGTGAGAGCCACAAGGGTGTTGTCGGCCCTTAATCAAATACTCCTTCAACACCTTATTGGCCCAAATGAGGAACTGCGTACCACGCTGACTTTTCACTCGGTAGCCGACGGAGATAATGACATCGAGGTTGTACAGCGTCAACATCTGGGTCTGTTCTTTCCCTCTAATTGCTCCATGCTGAGTGGTATGTGCAAATTTGCACATATCACTTTTTTTTCCAATTCACCCTCTTTAAAAACATTGTTTATATGCCTGCCAATCACCGCTCTGTCCTTCTGGAACAATTCTGCCATCTGTGCCTGCGACAGCCAGACAGTATCCTTGTCCATTTTTACCTCCAGATTGGTCGCACCATCTGCGGTCTGATAGATGATTATCTTGTCGTTTATGTTATCCATATTATTAACAACGCCATTTATGCCATTTTATTGCACAAGCACCTCCTTTAGTTTGCTCCATTGGGCTATTTCCTTTTCGCAATTTTCACGATTGAAATAGTATGCCATCTCCTCAATTGTCAGGTCAAGAAGAAAGTCCGCTTCCGCTGGCCCTATCCCAAATATCGAGCGTAATCTTTTGCTTGCATGTTTCTCCGAGGGTGATTTTTGTACCGTGCTGACCACCTCCTCTATATTGTAGTTTATCTGTTCAAATACCGCCAGCTTGGCGTGCTTCTCGAACATCTCGTCGAGTATCCATTTCCGCGTGCCCAGATGGTCGTCGATCACTTCTTCGGTTGCTTTGTCCCAATAGCTCGTAAAAGGTTTGGCAATACGCAGGATGAAATCCTCGCAGTCCTGCAGCCGCTTGCGCAGCTGGTCGATGTTGTCTTTCTCTTTTTGCATATCTTAGCGTCTTTTTTCAGCTGCAAAAACACGAAATAGGTGTGCCGAATTGTGACACTGGTATAACAAAAACCATTTTATAGGTTTCCGCGACTGACAAAACGGCAGCGAGGACTCTCCTATCTGCAATTGTCGGGGAGATACGCGAGGGAGAAAGGAAAGGGTGCCAGTAGCGACTCTGGCACCCTTGGGGAATCCCCTTTGGGTTGGGTGAGCCCGATGGGGCGATGGGGGTTAATGGGCAGATCGGGTTATTGTTTTGTCAGGGAGTAGGTGACGCCTTTGAATTTGAGGGTCATCGTCGTTCCGCTGATTGTGAACGAGATGTTGACAGGATTATAATTATCATCTCTCAAAGACAATGTACCCTTACCTTCTGAATAGTCGTATGTTCCCAACAACACATCGCTTTGCATAATGCCGGTACTCATATCGACATAGGTCAGGTCCGCGAGTTTGGGACCATTGAATTCAACCCGGACAGAAATCACTCCGGAAACGCTGTTGGGGTCTTCGGCCCTCCACATCCATTCTGTGTCTGCTACCGTTTCGGGGGCATCAGAGGCTGTTTTGTTGTCATCGTCCTTGCTGCAGGACGCAAAGGAGAACATTGTGGCTGCCACGAAGAGCAGCAGGGTCAGTTTTTTGATTTGTTTTACCATTTTTTTAAGTTGTTTGTTATTAAATGTTTTTTCTCGGGCCTTCTCCGCATTGCGGATTTCGCCCTTCCTACATACTATTATAACAGACCTTTTTCCAAATCTCTACAAAGGGGTATTTTTTTTAACATTTTTTTTCAAAAATGTCACCTCTTTGCTTGAAAAACACCTCCAGACAGGATAGATTCCAGAAGCCACGAAATCAATACCTTCTCCCTACCAACGCCCTACCAACTCCTACCGCGGTAGGAGTTGGTAGGGCGTTGGTAAGGGGTTGGCAGGGCGTTGGGACTGACAAAATGGCAGTCGGGTACTTGTGGCATGATTGTTGTTTAATGTCCATTGTTGAATCGAAAAAAAATAAAAAACAGATATCATGCAAGGCAAACTTAACGTACAGACCGAGAACATCTTTCCGGTCATCAAGAAGTTCCTTTATTCGGACCACGAAATATTTCTACGTGAGCTGATCAGCAACGCCGTCGACGCTACGCAGAAACTGAAGACCCTCTCGACCCGCGGCGACTTCAAGGGCGAGCTGGGCGACCTGACCATCGACGTGAAGATCGACTCGAAGAAGAAGACCCTCACCGTCAGCGACCGCGGCATCGGCATGACCGCCGACGAGGTGGAGAAGTACATCAACCAGATAGCCTTCAGCGGCGTCACCGACTTCATGGAAAAGTACAAAGACAGCCACGAACCGCTCATCGGCCATTTCGGCCTGGGCTTCTACAGCGCCTTCATGGTCAGCGACAAGGTGGAGATATTCACCAAGTCGTGGAAGGACGAGCCGGCACAGCATTGGAGCTGCGAGGGCAATCCGGAGTTCAGCATGGAGGAGGACAAGAAGCACACCGACCGCGGAACCGACATCGTGCTGCACATCGCCGATGATTGTAAAGAGTTCCTCGAAGAGGGCACCATCCTGCAGCTGCTGAAGAAATACTGCCGTTTCATGCCCGTAGCCATCCGCTTCGGCGAGGAGAGCGTATGGGTGGACAGCGAGACCGACTGTGATAAAGATGGCAAGCCCAAACGCGTGGAAAAGAAGCAGCCCCGCATCATCAACGACCCTGAGCCTGCCTGGAAGAAATCGCCCTCGTCGCTGACAGATGAAGATTATAAAAAATTCTACCACGAGCTGTTCCCCATGAACTTCGAGGAGCCGTTGTTCCAGATTCACCTCAACGTCGACTACCCCTTCAACCTCACCGGCATCCTCTACTTCCCGAAGGTGCGCAAGACCATCGACCCCAACCGCAACAAGATACAGCTCTACTGCAACCAGGTCTTCGTCACCGACCAGGTCGAGGGCGTGGTGCCCGACTACCTGATGCTGCTGCACGGCGTGCTCGACTCACCGGACATCCCTCTGAATGTCAGCCGCAGCTACCTGCAGAGCGACGGCAACGTGAAGAAGATCTCCCAGCACATCAGCAAGAAGGTCGCCGACAAGCTGGAAGAAATGTCGAAAAAGAAAGAGGGTGAAGATAAGAGCGCGTTGGAAGACAAATGGGACGACATCAAGATCTTTGTCCAGTACGGCATGCTGACCGACGAGAAATTCTGCGAGCGCGCCATGAAGTTCTACCTCCTCAAGGGTGTCGACGGCAGCTACTACACCCTCGACAGCTACCGCGAGAAGATCAAGGCCTTGCAGACCGACAAGGACAAGACCGTCTGCTACCTCTACGCCAGCAACGCCGAGGAGGAGCACGCCTACATCGAGAAGGCCAAGGCCAAAGGCTACGACGTGCTGCTCATGGACAGCCCGCTGGAGAGCCACTTCATCAACCTGCTGGAACAAAAGATCGAGAAGACCCGCTTCGTGCGCGTCGACAGCGACACGGTGGAAAAACTCATCCCCCACGACGACAGCATCCCCGAGAAGCTCAGCAAGGAGGAGAAAGAGAAGCTGCAGCCCATCATCGAGGGCGAGGTGGACAAGCAGAAGTTCACCGTGCAGCTCGAGAGCCTCGAGGAGAGCGACGCCCCCATGCAGGTGACGCAGAGCGAGTTCATGCGCCGCTACCGCGAGATGGCGCAGACCTCCGGCGGCGGCATGGGCTTCTACGGCGAACTGCCGGAGAGCTACAACCTCGTGGTCAACATCAATCACCCGCTCATCGGTCGCGTTCTCAACGAGACCGACGAGGCCAAGCAGAAAGACCTCGTTCACCAGCTCACCGACCTGGCCCTGCTGGCCAACGGCCTGCTGAAAGGCGAAGCCTTGAGCAAGTTCCTCAAGCGTTCGGTTGAGATGATTTAATACTGACGGATATAGGTAAGATTATCTAAGACGAGGAGTGTGTCATTCACCGTGAATGGATACTCCTCGTTCTTCCATTGCATGGTGTTCATGTCGCGCACCCTGACGACCATCACCCCATGGGGGATAGAATAGGTATACTTCATGTCTATCACGGTGTCGACGGCCTTGATGTATCCGGGACCCGTCACCGAGTAGAAACCCGTTTTCGTTTTTCCTAGGTTGTCGGGGCCGAAAATCACATAATTATACGATAACTTATCTATTTTGATATTCTCCTCCGTAATGCTATCGACAACCGTCACACTGTCAATTTTCTGATACTTCCATGTGGTGTTCTCAAGCGAAACGGGTGTCCGTTCAATAAGGTTGGGGCCTTCGTATTTACTGCACGACGAGGCCGCCAGCAGCAAGGTCAGCGACATTGCCGCCATCAGGGTTTTTATAGTGTTCTTCATATACAATGCACTGCGTTTTTGACGATGCAAAAATACAACATTTTCTACACACGGCAAAATATTTTTTTCAAACAGAGGGCAAAAAACACAATAAAACGCCCTCGGCGACGTTAATAGAACATTAATATTAAAAGAAAGAATCTAATGAAAAAGACATTATTTACCCTCGCTGCCTCAGCGCTCCTCTTCACCGCCTGCGGCACCAAACAGGAGCCTGTCAACGAAGAACAAATAACCAATAATAACAATACAAGAATGGAACTGAAGAACGTCAACGAGCGCGTCAATATGGGCGCCAAACTTTATGTCACGCCGCAGCCGGCACTGATGATTGCCACCTACGACGCCGAGGGCAATCCCGACGTGATGATGGCCGCCTGGGGTGGCCAGTACGAGGGCAACCAGGTCTGCTTCCAGCTCAGCAGCCACCAAACCACCGACAACCTGCGCCTCAACAAGGCCTTCACCCTCAGCTATGCCGACGCCCGCACGGTGGCCGAGAGCGACTACTTCGGCATCGCCAGCGGCCGCGACGTGAAGGACAAAGTGGCCCACGTGGGCTTCCACTGCACCAAGAGCGCAAACGTCAACGCCCCCGTCATCGACGAGTACCCCCTGGCCATGGAGTGCAAAGTGGTGGAGATGATTGAACGCGGCAATGGCGGCGCCTTCGTCGTGGGCGAAATCGTCAACGCCGTGGCCGACCCCGCCATCCTCACCGACGGCAAGATCGACATCAAAAAACTCAACCCGCTGGTGTGGGACGGCTCGTCGTTCAACTACTTCACCATCGCCGACAGCGTGGGCAAGGCCTGGAACAGCGGTATGAAACTTAAATAATCAAGATAAACCATGAACATCATCATCACCGGCGGTGCCGGATTCATTGGAAGCCATGTGGTACGGTTGTTTGTCAACAAGTACCCGCAATACAAGATTATCAACCTTGACAAGTTGACCTATGCCGGCAACCTCGCCAACCTTAAAGACATCGAAGACAAACCCAACTACAAGTTCGTCAAGATGGACATATGCGACTTCGACGGTGTCTATAAGTTGATGCAGGACGAGAAGGTCGACGGCATCATCCACCTTGCCGCCGAGAGTCATGTGGACCGCAGCATCAAGGACCCCTTCACCTTCGCACAGACCAACGTGATGGGCACCCTATCGATGCTTCAGGCCGCGAAACTCTACTGGGAGAGCCTGCCCGAGAAATTCGAAGGCAAGAAGTTTTACCATATCTCGACCGACGAGGTTTACGGCGCCCTTGAGATGACCCATCCCGAGGGCATCAAGCCTCCGTTCTCCACCAAGGCCTCGAGTGGCAAGCACCATCTGGCCTACGGCGAGAAATTCTTCACCGAAGACCTTAAATACCAACCCCATAGCCCTTATAGCGCAGCCAAAGCCTCGAGCGACCACTTCGTGCGCGCCTTCCACGACACCTACGGCCTGCCCACCATCGTCACCAACTGCTCGAACAACTACGGTCCCTATCAGTTCCCCGAGAAGCTCATTCCGCTCTTTATCAACAACATCCGTCACCGCAAGCCACTGCCCGTCTACGGCAAGGGCGAAAACGTGCGCGACTGGCTTTATGTCGAAGACCACGCCCGTGCCATCGACCTCATTTTCCACAAGGGCAAGATTGCCGAGACCTACAACATCGGCGGTTTCAACGAGTGGAAGAATATCGACATCATCAAGGTGGTCATCAACACCGTCGACCGCTTGCTGGGTCGGCCCGAAGGTGCCGACATGGATCTCATCACCTATGTCACCGACCGCGCCGGACACGATATGCGCTACGCCATCGACAGCTCGAAACTGCAGCGTGAACTCGGATGGGAGCCCAGTCTCCAGTTCGAAGAGGGCATCGAGAAAACTGTCCGCTGGTATCTCGATAACCAAGATTGGATGGACAACATCACCCGCGGCGACTACATGAAATACTATGAGGACATGTATGCAGGCAGGTAACCCGACCTTGCCCATTTGTTAAAATAACATTGAGACCATCTTCGGATGGTCTTTTTTTTTGTTCCAAATCACCCAAATTGTATAAAACAGGAAAAACAAGCACATCCCTCACACAATCAACATACTAAACACTTACCAACACCCTACCAACACCCTACCAACTCCTACCATGGTAGGAGTTGGTAGGGTGTTGGTAGGGCTTTTGTAGGGGAATGGTAGGTGGAAAAATGTTGGCTGGTAGCAAAAATATTTTTTATTTTTTTTCATCGTTACACAATAATAAAATATTTTTTCCGTTTATTAACTAATAAAATAATTATAAAACAAAACCAATAGTTATGGTAAAGGAACTGACAAAAGCCGAAGAACAGGTGATGCAGGCATTGTGGAAAATCGAGAAAGGATTTGCCAATGAAATTGTTGCAGCCGTGGAGAGCGATGCTGCATACAACACGGTGCTCACGGTGGTGAGGATTCTGGAGCAGAAGGGCTTCGTGGCGCATGAGACCTTCAACCGCTCGAACCGCTACTATCCGCTCGTCACACGCGAAGAGTACATGCAGCAACAACTGGGGCGCCTGACCAGGAGCTATTTCGGGTCGGCACGGGCGTTGGTGTCGTTTCTTGTCGACAAAAAGGAAGTCAGCCTCGAAGACCTCGAGGCAATCACCAAAGCCATTGAGTCATGATACGCTGGATGATTATGTCGACGCTGGCCACAGGCCTTTTCTACGCGCTCTACCTTTGGCTCTTCCGACGCGACCGTTGGTTTGATCTCTCGCGCGCGTATCTTTTTACTATATTAGGGTTCTGTTCCATGTTCCCCTGGTTCCAGTTGCCCGCGAGCGTGATGTCGTCGACTCCCGCGACGGAATTCCTGATGACAGTCGACAACCCCGAGAGGTATGTCGTCGGGAACATTCCGATGGAGGAACCCGAACTCTCGCTCAAGCTGGACATCATTCCGAGTATCTATTTTGGAGGCGTGGCCCTGATGCTGGCGATACTCATCATCCAGCTGACGGTGCAGGCGATGCGCATTCGCCGACTTCGCAGGGAGTACCCAGTCTATGGCCGAGGCAACGGATTCGACATTCCCAAAGGGGCGCTGCTCATTCTCATCCCCGACAACACGGAGCCTTACTCGTTTTTCAAGCATATCATTGTCGGCACACGCGGCCTCGACGAGGAGGAGATGCGCTGCATCCTCGCCCACGAGTCGGTGCATGTGAGCCGGAACCATTCGATTGACATCGTGTGCATGCGAGTGTCATGCTGCGTCTTGTGGTTCATACCTTTCGCATGGATGATGCTGAACGAACTGAGATCCGTGCACGAGTACCAAGCCGATGCGGCGGCAGCCGACGGCGACAACAAAGACTATCTGCGTCTGCTCTACCGGCAGACCACTGGTTTCGGATATGGCCATATCACCAATAAATTCAACAGTATTAACATCAAAAAACGTATCGTTATGATGAACAAAACGAAATCGCGCTTCGGCGCATGGAAAATGCTGGCCGCGCTGCCTGTGGCGGCACTGCTGATGATGGTGGGCTGCAAGCCTGCAACTGTCGAAAAAGCCGACACCAAAGAAGGTCAGATGGACGAAGCGACTGTCGTCGAGGATGACACTATCTATGAGACTTTGGTACACCCAGTAGAGGTAGATCCTGAATTCCCGGGCGGCAACGAGGCCCTCTATAAGTATCTGGCCCAAAATATCAAATACCCCGAGAAGGCCAAGGCTGACAAGATTGAAGGTCGAGTTGTCGTTGGCTTTGTCATCGAGAAAGACGGCAGCATCTCCAATGCCAAAGTGCGGCGCAGCGTCAATGCCGAGATGGATGCCGAGGCACTCCGCGTAATCAACGCAATGCCTAAATGGCAACCGGGGACAATGGAAGGCAAGCCTGTCCGGGTGCATTACAACATCCCCATCACATTCAAGCTGCAATGAAACCCTACTACCTTGTAGCACTGCTAAGTCTCCTGCTGGCGGGTTGCGTCGCATCGCGGCCTGCCAGTGAGGAGGTTTGCGACTGCCAGCGTGTGGTGAAGGTGCCGGACAAGGCCTTTCGCACATGGCTGATGGACAAAGGTTACGCCGAGAAAGCGGGAGGAAAGAAACTGCGGGCTACCAAAGAGGGATGCGCTTTGACGGCATTGGAGTGCTATGGTCAGGGTATCCAGAGCCTGGAGGGCATCGAGATGTTTCCTCAGCTGGAGCAGGTGACCTGTAGCGACAATCCACTCACGGAGCTCGACCTCAATGCGCTTCCGCAACTTCAACGACTGTACGGTCTCAACCTGCCGCTGAGGCACATAGCCATCGACAGTTGCCATCGGCTGCATCATATCGAGCTGAGCCATACCCATCTCAACGGTTTCGACCTGGCCCCGTTTCCTGAGCTGGAATTCTTCTTCTGCATTTTTGCACCCATTACCACCATCGATCTTTCGCCGTGTCATTTGCTCAAATCGCTCTATATCCGTGGTACCCAGATTCGTGAGGTGGATCTCCGACCGTGTGTCAACCTTTTGGAACTGCATGCTTTGGACACGCCGCTACAATCCGTTGTTGTCACCGAGAAGCAATACAACAGCAACATGAAGGTGTCGGTGGCCGACACGGTGAGAATCGAAGTGCGGTAGACAATATTTTCGCCACCTTGTCGTTATAGGTGATATGACAAAAAACATCATCTTCGACTTCGGCAATGTGTTGGTGCAGTGGCATCCAGAACTGATATATGGCAATTACTTCGGCGACGAGGCAAAAGCGTGGTGGTTTCTGCGCCATGTGGCTGACATGGACTTCCGCCAGCGTATCGATGCCGGAGAGCTTATGGACACCTGCATCGCGGAGCAGCAGGCCCGGTATCCTGAATACAGCGAAGCCATTGCCCTCTACCGCAACTGTTGGCGCGAGATGCTCACCGACGAAGTGCCTGGCATGCGGGAACTGATTAATGAGCTAAAGACCAAGAAATACGAGATTTATGGTCTGACCAATTGGAGCATGGAGACTTTCCCAGAGGCCCGCAACCATTTTGGGATCCTACAGATGATTGACCGCTATGTGGTCAGCGGTGCCGAAAGGTTGGTGAAGCCCGACCACAGGCTGTTCAAGGTGCTTCTCGACCGCTACCACCTGCAAGCAGAAGACTGCACTTTCGTTGACGACAACCCCGCCAATGTCGAGGCCGCACGCCAAATGGGCATGCAGGGCATTGTTTTCACGGGAGCAGATGATTTACGCAAACAGCTCGGATTATGAAAAAAATAATATTAGCCCTCTTATTTCTCAATTTTCAACTTTCAATTTTCAATCTTGCCCAAGCCCAGGGCCGCTTCGACGCCCACGTGTTTGCAGGATTGAACATGAGTCAGATTGATGGCGACCGCTCTGACGGGTACAGCCATCCTGGTTTGCGCGCCGGGGTAGGAACCAGTTTCTGCTTGGGCGAGGAGCTCAATTCACCTTGGCGCATGGTGGTGGAACTGGCTTTCAGCAACAAGGGGTCCTATGTAAAAAATGTCGATCAATCGATATCCCTGAGTTATGTAGAAATCCCTATTTTGATGTCGTACAATACCATGGAAAACCGGCTTCGAATTGCTGCCGGCATCGCTCCTGCCTATTGTGTGAGAACCAAGGTAACAACGGCCGGCGCCGAAGAATCGGGATGGAACTACAATATTTCGGCATTCGACTGGCTACCACTCACCCTCAGCCTGCGCTACCGATTCACCGACCACCTTGGCATCGAGGCTCGCTACCAGTATTCTGCCCTGAGCATCACCAAGAATACCGGTTCAGGTACGTACTTCCTCTTCCGCACCAACAAAGGTTGCTTCAACAACTTAGTGAGTTTTTCCTTAAGCTATACTTTTTAAAAGATGGAATACACCGACCTTGCTCGCGAGATTTTCAAGAAAGACCGTTATGCCACCGGACTGACAGGCATCGTCATCGACCATGTGGACAATCACGAAGCCGTCTGCACAATGAAGGTAACCGAACATCATTGCAATGCCCGCAAAGTTGCCATGGGCGGAGCGCTCTTCACCCTGGCCGATTTTTCCGCCGCCGTGGCAGCCAACAGCGACAGCCTCGCCGACGAAGACCTCCATTGGGTCTCATTGGAATCAAACATCCACTACCTCTCCCCCGCCCCTCTCGGTTCCACCCTCCGCGCCACATCCCTTACCCTCAAGCACGGCCGTACTACAGCGCTCTATCAAACGATAATAGAAAGTCCCGACAAAGGCAGAGTTGCCGTTGTCGAGACTACTATGATTTACGTGTAGTTTTTTATTCGCTCTTGCGAACACTCTTGTAGCCGCTCATCAGGCCCGTAGTGGCGCTGCCGATGAAAGCGAGGATTTGTTTTCCCTCATCGGTCTGTCCATAGCGCTCTTTTACCTGCTCCACAGCGTCGGTAACATTCAGTCCCTTGACGAAGATATAGCGGTAGATATCGCTGATGCGGTTAATGCTCTCTTGTGTGAAGCCGCGACGCTGGAGACCGAGGGTGTTCACTCCACAGTACTGTATAGGATATCGTGCCGCCTTGACATATGGAGGAATGTCCTTGTCGATGAGGGCACCGCCCTGGGTGATAACATGCGAACCGATGTGTATGAACTGCAGACAAGCCGTCTTTCCGCCAAGGATGACATAGTCTCCCATGATGATATGTCCAGCAAGTGTGGCGTTGTTGGCCAACACGCAGTTGTCGCCCACCACGCAGTCATGCGCCACATGAACATATGCCATCAGCAGATTATTGTTGCCGATGACGGTCTTGCCACTGGCAGCAGTACCGCGGTTGATGGTGCAGCACTCACGGATGGTGTTATTGTCTCCGATTTCCACGGTGGTATATTCGCCGGCAAACTTCAGGTCTTGCGGTACGGCAGCAATGACAGCACCTGGGAAAATCTTGCAGTTCTTTCCGATGCGGGCGCCCGGGAAAATGGTCACATTGGGACCAATCCACGTACCGTCACCAATCTCCACGTCCTCGTAGATGGTGGTGAAATTCGAAATCTTTACATTCTGGCCAATTTTGGCATCAGGGTGAAGGTCGTATAAAGTCATTGTATTACAATTGTTTTAATCATTATTGGGATGGTTTCTCATATACTCCATAAGATAGCAGGCAAAGGCATTATTGGCCTTATGTCCAGGCTTGAAAATGGCGAAATGGGCGTTGAGCATACACCCCGCCAAACGCACGTCACCCACGAAGTCGAGCAATTTGTGACGTGCCGGCTCGTTGGGGAAATAAGGGTTGGTGGTGTTGAGCACACCGTCGTGAACCTTAAAATTATTGATATCCTTGTTGAAAATCTTGCCCAATCGCTTGAGCTGCCGGGGCTTCAGTTCCTCGTTGACATAGACGAGGGCGTTGTCGAGACTGCCTCCCTTGATGAGGTTGAAACGCAGCAGGGGTTCAATTTCGTGCAGAAAAACAAAAGTGCGACAAGGAGCAATGCCAGCGGGATACTCAGAGAGATCGTTCATGTCGGCCTCCTGACGGCCAATGACACTACCGGCAAAGTCAATCTCGCAATGAACAGAGAAATGGTCACAAGGCGTAAGGTCGAACACCGAACCCGTAGGTTTGTATTCAAAATGGATAGGTTCCTTAAATGTGTAGTATTTTCGTGGTGCCGCCATCGTACGCACACCCACGCGAGCCAATTCAAGCATCCAGGGACGCGACGACCCGTCGATGATGGGCACCTCGCCTCCATCGAGCTCCACCAAGGCGTTGTCTATTCGCATGCCATGGAGAGCCGACATCAGGTGTTCGATGGTCGCTATCGACTGGCGTCCGCTACCCAAGGTGGTGCCACGTGAGGTTGTTCCCACATTGTTCGCCAACGCTTGCTGGGTGATAATATTGGTGCGGTCGGTACGGCGGAAAGCAATGCCGAAGTCCTCGAAGGCGGGCTTCACTGTCACCGTCACCGTGCGACCCGTGTGCAGACCAGGACCTGTCACTCGAAATTCTTTCTGTATTGTAGTTTGATAATCCATTGACAAATAGTAGTTTTTATTGAGCGGGGATAAAATGTAGCGATTCCATACGGAACAGCTGCGGCTGGTCGTTCTCCAATCCGGCTTGACGTCGGCTCAAGTGCAATGGATGCACCAGTGTCGGCATCGATTCGGTGGGCTGGTTCCAAAATTCACGATTGCGTCTGTTCAGACCATTGACGATATACATTGTCAAATCGTAGCCCGTGGCAGCCAACGGCGACGTAGGCTCCGACCCATAGGCGTTGCGGAAAGCCTTGAGAAATTCCACATGCACACTGTTGGTCATGTCCCACGACAGAGAAAACGTATGATAGCCGAGCAGTTGCAGCTGCGAGAAATCAATATCGTTGTAGTCGCGCGTCCAGTCACTGATGGTATAGAGCGTCGGGCTGTCATTCTTGAAAGCCGCCAGGCGATTCAGCAGATTGCTCACATAGACGCGCATCTGATCCACCTTATGGTCATAGATACTCAGCACATTACAATTCGGCGTGGCCTTGAGGGTTGAGGTGAGTTTATTGCTCTGGTTCCAGTTGAAGAGGGTATATTTGATATCACCGCGCTCGGAGAGCTGCCGTTTCAACTCGTCGAGCAATGGCTTCTCACTTTTGGCATTGGCTCCATGAATGATGTAGAGGTGACCGTTGGGACGCTCGGCCTTCATGTTGTTCAGCATCGCACGCACCTGACTCTCCATCGAGGGCTGTATCTTCACCATTTGGGCGTTCTCTGCACAAATCTCACTTCGTGTGGTCATGGGATTGACGATATAGACACCCGCTTCGCGCGCCAATTCGGCAGCCTTGTCGAAAGCGTCACGAAACAGCAGCGCCACAACAAAGTCGCTCTCTGCCACACGATGCGAAGAAAAAGCATCTTCAACAGCGGCGGCAGTATTGGTCGACACGTCGACCACATTGATTTCCACACTAATGCCCTTGGTCGACAGCTCGTCCAAAGCCATGCGGATACCTTCGTAAAACTCAATGAATTCAAATTGCTTATAACTCTTCTTGCCACGCTGTTCGATGTCGAACTTGGTTGTAGAGATGTCTTCTATCTGATCAAGATGGAGCGGCATCATCACCGCCATCTTGATCACCTTGCCAGTTTTCCTCACTTCAGGAGTCCTCTGGTCATTCCGGTTCGCGTTCTCGGAAGGGGTGCCCGCTTGGCGGGGTGGGGTTTTCAAATTCTCATTCCCTCCTTCCCTCTGATTATTCCGAGGGCTTTCATACGGCGACATCACCGAGCCGGGATTCTCCTGCTCGCGGCTCTTTTCTTCTCTCTTTCGCTCGTTCTCCTCCTGTTGCTTCCGTATGGCCTCCTGCTTCTGTGCCTCGATATCCTCGGTACTGGTGGAGAATTGGCCCCTCGCCGGCAGCCATACCGTGTCACCAGGATGCAAGAAGTGGATATCCACATGCGTCACCGCATCATAGCTCTCCACTTTGTAGGCTTTGGCGATAGAGTAAACCGTTTGACCTTTCTCCACAATGTGCACATAATATTTCCTCCCATGCATCACCTGCGTCTCGGTCGAGACTTTGACAGGTGCCGTCCCCGGCTTCTGGGCCCGTGCAGAATTGAAAAATGAAAATTGGAAATTGAAAAATATACATACACACAGCAGCATCTTCCAATTCCAACCATCAATTATCCAACGACATGGAGCGCCGGCATCCTGCCGGCATAAAAATCGTTTCATAATCATTTCAGCTTTCAATTCTCAATTCTTTATTTCTCAATTCCCAAATCAATCTACTCCCATTCAATTGTTGCCGGCGGCTTGGAGCTGATGTCGTAGCACACACGGTTGACGCCCTTCACCCTGTTGATGATTTCGTTAGAAATCTTGGCCATGAAGTCGTAGGGCAAATGACTCCAGTCGGCCGTCATGCCGTCGACACTCTCCACAGCACGCAGTGCCACAACACTCTCGTAGGTCCTCTCGTCACCCATCACGCCCACACTCTGCACCGGCAGCAGCATGGCGCCGGCCTGCCACACCTTGTCGTATAGACCTGCGTCGCGCAAGCCCTGGATGAAGATGTGATCCACCTCCTGAAGGATGCGCACCTTCTCGGGCGTCACATCGCTCAATATTCTGATAGCCAAGCCGGGACCCGGGAAGGGATGGCGGCCTATGAGTTCCTCCTTGATGCCCAGCTGACGGCCCACTCGGCGCACCTCATCCTTGAACAACGAACGCAGCGGCTCGACGAGCTGAAGTTTCATATAGTCGGGCAAACCGCCCACATTGTGGTGGCTCTTGATGGTCTGGCTCGGACCTTTAACGCTCGAACTCTCAATCACATCGGGATAGATGGTACCCTGACCGAGCCACTTGGCGTCGGTGATAAGCTTGGCCTCGGCGTCAAACACGTCGATAAAGGTCTTGCCGATGCCCTTGCGCTTTTTCTCAGGATCCTTCACACCGGCCAGCACATCGTAGAAACGCTGCTTGGCATCCACCCCTTTCACATTGAGGCCCATATCCTTATAGCTTTCAAGCACACTCTCGAACTCGTTCTTGCGCAGCAAACCGTTGTCGACAAAGATACAATGAAGCTGATGGCCGATGGCACGGTTCAGCAACACGGCAGCCACAGTGCTGTCCACTCCGCCGCTCAAGCCGAGCACCACTTTGTCTCCGCCCACCTTCTCACGCAACTCTTTGACGGTCGTCTCGATAAAACTTGCCGGCGTCCACTCCTGGCGGCAACCGCAGATGTCAACCACAAAATTACGAAGCAGCTGCACACCGTCGGTCGAGTGGTGCACCTCGGGATGGAATTGAATGGCGTAGGTCGGCTCGCCTTCAATCTGATAGCCGGCATATTTGACATTCTCTGTCGAGCAAATGGTCTTGTACCCCTCGGGCAGGACCTCGATAGTGTCGCCGTGGCTCATCCACACCTGGCTTCCCACCGGCACTCCCTTCATCAGAGGATTCGAGCTGTCAATATAATTGAGGTTGGCGCGACCATACTCGCGAATCTTACTCTGCTGCACTCGGCCGCCGCCCCATTTGGCCAGATACTGAGCACCGTAGCACACCGCCAACAACGGCAGCTTGCCCTTGATGTTCTCCATCTGGGGCACCGGTGCGTCAACGGCATTGCAACTGTAGGGACTACCTGAAAAAACGACACCCTTCACGTCGTCCGTGAGGGCAGGAATCTTATTGAAAGGATGGATTTCACAGTATACATTAGCCTCGCGAATCTTACGCGCGATCAGCTGAGTGTATTGAGAGCCAAAGTCTAAGATGATTATCGTATCCATATTATTGTATTATTTTAAAAATGCAAAGATACACATTTCCCCCGACATAACCAAATTTTTTTCTCCACGCCGATGTTTTTGCCTCCTCTCCGACTGGAATCAACTACGCACTTTCTACCTACCAAATACCTACCAACTCCTTACCAACTCCTACCACGGTCGGAGTTGATAGGCATTTAACTGGGAGCAAATAGGCAATTTTAACTATCATTAACAAAATACAACCGCTGTTTACAACAAGTTTATAACACACCTAAACCGGGCTGTAAAAGAGGTCTTATTTCAATGTTTTTAAATTTATTTCATAATATGTCATTTTTTTTTCGTATTTTTGCACGCTATGAACAAAGTGAAAACCATCCTTGGAATTGTCTCAGTATGCTTACTGACAGTAAGTTGCAACGGATTCAATAAGCTCCTCAACAGCAATGATTACGATGCAAAATATGCAGCGGCGCTCAAATACTACAACGAGAACAGTTATTCGCGCGCCGCGCAACTGTTCGAGAACCTCACCCTCTACTACCGCGGCAAGGAAAACGCCGAGAACATCGCCTGGTACTACGCCATGTCGCTCCTCAAGGAAAAGGACTATTATACCGCCGGCTACCAGTTCAAACGCTTCGCCAAACAGTTCCCTTACAGCGACCGCATGGAGGAAGCCTGCTATTATTCAGCCTACTGCAAATACATGGACTCGCCCGAATACAATCTCGACCAAAGCCAGACGCAGGAGGCCATCGATGAGTTTGAAGCCTATGCCGAGCGCTGGCCCCACAGCACACGCATCCCCGAGGTGAACAACTGCCTCGACGAGTTGCGCAACAAACTGATACGCAAATATTACGAGATAGCCTACGGGTACTATTTCATTGAAGAATATCACGCCGCCTACGAGTCGTTCAAACAATTTCTCAACGATTATCCCGAGGCGTCGATGCGCGAGGACGCCATGTACTACATGCTCGAGTCGAGCTACCGCTACGCCATCAACAGCCGCGAGGACAAGATGTACGAACGCTTGCAGCAGGTAGTCAACGACTTCGACAAGTTCAGCAGCAGTTTCGGCGACTCAAAACGGCTGTCTGAAGCCCAGAACATCTACACCAAGACCCGCGAGGCCATGGCGAAAATAAAAAACTAAGAATCAAGAAACAAAGTCAAAGATAATAAAAATGGAAGAGAAAAAGAAGAAAGTGGTGAACACCACCATCACGCGCAACACCGCCGATTTCAGCAACATGACAGAGAACATCTACGAGACGGTAGCTGTCCTCACCAAACGTGCCAACCAAATTGCCGCCGAAGAGAAACGCGACCTTCACAACAAGATTGACGACTTCAAGAGCAGTAACGACGCCATCGACGAAATGTACGAAAACCGCGAGCAGATTGAAATCGTGCGCCGCTACGAGATGCAACCCAAACCCACCCTCGAGGCCACCGAAGAGTACCTCGAAGGCAAGATCTACTACCGCAACCCCGCCAAAGAGAGCGCCGAAGTGAAACAAGCCGAGGCCATCGACGAGGAAATCAAAAAGATAGAAGCCTAAGGAAATGAAAATTGTTGTCGGCATCACCGGAGGCATCGCGGCCTACAAAGTGCCCGAGTTGGTACGCCTGCTGAAAAAGGCTGGCCACGAGGTGCGCTGCGCCGCCACGGAGCACGCCCTGGAGTTCGTCACGAGAGTCACCCTCGAGACCGTCTCGGGAGCACCGCTCTATTCCGACCTCTTTGCCTCGGGCCGCACCGAGCACATCTCGCTCAAGGACTGGGGAGAGATGCTCGTGGTGGCTCCCGCCACAGCCAACATAATAGGCAAGGTTGCTTCAGGCATCGCCGACGACGCTCTTTCGACACTCCTGCTGGCCTTCTCGGGCAAGCCCGTGGTCATGGCCCCAGCCATGAATTGCGAGATGTGGGCACACCCTTCCGTTCAACGCAACGTGGACACGCTGAAGTCCTGGGGCATCCATATGGTGGGGCCCGAGGACGGCGAGCTTGCCTGCGGCGTCAGCGGCACGGGCCGCATGGCCGAACCCGAAGCCATCGCACAGTGTGTCAGATTATTATCACAACCCACAGAGCCATTGGCAGGACAACGCTGGTTAGTGACCGCCGGCCCCACCTACGAGCGCATTGACAGTGTCCGTTTCATAGGCAACTATTCGTCGGGCAAAATGGGATTTGCCCTGGCACAAGCATTGGCCGACGAGGGCGCCGACGTGGAGTTGGTTTCCGGACCTACGTCGCTGAATCTTGTCCATCCCCATGTGAGAGTCACTCGCGTCGAGAGTGCCCGCGAGATGTACGATGTCGCAACCAAGGTGTTTCCAACCTGTCGCGGCGCAATACTGTCAGCTGCCGTAGCCGACTACCGTCCATCCGAATGTGCCGACCATAAACTGAAAAAGAACGGTTCCGAGGGCATGCACCTTGAGCTGGTGCAAAATCCCGACATCCTGGCCACCCTCGGACAGGCAAAAAACGCGAGTCAAACCCTGGTAGGATTCGCCCTCGAGACCGACAACGAGGAGGCCAACGCACAGCATAAACTGGAGAAGAAAAATCTCGACTTCATCGTCCTCAACTCACTGCGCGACAAGGGTGCCGGTTTCGGCGTCGACACCAACAAGGTGACAATCATCGCCCGCGACGGTCGGCACAAAGAGAGTCCGCTCATGAGCAAGCAAGAGGTGGCCCGACTAATCATCAATACCGTAACGACATGAAGAAGCTGTCCATTATAGCTATCGTACTGGCCTCTTTGGCGCTCGCCGGCGAGGCCTTTATTTTCGCCACCCGCAAAGAAAAGAACGATGACGAACTCCTGACCCGTGCCATCCGCGCCGACTACCGCGTCTATGCTCCGCCGATGCCCGATACGCTCTACTTCTGCGGCGAACGCGTGCCATTGAACCTGTGGTATGTCCGCGAGGGTCTGGACAGAGAACTGGTGAGCAACATGTACTATCAAAGCAGCACGCTCTTCAACATCAAACGCGCCACCCGTGTCTTCCCAACCATCGAGCGCATCCTCAAAGAAGAAGGGGTGCCACAGGACATGAAATACCTCTGTGTCATCGAGAGCGGCCTCCAAAATGTCACCTCGCCCGCCGGTGCCAACGGTTATTGGCAATTCATGAAGACCACCGGGCAAAAATACGGCCTGGAAATAGGTGACGAAATCGACATGCGAAACGACCTCGAAGCCGCCACACATGCCGCCTGCCGCTACCTCAAGGATCTAAAACGGCGCTTCGGCGGCTGGACCGAAGCCGCTGCCGCTTACAACTGCGGCGAGAACGGACTTGAGAAACGACTCGCCAGCCAACGGCAAAAGAGCTACTACAATCTATACCTCAACAAAGAGACACAGCGTTATGTATACCGCATTCTGGCCCTCAAACTCATCATGCAGCACCCGCAAGACTACGGTTATACCGTGAGACGCTGCGACACCTATCCCGAATTGCCCTATGAGGAAGTCTTGCTTAGCGGCAAAGATATCGACCTGGCAGACTTTGCTGCCGACCATGGCACCAGCTATAAAATGCTCCGCACAATGAATCCCTGGATTACCACCGACAAACTGAAGAACAAAGCCGACAAAACCTATAAAGTCCGAATACCTACCAAGAAAGGTACCGAATACACCACTATCACCAAAGGGAAACACGACACGACCGTAATTGAAAGTATATGATGGACGAAGGGAAGATAAAGATATTGGGTGCACGTGAGCACAACCTGCAGAATGTAGACTTGGAAATTCCGCGGGGGAAACTGGTTGTGTTCACCGGACTGAGCGGCAGTGGCAAGTCAAGTTTGGCCTTCGACACCATCCATGCCGAGGGACAGCGTCGCTACATGGAGACCTTCTCGGCCTACGCCCGCCACTTCATCGGCAATATGGAGCGGCCCGATGTAGACCTTATCGAGGGTCTCTCGCCCGTCATCTCCATCGAGCAGAAGAGCACCAACAACAACCCGCGCTCAACCGTCGGCACGCTCACCGACACCTATGACCTGCTGCGTCTGCTCTACGCCCGCATCGGCAAAGCCTACAGCACCATTAGCGGCAAGCCCATGGTGAAGTACAGCGAAGAGAAGATACTGGAGATCATCACCTCGGAATACGGCAGCCGAGACATCATGATTCTCGCCCCTCTGGTGAAAGGTCGCAAGGGCCACTACCGCGAACTTTTCGAACAAGTGGCCAAGAAGGGGTTTCTGAAAGTAAGAATCGATGGGGAAATAAAAGAAATCACCTACAAGATGCAGGTGGACCGCTACAAGGTGCACGACATCGAGCTGGTAGTCGACCGCCTGCGTGCCGACCGAAATGCCACCCGTCTCCGCGAAGCGGTGCAGACAGCCTTTCGTCAAGGCAAGGGCATACTGATGATATTGAACAACGAGGACGGCAGCGTGCGCTTCTTCAGCCGCATGCTGATGGACCCCGACAGTGGTCTCTCCTACCCCGAGCCCGAGCCCAACACCTTCTCGTTCAACTCACCCTACGGCGCATGTCCCCATTGCAACGGCCTCGGCGAGGTGGCGCAGATAGACATGCAGAAACTCATCCCCAACCCCAAGAAAAGCATCCGCGACGGCGCCATCGAGTTATTGGGGAAATACTCGCCCACCAACTACGTATACCGCAAGTTGGAACTTATGGGCAAGCACTATGACTTCACCCTCGACGACCCCTTCGAGAACCTTAGCGAGGAGGCCGTCAACGCCATCCTTTACGGAAGCAACCACTTCGCCGGCATCGAAGACCCCGAGGACCCGGGATACCTCAGTGAATTCCAGGGCATCGTGAACTACATCACCGAGATGGCCGGCGACGAGAGCCCCGCCAGCCTGCAGAAGTGGGCGGCAAGTTTCATGAACACCGTACCATGTCCCGAATGTCACGGGCATCGCCTGAAGGCCGAGAGTCTCGCCTTCCGCATCCTCGACAAAAACATCGGACAGTTGGCCGACATGGACCTGCTGGAACTGGAGGCGTGGTTGCGGGCACTGGAGCCGCAGCTCGACGAGCGCGACCGCAAGGTAGCACATGAGGTGCTGAACGAGATACTCAAGCGTCTGTCGTTCCTCAACAACGTAGGCGTGGGCTACCTCTCCATGAACCGCAGCGCCAAGAGCCTCAGCGGTGGCGAGGCACAGCGCATACGTCTGGCCACGCAGATAGGCTCGCAGCTCACCAACGTCTTATATATCCTTGACGAGCCCAGCATAGGCCTGCACCAACGCGACAACCAACGCCTCATCGAGAGTCTCAAGCAACTGCGCGACCTCGGCAACAGCATCATCGTCGTCGAACACGACCGCGACATGATGCTCGCCGCCGACTATCTGGTCGACATCGGACCCGGCGCCGGCATCCACGGCGGCAAGATACTCTTTGCCGGAGAGGTGACCGACAAAGTGCTGGCCAAGCATAAGCCCAGCGTCACACTCGACTACTTGTCGCGCAAGAGCGACATATCCCTGCCGCAGCGCCGTCCCATCGAAGGCCGCGAGCACATCATCTTGAAAGGTGCCACCGGAAACAACCTCAAAAGCGTCGACCTCGACCTCCCCCTTGGACTCTTCGTTTGCGTGACGGGGGTCTCGGGCAGCGGCAAGTCCACCCTCATCAACGACACCCTCCAGCCCATCCTCAGCCAGCACTTCTACCACTCGCTCCGCTCACCGCTGCCCTACCGCAGCATCGAGGGCATCGAGCATATCGACAAAGTCATACAGATAGACCAGAGCCCCATCGGCCGCACGCCACGCTCGAACCCTGCCACCTACGCGGGCTTCTTCGACGACATACGGCGGCTCTTCGCCGAGCTGCCGTCGGCACGCATCCGCGGCTACAAGCCAGGCCGCTTCAGCTTCAACGTCAGCGGCGGCCGCTGCGAGCATTGCAAGGGTGCCGGTCTACGCACCATCGAGATGAACTTCCTGCCCGACGTCTATGTGCAGTGCGAGGTTTGCGGCGGCAAACGCTACAACCGCGAGACGCTGGAGATACGCTACAAGGGCAAGTCCATAGCCGACGTGCTCGACATGACGGTCAACGAGGCCGTGGAGTTCTTCGACGCCTACCCCAAGCTGCGGCGCAAGCTGCTGGCTCTGCAGGACGTGGGTCTCGGCTACATCACCCTCGGCCAACAGAGCACCACCCTCAGCGGCGGCGAGGCGCAGCGTGTGAAACTCGCCACCGAGCTTTCGCGCACCGACACCGGCAAGACATTATATATATTGGATGAGCCCACTACGGGCCTCCACTTCGAGGACATCCGCATACTCCTCGGCGTGCTGCAGAAACTCGTCGACAAGGGCAACAGCGTCCTCGTCATCGAGCACAACATGGACGTCATCAAGGTAGCCGACTGGGTCATCGACCTCGGCCCCGACGGCGGCCGCGCCGGCGGTCATATTACTTTCGCCGGCACCCCCGAAGACTTAGCCAAACAGAAAGACAACTTCACCGGCCAGTACCTCGCCGAGGAGCTTGCGGCGATGCGCCGCTGACCTCCCGCCCCATCCGAAAGACAAAAATGCAGGGCTGCAACAGGGTGTTTCTTTTCCAAAACATCCCATTGCAGCCCTGCAAAACCATGTTTCAATTTCAAAACAGCCCGTCGACACTCTCGCAACCGTGTTTCAATTTTGAAACAGCCTGTCGACACTTATTTCACCCCCTTTCAAAATCATTTGGGACTTGAGACAACCATTTCGGCCGTTTTCAAAACCGATTGGAGCTGGCACTATGGTGTGGCGATGTTTTTTATTATGCGAGTGCGAAACGACCATCCTACTACAACTTGTGGAAATTCCACCAATAGCCGCTTCGCATGATTCGGAAATTGGTTTGGTCTATTACCTCCAATAGGTCATCGTACTCTTCTCTTCCTGTATTTGGGTCATACAATTTCAGTGATACAGCCGCATAACTAACGAAATAGTTATATGTTTTGCAAAACGAAGTATCACCGTTCGTTGATAAGATGATATGTTGCAAAACACCTTGATACTGATACTGCTCATATGGTCCATGAACGTAATCATCTTTGTACACAACTACGTTTGTGTCAAATTGTTCCTTGAAGTCGAAATAGATATCATCATTCCCCAATTGCCATGTACCATGGAAAAGTTCCAGAACTTTTTGCTGGTATTCCGAGAATTCATGTTCAGATGACTTTTCTTCATCCTTATTGCAGGCGGTCATCATTCCAAGGGCACACACCATAGCGCCAAGCAAAAAAAATTTCTTCATATTGTTCATTATTAAATGTTATCTACTGAGCCACTCGCGGACCTCGGGGGGTATCACCTCGGAGCTGCTGGTGCTGCGGCGGTAGCCAGCCATGACGGTGCGGCACTCGACACAGACCGTATCGGTCTCGGTGTTGATGACGCGTTGCATGATGGTGAGGCTCTTGTTGCCGAGTTTCTCCACCTCGGTGGTGACAGCGATGCTGTCGTGGTAGTGTATCTGGTGACGGAAGTCAACGTCGTAGTGCACCACCATGACGGTGAAGTCGCTCTTAGTGGGAGAGAGGCCGTGGCCGGAGAAGAAAGCATCCTTGCCCAGGTCGAGGTATTCCATGATGACGGCGTTGTTGACATGCCCCATCTGGTCGACATCATTGAAGCGAATCTGAATCGGTGTTTTATGCATAGATTATTGTTTTTTCAGTGAGAAGAAATATTCGAGGCCACCCTCTACCCTATTCTTGGCGTATATTTCGCCACCATGGAAGAGCACCGAGTGTTTGACGATAGAGAGGCCAAGTCCGGTGCCCCCGTTCTGGCGCGAGCGGCCTTCGTCGATGCGCACGAAACGGTCGAAGAGGCGCGACAAATATTCATCAGCAACTCCCTTCCCTGTATCATAATAGTGAATATAGTAATAGCCGGGGCTCTCCTTATAGATTTCAAGGACGATGTCGACGCCCTCGCCAGCATAGGCAATGCTGTTCTCCACCAGGTTACGGAAGATGCAATAGAGCAGCTCACGGTTTCCCTTGAGCGGCATGGGCGGCAGGTTGTTGCCAATGGTGATCCCGGCAGCAGCAGCCTTGTCGGCCAAATCCCTGACTGCCTCCCTGGCCACCTCTACTGCATCCACCTCGGTTCGTGGGAAAAGGTCGGCGCTCTCTTCCAACTTATTGATGATGGATACATCTTGGATAAGGTCGCTCAAACGTAACGTTTGGCGAAAGCAACGGTCGAGGAAATAACGGCGTCGATCGGCATCGACGGGCTTGTCGCTCAACAGAATTTCCAAGTAGCCGCGGATAGAACTCACCGGCGTCTTCAACTCGTGGGCGATATTCGAGGTCATTTCCTGCTTCAGCTGACGATTGCGTCGTTCTGCCTCGGTGGCCTCGCGTCGCAGCCGGTTGGCCTCATCTGCCATCTGCTGCAGGCGCTTGTTCTTGAGCATCAGCCGAATGTAGAGCACAAAAATGACGACTGCCAGTATCAGCAATATGACATCAGACCAATCCATAGCCAAAACCCGTTTTGTTAACAATCTTTTGTCCGTCGGTTCCCAATTTCTTACGAAGGCGCGCAATATGTACATCCACACTGCGTTCGCCAACAAAAGCATCCCCCGGCCACACCGCAGCCAGTATCTCCTCCCTCGAGAAGAACTTCCCGGGATGCTGTCGGAAAAGGTCGAGGATAAGATGCTCCCGTTTGGTCAAAGTCTTCGGAGTATTCTGATTGCCCATAGCATTCTGACTGCTCCGACGAAGCACCGCCCTCACCCGAGCCAGTACCGTGTCGAACGAGAAGGGCTTGGTGATATAATCATCGGCACCCATCCCAAAGCCTTGCAGTTGGTCGTCGTGGGTATCGCGGGCGGTAAGGAAAATGATGGGTGTATTGTCGCCGGCTTCGCGAAGGTGGCATGCCATCTCAAATCCCGACATCCTGTCCATCATCACATCCAAGAGAATCAAGTCGTGATGGAGCATCGTAAGCGCCTCTTCGGCGCTCGTCGCCGTCTCCACCTCGAATCCTTCGGCTTCCAGATTAAACCGAAGTATCTCCCGAAGATCCTCTTCATCGTCTACAACCAAAATTCTATTCATATGAAAATAACGCCGCAGAATAAAAAATATTGTCGAATGGATTATTTTTAGTATCTTTGCAATTCAAAAACAACGACTTCACAATGAAGAAAATACTGTCAATCTTTATTCTGCTGCATCTTGCAGTCTTTGCTTCGGCGCAGCTCAAGCCCCGTCCCGATGCCTTTCCTTCCGTCCCCGAGAATCTCGACAGCAAAGCCGTAACCATGGCCACCACCATCGACGAGATGGCCTCATGGGACCGTTACCCCACCTATCCGGTCTACCTCGAAATGATGCAGCGCTGGGCAACCGAGTTCCCCACCCTCTGCCATGTCGACACCATCGGAACCTCTGTCCAAGGCCGCTTGATACTGAGCATCTACATCCAGACACAGACCGACGACGATCTCTACCGTCCCGAATTCTTTTATTCCTCCACCATCCATGGCGACGAGGTGACAGGCTATGTGATGATGCTGCGCCTCATCGACACCCTCCTCCACGGCTACGGCTCCAATCCCCAGTACACCTCACTCATCAACCGTACCCGCATCAGCATCAATCCACTGGCCAATCCCGACGGTACCTACCGCCAGAACAACAACACCGTACTGGGGGCGGTACGCTATAATGCCCACAACATCGACCTCAACCGCAACTATCCCGATCCTTTTCTCCCTGCCAAATCCGCTGTCGAGCCCGAAAACGATTCCATGATAGCCTATTTCAACGCTCATCATTTCCGTCTCAGCGCCAACCTCCATGGCGGTGCCGAAGTAATGAACTACCCTTGGGATTGCTTCACCTCCCAGCAGAACTCCCACCCGGCGGCAGACTGGTGGAAAGAGGTTTGTACCCGATTTGTCGACACCAGCCGTCACTATAACGCCAACCACTTCGTCGACACCTATTCCAGCGGATACACCGCCGGCGGCGACTGGTATGTCATCCATGGTGGCCGACAGGATTACGTCAACTATTACCACAACTGTCTCGAGCTCACCATGGAGATTTCCTCACAGAAGACCCTGTCTTCCAACCGCCTGCCGTCCTATTGGGAATTCCTCCAGCATTCGCTCGTCAACTACATTGAAGAAATCCACTCGCTTCCCGACAACCTCAGCATCTCCCAACACCCATCTCAATCCTCCTCTTTTTCCGTATACCCCAACCCTGCCATCGATTGCATCACCGTCGGTCCAACATCACAAAACACTCCTCTGGAACTTCGCGACATCAACGGTCGTACACTTCAGGTTGTCAAACCCACAAACAAACAGCCAACCATCCTCGACATCAGCCATCTGCCGGCAGGAATCTACCTGCTACATTGCGGCGGCGCCACAGCCAAGGTTGTCAAGGTGCAATAAAAAAAAAGACTCGCTTTCGAGTCTCTTTTTTTTTGTGGCATCGACTGGATTTGAACCAGTGACGCAAGGATTTTCAGTCCTTCGCTCTACCAACTGAGCTACGACGCCATCGGATTTAATCACTCAAATCGGGTGCAAAAGTACGAAGATTTTGGAAACTGGCCAAATTTTTTTTCTCCTATCGACACAATTCGCGTTTTACAACCTGATTCTCAAATAATTTCAGTTCTCACTTTTTTCCTTTGCAGAAGCCTTTTGTGCCCTCGGAGCAAGGATTGCAAGCTCCACAATCAGCCAAATTACCCCAATTGTGATTGCCGCATCGGCCACATTGAAGATGGCACTGAAGAACTCAAAATGGTCGCCTCCTATCACCGGCACCCATTCTGGCCAATAGAAATCAAACAGCGGAAAATAGAACATGTCCACCACCTTGCCCTGCAGCAACGGGGCATAGCCTCCTTCCGGAGGGAAAAGAGTGGCCACATTGTAGAAACTCTCGTTGAAAAGCAAGCCATAGAAGCAGCTGTCAATCAGATTGCCGATGGCACCCGCAAAGATTAGCACGAGGCAGGCGATGAGCGATGTGCGCCCATTCTGCTTCAGCTGTTTCCATATGAACCAGGCGATGACTCCCGTGGCCACAATGCGGAAAAGCGTCAGACCTATCTTGCCGGCGGCGCCTCCAAAACTCATACCGAAGGCGAAGCCCTCATTTTCTATAAAATGCAGGCGACACCATTCTCCAATGAGTGGGATATCCTCGCCAATGTGCATATGGGTCTTGACCAATATTTTCACTATCTGGTCCACGACGATGATGCCCGCCACAATTGCGGCATAGATGAGGGCACGTTTTTTCTTATCCATTGTTTCTCAATTCAATTTGTTCCAACAATTCGTCATACCACTCCTGTCCGAAACGTCGTATGAGCGGTTCCTTCAGATATACATACAGCGGCTCACCCTTGCCTTGGGCTGCACGACAGATGTCCCACTGGTGATAGTTGACAGCCGTAAACTCGCCATAATCCTCCACCCTTATCGGATACAAGTGGCAACTTACAGGCTTGTACAGTCCCTGCAACGCACAGAAAGTGCAGCCGTCGGGACCGGGATTGATGAATGCGCAGGCTCCACCGTCGATGAGCGTGGTGCCGAGGTCGCCGTCCTTGTCACGCACCGCGACTCCCTGTTGTTCCACAGCGGCACGTCCTTCCGCTGTCATCAGGGGCAACGCTTTCTCAAGCACCGCCTCGATTTTTTCCACCTCCTCTTCCATCAGCGGTGCACCGCTGTCGCCGTCCACACAACAGGCGCCTTTGCAGCACGACAGGTCGCAACCGAAACAACGCTCGGCAACATCGTCACTTACTATGCTGTTCTTTACAATAATCATCTCAGCGCCTCTATCATCTTGTCCGCCAAAACGGCAGCGAGTTTGTATTTCGATTCTACAGTCCATCCCGCCACATGGGGTGTGAGCACCGTGCGCGGCGATTGCATCAGGTATTGCACCGACTCCGGCACATCGCCCAACCCGTCGGCCTGCATATTCTCATATTCAAGCACATCCAACGCCGCGCCAAGCACTTTGCCGCTCTCCAAAGCCGACACGAGTGCCGCGGTGTCGACCACCGCTCCGCGCGCGGTATTGATGAGGTAGAACGGCCTGGCCATAGCGGCTATGAAGTCGGCATCAAGGTAATGGCGGGTCTCAGCGGTCAACGGCACATGGAAACTCACCACATCAGCCTCTCGCTGAAGGGTTTCCAGAGAGACCCTTTCAAGACCCTCCGGAGTTTCCTGAAGATATTTGTCATAGTATATCACGCGGCAGCCAAAGCCGCTCAAGCGCTTGGCAAAGGCACGGCCCATATTGCCGAAACCGATGATTCCCACTGTCTTTCCACCCACTTCGAGGCCTCGGTTGGCCTCGCGCTGCCACAATCCACGACGCACTTCGCCATCGGCGCGGGCTATATTGTCAAACAACGCGAGCAACAGTCCCACAGCATGCTCACCCACAGCGTCGCGGTTGCCTTCGGGCGAATTGAGACAGCAGACGCCGTGCGCCTCGGCATAGTCCACATCGATGGTTTCCATGCCGGCCCCAACCCTTCCGATGCATCGCAGCGACGGCACCCGGTCGATGAAAGCGCTGTCGACAATCACCTTGCTCCTCACCACCAGGCCTTCGCAGCCCTGTGCAGCCTGCACAAGGCTCTCATAGTCGTGGTCGGGCTCCACACTGACATCGAAGCCCGCTTCCCGCAACCGTTGCGGAAGCACCTCATGCGTCTTGTCCGAAATCAGTATTCTCTTCATCTCAATTCTTTATGGCTTCTTCTTCCTCTTCATATTCTTCCTCCAGCATCTTCAGTCGGCGGCTGTTGCGCGGACGCTTGTATTCTCTCACCGTCTCGCCGGCAACAATGCCCGTCGGAACAGCTATAATACTGTAACCCAACAACATCACCAGCACTGCAAGAAACCTTCCGGGCGAGGTCATCGGCGCCAGATCGCCGTAGCCCACCGTGGTGATGGTCACCACTGCCCAATAGATGCCTGTCGGGATGCTTTTGAAATCCGGATTGACCTCACTCTCAAAGGTGTACATCATCGTACCCATAATCACCGCCGCAACCAACATGAACATCATGAATATCAGAATCTTGATAGCGCTGGCACGCAAGGCATTCAAGAGGTGGAACGCCTCCATCTGGAAACGGGCCATCTTGAAGATGCGGAAGATACGCATCACCCTCAGCAGGCGTATTGCAGTAAGTGCCTGTGTGGCAGGAATAAAAAGACTCAGATAGGAGGGGAAAATCGAAAGGAAATCAATCACGCCCCAAAACGAGAAGACATACTTTCGGGGAGACTTCAGGCAGTAGAGGCGCAGGTAGTATTCGAAGGTGAAGAGGATGGTAAACCCCCATTCCAAGACCTTGAAAATCAAATAAGAGACAGAGAGATGCGCACGGCTGGTCATGGTGTCGGTGGTGCCATAGACACTGTCTATCAGCAACAGGACGATGTTGAGCACAATGAGCACCAGCAGCCACACATCGAATTTCTTGCCGGCCGGGGTGTCGCTCTTGAAGATAATCTCGAAAATCTGTCGCTTGGTCAAGCTGCGGTAACGCTTGGGCATCAGGAACTTGAAGAGCAGTGTGTGCATCATGGAGTTCAGCGACCGCCCAAAACGGCTAAAGAAGCCGTTATAGTCCAGCTTCGAGAGCCATTTCCGCACTCTCCAGAACGAATCTACTATTTTGTCAATCAGTTTCATACACTAAAATATTTTCGTGCTCGGGGCGGAATACCGCCTGCGCGGCACGCTGGATATCGTCGGGCGTCAGCCGGCGGTATTCCTCCGGCTCACGGTTGACCAACCCGGTGTCGCCCAGCCAGGTATAGTGGCAGAGGGCCATGGCGCGGTCGGCAGCCTTGTATTGCGAGTAGACAAAGGTGCTCTCATAACGATTCTGCACCTTTTCCAACTCGTTCTGCGACAAACCTTTCTCGGCAAGCAAATAGGCTTCCCTGCGCAAAGCATCGGCCACAGCATCCACATCCACACTCGGCAGCACCTTGGCGCTCAACACCATAAGCCCCGGGCCTGCCTCGCCACTGATGTAAGCGTCGGCCTCCGAGACCAACTGCCCCGGACGCACCATAGCGTTATAAATGCGGCTCGAGCTGCCGGTGCTCAGCACATCGCTCACCAAGTCGCAGGCGCGGAAGTCACGGCCCCAGTGATCGCACATCGGCCATGCCAGATAGACAGCCTTCGACGGTACATCCCTCTTGACAACCAGTCTCCTCGCCTCTTTCTGCTCCTCTTCCTGCGGGTATGTTCGCTCGGTGGCCATGGAGCGACGGCATTCCGTCGACACACGCACCGCACCCCATTCTTTCTCCACCGCCGCAACCATCTCCTCGTGTTTCAGCGGCGCTGCCACAGCAAGTATCGCATTGTCAGCGCGATAGTAGCGTTCATGAAACGACCGTACATCCTCCAGTGTGGCCTCCGACACATGGCGTATGTCGGCCCCGATGGTAGCCCATCGGTAGGGGTGTGTCTTATAGCACAACGGCCTCAGCAACAGCCACATGTCGCCGTAAGGCTGGTTCATGAAACGCTGATGGTATTCTTCGGTCACCACACGCTGCTGCACTTCCAACGACTTGGCATTCAAGGCCAAGGAGGCCATACGGTCGGCCTCGAGCATCAACGCGGCAGGAAGTCCCTCGACGGGCACGGTGATGTAATAGTTTGTATAGTCGAGACTGGTGAAAGCATTGTTGTCGCCTCCCAACGAGGAAACCACGGCATCGAAGTCGGGCACCCGTTCGGTTCCGCCAAACATCAGGTGCTCAAACAGATGAGCGAAACCCGTGCGGCAAGGGTCCTCATCGCGCGAGCCCACGTTGTAGAGCACGTTGACTGTTGCCAGCGGCGTGTCCCAAGCCTCGTGCGTCAGCACCGTCAACCCATTGGATAATATATACTTCCGATAATCTATCATATAAATACAAACTGCAAAGATACAAAAATTATCCGACATAGCGAAAACAAAAACAAAACACCCCGCAAGCAAACTGTTAACAATTCTTAATCACCATCGTCCTACGACAACCCTATCAACACCTACCGTGGTAGGAGTTGGTTAGGAGTTGGTAGGGAGATGGTAGGTAGTTCATACGGCTCTGATAGTAGGAGTTATGCACGAAAAAAGGCACCTTTCCGAGGAAAAGTGCCTGAAGGGTGTCCTGTGTTCAAAAAATTAACTTAACAGATGTTAAATTAACAAGATGGTGTCGCGTCGGAATCAGAGGCTTTCGCGGAGGATGTCGACCACTTCGGGGCGTGTCAGGGTGCGATAGCCCACGGGGAGGATGAGGACGGCGTCGGCCACCTGCTCGAGGTTTTCTTCGGTGACACCCAGCTCGCGGCTGTGCATCACCACGCCAATTTCCTTCATCCACTCTTCGAGGCATTTGAGGCCCTCGACGGCCACCTGCTCGTCGCTCTTGCCCTCGGGGCGCACGTCCCAGACACTTTTGGCAAAACGGACGAACTGATGAAGGCCGTCGTGCATCACGTGGCGGTAGTAAGGCAGCGACACCGAGGCGAGGGTCATGCCGTGGGTGGCGTCGGTGACGAGGCCTATGGCGTGGCCAATCTGGTGGACCTCCCAGTCGCCGCCCTTGCCGCATTTGAGGAGGGTGTTGAGCGCCCAGGTGGCGGTCCACATGATGTTGGCGCGTGCCTCGTAGTCCTGCGGATTGCGGGCGGCGATGCGGCTGGAGTGGATGAGCGAGCACATGAGGCCCTCGTTGATGTAGTCGGTGGTGCAGTCGCGGTCGCCGGCGAAATACTGTTCCATAAGGTGGCTCATGATATCGAAGAAGCCCGCCACCATCTGGTACTGGGGAACCGTCATGGTGAAGCGCGGGTTGAGGATGGCGAAGCGGGGGAAGAGGGCCGGGCCGAAAACCTTGCCGCGTTTGAAGCCTTCCTTGCGATTGGTGATGACGCTGCCGCCGTTCATCTCGCTGCCGGTGCCCACCATGGTGAGCACGGCACCCACGGGGACGGTCTTGCAGTCGGGGCTCTTCTGGCCCACCCAGTATTTCTGCCAGGGGTCTTCCTCGCAGTAGGCCGAGGCCGAGACACCTTTGGCATAGTCGATGGTGGAGCCGCCGCCCACGGCGAGGATGAGGTCGACGTGGTTGTCGCGCACCAGCCGGGCACCATGGAGGACTTTCTCGTAGGTAGGGTTGGGCATCACGCCGGGGTCTTCGACGACGGTCTTGCCGGAGGCTTCAAGTGCCGCCATGACAGCGTCGTAAATGCCGTTTTTCTTAATCGAGCCGCCGCCGTAGCTGAACATCACCGTCGGCCCGTAGTTCTTCAGTTCCTCAACAAGATAGCCCATCGAATCCTCACCGAAATACAATTTGGTGGGATTGTGAAATTTAAAATTGCCTTGCATAATAAAAGGGGTGTTTTTCGTTACTATTCCGAATGCAAATTTACACATTTATTTTGACATGAAAAAAAAAATTGTTAAAAGTGTGAGCCAAAAACGGGGGGTAATACTCTTTATATAAAAGGTGGGGAAAAAAATATGCGAACCATAAAGAAGTCCTTTTTGCTGCTCATTGTGCTGTTTTCGACCGTTGTCGCCGGAGCGCAGCAGATTGTGCCCAGCCTGACGGGCACGGATTTCTGGATGTCGTTCCTGCCAAATTACGGGCCCAACAGCGAACGCTCGGTGATGATAGCCTCCGAGGAGAATTGCACGGCGCACATCAGCAGCCCTACTATTTTCTGGAACACCACGGTGAGCATCGAGGCCAACAGAGTGACGCACGTGGTTCTTCCCGATGTTTATCCCGGTGAGGAATCCACCTCCTGTTGCAGCTGGCATATCACCACAACGGGTCCAGCCATTGTCTATGCTTCCAATTTCGCCGATGCCAGCCACGACATGTCAGCCATACTGCCCACGTCGACGCTACGCAACGACTATATGGTGCAGACCTACGGGCCTTTCCCGAACCAGGAGGTGAGCATTGTGGCACCTTGCGACAGCACCGAAGTGGAGATAATTTTTGCCGATATTGTTTCCAACGGGGATCAAATCCAATACTCTGCGGGCGACACGTTGAGGACGACACTCATGCTCGGAATGGCATACCTTTTAAGGGCGCAATTCTACATTGACAAAGGACTCACAGGCACACGAATCCATGCCACGAAACCCGTTGCCGTATTTCAAGGACATAGCTGCACCACTGTTCCATGGGGTTCCCAAGCGTGCGACCATCTGTACGAGCAGTGCATCCCCACCAACTTCTGGGGACGACATTTTGTGGTGATGCCGACCGTTGGGCGCAGCATTTCGACATTTGGATCAAACAACAATTTTATTGGCGACATGGTAGAGGTCACCGCCCGCGGCAATGGGTGCGACGTGACTATCGAAGGGCAAAGCGTGACCACCCTTGACGCAGGCGAGACATACACTTTTGTGGTGGCCAACCATCCGCCCGACACGGGGGACCGGACCTTTTTCGCCTATCCAGGGAGCAACTTCGATTTCTACCAATCCGATGCGTTGTCGGTCAACACCTCGACGCCCGCTTCCGTTTGTTTCTATATTTCGGGCATTACCTATGGCGGCGCCCCTGGCGACCCGGCCATGGTCCTCCTCCCACCCATCGAGCAGGGTATCAGCCATGCAGTCTCAGCCGTCTACAACACCCCGCTTACTCAAAGCCACCACATTAACATCGTGGCTACGAACGAGGACGCCCCCCTGGTGACCGTCGACGGGCAAAGCATTGCATCCGAGTTCACCGCCACGGAAGAAGGATTCAGTTGGGCGAGAATCGCTATCGACACCGGTTCGCACATCATCGACGCCGACACAGGCCGGTTCCTCGCCACGTTCTATGGTCTCGGCGAGGCCGAGAGCTATGCCTACATCGCAGGCATGGCCGTGCGAAGCGCCGACTACGACGTGCATGCCAACCGACACACCGCTTGTCCGGGAGATACGGTAACCATCACCGTGCGTCTCGGCGAAGATGGGCTGGGAACAGAATGGCAACTCGATGGCCAACCACTCGGCTCCGGCATGGACACGGTGCGTCTTGCACTCGACGACGCGGGACGGCACAACGTTACCATAGCCATCACACCCGTGGGGGATACCGTATGGGAAATCATCACCGTCAACCCATCATACTCTATCCTGGAGAGCGACAGCATCTGTCCCGGTGACAGCCTGCGATGGCAGGGGCAGACGCTCACGGAAAGCGGATACTATGTCGACACTCTGCATACCATGTATGGTTGCGACTCGGTCATGGCCATGCAGGTCATCATTTTTGACGTTCCGCAGCCGACATTCACGTTGGAGACCGACTGCGAGAACTATCGATACAGCATCATGGGGAGCGTCACGGGAGACACCTCGGGCTATACACTTGCATGGCACTCTTCGCCCGCCGACCCCGACCTCGAGGGGCAGCCGTGGGACAGTCTTGCTCTTTCTCCCAACCAATTAACGATTTACTCTCTCCGTATTGACAACGGGCACTGCCCCTACGACACCGCCTTCACCCTCAAGCCCGTCTTGTGGCCGGTTGCCATCATGGAAGTCAATCCCGACAGACTGACCAACGAACACCCGCAATTCGAGGCCTATGACCGGAGCCTCAATGCCGACAGCCGCCACTGGTGGGTCGACGGCGTGCCCGCAGGGTCGGAGCCCATCCTGCGCCATAGAGCCCTGCACGATGTCGACAGCATCCTCATCACCCTCGTGGCCTTCAACCAAGCCTGTGCCGACACCCTCCACCATACACTTCCCTTTAGCCATTCGGCAGTATGGGCGCCCAACATCTTCACCCCCGACCGTGACGATAACAACCTTTTCAGAATACTCCTCAACGAAGGCGTTGCCGAGGAACTCTTTGTCTACAATCGCAACGGCCTGCTGATGGCACACATCGCCGGGCCCGATCCACAATGGGACGGCACACACGAGGGCACGCTCTGCCCACAGGGCGCCTATGTGTGGCACCTGCGCTACCGCCGCAACGACAGTCCCGACGCCGTCATCACCCTCACCGGCACCATCACCCTGCTGCGATAAAACTTTTTTTTGACTTTTAGGTGCTTTGGATACCAGACTTTTTCGTATCTTTGCATTCGGCAAGTATATATGTTTCATCTTATAACCTACTGATATGTTGGAGATTTTACAACAAATAAGTTTCGTCGAAATCATCAGTGCGTTCATTGTCATGTTCGCCATCATCGACATCACGGGTTCCATACCCATCTTCATCAGCATGGAGGACAGCGGCAAGCACATCAAGCCGCTCTATGCCACCAGCGTGGCCCTCGGCCTCTTCCTGCTCTTTTTCTTCACCGGAGAGGCGCTGCTCAACCTCTTCGGCATCGATATCGCATCGTTTGCCGTGGCAGGTGCTTTCGTGCTGTTCCTATTGGCGTTGGAGATGGTCATGGGCCGCGAGTTCATCAAGAACGAGAGCGTAGGGTCGGGGGCGAGCATCGTCCCCGTGGCATTCCCCCTCATTGCCGGTCCCGGCGCCATCACGGCATTGCTCTCGCTGCGTGCCGAGTATGCCACCGTCAATATCCTCCTCGCCCTTCTGCTCAACATCATCATCGACTACCTCGTCATCCGTCTGTTGAAGAAATTGCAGAAATGGCTCGGTGACGAAGTGGTGTTCGTGCTGAGGAAATTCTTCGGCGTCATCCTTATCGCCATCTCGGTGAAACTCTTCGCCTCCAACCTGGCCATTGTGATACACAATGCAAGTTTGTAGAAAATTCTGAAAAAAAAATATTTTTTTCCGGAGAAAATGCAATTTTTTCCCTGGAAGTGGTACTAATAAATAGTTTTTTCACTTTAAAACCGACAAAGAATCAATGAATAAGAGACACAGATTATTGAAGATTTTTGCATTGGCAATGATGGTGTTGTTGGCGATGCCGACAGTAGAAGCACAACCCGGCGGGCCGGGTGGGCGCCCTCCGATGGGCAACGGCGGCGGCCGTCCCGGTAGTCGTAGGCCGCCATCAGGCGACTGGAACAGCATGGGCGACGACCAGAATGCTCAGATGGTGAAGAAGAAAAAGAAAGTGAAAGAGGGCGACACCTTCAAGGTCGTCGGCTCGTTGCGCGACTCCGTCAGCGGCGAGTTTCTGGCGTTTGTCAATGTGGCAGTGCTCGACTCGGTGGACTCCACCTTCGTCAAGGGTGGCGCCACCAACTTCGACGGCCTCTTTGAAATCAGCGGCGTGCCGCTGGGCTCTTACCTGCTTCGCATCACAGCCATCGGCTATCAGAACAAGATGATACCTTTCAAGGTGGAGAACAACACCGCCCTCGGCACCATCAAGGTGAAGCCCGGCTCGACGACGCTCGACGCCGTGGAAATCACCGCCGAGAAACCACTCTACGCCATGGACGGCGAGAAGATGATCTACAATGTCAGCGAGGATCCCAGCATACAGACCGGGACGACCGAGGACGCCCTGCAGAACGCACCGGGTGTGGAGGTCGACGTGGAAGGTAACGTGACGCTGCGCGGCGTGTCAAGCGTGGAAATCTGGATTAACGACAAACCCTCGAAGCTCACAGAAGAAAACCTCAAGACCTACCTCCAGACCCTGCCGGCCAACGCACTGGCTCGCATCGAGACCATCACCAACCCCTCGGCCAAGTATGCCACCGACGCCGAGGCGGTCATCAACATCGTCACCTCGGCACACATCAAGAGCAACCAGTTTGTGAGTTTCGGCATCAATGGCTCAAACCAGCCCTTCGTCTCACCGTGGATCAGCTACATGTGGGCCAAAGAAAAACTGAGCATCAACCTCTTCGCCAGCGGCCGCTATTCCTACCGTGACAACAAAAGCGAGGGATGGTCGATGCGACGCCAAGACAAAGCAGGCGGCGAGCAGGGCGTGGACTACGACACCACCCTCTATCAGACCGACACCTCCACCAGTGGCAACCGCGGCTACAGCGGCAATGTCTTCATGAACATCAACTACGAGATTGACTCGACCAGCGACATCTCCATCAATGGAGGCGGATTCCTCAACTACAACCGTTCCTTCTCCGACCGTTCCACAGGCCAATACTATTTCTCGCCCCTCGACACCATTGCCTATTCCATCACCGACACCACGACGTCGCCTTCCGGTTTCGGCCACTTTGGCGCCGACTATACCAAGAAGTTCGACAACGAAGGACACAACCTGCGTCTGGGCGTCAACTCGCGCTTCTCGCGCAATGCCAGCGACGAATACTACAACCGCGACTACACGCTCTATACCTTTACCCCTGCCGCCACCGACGAGCACCGCTACCTGATGACCCGTAACTTCAACTACGGCGCCAACCTCGATGTGCGCTACAACCGTCCCTATTCGAAGGACGGCGAACTGAGCTACGGCCTGCGCGCCGACATCCAGCGCACCGACAATGACTACCAGCGTTACAACGACCACGACGGCACCCTCGTCGACACCCTCCGCACCTACCACTTTGACGGCAAGGAAGAGGGGGTGAGCGCCGACATCAACTGGACCCACCGCTGGGGCGGATTCACCCTCAGCACCGGCCTGGGCTACGAGATTGACCACACCTACTACAACTACACCTCTGACCAGCTGTACCCCGACGGAACACCCTTCGCCGACGACAGCTCGTTCTACACACATAGCTTCCGTCCCTCCATCCATCTCACCTACCGCACCGAGGACATGCACAACTTCAAACTCAACTACTCGATGCGCATGTCGCACCCCAGCGAGGAAAGAATCACCCGTTTCCGCATCTATGGCGAGGACAGCTACCGCACAGGTAATCGCGAAGGGTTGAAACCCAGCTACACCCATTCGATGGAAGCCGGCTGGCAGAAATTCTTCGTGACCTTCGGCAATGTGGGCATTGAAGGCTACGGCCGTCTGAGCACCAATGAAATTAGCTCGCTGACCGATGCCGAGTACGACAACCTGCTCGAGCGTATCGTCAGCTACTCAATACCCTATAACATGGGAACCTCGTGGCGCTATGGCACCAGTCTCAACATGACCTACCGTCCGAGTGGCTTCTTCAACGTGCGCCTCTATGCCAACCTCTACGACTACGGCTATCGCATGGAATACGACCGCAATGGCGTGCACCAGATAGACGAGCGCGACAAATGGTCGTGGAGCGTGCGCGTCAATGCCTGGGCAAAGGTCTTCGACCAATACCAGATTACCATGTCGATCAACTATTCCTCACCCACCATCAGCCTGATGAGTGAGCAGAAGGCACGCTACTGGTTCAACATCGGCGCCCGCAGCGATTTCTTCAACCGCAAACTGTCGGTGTTTGTCAACATCCAAGACCTCTTCAACTGGGGCGCCCGCTATGGCTTCGGCAGCGAGAATACCAACCCCTACTACCTCAGTTCGTCGACCAACAAGATGCTCAACAGCCGCTATATCTCCGCCGGCATCACCCTCCGCTTCGGAAAACTCGAACTCGAACGCAATGCCAAGGAAGGCGACAGCGAGACCGGCGACACTCTGTAAGTTAGAGTGAGTCGTAATAAAGACAAACTGATTTACCGCCCCAAATCCCCCGTCATTACTGATGGGGGATTTTCGTTTTTTGGCGAAGGAGGGAAAATAAATTTGGGCAGGGCCATTGGTTCCGAAAGTCGAGCGCAGGGCCATGCTTGCATGAGCTATGCCGAGATGAAGGGACGTAGGCGGAGCCAACAAGTGCAGTATCATCGGCGATGTGAGGTTTCTGCCTGGCTCCGTAAGGAGACATGGCCTGCGAGCTTGACGAGGCAACTGAACTCCATAGCCACCAAAAGAGCCGACGGAAAAGCCGTGCAATCGTGCCCCGCACCACTGCAAGGACATGAAACAATGCTGCAAAAGCGTTTTGCAATGGTGCGAGGCCGTTTTGCAATGCTGCAAATGCGTTTTGCAGTGGTGCGAGGCCATTTTGCAGCCGTGTAACGCCCAATGCAATGGTGCGAGACCGATTTACACGACTGCAAGAGGGTTTTGCAATGGTGCGAGGCGAAATTGCACAAAAACGGCAACTTTCCGCCGCACTGCGGGCAATAAAATCCGCAGGACGGCGTTTGTTTCAGTGATTAATTTTAATGGTTTATGAAGAGATTGCTCATCATCCTAATATGCATTTGGGCGACAAATGTTGTTTCGGCGCAGAACGCTGACCAACGCATTGCCGACCTCATCAACGCGGAGGACTGGTTTGCGTTGGACGAAGAATATCCACGCATCAAGGACTCGGTGCAGACCGACTTCCTCAGGCCGATGGCCGAGGCGATGCTTTACTTGCATTTCAACCAGCCGCAAGACGCAATCACTGCCATAAAACAACTTTTAAGCAACCACCAAGAGCAAATCAGTTCATCCACGACACTCAATTTTGCGATACTGCTGTTGCAGACGATGGGCGAAACGGGACGATACGCCGAAGCCGCCGACGGTTTGAAGTCGCTGGCCGAGCAGTTGCCGGAGGTGGGCAGCATCGCCGCCATATACAAGCACTACAACGTCCTGCGCGACTTCCCGCCGATGGCAATAGACCGTCCAAAGCGGGACGTTATGGTTCCATTCCAACTGCAAGAGTACAAGGCGAAGAAACGTGAAGCATGGATGCGTGAAGGCAAACGGAAATTCAAAGGCTACCATATAACAGTCCCCGTGACGATACATGGCATTGAACGGCAGTTTGTGTTCGATGCTGGTGCAGGGGCTACATTCATCACCGAGAAGACCGCACGCGAACTCGGTTTGATGATACTCCCCGACACCATTGCACTGAACGGTACACAGAAAGGAATGCGGGCATTCATCGACAGTCTGTCGGTCGGCGGCATAGTCTGTCGCAATATGGTGGTCTATGTGGGCTTGCCCAACGCCCTCGACAGCATTGCAGATGGCTTCGAGGCCGCACTCGGCTTGGATTTCATCAAGGCCGTCGGCGAAACGCAGATATTGTTCGATCAGCGGGAGATACTCTTTCCAGCCAACCCTTCAACGCACAATGCGGCACACAACGTCTGTCTCGCTCCCGACTTGGTGATGCTGGCTCAAAAAGATGGAAAACGTCTTTTGTTGGGCTTCGACAGCGGATGCACTACTGCCGAACTCTACGACGACTACTATCAAAAGTTCCGCGCCGAGGTCGATGCCATCGCCATCAAGGACACCGTCACCACCGGCAGTTATGGCAATGTCGCCAATGTCGAAATCAAGCTGCTGCCCAGCATATCATTCAATGTGGGAGGTTCGGCTGTCACGATTGACGAAATGGAACTTTATCCGCCGACGGGCGATCGGCTTTATACCCACGATGGTCGTATGGGAATGTCTCTTGTCCGCCTTTTCCGTAAGACAACCATCAACCTAAACGACATGTACATCAAGTTTGAATAATTACAAATCAAAAGCCGAGACCATTGCTGGCCTCGGCTTTCGTCGTTTTAGTGTGTCGATGCAGGATTACATCTTGCTCAGTTTCTTGTAGCCCTCGTAGCGCAGTTTGGCATTGCGCTCGGTGGCGACGAAGAGTTCTTCGGCCTCCTAGGGGTATACCCCGTAAGGGAATCTGAACACCGCTGAATTGAATCTAATCCAGTGAAGAAGGTCTTCATCAACGAGTTGTAGCGGACTTCGCCCATAATGAAGTCGCGGAACTTGCGCAAAAAAAGAGCATCCCTCTCGGAATGCTCTTATAAAAGATTGGCGGCGACTTACTTTTCCACACATGAGCAGATTCAGTGAATCTGCGAGCCGAGGCCCGATGAGTCCCCACTCATCGGATAAAGCCGAGGATGCAGTATCATCGGCGAGGGCGGACTTCTATGCGGTGTATTCGATATTATTCTTTGCTGTCATAAGCATCTATTTCTTCCAAAGTATTCAAGAGTGCCTTTATTGCCACATAGTAACGCTTGGATGATAAGGTTGACACAGATAGTCTTCTACGGCCGTCCAATCGGGGAATTCGGGAGAACCGAACTGAATCCATTTACCACGGAACTCTTTGGCACCATTCTTCGGACGGTCATCGATTAAATATTCTCCATAAAGGAGTTCCTTGTGATGGATGATGATGAGTTTCTTATGGAAAAGGTCATCGAGGTGCGTGGTCACCCACCGCACCTTGTCGGCCCACGCCGACGGATTGGCCCATGGAGCAGTGGAAAGGATATAGCAGTCATAGTGCTCGGCAATCCGGTGCAACGCCTCGATGGCACCGGGCATCGGTTCCATTAGTCCAAAGAGGCCGGGAATGTCGTCCAGATGCCCCTTGTAGGCCCGTTTCGTTGCATCGCCAACCTTGTTGAGTCCCGACTGGAAATCGACAAGCACGTTGTCCATATCAATATACAGTATCTTTTTCATTCTTTGCTGAAGGTTAGTATCATGGTATAGTTCTTATAGTTGTTGCCAATGAAGTCGTGCGCCACCAGGCGATAGCCTTTTACTTTCATCTCCTTGATTATGGGATGCCGTTTGTTCACCTCGTCATTGATGGCTACAGATAGCGTCGTGGGATGGAATTCTCTATGGAAGTCCTCGATCATAAGCCGTCTCTGTTCTATAGCCATAGGCGAAAGTCCTTCTTTGACGATGCCGTCCTCTACATATCCGCTGAATTCGGCGAATTCCCCATCATCGTCTATGCCTGTGAGTGCCTGAATAGAGACATCGAGCTCTGGCACCATCTCTTTGATTCTAACCAGCCACAGGTCGGGATAGTCCCATGCCGTCTCTGTGTCCATGCTGAACATCCAAATGCCACTTAATTCTAACGGTTGTAGGTCGGCCTCTGTTAGGTCGAAGTTCCATTTGACACCTAAAGTTTGCTTGTTGTAATCGTACCATCCCACGACACCGTACTTTTCCTGCTGTTCCTTGACTGCATCGGGATATTGCTTTGGATAATTGGTGGTGTCATAAAGTAGGAATGTTTCAGGAATCGGCAGAAAAGTCCTTGCGGTCAATCTTTTCTCCAGCTTTATGCTGTGATTTTGCTCGTCCAACTGAAGTGTTTTCCCTTCACTAACCAACAAGCCGAAATCTCGACGCATGTCACCTGTGGAATTCAAGCAAGAGTTTTCTAATCCGATTTTTATCAGTTTATGGATGGACTCTGCTGTACCACGAAAGACTATTGTCGAGTATACGTAATTGGGCATAGACTTAATGTTTAGGCATTAGTGGTTCTTATTACGCACTCTTTTTCACCGTCGAAGATATCGACATGGTCGATGGTTTCGGGAGCAACAATTACATTGAGATTCACGCAGTAATGAAACGCGTCTTTTGCTACTCGGTTGACGCTGGCGGGCAGCACGATGCGACACAGGTTGCGGCAGTCGTAGAAGCAGGCGCTGGGGATTTCGGTTATGTTGTCGGGCAGCGTCACATCGCTCACGGCGCTGTCGTAGAATAACGCTTCGGGCAGTACGGAGAGGTTGCGGGGCAGCACGACTTTCTTCAGAGCGAGCGTACCCTCGAAAGCACCTTTACCGATATGGGTGATGCTGTCGGGGAGGGTGATTTCTTCAAGTTTGTCGCACAAACCGAAAGCTTCGTCTTCGATGCTGCGAAGGGACGACGGCAGTGTCACACGGCGCAGCTTGGTGCACTCGTAGAAAGCTTTCTTAGCAATAACAGAGACGCGGTAACCTTGCACATGCGGCGGTATGACGAGACGCGTCACTTCGCTCGTGCGCGGATAGAGGTGCAAAACTTTTACTTCATTGTCGTTAATTACGCTGAACGCGAGATTGTCTTGATGAATAATCATAATGCTTATATTTTTGATTGTCACATCGCAAATATAAGCATTATTTTCAAATTAAATGTTAAAGAGTTGTTAAATATGGTTTACGCTCAATCAAAAACTTTACATCATCAACTATATTTGTGATAACGTCATTGACAGTCTCTTCCTTGTCCTTCCCGATGATTCGATAAACATACTGAAACGTTTTTTTCTTTTCAGTGTTTCTATACGAACATGTCTTTTGATTGTGGATGTTAAACGTTTTGTTGCCAAACATTCTCTGCAATTCCATCCGTTCAAGTTCTTTTACTTTGGAAGAACCGGAGAATTCTATAAAATGCCTATATTGATATCCCTGAATCTGGATTCCCAACAAATAATCATCATTTATTCTTACTTTTGCCTCAATCAGTCCTGTGGCATTTGTCATGCCGTATCCTATAGTCAAGGCGTGTTTTGTTTCAAAGATTTCTTTTGTAGTTCCCACTCCCGTTTCGGACTCAATACCGAGTTTTTCTTTTAATTCGGCGAACATCTTGGAATAGATGATTTTATGACGCAAATCATCTATGCGCAGTTCTTTGTAGTCTTTAACGGAAGAGTTTTCAAAGATATCCACATATCGCATACTGGCAAAACCGTCTTGTAGCCATTCTTTCTTAAAAGTCACCAACGCCTCAATCATGTTATAATAATCTATAATTATAGACCGATTGTAGGTATCGCCGACGATTGAACTATCCACTATCTGTTTAATAATATCTTTATATTTTTCATATGTGTAGTTGACCCAATCCTCTGTTTTGCCCCAATCGGGTTCTATAAGAGATAAAAGTATTTTTTTACACCCATTTTTATCGATAGCTGCGATTGTTTTATTATATTCCTCCAGCTGGTCTTCTCGAGGTACACTCTTTACCTTGTTCTCTATAACGGCGAGGACATCATCAATAACAACAGTATCTTTCTTTTTATGTACATGTACAATACTAAGATCTAAGTGTTTCCATTCTCTCTTGACTTCCAAGGAATCTTTATCACTTATTATTATATCGAATTGTTCCATTATTTTCCAAAAGGCATCTGGTTCTGCTTTCCAAAGCCAATACAGGAAGTTGGAATGGAACAATTCTTTTGAGCCCAATGACAATTGGAACATCGGGGATTTCTCCAGTTCTTGTAATCTGATACTATCCATATAAATTTTCATTAAGACATTGACACTTCAATCAGTTTCTCCCAGATTTTGACCATCGCCCAGGTGTCGAGTTCGCAATAGCGAAGCAAAGCCTCACGGCTGGCGGCAGCTTCGTTGGGCGGCATGTCCTTGATGCGGGGGAAGATATCCATAGCCTCGCCGCCGTTGTGTACGCTGCCGGTAAGGTTGTGGTAATCCAAATTCCGGTCATCGGGGAAGAGCGACGGCAGTACACGCTTGATGCTGAACGAACCGTTCATCTCTGGCAGATAGAGCATCTTCTTGCGGAAGGGTTCGATAAGGTCGACGATATGGTCGGCAATGTCCCGTAGATGGTCAGCCAAATCGGGGTAGGCATCGGCCAACTCGTTCAGACGACCGCACTCGAAACCTTTATTATAGGCCGTGGTGCAGACACCCATCGGAATATCTCTGCAAATCTGCTCGGCCAACGCCCGTCGAGGGTCAGTGCCCGACTCGCCAAGAAACTCCTTATGTTTGATTTCCCCACCCTCATGCTCAATATAATGCAACGAATACTGGAATGTTATTTGCTGGTAGGGTCTTGTCCCCGGAAACTGTGGCACGACATCCTGATAAGTCTCGAAGTCGAGGAAGTAGAGCGGATAACTCAATTGTCCGAGATATTGCCGTATGGCATCAGTATCAACCAATTGCGTCCCATTAAGAAAACTCTCCACCTGTAGTTGCTGCATTTCCGTCAGCTGCTCACCACGCAGACTCTCAAAGTCCACCTTGCCCTCACGGTATAGGGCACATTTCTTGTCGAAGTTCATGCGGTAAAGGTCGAAGACATTCGGCTCCGGCACCTCTGCAAGGCAGTACTTAAAGAAAGCACAGGAATAAGGATTGTTGCAATGTACGTCAATGTCGGCATCGGGCATGTCTGCACCTTGCAATATACGCTTCGCAATAGGCAAATTGGACGATACCTTCAAGTACTCATTCTCTAGTAATTCTGCCACGTCTTTGATATGGAATAAGCCGTGTAAGTCCAGCTCTTCATCCCGCACATAGTTGCTGTCGAGCCGTACAAGGTATGTGCCAGTGACCTTCAGGCCACATTGCTCCAGCACATAGCGCTGATAGGCAATATCCTGCAGATAAACCCGCAAAGAGTCTTCGGTGTCATCCTTGTCGCTCTTATAGGTACTGCTCTTCACCTCATAGATAGCCCAGCCGCCACTCTCGCGGTGCAGCAAGTCAACAGCACAATAGCACCCATCGAAAGAAAAAGCCGCTTCGGCGATACATTCTGCCCCATCAGCAATGCATTGCTTCGTCTTCTCAATCATGGCCGCCAAATCAAGGCGTTCGCCATCGTATGTGGTAACATCAACAGTATTGGGAAATATTCGTTTGGCCAATTCTCCCACCTCGGTCCCCTTCTCAAAACGAGCCTCCGCAGAGTCGTCAACCATGGCCAATTCGGGCTTATTCACACCCAACCACATATTGCGTGGACATTGGCAGAAGGCCGTGTAGCGTGATTTTGACAGGTTCTTCTTCATTGTCGTATACGTTTTCTTTCGATTTGCAAAGTTACGAATAAATTTCTAAACAGCAAACTAATAATTCGCACAAGCGCGAAGACAGAGCAAAACAAAAAAAAGGAGTCCCTCATTGGAACTCCTTAAAAAGATTGGCGGCGACCTACTTTTCCACAAACAAGTGCAGTATCATCGGCGATGTGAGGCTTAACTTCTCTGTTCGGAATGGGAAGAGGTGAACACT
>CACXXO010000013.1 GCA_902771735.1 uncultured Bacteroidota bacterium
CCGGCAGAAAAGCGGCGACGCGCACATGCGCGCCAGCGTCATCTTCTCGGCCAACGACGTGGTGGTCAACCTCGGAGTCATTCTTTCGGGCGTGGCGGTATGGGTATTCAACAGCCGTGTACCCGACCTCGTCGTCGGAGCCGTGGTGTTCGCCATCGTCCTGCGTGGCGCCGTCCGCATCTTCAAACTTTCACGCTGAAAACTGTCGCACAATAGCCACATATAAAACACCACAATGCACATCTCCGTCTTCTGCGGGGCGTCGCTCCCGAGCGCGGTGAAAATGCAGAGATGAAACAACAGATTGCACATAAACAATAGACACAGACAAATGGCTCACAACAAAGGCAGGCGACCGGATTACCCCAAAGAGGGGAAGAAACGCTTCCGGCGAAAGAGAAAACTAAAGCCAATCCATATTTTCTGGATAGTGTTCTTTGTGTTACTTGGAGCCCGTGTTGCATACACAGAATTTACAATATGGAAAATCGATACAGACCCGATAGAGACATTTGCCAAGGTGAATGGAAGGGGGTTCGGTAGTGGACGCGGTTATCTTCGATTATACGAGTTTGATGTCGACGGGGCGACCTACTATGGAAGAGCAGTGTATGGATGTGATGTCGGTGATGTAATTAAAATTCGATATTACTCGAAAGACCCATCGAAAAACTATAGTGTCGATAACGGGAAATGTATTTAAAGTAGAATAGAAAAGCAATGAACATCTCCGTCTTCTGCGCCTCGTCGCAGCCACGTAATACTCGCATCGCCGAAGCAGCCGCTGAACTTGGGCGTCGCCTTGCTATCGGCGGACATACACTGCTGTATGGCGGCAGTAACCTCGGCCTTATGGGCACCCTCAGCGGCGCCGCACTGGGGCACGGCGGCCGCGTCGTTGGAGTCATCCCCACGCTCTTCAGCGAGGACATCATCCGCTCGCAGCGCGTCACCGAGCTCGTTCGCGTCCGCAGCATGGCCGAACGCAAGGAATACCTCATCGCCCACAGCGACGCCTTCGTGGCCCTCCCCGGCGGTATCGGCACCCTCGACGAAGTGCTCGAAGTCATGGTCATGAACCAACTGCAGATAGTCGACGGCCACCGCATACTCGACGGCACCTACCGCACCAAGCCCATGATACTCCTCAACATCGACGGCTACTACAACCCCTTCCTCGACCAGCTCCGCCTCGTCAAAGAGGAGGGCCTGATGCGCAGCGACGCCGGCCTGGTCTCGGTAAAAACAGTTGATGATATTTTCTCAATTCTCAATCAAAAATAGAAAAATATTTAGATAGTTTTTTTGTTTTGTTTGAGTTATGAGCCATCTGTTGAGCAAGAGCAAGTACATCCGCGGCCTCCAATGCGATCGCGCCCTGTGGCTCGATGTCTTCAACCCGCGCCTGGCGCGCTACACCGCCGAGCAGATGCGCCGTTTCGACCGCGGCCGCGACTTCGAGTACGCCTTCAAATCCACCTTCCCCGACGGCATCGACCTCAGCGCCGAGCTGAAGCGCAACGTTGACGCCTACCCCGCCCGCACCGCCGAGCTGCTGGAGAAAGTCGATGGGGTGGCGCTTTTCGAGGCCGGTTTCCTCTACGACGACGTGCTGGTGTTGGCCGACGTAGTGCATCAGCGCGAGGATGGCACACTTGATATCTATGAGGTGAAGAGCGGCACCGCCCTCAGCGACACATACAAGCGCGATGCAGCCCTGCAGCACTATGTCATTTCGCATTGCCGCGAGGTGCGGAGCTTTTCTATCGTTTATAATGGAGCGGATGGGGTTAATGGGTCGAATGGGTTTAATATAGTCGACCTCACAGAGGAATTGGCTGCCCAGCACGACGAGATTGCCCGCAATGTCGCTGCCATGAAAGAAATCCTCCGTCACGGCGAGCCGGCCACGCCGACGGGGCAGCACTGCCTCGAACCCTACGCCTGCCCCTACCAGCACTATTGCGCCCAAGGGGTCAGGCAGATGTCGCTGTTCGGATAATTAGAAACCATTCGGATATTCCATCCAGCGATACCAATGACCCTGCTGGTGGGTATAGATCCATGTCGCCGGGTCTTGACACCCAATAAATACCGGTATCTCTTTGTATTTGAATAGAAGGGGGGCTTTTTTCAAAGGACGGAAAAAACGTTCGTCGACACTAGGTTCTTGGAGGAAGAAGATACGCTCTCGGTATGCTACAAATCCAAGTGTTCCATCCGAAAAAGCTTCTGGGTAGTAGGTCGTGACGACCTGTACGCATGTCGTTGTGCTGTCGAACGAGAAACTCGGTGCTTCTGGTTCCAGCGACCGTGGCAACGAGGGGTCTTCACGGTACAGCATGTAGAGGTAGTTGTCCCAAGAGGTGTCAATGCTGGGCTGTGAGAAAAGGTAGAGGTTGAAGGTGGTGCCTTCGGGAATGGGCTTGGGTTGTAGGGTGTCGGTTCTCCAGAAGTAGGTGTGCTCCTTCCCTTCGATGACACGGTCGAGCAGTGCTTTCAGCTCTTGGTCGACAATCTCGTATTCTGTTAGCGGAAGGCTGTCCCCCTTGAGCCCAAAGTATTCGTGAGTGATGGTGATTTCTTCAAGTTTTATGTTTGAAGGCGTCAACTTGACTTCCAATAAAGTGAATCCGTCTGGTTTTACTACGACGCCTTTTCTTTCGTGTCTTTCATATCCGACGTATTTTACTTCCACGTCATATTTGCCGGCCGCTAGTGGTTTGATGGTGAAGATACCGTCCAAGTCGGTTGCGCCGCCATGTACTTGCTTGCCATCTTGGAAGACGCTGACGTTGGCAAAAGGTATCGGCTCTCCGGTCTTGGCATCGGTGACGGTGCCCTTTATACAACCCTGAGCCTGCCCACCGACAGCGGCGAGCAGGCTCAGTAGGAGTATAAGTATTCGTTTCATGGGATTACTCTACAGGGAAAGCAATCTCGCGCTCGATGACCTGGTAGGGCACGTTGTTGCGGTAGATGGTCTGGCGCACCCAGTTGTCGTCCTCGTCGTATTCGTAGACGTAGGAGTGCTTCCAGTTGAGGTGCTCGTCGTAGTTGAACGAGCTGATTTCTATCACGTTGTCGTGGTCGTCATAGTAATAGGTGGTGAGAGCCGAGAGGAACTCGTCGGCGTCGTAGAAGCGCCATTCGATGCGGTTGCCGCGGGCATCGTATTTATAGAGGTAGTGCTGCATGAGGTCGCCGTCGCGGTTGTAGAACTCGATTTCGGTGCAGTTGCCTTTCTGGTCGTATTTGTATTTGCGCAACTCGGTCATCTGGCCATCCTGGTCGAAGCTCTGCTCCTCCATCATCAATCCGCTGACGAATTTGCTGCTCTCCTTTTTGGTCATCTGGTTGCCAAGGTATACGGTGCGCTCCACGCGGTTGCCGTCCTTGTCGTTGAGGTAGGCGGTGCGGCCGGTGAGCATCTTCTCCTTGTTGTATTCGTTCCACCCCAGCGAGTAGCCGTTGACGTCGAAGAAGTAGCTGTACCAGGTATAGTCGTTGGCTTTGGTGCGGAATTTATCGGCAAAATTGCCACGTTTGTCGAACGTGATGCTGTCGATGCATATGAGCTGGCGTCCACCGTCAGCACCGCTGTGCAGGTTGTAGGTATACTCAATGACATACAAGGCGTTGCCGTGGATTCCCATCTCGGTACGCGAGTTTTTGCGGGGCTTGTGCCCGGCGGCGAAGGCCGTTCCTGCAACGAGCAGGGCCAGCATGAGTGCGATATTTTTCTTCATTTTCATCATTGTTTTCAAAATGCAAAGATACAACTTTTTTTTGAATTGAAAATTGAAAAATTGAAAATTGAAAGTTGTCAAGCTTTTTTTACAATTCTTTTTTCTGTCTGTTTCGGAGCCTCTTGGCGCGCTGTGTACTTCTGAATTTGGCCATCCAGAAGGGAGCCAGGGAGGCACCGACGAGGGTGATGACGCCGGCGATGATGTAGCCCCAGGGGTTCGGGATGAAGCTGCCAAGGCCTTCCTTGTGCGCCACGAGGATGAAACTGGCGCAGACGAATGTCATGAAATTGGCAGGGATCACCGTGAGCAGGACGGCGTAGCCCTTGCCTTTCTTCAGCAGGAAGGCCGTGATGGCCCAGAGTGTGAAGACAGACAGTATCTGGTTGCACCAGGCAAAGTAGCGCCAGATGGTCTGGAAGCCGTCGGCATCGCTAAAAGCGTAGACCAGCAGGCCGCCTGCCAGCACAAACAGTGGCAGGGCCACGGCTATGCGTTTTGCCATAGGCTTTTGGTCGATATGGAACTGGTCGGCCACTATGAGGCGTGCCGAACGCATGGCGGTGTCGCCGCTGGTGATGGCCGCACAGATGACTCCAAGGATAGAGATGATTGCCAACGCCCCGGGGAACCATTCATTGCAGATGACACCCACCATGGCATCGCCGCTCTTGCCGGCGCAAAGCTCCGGTTTGTCGTGGAAGAAATAGGCGGCGGCAGCAGCCCAGATGAGGGCGACAACGCCTTCGGTGATCATGGCGCCATAGAAGATGGGGCGCGCCTGCTTCTCGTTGACCATGCAGCGAGCCATAAGGGGCGACTGCGTGGCATGGAAACCACTGATGGCGCCACATGCAATGCTGACGAACATCATGGGGAAGATGGGGTTGGTTTCGGCCTGAGGGTGGCGGTTCTCGAGACCATCCCAAATTTCAATCAGGTGTACGTCGGGAATGACGAAGAATGCCACCACAAGCATCACAGCCATGGCCAAAAGCAGGAAACCGAAAATCGGGTAGATGCGGCCGATGACCTTGTCGATGGGCAACAGCGTGGCCACCAGATAGTAGACAAAGATGATGACGGGCCAAATCCACAACGGCCAGCCGGGGGTGAAGTTGTCGACGAGGAGCTGCGACGGTGTCTTCACAAAGACGGCGCCCACCAGCACCATAAGGATGATGGTGAAGAAGGCCATGAAAGTCTTCACGTTCTTGCCCAAATACTTACCATGAATCTCGGGAAGCGAAGCTCCATTGTTTCGCAAGGAGATGAAACCAGCCACGAAGTCGTGTACTGCACCGGCGAAGATGCTCCCGAAAACAATCCACAGGAACGAGGCGGTGCCGAACTGGGCACCCATAATGGCGCCGCAGATGGGACCTACGCCGGCGATGTTGAGGAACTGGATGAGGAAGATGCGCCACGGTTTCATGGGCACATAATCGACGCCATCCGGATGCGCCACTGCAGGCGTGGTGCGTTTGGGGTTGATGCCGATAATACGGGCTATCAATTTGGAATAGAGCCAGTAGCCCAGTATCAAAAGAACGACAGAGACGATAAAAGTAATCATATTTCTATTTTAAAAAATCGTTGCAAAAGTACGAACTTTTTAGAATATGGCAAAATAAAAACAAGATATGTTAAAAGTGCGAACAGCCTGCCAACGACCTACCAACACCCTTTCAAGTCCTACCGTGGTAGGAGTTGGTTAGGAGTTGGTAGGTAGTTGATAGGTGGTTGTCAGGTAGTTGGCGCCAAAGGGGTATTGGGGCGTTTTTTGGCATTCCCGATACGTTTTTTAACTATTTTTATGTTAAATTCCGTTTCGGGAATCGGTTGTCTTGTGTCGCCTTTTTTTGTTAAAAACAGGTGTTGTGAGACGGAATGTTAAAAATATTGTTCCTATATAAAAAAAAAGTTGTATTTTTGCAGTTTGAATTGTAAGAGCGAATAAAGGATGGAACAGGTAGTTATTACCGAGAAGCATATTGATTTGCAGAAAATTTTGGCCGACAAGGGCGTCAAGGTGCCCGGTTTTGTGCTGAGATGGGGTGAGCGTCTGCTGCATATCGACGAAATCAACGAGACCATCTACAAGGACCGCAATTTGTTCGGCCTCGATTTCGTCTATGGTTTCACCGAGGGCAAGGAACCTTGGAACCTGGGACTCGAGGTGAAGGTGAACGGTTTGGAGAATCTGCCTGCCGACGGCCACCCTATGGTGGTGGGCAACCATCCGCTGGGCGGCCCCGATGGTCTGGCGCTGATGGGCGCCGTGGGGCACAAGCGGACGGACATTGTCTTCCCGGTGACCGATTTCCTGCTCTACCTGCCGGGATTGCGCGAGTTGTTTGTGCCCATCAACAAGGTGAACCGCACCAAGACCCTGGCCAACCTCGAGGAGGCTTTTGCCGGCGACAATATCCTGCTCTACTATCCTTCGGGTGCCGCTTCGCGCCGCCAGAAGGGAGTCATCAAGGACCTCGAGTGGCATCCCACTTTTGTGAAGAAGGCTGTGAAGTATCAACGCGACATCGTCCCCGTGTATACCGATGCACGCAACCGCAACATTTTCTATACGGTGGCAAACATCCGCAAGCGTCTGGGTATCAAATTCTCGTTCGAGATGGCTATGCTTCCGGCCGAGATGTTTGCCCAGCGCGGCAAGACTTTCAGCATCACTTTCGGGCATCCCATCCCGTGGCAGACTTTCGACCAGCGCCGCACGCCTGCCGAATGGGCCGCCATGATGCGCGAGCATGTCTACAAACTGAAAACGAACCCAAACGCAGAATTTGAGATTTAAATGGATATGGATCTGAGTTACATCGCCCCTCCCGTCGACCGCGAACTAATCAAGAAAGAGTTGAAGCAGAAGCACTTCCTGAGGAAGAGCAACTACGGCAACAAGGAGATTTACGTCACCACGGCCCACCTCTCGCCCAACATCATGCGCGAGATTGGGCGTCTGCGCGAGCTTAGTTTCGCCACCGATGGCGGCGGCACGGGCAACGAGATAGACATCGACATGTATGACACCCTCGACGACCCCCACTGCTGCAAGCAACTGTTTGTGTGGGACCCTATGGAAGAGGAGATTGTGGGTGCCTACCGCTTCATTCATGGTTCGAACATGATGCGCCGCGAGGACGGGTCCATCGTCACGCCCACGGCCGACCAGTTCCAGTTCAGCGAGCAGTTCATCAATGAATACCTGCCCTATACCGTCGAGCTCGGCCGCGCTTTTGTCCAGCCTGCCTACCAGCCCGGCAACAATCTGCGCAAGGGGCTCTATAGCCTTGACAATCTGTGGGACGGCCTCGGATGTCTCTCGCTTGAGATTCCGGAGACACTCTATTTCTTCGGCAAAATCACCACCTACGGAGACCTCGACAGCAAGGCCCGCGACTTGATACTCTTCTTCTACCAGAAGCATTTCCCCGACCGCGACGGCCTGGTGTGGCCTTACGAGCCCATCACCATCGAGTCGGACTACAACGAGTTGGTGCAGATGTTCAACGGCCGCAACTATAAGGAAGACTATCAGATACTGTTGCGCTCGGTGCGCCAGCTGGGTTGTACGGTGCCGCCCCTGTTCAATGCCTACATGAATCTCTCGTCGACCATGCGCTCGTTTGGCACCTGCCCCAACCACCATCTTCTGGGTACCTCCGACACGGGCATCCTCATCACCATCAACGACCTCTTCCCCGACAAGCGCAAGCGCTACCTTGACAGCTATGCCGACCGAAACATCAAACTCGACCGCCGCCGCTTGTTCGGTATCAACATGAAACTGTTGCCGTGGTGGAAACAGTGCAGCGAAGAGGAGATAGAAACCCTGAAAGAGCTCAGGATGCTGAAAAAGAAACAGACAGAGCTAAAACAGGAACTGAGAAAAATTAAACGCGCCAACAGAAAATAGGGTAGATGAAGATAAGCAGCGCAGTGTTCAGCATCAGTAGTCCCAACTACAAGAAATGTCCTTCGGACGGGCGTCCGGAGTATGCTTTCATTGGGAGGAGCAATGTCGGCAAGTCGTCGCTCATCAATATGCTGACAGGTGTCAAAGGCTTGGCCAAAACTTCGGGACGGCCCGGCAAGACACAGCTTATCAACCATTTCCTCATCAACGACGAGTGGTATTTGGTCGATCTTCCCGGATATGGCTATGCCCGCACGTCGAAGTCGTCGCGCGAGAAGTGGAGCACCATGATGCGCGACTATTTTCTCCATCGAGAGGCGCTGACCAATGTGTATGTGCTGATAGACAGCCGCATCCCGCCTCAGAGGATAGACCTCGAATTCATCACCTTCCTCGGTTCCAACGGAGTGCCGCTCTCCATCGTCTTCACCAAGACCGACAAGGAGAGCCAGCGCGAAGTGATGGCCAACATCAAGGCCATGAAGAAGGCGCTGTCGGAGATGTGGGAGGAGTTGCCGCCGATGTTCCTCACCTCGTCGCTCACAGGGATGGGACGCGAGGCGTTGCTCGATAATATTGAAAGAATTAACGAAACACTCAAATGACTATGAAACGATATGTTGCTTTGACAATTGCTTTGTTTATGACGTTCGTTGCCGGCGCCCAGCAGGTTGCCGACCTTGAGAAGACTATTCTCGGTGTCCACCGTGAAAGCGGCATGCAGCACGGCATGCTGTCGGTGTGTGTCTATAATGTCAGTAAGGGCCAGGAGGTGTATAGCTACAATTCGCAGATGACCATGACTCCGGCCTCGGTGAACAAGCTGTTCACCACGGGCGTGGCTTTCTCCCGCCTGGGGAGCGATTTCCGTTTCACCACCCAATTGGGCATCCGTGGCGAGGTCGACCGTGACGGAGTGCTTCATGGCAACATCTATATCATCGGCGGCGGTGACCCCATGCTTGGTTCCTATCGCTATCGCCAAACCACCCCAGACTCGCTTTTTGAGGGATGGACGCGTGCACTGAAGAAGAAAGGCATCAAGCGTGTCGACGGGCGTGTGTGCTACAATGTGAATGTCTTTGATGAACAGCCGCTTCACGACAGTTGGAGCTGGGGCGACGTGGGAAACTATTACGGTGCCGGCGTCAGCGGCCTCAATTTCCACGAGAACATGTATTTCGTCTATTTCAATCCCGGCGCTAAATTGGGCTATCCGGCCACAAGCGTGAGAACCACGCCGAAGAATATCAATGTGCTGGGCATTTGCGAGGTGACCACGGGACCTGAAGGTTCGGGCGACAATGTGACCATCTACGGAAGCCCCATGTCCAACGAGCGTCTCTATCGTGGCACTGTTCCGCTGGGCAAGAAGGATTTCCGCGTGCGCGGAGCATTGCCCAATCCCGCCAAACACTGTGCCGACCTCTTCGCCTCTTACCTCCGCACGCACGGTATCAGCATCTCGTCGAACTCCATGCAGGTATACTCGCAGCCCGACAGTTTGCGCATCGTCCTCGACTACTATAGCAGCGACTACTACACCCTTGCACAGTATACCAACCTTACCAGCAACAATATCTACGCCGAGTCGATATTCAAATACCTCGGCTACAGGAAATACGGCAAGGGCTCGTTTGCCAATGGTGCCAAGGTGGTGACCGATTATTTCCGCGAGAAGAAACTCGATATGGGAGGCGTCAAGATTGTCGACGGCAGTGGCCTGTCGACGCAGAACAAGGTGACGGCCGACTTTGTCTGCCGCTACCTCATGGCGCTAAGCAAAGAGCAATTCTTCAACGACTTCCTGCGTTCTCTGCCCAAAGTGGGCGAGAACGGACCTGCCAAGAGCCTCCTTACGTCGCTGCCTGCCGGTATGGTGGTGCGCATCAAGAGCGGCACTATGGATGGCGTGAAAGCCTATGCAGGATATATCGACGCCGCCAATGGCGACCGGCTGGCTTTTTCCATCATCAGCAATGGACATGAGGTTTCCTCGACAGTTGCTGCCGAAAAGCTCAACAAAATTCTCCAGAAGATAGTTTACATTTATTAATAGTAGGGATAAACAAAAAAAAGGCAGAACCATGCGGCTCTGCCTTTTCGTTTTATCAATTCTCCTGTTAGCGGATAAGGAAGGAGAATTTGTTGAAGTTCTTCAGTGCGATACCGGTACCGCGAGCGACGGCGCGCAGGGGGTCTTCGGCGATGTGGACCTGCAGTTTGGTCTTGCTGCTCACGCGCTGGTCGAGACCGCGGAGCAGTGCACCGCCGCCAGCCAGATAGATGCCGTTCTTGTAGATGTCGGCAGCCAACTCGGGAGGTGTGGCGGCGAGGGTGTCGAGGATGGCCTGCTCGATGCGGGCGACAGATTTGTCGAGGGCATGGGCAATCTCTTTGTAGTTGACAGAGACTTCCTTGGGAAGGCCAGTCAGCAGGTCGCGGCCCAGAGTGCGGTAGTCCTCGGGGGGATCCTGCAACTCGCTGACGGCGGCACCAACGGCAATCTTCACCTTCTCGGCAGTACGCACGCCGATGAACATGTTGTGCTGACGGCGCATGTATTCCACTACGTTGTCGTTGAACTCGTCGCCGGCTACGCGGATGGAGTTGTTGCACACGATGCCGCCGAGGGAGATGACGGCGATTTCGGCCGTGCCACCTCCAATGTCGACCACCATGTGACCCTCAGGCTGCAGCACGTCGATGCCGATACCAATGGCGGCGGCCATGGGTTCGTGAATCATGCGGATTTCCTTGGCGCCGGCCTGCTCGGCGCTTTCGCGCACGGCACGCTCTTCGACGTTGGTGATACCGCTGGGGATGCAGATGACCATGCGCAGCGACGGTGGCAGGAACGAGCGGTTGACATTGGTCATGCCGATGAGCTCGCGGATGAGGTGCTGGGCCATTTCGAAGTCGGCGATAACACCACCGCGCAACGGACGGATGGTCTCGATGTTCTTGTTGTCGGTGCGGCCGTCCATGCGTTGGGCTTCCTTGCCCACGGCGATAACTTTGTTGTTGTTGCGGTCGACGGCTACGATGGAGGGCTCGTCGATGACGATTTGGTCGTTATATATCACGATGGAGTTGGCGGTGCCAAGGTCCATTGCAACTTCGCGGTTGAAGAATGATAAAAGTCCCATGTGATTAGTGTTTAAAATGACGTTTTCCGGTGATGGCCATGCCCATGTGGTTCTTTTCGCAGAAGTCGATGCTGTCCTGGTCGTGGATGCTGCCGCCGGGGTGGGCGACGGCCACAATGCCGGCTTCGTGGGCTATCTCCACACAGTCGGGGAAGGGGAAGAAAGCATCCGAAGCCATGACGGCGCCGTTGAGGTCGAAGTTGAAACTCTTGGCTTTGGCGATAGCTTGGCGCAGGGCGTCGACGCGGCTGGTCTGGCCGGTGCCGCTGGCGTAGAGCTGGCGGCCTTTGGCCAGCACGATGGCGTTGCTCTTGGTATGCTTGACGAGAATGGTGGCGAAAGCCAGATCCTCGGCTTGCTCTTTGGTGATGGCGGTGGAAGTGACGCTCTTCAGCATCTCTTTGGCCGTGGGAACGACGGTGTCGCGATCCTGAACCAGCACGCCGTTCAGCACCGAGCGGAACATCGGGTCGGCCATCTTGAAGCCTTTGCGGCGCAAGATGATGCGGTTCTTTTTGCCACGCAGCACCTCAAGGGCGTCGTCGGCATAGTCGGGAGCGATGCAAACCTCGAAGAAGATTTTGTGCATCTCGTCGGCCACCTCTTTGGTCACTTTCTGGTTGCAGATGAGCACACCGCCGAAAGCGCTGACGGGGTCGCCGGCCAGAGCGTCTTTCCAGGCCTCGAGGAGGGTGGGACGCACGGCCATGCCGCAGGCGTTGTTGTGCTTGAGGATGGCGAAGGCTGTCTGACCTTCGAAATCGTCGATGAGGGCGCAGGCGGCGTCGATATCGCCAAGGTTGTTGTAGCTGATTTCCTTCCCGTTAAGTTTGTCGAAGCATCCTTCCAAGTCGCCGTAGAAGACACCCTTCTGGTGGGGATTCTCGCCGTAGCGAAGCACCTCGCCGTGCTTGCAGCTCTGCTTGAAGACCGGCAGGCTCTCGCTCTCGTTGAAGTGATTGAAGATGGCGGTATCGTAGTGGCTGCTGACGTTGAAAGCGTAGGCTGCGAAGCGGTGGCGCTGCTCGAGGGTGGTGCAGCCGTCCTGCTCGGTGTAAAGCTTGAGGAACTCCTGGTAGTAGTCGACGGCGGGCACGATGACCACGTCGGCAAAATTCTTGGCGGCAGCACGGATGAGGCTGATGCCTCCGATGTCGATTTTCTCGATGATGTCCTGCTCCGAGGCGCCACTGGCCACGGTCTGCTCGAAGGGGTAGAGGTCGACGATAACAAGGTCAATCTCGGGAATCTCGTACTCGTTAAGTTGTTCGCCGTCGCTGAACATGTCGCGACGAGCCAGGATGCCGCCGAACACCTTGGGGTGGAGGGTCTTTACACGGCCTCCGAGGATGGAGGGGTAGCCGGTGAGGCTCTCCACGGCCACGGGCTGGATGCCGAGGCCTTCGATGAATTTCTGGGTGCCACCGGTGGAGTAGATGGTGACGCCGTGGGCGTCGAGGGCGCGAACGATGTCCTCAAGGCCGTCTTTGTAGAAGACCGAGATGAGGGCTGATTTTATGCGTTTAGGTTCCATTTATTATTATTTATATATACAATTGCACTACACAACATACTGACAATATACCACTTGTGCGATATATCGCTCAGTATGTCACAGATGCAAAGTTACGCAGAAAAATTAAAACCGCAAAAAAAACTTTGCCACCGCAGAGAAAAAATCTTGCGGTGGCAAAGAGTTCTCAGGGAATGAGTCGTTTATCTCACGACTCTGGTGAAGACGGGAGCCTGGCCGTCGAGGACCGTGACGAAGACCTGCATCTCGCCGGCGGGGGGCATGTCGGGCTTGTCCTCACGCGGCATATCGATGGCGGTGAAAAGATACTCGGTGCCGTTGGGCAGAGCACGAATGGCAACCGTCTTGGCCTTTGCATGCAGCATGGGGTAGCCGTTGACAGCAGCGTCGAAAACGGCTGTTTCCTCATCGCTCACCTCGTGCTGTTCCGGAAACTCTTCCAGCCGGGTATACTCACCCTCGACGAAACCCATGAATTTCAGATATTGGTCGACTTCCTCAGGCATGGCCTCCAAACGGGCGGCACGTACACCGTAGCCGCGAGTCACATCGGCTTTGGGCTGGGCAGCTTCCAAATCCTTTGTGCTCGACTCCAGTCCGCCGCTGCCAAAGGTGCAGAAGGGGACCACCTTCTTGCCGCTGAGGTCAACACTGTTCAGCCAGGTAATCACCGGTGGGGCATAGGTGCCGAACCACACGGGGTAGCCGAGGAAGATGACGTCGTATTTCGACAGGTCGGCTTGCACGGGCTGTATCTCGGGCAGCACTCCCTGCTCGCGCTCCTGCATGCAACGTTGGATGCAGGCCTCGAAGTTGGTGTCGTAGGGATCCACGGCCTCGATGGCCTCGATGTCGGCGCCGACGTTCCGGGCTATCTCTTCGGCCACCATTTTTGTGTTGCCGGTCAGTGAGTAGTAGAGTACCAGCGTTTTTGGGGTCTCCTCCTTGCTTCCACACGATGCCACGCTCATTGCCGCAAAGGTCATGGCCAGAATAAGTCTCGTTGAATTCATCTTTTTATATTTTATACATTAATATTTAGTCTCCAAATTCAATTCCTACGCCTTTCGCCGTGTGGACCAGGCGGCTGTCGGGAGCCACGAGGTTTTGTTCGCGCACGGCCTCCTCGAGAGGGATGCCGACGACGTCGGGGTGGTGGTAGGCCACCATCTGGCCGAAGCGGCCTTCCATGACGAATTCCATGGCGCGGACGCCAAACTCGGTGGCCAGCACGCGGTCGAAGGCTATGGGAGTGCCGCCGCGCTGCAGGTGTCCGAGGATGGTGTAGCGTATATCGTGCTCGACACCGGCGGCTTTGAGCTCGGCTGCCAACTGCTCGCCTACGCCACCCAGCTTGATGTGCTGGTAGCCCACCTCGGTCGAAGTGCTCCCCACCACGCTTCCGCCTTTGGCCACGGCTCCTTCGGCCACCACGATGATGCAGTAGCCGTGGCGCTTGTTGTAGCGTTGCTCGATTTTTGCCTTGATTTTCTCAATGTCATAGGGTATCTCCGGGATGATGCACACATCGGCACCGCCTGCGATGGCCGAATGGAGAGCTATCCAGCCCGCATCGCGCCCCATCACCTCGAGGATGAAGACTCGGTTGTGCGAGGCCGCGGTGGTCACCAGCTTGTCGATGGCGTCGGTGCAAATCTGCACAGCGGTCTGGAATCCAAAGGTATAGTCGGTCATCGAGAGGTCGTTGTCGATGGTCTTGGGTACTCCTACAATGTTGAGGCCTTTTTTGCTCAGGCCGAGGGAGATGCGTTGTGATCCGTCGCCGCCGATGTTGATGACGGCGTCCACTCCCATGTACTGCAATTTGCGCAGCATCTCGTCCGAGCGGTCGACGGTGGTCCACGTGCCGTCGGCATTCTTCACCGGCCAGGCGAAGGGGCCGCCTTTGTTGGTGGTGCCCAGAATGGTGCCACCTTGTATCTGGAGTCCCTCGACAGTCTTCTCGTCGAGCATCATGATTTCCGTCGGCTCGCGTAGCACGCCGTTAAACGACTCGATGCATCCCACCACCTCCCAGTCTGTCGTCTGCGAGGCGCGCTTGACGATGCCGCGAATCACCGCGTTCAGTCCGGGGCAGTCGCCGCCACCGGTCAGTACCATCACTCGTTTCAGTGCCATATCTTTACTTTGTTTTTACATTGTTAAAAACCGCACAGCGTTGTTTTTGATGTCGTTACACCTTCTTTCCGCTGCGGTTGCAGACTACAAAGATACACTTTTTTTCTCAATCGCGCACCATTATTTTCCACAAAAAAACGCCGTTCCGAACGCTTGTTGTCAACTGCCTGATAACCACTTATTAACTCCCTGCCAACTCCCTACCAACTCCTACCACGGTAGGAGTTGGTAGGGAGTTGGTAGGGTGATGGCAGGCCGATGGGGCTTTAGTGGTGGTTCTTGAGGTAGAAAAGTATGTCGAGCAACTTCAGGAGGAGGGTCTGCAGTGGCGGCTGTTTCGACAAGGCGGCTAGGTAGCGGCGGTCGGTCGACGAGTGGATTTTCCCTTTGCTGGCTGTCAGATAGGGCAAAACGTTGAGATAGAAGAAGGGTGTGAGGTCGGTGCTGCGCCGCACCAGTCCGGTGTGGGCCAGACGGTGGAACACCTCGCGGCAGATGTCCTCCCATGGTTCCTGCCAATGGGAGAGGCGTGAGGAAAAAACGTTGGTCCAGGCAAACTCGAGCCAGTCGCACCAATAGGTGGCGGTGAGCCGGTTGGAGGAGGCCGACTGGGCCAGGTTGACGCGGTAGAGGTATACGTCCTTTTCCACCATCACATGTTTGCGCAGTCTCCGCGAGAGCAGCATGAGCATCAGGATGTCCTCGCCGTTGGTGAAGCGGCGAGGGATGTCCAAGGCGTTGGTTTCGAGGATTTTCTCACGTCGTATCAGCTTTCCCCATACGCTGCCTGAAGCCTCGCTGAGAGTCCCGTCGGTGTAGATGCCTTTGACGAAAGAGAGTGCGTCGGGGTGGGCCACCTCGGCATGGGTGGTGCGGCAAAGGGCGGGGGTTGGGGCGAGGAGCTTTTCGTCGTCGAATGTTGTGGCGCAACCTTCCACGATGTCCACCTCGCTGTCTTGTCGGGCACGTTGTACCAGTGCATCGAGGCCGTCGGGTGTTGGACGGTCGTCGGCGTCGATGAAGTAAATCCATTGGCCGAGAGCCTCTTCCACGCCTTTTCGGCGTGCCGCGGTGACGCCACCGTTGGGTTGGTGGACGACGCGGAGTCGCGGGTCGCGGGTGGCGAGGGAGTCGAGCAGGGTGGGGGAATCGTCGGTTGAGCCGTCGTCGACAAGGATGGCTTCATAGTCGGCAAAGGTTTGCGACAGGATGCTTTCGACGCATTCGGCGACATATTTCGCGGTGTTGTATACCGGGACGACAATGGATACCAACGGGATGTTTGTCTGCATATTCAATAATTTATTGTCAAGGTACCGATTCGGGATGCAAAGATACTAAGTTTTTTTAATAAAATGCAGAAAAATTTTGTCAGTTTCAAAATTAGTTGTAATTTTGCACCCGATTTGAATGGCCAATGGAACGATTGTGATGCTCTTTCTTCCATGGAATTCAGTCAGTTATGAATTTGAAAACATTTAAGTCATGGCAAAGAAAAATAAAGACGCACGGGTCCAGGTGATCCTTGAATGCACAGAACAGAAGAACAGTGGTGTCCCTGGCATGAGCCGCTACATCACCACCAAAAACAAGAAGAACACTCCTGAGCGTTTGGAGCTCAAGAAATACAATCCCTTCTTGAAGAAAATGACCGTTCACAAAGAAATCAAGTAACATTTTAATAGGAGAAATAAACTATGGCAAAGAAAGTTGTTGCTACCCTGAAAACCTCTACCGGTAAGAGCTATGCAAAAGTGATCCGCATGGTGCGTTCTCCCAAGACCAACGCTTACATGTTCTCCGAGGAGATTGTCCCCTCTGACAATGTGCAGGAGTATCTGAAGAAGAAATAAATACATGGCGCGGCCGTAAGGACGCAACGTGTTTTTTTTCTGAAAAAAGGAAGAAAAGGATAATAATTTTTTTCATACGCTTTTGTTTTGGCCTCTGTAGGATGCGTCCTACGGAGGTTTTTTTTATTTCTGTTTTTCAGCGTTTTGTGTGTATTCTAACAAAAGGGTGTTGAAATTTCTTTGTTGTTAAATTTTGCCGATTCGGGAATTGTTTGTATCTTTGCAGTCGGAAGTAAAACAGATTTTTATTAACCAAAAACACAACAAAATGAAAAAAGTTTTATCGATTGTGGCAGTTGCAGCCATGATGCTGTTTGTCGGAAAAGCCAACGCTCAGCTGAGCATTCATGCTGGTTATCAGGATTTTTCCGTGACATCGAAAACTCCCCTTGGTAGCGATACTGATTCCAAAGGTGGTTTCTATGTCGGTGGTAGCTACAACATGGAGGCCGGTGCCGGTCTTGCTGTGGCTCCTGGTCTTTATTTCGCCTATGTCGAGGATGTGATGGACCTCCGCGTTCCCATCCTGATCAACTATGGCATCAGCCTCAACGATGTCCGCCTGGCTCTCTTTGCCGGTCCTCAGATCAACTTCGGCGTTGCCGGTGACGGCTACAAAGATGACGGTCTTGTTGCTGTCAACCGCTTTGACCTGGGTGTTTCTTTCGGCGCTCAGTTGAGCTTCAAGAACATCAGCGTTGAGGGTGGTTACACTGTGGGTATGCTCAACCGTTGGAAAGATGCTCCCTCAGATTGCTCGGTGAATACCAACCAGATCTTTTTCGGTGTCGGCTATGCTCTCTAATGCAGCATAAGAACACAATCTTATGCGGGGCGGCGAATGCCGCCCCGCACTTTTTTTGCGCCGTGTCGGATATTTTTCGTATCTTTGTTACTCATTTGTTGGTGCTCTTTGTCGCCAACTATTTGTGTATGAAATAATAATATATACGTTGATATGAAGTATAACGAGTATAAGCAGCTTAATTTGACCCAAATCGGGCAGGATGTGCGCCGCTATTGGGAGGAGAACGAGACTTTTGAGAAAGGACAGAAACTGGCCGAGGGCCATCCCGCATATGTCTTCTATGATGGTCCCCCGTCGGCCAACGGCAAGCCCGGCATCCACCATGTGATGGCTCGCACCATCAAGGACGTCTTCTGCCGCTACAAGGCGCAGAAGGGCTTCTTTGTCGACCGCAAGGCCGGCTGGGACACCCATGGTCTGCCTGTAGAGCTCGGCGTGGAGAAGAATCTCGGCATCACCAAAGAAGACATCGGCAAGAAAATCAGCGTGGATGAATATAACCATGCTTGCCGCACAGAGGTGCTGAAATACAAGGACCTGTGGGACGAACTGACGCGCGTGATGGGCTATTGGGTCGACCTTAAGAACCCCTATATCACCTTCAACAACGAGTATATCGAGACCCTGTGGTTCCTGCTGAAGAAACTCTACGACAAGGGATTGCTTTACAAGGGTTACACCATCCAGCCCTATAGTCCTGCCGCCGGCACCGGCCTCTCGAGCCACGAGCTCAACATGCCCGGCTGCTACCGCGACGTGAAGGACACGACGTGTGTGGCCATGTTCAAACTCTGTGAACAGGCCGATACCTATGCCATTGCATGGACCACTACGCCTTGGACACTGCCTTCGAACACAGCCCTCTGCGTCGGCCCCAACATCGACTATGTCACCATCGAGACCACTCACCCCTACACGGAAAAACAGTGTCGCATCATCATGGCCAAGGCTTTGGTGGGTAGCATGTTCCCCGAGGGGAAGTGCCCCGAATACAAGATTGTCGCCGAGTGTAAAGGCACCGCGCTGGAAGGTCTGCACTATGAGCAGCTCATTCCCTGGGTGAAGCCCAAGGAGGTCTCTGACAAGGGCAGCTTCCGCATCATTCTGGGCGACTATGTCACTACCGAGGATGGTACCGGCATTGTGCACATCGCTCCTACTTTCGGTGCCGACGACGCCCGCGTGGCCAAGAAGGCCGGCATCGGCGACCTGCTGCTCTTCGACCGCGACGGCAAGCAGATGCCCATGGTCGACAAGCAGGGCCGCTTCGCCCCCATCGAAGACCTCGACCCCAAGTGGGTTGCGGAGAATATGAACACGGATCTTTATGGCCAGTATGCCGGCAAGTTCGTCAAGAATGCCTACGACCCCACCAAAACGGAGAAGGACATGAGCCTCGACGTCGAGTTGGTTATCATGCTCAAGGGCGAAGGCAAGCTCTTCAAGAGCGAGAAGCACACCCACAGCTACCCCCACTGCTGGCGTACCGACAAGCCTGTGCTCTACTATCCCCTCGACAGCTGGTTCATCCGTACCACGGCCCTCAAGGACCGCATGATTGAACTCAACAAGACCATCAACTGGAAACCCGAGGCCACTGGTAGCGGCCGTTTTGGCAACTGGTTGGAAAATATTGTGGACTGGAACCTCTCGCGCAGCCGCTATTGGGGCACCCCGCTGCCCATCTGGCGCACCGAGGACGGCAAGGAAGAGAAATGCATCGGCAGCGTCGCCGAACTCCGCAAGGAAATCGACAAGGCTGTGTCCGCAGGCCTCATGAAAGAGAATCCCTATGCCTCGGAAGACTATACCAAGTTCGATCTCCACCGCCCGTATATCGACGGTGTTGTCCTCGTCAGCGACAGTGGCAAGCCCATGCATCGCGAGCCCGACCTGATTGACGTGTGGTTCGACAGCGGCGCCATGCCTTATGCCCAGATTCACTACATGGGCGAGCCTCTCAAAGCTACCGAATTCCCGGCCGACTTCATCGCCGAGGGCGTCGACCAGACCCGCGGCTGGTTCTACACCCTCCACGCTATCGCCACCATGTGCTTCGACAGCGTGGCATTCAAGAATGTCATCTCCAACGGCCTTGTGCTTGACAAGAATGGCAACAAGATGTCCAAGCGCCTCGGCAACGCAGTCGATCCCTTCGAGACCCTCGGCAAGTATGGTCCCGATGCCACCCGCTGGTACATGATAACCAACAGCCAGCCTTGGGACAACCTGAAGTTCGACGTCGAGGGCGTCGACGAGGTGAGAAGAAAACTCTTCGGCACCCTCTATAACACCTACAGCTTCTTCGCCCTCTATGCCAACCTCGACGGCTTCGACTATTCGCAGAAAGACCTGCCAATTGCCGAACGTCCCGAAATCGACCGTTGGATTCTGAGTGAGCTCAACACGCTGGTGAAGACCGTCGGCGAGGCCATGGAAGACTACGAGCCTACCCGTGCCGGCCGCGCCATCGGCACCTTCGTCGATGCCTATCTCAGCAACTGGTACGTGCGTCTCTGCCGTCGCCGTTTCTGGAAAGGTGACATGACTCCGGACAAGGTTTCTGCCTATCAGACCTTATATACCTGCCTCGAGACCCTCAGCCGTCTCATGGCCCCCATTGCTCCCTTCTTCAGCGAGCGCATGTTCCTCGACCTCAATGCCGTCACCCACCGTTATAGCGTGGAGAGCGTGCATCACCTCGGCTTCCCCGAGTATCATGCCGAGATGGTCGACAAAGCTCTCGAGGAGCGCATGCAACTGGCCCAGAAGGTCTGCTCTATGGTCCTCGGATTGCGCAAGAAGAGCAACCTGCGCGTGCGCCAGCCGCTGCAGAAGATTGTCATCCCCGTGCGTGACGAGGCCATGCGTGCCCAGATTGAGAAGGTGCAGCACCTCATCTGCTCCGAGCTCAACGTCAAGGAGATTGAGTTCCTCGCCGCCGACAACGACCTTCTGGTGAAGAAAATCAAGCCCAACTTCAAGACCCTCGGCCCGCGCTACGGCAAAGTGATGAAGTCCCTCGGAGCTGCCATCATGGCCTTCGACCAGCAGCAAATCAATGCCCTCGAGGCCGATGGCAAGTGTGTGGTCTCCGTTGATGGTGTTGACTGCGATGTGCTTATCAGCGATGTGGAGATTGCCACGCAGGACATTCCCGGATGGGTCGTCGCCAACGACGGCTCGCTCACTGTGGCCCTCGACATCCAGCTCACCCCCGAGCTCATCGACGAGGGCATCGCCCGCGAGTTGGTCAACCGCATCCAGAACATCCGCAAAGAACAGTTCGACGTCACCGACCGCATCGTTGTCACTCTCCAGGGGGGCGAGTGGGATGCTGCCGTGAAACGTCACATGGACTACATCTGTGCCGAGACACTATGCACCTCGCTGACCCTTGTTCCCGAAGTCAGCGGCGGTATTCCCATCGAACTCCTCGATGGCCAGAATACCGTCATTAGCATCACGAAGGCATAATCTTTTACCGTTTCTCACTTCACTGAGAAGTGACAGGTGTCCAGCTCGTCCTACTGACGTTCTCGGATGCTGACGGCGAAGCCACCACAGGGGGCCATCTTCAGTTTGAGGGTGGTCCTATTGGTTACTTTCTTCTTGGTGATGGTGTAGGAGTAGGGGTTGTAGGAGGCGCCGGGGATGCCGGAGGCGTCTTTGCCGTCGGTATAGATGATGGCTTCGTAGGTCTTACCGGGAGTGAGGAAGTCAAGTTTGACAGAGAATTCGCGGGCGTTCTCGTCGGTGATACCGCCGATGTACCACACTTCGTTTATCTTACCGATACCGATATCGCCATCATACATAGTGATTTCGCTGTCGTCAATCTCCCATTTGTCATATGTGTCAATACTGTCAGGAATACCGCAGAAATACCGTAGTGTGTTGCTTATCACAAATTTCTTTCCGTCGGGCAGGGCGGCGAGGCCGTCGGCGGCTTTGTTGAGGCTGGAGAGCTTAGGCTTGCGGGCGGTGACGATATAGTCGCCCGGCTCGGCGTAGAGGTAGATGCTTGTGTCCCAGTCGACGGCCACGTCCTTGATGAACTGGAAGGCGTCCATATAAGGCTCGTAATGCTCGGGGAAGTCGGCGGCCATCTGCAGCGGCGAGTAGAATGTGACGTAGAGACCCAGCTGGTTGCAGATGGTGTGCTGCATCTTCTGTCCCCAAGGGACAATCTTGCCCATGTCGGGCTCGAAGATGCCGGGGGTGTAGTCCATGGGGCCGCCCTGCAGGCGCGTGAAGGGGAGGATGGAGGTGTGGCCGGGATGGATGCGCTCGCGGAACTCGGTACCCATAGCGCTCTCGTTGCCAATCATATTGGGCCATGTGCGGCAGAGGCCCGTGGGGCGCACGGCCTCGTGGGCGTTGACCATGATGTGGTGCTTGGCGGCCTCGACGATGGCGTAGTGGTAGTGGTTGTTGATGGGTTGGCTGTAGTGCCCTTCGGCGAAGGGAATGATGGTGCCAACATAGCCGCTTTTGACGGCGTCGTAGCCGTACTGGTTCATCAGTTTGTAGGCCTTCTCCATCCAACGCTCGTAGTTGATGGTCGAGGCGCTGCTCTCGTGGTGCATGATGAGGCGGATGCCCTTCTCATGGGCGTATTTGTTCAGCGCCGGCAGGTCGAAGTCGGGATAGGGCGTGAGGAAGTCGAAGACGAAGTCCTTCTGCTTGCCGTACCAGTCCTCCCAGCCAATGTTCCAGCCCTCGATGAGGAGGGCGTCGAAGCCATGCTTGGCGGCAAAATCAATATAGCGGCGCACGTTGGCGTTGTTGGCGCCGTGGGTGCCGTTGGGGAGGGCATGCTCGAAATCGGTCTCGCCGAGTTTCACGGAGGGGAATTCATTGGTGTAGTTCCAGGTGCTCTTGCCCGATATCATCTCCCACCACACGCCCATGTACTTCACCGGGTGAATCCAGCTGACATCCTCGAGGGCGCAGGGCTCGTTGAGGTTGAGGATGAGGCGCGAGCGCAGCACGTCGGTGGCCTTGTCGCAGACCATCACCGTGCGCCACGGGGTGTGGCATGGTGCCTGCATGCGGCCCTTGTAGCCTGCGGCGTCGGGACAAAGCCAAGTATGGAATTTATAAATAATCTGGTCTTTGGGATGGTCTACAATGGTATCCCTGATCAGATTAAGGTGCATCGTGGGGTAGTCGAGCGTAGCAGCCTCGTGGATGTTGATATAAAGGCCGTCGTCGGTTTTCATCTGGAGGGCTGTTTGCACGCCGGTGCGTGAGAAGGCCGTCCACGGCCAGCCGCCGTGCTCGTGGCTTTTCTCCCATAGGCTATCGATTTGCGAGAGGCGGCTTTGGGTGTAGTTGTACTCCTGCGTGTCGTAGTCGCCGGGAATCCACCACGCCATGTGGTCGCCCGCCATGACGAACTCCGTCAACTCCTCCTTAATCCAGAAGCAAACCAATGCGTTGTCCACGCCGTCGTACTGCATCGGAAACTCGTAGCGGAAGCCGAGGCCGTCATTGTAAAGTCGGAAACGAATCTGCATGATGGTGGGCAGGGTCTTGGAACGGCCGTCGGCGCTCTCGACAGCGCCCGCGGGCTGCTCGAGCGTCACCAGCATCTCGTTGTAGTGGTTGCGAATGTTGGCCTCCTCGCCCCACACGGGTTGCCAGGTCTCGTCGAAGGAACTGAATTTCACATCTTTGATAACGAAGGCGTGGGCGAGGTCGTCGCGCCACTCCAACTCGAAACCCAGACGAGAACCAAGCACCACAGGTTTGTCGTCGTAATAAAGATTATAGGAGATTCCTCCTCCAGTGAAATGCCACAACTTGAAGGTCAGTTCCAACCGCCCGTCGGGACTTGTCAACGGCTTCAGGGTGATTGGCGAATTGGCCCGGGCGGTGATGGCTGCCGTCAGCAGCACAAATGCTATTGCAAAAATCTTTCTCATATTTCGTAGGAATTTTAACTTAACAAATGTTAATTGCTTTCTGCCTATCATCACCCTATCATAGACCTATCAACACCTACCGTGGTAGGAGTTGGTAGGGAGTTGGTAAGGAGTTGGTAGGTAGTTGATACGTAGTTCATGCTATTGGTGTACAAGTTGTTATTGGTATCGATGGCTGGTTTTCAGCCTAAAAGGCGGATTGGGGTGTTTCGGGAGATGGAAGAAGGTGGTTTTGTTAACTTAAAAAGTGTTAAATTGCAGTTTTGCCTACAGTGTGTGATTTCTTCGTGGCTTTGGGTTTAGGGGCGGGGAGTTCGGCGCAGGTGGCTTTTGTAAGGGTGGAGAGGTAGTCGTGGTCGTCGACATCCTCGATGTAGAAGTGGGGCTTGGCGCCGTCGTAGGGCGGACGGAGGTCCACGGCGCGCAGCAGCCGGCGGCCCGCCTCGGTGGTCTTGACGTAGAAGCCGTTGTCGCAGACGAGGGCGAAGGGCTTGCCGTTGCAGTAGATGCAATAGTCGCCGAACATCTTCTTCGCGGTTATCTCGCCGGCACCGGAGCACTGGTCGACGATGTACTGTACAAAATCGGGATTGGAGGCCATAAAGTTACGGTTGAGGTACGATGGCGAAGAAGGTCAGCGGCTCGGAGGGGCTGGCGTTGATGAGTGCGTGGGCGTGGCCCATGGGGCAGTAGTGGCACTGGCCGGGGCCGAGGCGCTCCTCGCCGTCATCGTAGCGGCAAAGGGCTTCGCCGCTAAGGATGTAGATTATCTCGCTGTTGGTCTCGTGGATGTGGTAGCCGATGGAGCAGCCAGGGTCGAGGCGGCCGCGCATAATCTTGTTCTGTCCGTCGGAAAAAGTGCGGAACAGGGTGTCGCCTTCACCGCCCTTGAACTGTGGGTTGGCTATTTCTTCCAGTTTGTTGAAATCTATTACCATATCCTGTTTTATGATTTAGAAAGTGGGAGGCCTGCCGGGGCGCTCCCACTTTGGGTTTGGTAGGTTGCCGGGGTGATGTGATTAGGTTGGGCAGGCGGGACGCCTGCGTACCCGAGGCAACCTATGGGATATTATTTGAAGTACTGGACACCCGACTCGAACAGTTGCTGGTCGAAGTTGCCGGGGATGTTCATGGCCGAACCTTTGCTCCAGCGCTCGCTGTGGCCCATCTTGCCGAGGACGCGGCCGTCGGGGCTGGTGATGCCCTCGATGGCGAGGTAGGAGCCGTTCATGTTGTACTCCTCGTCCATCGTCGGGTTGCCCTGCAGGTCGACATACTGAGTGGCTACCTGTCCGTTGCGGAAGAGGCGGTCGAGCCACTCCTGCGGAGCCACGAATCGACCTTCACCGTGTGAGATGGGTATGACGTAAGTGGCGCCGAGCTCGGCACGCTGCAGCCAGGGGCTGAGGTTGGAGGTGACGCGGGTGTAGGCCATCTTGCTTTGGTGGCGGCCGATGGTGTTGAAGGTCAGCGTGGGCGCATCCTCGGCCTGGGGGCGAATCTCGCCATAAGGCACCAAGCCCAGCTTGACCAAGGCCTGGAAACCGTTGCAGATGCCGAGCATGAGGCCGTCGCGCTTGTTGAGGAGCTCCATGACGGCGTCGGCGATGCGCGGGTTGCGGAAGACGCTTGTGATGAACTTGGCGCTGCCTTCGGGCTCGTCGCCGGCGCTGAAGCCGCCAGGAATCATCACTATCTGGCTGTTGTTGATTGCGCGAACATAGGCGTCGACACTTTCGCGAATCTGCTGGCCGTTCTGGTTGCGGAAGACGATAATCTCGCTCTCGGCACCGGCACGGTTGAAGGCGCGGGCCGAGTCGTACTCGCAGTTGGTGCCGGGGAAGGCGGGGATGAAGACATGTGGGCGGGCCACCTTGTGGGAGCAGAGGTGGATGTCCGTGAAGTTGGTGGGCTGAATGGGCTGAATGGGCTGAACGGGCGAGGTGGTGCGGGTGGGGAAGACGCCTTCGAGGGTTTTTTGCCAGGCGGCGAGGGCTTCCTCGAGGTCTATTTTTTCAGTGCCGACATAGAAGGCGGCCTCGTCGATGACACAGCCAATCTCCGTGCAACGGAACGGCAGCCCCTTGGCATCCTTCACCTCGACGACAATCCAACCGTAGTGTTTGGTGGTGAGGTCGTCGGTGGCGGTGAGCCGCACGCCGAGTTTGTTGCCGAAAGCCATCTTGCTGACAGCCTCGATGAGGCCGCCGAAGCCGAGGGTATAGGCACTGAGCACCTGTCCGGCCTCGATGGCGCGGCGCAGGGCGGCGTATTGGTTAAGGGCGTCCTCATAGTCGGGCATGCCGAATTCTTTCTCCTTGATGTCGAGGAGGACGAGATGGCTACCAGGCTGTTTGAACTCGGGGGTGATGACATGCTGGAGGTCGCTGATGCCCACAGCGAAGGAGCAGAGCGTTGGCGGCACGTCGATGTCGTTGAAGGTGCCGGACATGGAGTCCTTGCCTCCGATGGCGGGCAGCTTGAGGCCCATTTGGGCGTGGTAGGCGCCGAGGAGGGCGGCGAAAGGCTCGCCCCAGCGGTAGGGGTCGTTGCCGAGTTTCTTGAAATATTCCTGGAAGGTGAGGCGCACACGGGATGCGTCGCCACCGGCGGCAGCAATCTTGGCCACCGACGACAGCACAGCATACACGGCGCCGTGGAACGGGCTCCACGAGGTCTGGTAAGGATCCATGCCGTAGGACATGATGGTCACTGTGTCGCACTTGCCGTCGAGCAAAGGCAGTTTGCCAATCATGCTCTGTGTGGGCGTGAGCTGGTATTTGCCGCCGAAGGGCATCACCACGCTGCCGGCACCGATGGAGCTGTCGAACATTTCGACAAGACCTTTTTGCGAGCAGACGTTAAGGTCGGCAAGGGTCTTGAGCCAGAGGTCTTTGATGGGTTTAGTGGGCTGAATGGGTTTAATGGGTTCGGTGGGCATGCTGACGCTCACAGATGTCTCCTGGTGGGCGCCGTTGGTGTCGATGAAGCGGCGGCTGAGGTTGACAATCTCTTTGCCACGCCAGTTGATGACCATGCGAGGCTCCTTGGTGACGGTGGCCACGACGGTGGCTTCGAGGTTTTCCTCGTCGGCATATTTCAGCATGAGGTCGACATCTTTGGGGTCGACGACGACAGCCATGCGCTCCTGGCTTTCGCTGATGGCCAGCTCGGTGCCATCAAGGCCGGCATATTTCTTGGGAACACGGTCGAGGTTGATCTGCAGTCCGTCGGCCAACTCGCCGATGGCCACGCTCACGCCGCCGGCGCCGAAGTCGTTGCACTTCTTGATGATGCGCGACACTTCTTCGCGGCGGAACAGACGCTGAATCTTGCGCTCGGTGGGTGCGTTACCTTTCTGCACTTCGGCGCCGCAGGTGGTCAGCGACTTGGTGGTATGGCTTTTGGAGGCTCCCGTGGCGCCGCCGATGCCATCGCGACCGGTGCGGCCGCCGAGCAGGATAATGATGTCGCCGGGGTCGCTGGTCAGACGCTGTACGGCACGGCGCGGGGCGGCGGCGATGACGGCGCCAATCTCCATGCGCTTGGCCACATAGTTGGGATGGTATATCTCGTTCACCAAGCCTGTGGCGAGGCCTATTTGGTTGCCGTAGGAACTGTAGCCGTGGGCTGCGGTGGTGACAATCTTGCGCTGCGGCAGTTTGCCGGCGAGGGTCTCGTTGAGAGGCTTGGTGGGGTCGGCGGCACCGGTGACACGCATGGCCTGATAGACATAGGTGCGGCCGCTCAATGGGTCGCGGATGCAACCGCCGAGGCAGGTGGCAGCACCACCGAAGGGCTCGATCTCCGTCGGGTGGTTGTGGGTTTCGTTCTTGAAGTTGATGAGCCACTCTTCGCGATTGCCGTCGATGGTGACGGGTACCACGATGGAGCATGCATTGATTTCGTCGGAGGGTTCCTGGTCATCGAGGATGCCGGCTTTCTTGAGGCGTTTGGCGGCAAGGGTTCCGATGTCCATGAGGCAGACAAACTTGTCGTTGCGACCCACGTACTGTTCTTTGTGGTCGGCAAGATATTGTTTGAAGGCCCCTTCGAGCAGTGGGCGGTAGTAACCCTCGTCGAATTTCACATCCTTCAGTTCGGTGGCGAAGGTGGTGTGGCGGCAGTGGTCGCTCCAGTAGGTGTCGAGCACGCGTATTTCGGTCATTGTGGGGTTGCGGTGTTCTTCGTCGCGGAAGTAGCGCTGGATGTGCTTGAAATCGGCGAAGGTCATGGCGAGGCCGAGGCCGTCATAGAGTTCGCGCAGCTGCGGTTCGGCCATATCCTTAAAGCCGTCGAAGGTGATGACATCAGCCGGTTCTTCGAAGAGGTCTTCGAGGGTGGTGGGCTTGGGCTCGTCGGTGACGCGACTGTCGACGGGGTTGACACAGTGTTTCACCACAGATTGGCGCTGCTCCTCATTGAGTGTGCCGCTGATGACATAGGTGGTTGCTGATTTGATGATGGGTTCCTCGCTGTCGTTCAGTAGCTTGACGCACTGCTCAGCGCTGTCGGCGCGTTGGTCGAACTGGCCGGGGAGATACTCCACGGTGAAGCAGAAATCTCCGGTTTTATGTGGAAATTCCTCGTCGTAGACGTTGTCCACCGGCGGCTCGCTGAATACGGTGCCTTTGGCTTTCCCGAAGGTGGCGTCGGAAACGTTTTCCACGTCGTAGCGGATGAGCACGCGCACCTCCTCGGCCTCGATGCCGAGGTATTCGCTCATCTCGTTCTTCAACTCCTGTGCTTTCACGGCATAGGGAGTTTTTTTCTCAACAAAGATTCTTCTTACCATATTGCTGTTTTTCATTTTTCAATTATCAATTCTCAACTTCCACAAAGTTTTCGGGCATCTTTGCCATCTCTTTCTTGAACATCCGACGGATTCTCAGTATGTCGGCCTCGGAATCGTCGGTGGTCCACACGGTCTCACCGATGTAGACTTGGCGCTTGCTGAAATCGAGGAATGCCGGCACAATGGGTACTCCCGCCTGATGGGCTATCTCCCAGAAACCGCGTTTCCAGCGTTTGGTGGGTTTCCTGGTGCCCTCGGGGGTGATGGCAATGGACAGTGGCCCGCCTTTGGCGAATTCGCGCACGGCGGTGCCAATCATGTCGTTGTGACGGTTGCCACGGTCGATGGCGATGCAGCCTAACTTGCGCAGCAGACCGCCCAGAGGCCAACGGAAAAACTCCTTCTTGATGAATATTTTGCCGTTGACACCCAATTCCCACATGTAAGCCGTACCAACCAGATAATCAGCTACCGATGTGTGGGGAGCCGTTGCGAAGACACAACGCTCCAACTCAGGTCTGGACCCCTTTTCGGGCAGGATGAACTTCCATCCGCCAAGTTTTGCTATTGCAATCCATATCTTTTTCATATCGGGTGCAAAATTACACTTTTTTCCGCAAATATAAAAAAGATTTTTTCCACCGCCTGTTGAAACTGTCTGTTTTTCCTGTTTTTCGGCTGCAAAAGAACGGAATAATTCCAACATATCGGAAAAAATGTGTATTTTTGCACCGCGAAATAACAAATAATATACAATATGAAAGTAAAATACATTGCTTTAGCCATCGTCTCCCTGCTGATTTCGGGCAGCGCCATGGCTCAGAAGAAACAGACTGCACAGCAGTACAACGGCGGCATCACCTCCGAGATGATGCAGCAGATGAAGAAAGGATTCGGCGGCAACGCCAGCGACAAGGCTTTGCGCAACATTATGGTCAACAATGCCCCCAACAAGCTGGCCATGAATTACGAGAACGCCACGAAGTTCGACTCCCACTTCTCCAACCGCGTCATCAGCAAGGCCGTCACCGACCAGAAGAGCAGCGGCCGCTGTTGGATGTTCACTGGCATGAATGTGCTGCGCAACCAGGCCATCCGCAAGCACAACCTGCCCGCTGACTTCCAGTTCTCGCAGGCCTACCTTTTCTTCTACGACCAACTCGAGAAATCCAACCTCTTCCTCCAGGCCATGATCGACACCTACAAGAAGCCCATGACCGACCAAGAGGTCGAGTGGCTCTTCAAGAACCCCATCGGCGACGGCGGTCAGTTCACCGGCGTGGCCAACCTCATCGACAAATACGGCCTTGTGCCTGCCGACGTGATGCCCGAGACCTACAACACCAACAACACCTCCTCCATCAGCAATCTCATAGCCCTCAAGCTTCGCGAAGACGGCCTCGCCCTGCGCGAGATGGCTGCCCAGAAAGGAATGACCTCGCAGAAGCTGCAGGCCAAGAAGACCGAGATGCTCGGCACCATCTACCGCATGCTGGCTCTCACCATGGGCGAGCCTCCGGCACAGTTCACTTGGCAGCAGAAGGATGCCAAGGGCGAGATCGTGGAGACCGCCACCTACACCCCTATGGAGTTCTACGAGAAATTCGCCAAGACCGACTTCTCGAAATACTACATGGTGATGAACGACCCCACCCGCGAGTACTACAAGGTGTATGAAATCCAGTACGACCGCCACGTCTACGACGGCCAGAACTGGCGCTACCTCAACCTCCCTATGGAGGACATCGCTCCCATGTGCATCGCCTCCATCAAGGACAGCACCATGATGTACTTCAGCTGCGACGTCGGAAAATTCCTCAACCGCGACAATGGTCTGATGGACATGAACAACTTCGACTACGAGAGCCTCATGGGCACCACCTTCGGCATGGACAAGAAGCAGCGCGTGGCCACCTTCGCCAGCGGTTCCTCCCACGCCATGACCCTCTGCGCCGTCGATCTCGACAAGGACGGCAAACCCCTCAAATGGATGGTCGAGAACAGCTGGGGCCCCAACTACGGCTGGCAGGGCAACCTCATCATGACCAACGACTGGTTCAACGAGTACATGTTCCGCGTGGTCCTCGAGGAGAAGTACATCCCCGCCAACATCCGCGCCATGATGGACCAGAAACCCATCATGCTCCCCGCCTGGGACCCCATGTTCGCCCCGGAAGAATAGTAAACGATGGAACATCTACATAAAACGATATGGGCACTGGCGCTGCTGGTGCCCTTTCTTGCCCACGGGCAGGAGCAGTTAGAGCCCTACGCTTTTGCTTCGGAATACGACCACCAATGCATCGAGAAGCTGGTGACCAAGGAATACGATGTATTCTATATGCGCCAACCCTCGTTCGGTGTCGAAGGGGCGCTCACCCTGCGGCATTCTTACCATCCTGGTGTCGACGCATGGCTGGTCTACAGCGAGGCCGAAGAGAGCATCTGGGATGCCAAGAAACGCCACCGTGTGAAAGCAACAAAGCACGAGATGACTGTGTCCGCCGACGTGGCACGGCGGATAAGGGCTGTCGTCAACCATGCCATCAACACGGCTTCGCCTTGGGCCGACCCACGCATGATAGAGGACGGCATCGGCTACTATTTTTGCAGCATCTTTCAAGGCGCATGGAGCCATTCGCCAAAGAAGGGCGCCCGGACCTATCGCTTAGCGCAAGCCATGGACAGCATCTGTCACGCCGTAATCCACGCCGACACAGCCTTGCTGCTGCGGCAGATGCCGCTGATCGACAGCCTCGACCGCTGCTTTCGGCAGGACTACCCATTGGAAGCCTTTTATCCTGACTTTTCACCCAACACCTACACCGACAGCACAGGCGTTGTGCATCTACAGTTCTACCGCAGCGCCACCTTCCTCAATCACACAGTGCCCGACACCCTCGCCGCCCAACAGTTGAAAGACAGTCTCCTACACTTCTACCAGCAACTGGCTCGCGAGGTGTTTGTCCGCTATCCCGACGGCGTAAAACTTTCCGTGATGGTCGACGCCAACTGCGCCGAGCCCCAATGCAAGGTGATTACACGCAAAGGATACTACGACAATCATTTCGTCACCTACTACACCCTCACCATTCCACCGTCGATGCTGACGATAGAGCGCTGCCTGAAGGCGATGGAACTCCCCGAGGGAGAACACAAAATAAATTAGTTATTACTGCTGCCCAAGCAGCCAGGCCACATTGAACCGGTAGAACCAGAGGTCACAGCCGCTGTCGGGCCCTTTCTCCACATAGCAGCCGATGGTGCCATCTTTGAGGAGGGTGAGGGAGGAGTAGACCGAGGGGCCTTCGACGAGGAGCACGGGAGAGTGCCACGACTGGCCTTCGTCGGTGGAGGTGAAGATGCTGACGTTCTCACGGTTCATCGAGTTGGGAATGCTGTGAATCAGTGTTTTCTCATCCACCCGCAACATCTCGCCGTTGCAGGCATTAATCGTCATCTCGTTCCAATAGCCCTGCGTGCCCCAAGTCACGCCGCCGTCCTCCGAGTGGTTGTATCCGCGGGCTCCCGTGCGGCGCACGCTGATGAGGACAGTACCGTCGTTGAGTTCCATCAGCTTAGCCTCGTCGCCCTTATTGAAAGCCTTCTGCGAGCGTTGCCACGTGTGTCCGTTGTCATCGCTATAGATGACGAAGTTGTCGCTGACATTCTCGCCGTTGCGCACCACAGCAGCGGCGAAGAGCACTCGTCCGGCATGAGGGCCACGTTTCAGGCGCAGGCCGTTGCCAGAGGCCACGAAGGCTCCATGGTAGCCCGACGAAACATCCCAGATGACAGAGGTGAGGTTGACGGTGTCGCCCCAGGTCTGGCCGCGGTCGGTGGAGCGGCACATAAAGACGCAGATGGGATTGGCCACCGTGGATTGAAAGTAGCCATTGTGGCCGGCGAAGAGACAGAGCACGTCGCCGTTCTCGCACTGCACCAACGCCGGGTCACCGTAGCCTTTCCCTTCGCCCTGGCCCTCGATGAGGGTCTGCGGTTCGGTCCATGTCTTGCCGTTATCCGTGCTGCGACGGTAGACGATGTCGATGTCCTTCGGCAAGTCGTGATAATCGTACTTGCGGCGGTCGTTGACAGCCAGCAGTGTGCCGTCGTCCAAACATAGCAGCGCGGGTATGCGCCAGAACTGCGAGCCCTCGCCCATAGCATAGAGTCGTTGACTCTCAATGAATGGTTCTTCCTGTGCCGAAGCCGTTGTCTGTTTACTGCAAGCGGCAGCCATCATGGCCAAAGAGAATAATATGGTGCAGGCAATCTGTTTCATAACGTTATGTTTTATGTCCAATTGAAATTGCGATTCCAAAGGTGATTGTTGTAATCGGCATTGATTCGGTTCATGATTTGGTACAGAGGGGTGTCGTTCTTGATGTATTTGATACCACGCCGGTCGGCTTCGCGGTAGACAAGGAACATGGTGTCTTCGCCGCTGAACGTCAACAGTCGGAACAAAAGGTATAGTAGCACAAAGGTCTGCACGATGGGGATAGACCACCACGGGGCGTCACCGCCAACTACAAGGTAAATCAAAATGATTGTCATGGGCGCCATCACAACCGCGCAAATAATGCCATTAGTCTTGAGGGCCTGCTTCCGCTCCGCCTTCCAGTCATCCTCGCGTACACTTTCCGACCATACTGACCGTAGCAGTTTCAGGTCTTGTGAGAATGCCTCAATGTCATCCTCCACATAGTTGGTGCGGAGATGCCCAGGCCGACGCTGCGCCGAAGTAGGGCGGCGTCCACGATAGCGGGTTTTGCGCGAGGTGGGCATGACGCTATGCGTCGCGTTTTGCCTTGAACCAGTCGACGAACTTGGGCAGGTCGTCCAATTTCTGGAAACCGCTCTTGAAAGGTTCCTCGGGCACGGGGACGGTCTCCATGTAGCCAATGAGCGTGGCGCAGTCAAACTCGCCCATCAAGGCTTCCAGCGTCACATAGACACCCACCTGGAAGTCCTCATCCTGTCGCTGCCCCTCTTCGACGGCGATGCGCAAGCCCAGCATATCGGGTTCTTCCTCGCATTCCAACTGCTCGAAATACATCTTGCGCGTGTCGAAGACCATTTTGTCGAAGCGCACCTTCAGCTCGGTGCCTAGGGGCTGCTTGAAAGCCACAAACTCCCACCAGTCAAGGTCAGGGGCGTTGTCCACCAGCTCCACCACATAGCGGAACAAGTCGGTGTCGCCCTCGGCGGTAAAAGTCAAGGTGCGGCCGTTGGCGGTGGCGTCACCAATCTCATAACTCAGACCGGCACAATATTTTGTCAACTGGTACTGTAGGGCATTCTCCAACTCCATGCGTTCCTTGTCCTCCAGGTCGCCCATGGCCACCAGCTGCTCGTTGTGGTCCTGAAACCACTTCCAGAAAGTCTCTACTTTTTCCATATCAAATAATTAATGCTTCGGGTTCCAAATCAACCCCGAACTTCTGTTTCACATCTTGTTGTATTTCTTTCGCCAAGGCGGCAACATCTTCGCCCGTGCAGCCGCCGGCGTTGTATAGCACCAGGGCGTTCTTGGGCCAGACACCTGCCCTGCCCTTGGTTTTGCCTTTCCATCCGGCACGGTCAATGAGCCATCCGGCCGAAAGTTTGTATCCCCCAACAGACAGATGTGCTTCTGGCATATCGGGGTGCTCAGACTTGATATGCCGATATACTTTTTCATCGACCACAGGGTTCTTGAAGAAGCTGCCTGCCGAGCCATGCTCTTCGGGGCGGGGCAGTTTCTGCCAGCGAATCTCCGTGATGGCCTCGCGGAGCTGTTGGGCGGTGTCGTGGGGGAGGCCTTCGAGGGCTTTGTAGCCGAGGTTGGGGACGAACTCGTGGCTCAAGCGGTAGGTGACACGGAGAATAAGATAGCGGTTGGGATGGTGTTTGAAGAAAGAGTCGCGGTAGGCAAACTGGCAGTCGTCATTGCTGAAGGTGCAATGGCGCTTCCCGACCATGTCATAGGCCTCCACGCTCTCGATAAAATCCTTTGCTTCGGCGCCATAGGCACCCACGTTCTGCACTGCCGACGCCCCCACGGTTCCGGGAATGGCGGAGAGGTTCTCCAGACCATAGAGCCTATGGTCCAAAGTCCACTGTATCAAGTCGTCCATCACCATTCCGGCCCATGCAGTGACACAGATGGGACTGGGTGCACCGCCTCTGCTTTGCGTCACCACATCGGCATCGGACACGGTACGTCGTGCCCCTGCAATTATTACGGTCCCTTCAAAGTCTTTGGTGAAGACCATATTGCTGCCGGCGCCAATCACCAGCACTTCGCCATCCAAGTCCGGAACCTTGTCCTTGGGTTCTACCACTACCATCCGTCGCGCCTTAACGTCGATGCCGAAGGTATTGTAGGGTTTGAGGGAAATATTTTCGTATACTTTCATTGTTCGTCGTCTTTGGGTCCCAGTTCCTTCTTGGGCTTGCGGATAGGTGGCACATAGTCCATGCTGAACACGTGGCGGTGGGTCAGCAGTAGGATGGCGCTCAGCACCGCTCCCAGCACGTCGCAGATGGCACAGGCTTGCCACACTCCCGTCACGCCATCGCCATGGTTGAACTCCATAAGCATCTCGGGTAGTATCAGTGATAGTGGAATGAGGAAGATGACCTGCCGCGAGAGGCTTGTCACGATGGCTATCCACGGTTGGTCGATGCTCTGAAAGAGTTGCGAGTTGGTTACAGTGAACGCTATCAACGGGCAGAAAACCAGCAGGTATCGCAACGCTGGCGCACCCATGTCGAGAATTTCGGGTTCTGAATTGAAAAAGCCTATGATGGTGCGCGGAAACACCAAAGCCATCACCATTCCCAGTACGCCTACCAGCACGCACACCTTCATTGTCAGCAGGTAGACCTCACGCAGGCGGTCGTTCCTGCGTGCGCCATAGTTGTAGCCCGCAATGGGCTGCATCGCTTGGCACAGTCCTAACATGAGCATGAATATCAGGCCCATGAACGAGTTGGCAGCTCCGTACACCGTCATCGCGTCGTCGCCGCCATAGGCTATCAGTTGTCGGTTTAGCACGGCCACCACGGCAAAGGCTGCCACATTCATCGAGAACGGGCTGATGCCGATGGCCAGGATGTTACGGAAGATATAAAACTTTGGTGCCCAGGCATGACGCTTGAATCGGATGAACGACTTGGGCTGCACGAAGTGGAGCACCGCCACGGTGGCCGAGGCTGCCATGGAGATGGTCGTGGCCCATGCGGCGCCCTTCATCCCCCAGCCAAACTCGCTGATGAAGAGGAAGTCGAGGAAGATGTTCAGCGCAGCTCCTCCCACCATGATCCACATGCCCTTCATGGGGTAGCCCGACGAGCGAATCAGGCCCACAAGGTTGAATGTCAGCGTCAAAAGGAACATACCCGGCAGCACGATGTACATATACTCGCATGCCGCGTCGAGCACCTGCGTCGAGGCACCATCGGCAAAAAGATTCATGATGGGATGCATCCACAGATAGCCTCCCACTACAAAGAAAAAACCAAACAAGAACGTCAGCAATACACTGTTGCCCAATATCTTCTCGGCCCAGCGCACATCCTTCCTCCCCAGCACGATGCTCATGCGGGCGCTCGAACCGGCTCCCACCAGTGACCCGAAGGCGTGGATGATGTTCATCAGCGGGAAGGTGATGGTCAGTGCCGCCAACAGCATTTTTCCGTCGCCAATGCTGTTGCCGAGGAAGATACGGTCCACAATATTGTATATTGACGTCACCACCTGGCTCGCCACCGCAGGCAGCGCATACTGCCACAGCAGTTTCCCCATCGGTTTGGTCTCCAATTCTAAAATGTTGTCCATCTTTTTTTTCTTAGTGGTTTAGAAGAAGTAGCCTATAGTCACCGCATACATGTTCATGTGTGCTTTCGGCAGGCCGTTGGCGGTTTTGAAAAAATCGCTCAGCTGGTAATACCATGTACCGTCCAACTGCCAATGTCCCAGTCGCATGCCGATGTTCCAGGCAATGCCTCCCGGATTTTTGTCGACCTCATAGGCTGGTTCCCCGGCCGGAATGTCGCCGTAGAAACCTCCGTCGAAAACATGCTGGTAGAAAAATCCGAAGCCGAAGTACATCCCTGCTCCGCTCTCCCGAATTCCAAGTTGCAGTGTCAACGGAACCAACAGCGAGTGCTGTTCCACTCCGTAGCCCTTGCCATAGGCGTCGCCCGATGCCGGTAGCGGACAATGGGAATAGTTGTACATTGCGTTGAGCCTCAGTCCGATGTATCGGTTGAAATTGTATTGCACCATCAGTCCGCCGTTGAAGCCGAGAGCCGACTTGCCGTCCACCGTGGCCTCTGGGAAATTGAGGTTGCTGCTCCCCAATCCCGCCGCCAGTCCAATCTCGAATCCCTTCAATTCCCGGTGTTTGCGGGCCACATGGCCCGAGGCCAGAACCCCCTCCTTTTGCGACGCCGCTATTGTCAGCGCCACCAGATAGTCGGTCACACGGTCAAGTCCATCATAGTCAATCAATTCGGCATCGTCCTCCGGCTTGTGGTAAGGACTCTTCAGTCCTGTCGTTACCGCTAATGTCGGGATGCCCTTCAAAGCGTAGGGCTCTGTGTCCGTGGCCGTTAGCATCGAGGTCTCGTATTTCTTTGTCCTCACCTTGATGTCCACGCCCAAAGCTTTGGGGTCCACCAAGGCTTTCCCGCCGGCTATCGTTCCAACGCCCTCCAAAGTCAGCTCCCCGTCGGCCTTATACCAGCCCACCATGTCCACACTCATCATCAGCTTCACCTGGCTCAACTGGAAACTGTTCTTCAGGTGGTTGACGTGTGCCGTCGAGCCGTAAAGGCCTATCTCCTCGGCATCGTAGGCGCAAATTACCACGCTCCGTTTCAACTGGCTTCTCTTGGCCAGCAGTTGGCGAGCTATCTCCAGCACACACGACGAGCCCGAGGCGTTGTCGTCGGCACCGTTGTAAATTTTGTCGCCCTTCACCCCCACATGGTCGTAATGGGCGCCCACCACGATATACTCATGCTTCATTGTCGGATCGCTGCCTTCGATGAAGGCCACCAGATTGCAGTATTCACCTTTCCCCCTCTGCACACTTGTCCTCGAGAAGGGCATGCGGTAGTTGCTGTCGCCGGCCATCGATTTCAGTCCCATCTTTTTCCACTCCCGCTCGATATAATCGGCGGCCATCTGGCCGTCTTCCGTACCCGCCGCGCGGCCACGCAGACTGTCCGACGCCAGTGTGTACAGGTGCCTCTCCAACCGCTCGCGCTGGCTCCCTTGTCCGTAGCTCACCCCGCACATCAGCGCGGCAACAAATATTATTATAATATTTTTCATATTAAATTCATAACGGACTTCACCCCCTTTTATTGCCCCTGAAAACCAAAAAATGCCCCCTTGGCGTCAACTGCCTGATAACCACCTATTAACTCCCTACCAACTCCCTACCAACTCCTACCACAGTAGGAGTTGGTAGGGGGATGGTAGGGTGCCGCTATCTGGAGGAATGTTGGTTGCCGAGGGCGAGGTGGGTGAGGGACAACAGTGTGACGCTCAGCAATTACAGCAGTGGCGACGGCCATGGATGGTAAAAAAAAAAGCGGCATCCCGGTGGGGGTGCCGCTTTTTTCCTGTTTTGGGTTTTCAGTTTTCGTTTTTTTGTTTTATCCTGTTTTGGAGGGCCATGATGGCGTTGTAGGCGATGAGGCCGCTGGCCAGCTCGAGGCTGTCCTCGTCTACGATGAGGTTTGGGCGGTGGAGGTTGGAGAAGGGAGTTCCGGGTTGGTGGATGCCGATGCGGAAGTAGCAGGCGGGTATTTTCTGGGCGAAGAAGGCGAAGTCCTCGGCTGTCATGCGTAGGTCGAGCCATTCGACGTTTTCCTTGCCGAGGAAGGCTGAGGCGTTGTCGTGCACCTGCTGGGTGCAGTCGTCGTCGTTGAGGAGGTAGGGGTAGCCGTAGTCGATGAGGAGGTCGCACCGTGCGCCCATGGCTTCGGCCACGCCGGTGCTTATTTTGCGAATTTTCTCGTGGGCCTCGAGGCGCCATTTTTCGTCGAAGGTGCGGATGATGCCTTCCATCTTCACGGTGTCGGGGATGATGTTGGTGCGGCCGCCGGTGTCGTGGATTTTTCCGATGGTGAGGACGGAGGGCATCATGGGAGGGGCGTTGCGGGAGACGACCTGCTGGAGGGCGATGACGATGTGGGAGGCGACGACGATGGGGTCGACGCTGAGGTGCGGGGTGGCTCCGTGGCCGCCGAGGCCGTGGATGGTCCAGTAGAGTTCGTCGGTGGAGGCCATGTATTTGCCCTTGCGCATACCTACCTTGCCGCAGTCCATCTCGGGGAGGCAGTGGAAGGAGTAGATCTCGTTGGGAGTCACCTCGTCGAAGAGGCCGTCGTCCATCATCATGCGAGCGCCGCCGGGGTATTTTTCCTCGGAGGGTTCGAAGATGAACATCAGAGTGCCGCTGAAGTGGTCTTTCAACTGTGTCAAGATGCTGACGGCGCCGAGGAGGGAGGAGGTGTGCATGTCGTGGCCACAGGCGTGCATCACGCCGGGATTCTCGCTGGCGAAGGGCAAGCCGGTGCATTCGGTTATGGGCAGCGCGTCGTAATCGGCTCGCAGGGCCACGCAGTATTGTGCTGACGACTCCTTGTTGCCTTTGAGGAGAGCCATGCAGCCGGTGCGGCCGATGCCGGTTTTGGGATGGAGGCCCATGTCGCGCAGGCGTTGGGCGACGAATTCCATGGTGGCGAATTCGTGCTGGCTCAGCTCTGGGTGGCGGTGCATGTGGCGGCGCCACTCGACGACTTGTTGCCGTTGGGCGTTGGCGAGGGTTTTGATTTGGGGTATGAGGTTGTTCATGGTTGGGAGTAGGGGTTTGCTACAAATAATAAAAATAACGCGTTTTTTCAATAAATATTTTCCGATTTTCAATAAATGTTTTTCCGAGTGGAGATTTTTATGTAATTTTGCAAAACGAATAGAGAGAAAAAAAGGATGAAAGAAACTGTGATAATAACGTGCATGCTGTTGCTGGGACTCGGGGCTTGGGGACAGCAGTTCATCGGCTGCCGCCAGGGCGACCGCTGGGCCGAGACGCCCATGCTGCGAACCACGATCCACATCGACCACGGCGAACTGCGGCATTCCGACTTCCAAACCATCCACTACAATCTGTCCGTCGTGTCGCTGGGCTACCACGAGGTGTTCGTCAATAACAATCGTGTGGGCGATGATGTGCTGCAGCCCGCCGTCTCGCAGCTCGACAAGCGGGCGATGGAAGTCTCCTACGACATCTCCGACCTCGTCCACGAGGGCGAGAATGAGATTATGCTCTGGATAGGACAGGGCTGGGGGCGTATCTACGGCACTCCGGCGGCGGTAAAAGCGACGGTGGAGAAAACCGTCTCCGACGGCGAATGTGGACTGATATATGTAATCCTTAAGACCGACAGCACGTGGGAGGCCTCGCCATCACCCTACAGCTATACCGGCAGCTGGCAGCCTATGCAGTTCGGCGGCGAACGCTACGACGCGCGAGTAAAGGAGCGTTGGCGCCCGGCATCAATATATGACGCAAAGGATATCACCGTCTCGCGACAAGAGTTTGCGGGCAACCAAATCGTCGACACCCTGGATCCTGTCGAGCAGACAACTTTGCCCGATGGCTCGACGCTGATTGACTTCGGCCGCGTGGTGACTGGATGGTTCTATGCCGTATATGGCCTGATGGATTCTGGGCAGGCGGTGACAATGGAATACCTCGACCATCTCGAGGCAAAGCCTCCTTTCACCGAGACCGACGTCTTTGTCTCCGACGGCGCCCCGTACAATATCTTCCGCAACCGCTTCCACATGCACGCTTTCCGCTATGTGCGAGTGAAAGGGGCCGGAGTGGGGCGTGCCCGCGCCCTGCAAATCAGCGCTGTCGACCCCTATGGCGGCGCCACCTTCTCCTGTTCCGACCCGCGCCTCAACGCCATCCACGACATGGTGAAGTACACCCTCAGCTGCCTCACCTTCAGCGGCTATATGGTCGACTGCCCGCACATCGAGCGCATGGGATACGGCGGCGACGGCAACTCCTCCACCAACACACTCCAGACCCTCTGGGACGTGCGCGACACCTACCTCAACTGGATGCAAGCCTGGCACGACGCCATGCAGCCCGACGGCGACCTGCCCTACGCGGCACCCGCCTTCCGCACCGGCGGCGGCCCCTACTGGCAGAGCTTCATCGTCCTGGCACCCTGGCGCACCTATCTCAACTACGGCGACCGCTCCCTCATCTACTACGACGACATGAAGCGCTGGCTGGAGTACGTCGAGCGGCACAGCGAGGACTACATCCTGCAGCCGTGGCCCGACAATGAGCGGCACAGTTGGTTTCTCGGTGACTGGGCCGTTCCCGAGGGCGTAAAAAAGGGCGGCGAGAGTGTGCTGCACGTCAGCAGCTGTGTCGTTAGCGAATGCCTCGCTCTTATGGAACAAATGGCAGATTTGTTGCCGAGCACCCGCGCCGACACACTGCGCTTGGCCGAATGGCGCCGGAACCTCAACGCAGCCATCCACCGCCACTTCTACCACCCCGAGACCCACACCTACGCCAACGGCACACCCCTCGACCAATGCTATGCCCTCCTCCTCGGCATCCCGCCCGACAGCGCCACCGCCGCAGCAGTCAAGGAGCAACTGCTCAGGGACTGCCATGGGAAGTACCGCGACCACATCGCCGCCGGCCTCATGGGCGTACCCATCTTCACCCAGTGGTGCATACAAGAAAGGGAGACCGACCTCATGGCCACCATTCTGCGCCAACCCGACTACCCCGGCTACCTTTATATGATAAACCAAGGTGCCACCACCACCTGGGAATCGTGGGACTGCGGCCGCCCCGGCAAGGAGGACCGAAGCCGTGTGCACAACTGCTATAACGGCATCGGCATCTGGTTCTACCAAGCCCTTGCCGGCATCCGTCCCGACCCTAAGCATCCAGGCTACAAGCACTTCTTCATCGACCCACAGCCGTGCGAAGGTGTCGACTGGGTGAAATGCACCAAGCCTACCCCCCATGGCGACATACTCATAGATACGACAGACAAAATATTGAAAGTTACCGTACCGAAAGGCACCACCGCCACAATTTTCCCAGGCACGCCTCGCGAGCGTACCGTCGATGCCGGAGAGTGGACTTTTGAATTATAATCGCTCAATAAACCTATTAGCCCCATGAAACACATAGTCCCCATCCTTTTGGCACTCTTGCTCGCCTCTTGCGGCAGCAGAATACATCTCATCAACCCCACCGTCGAGATGCAGGACGGCTCCGTCCCTTTGGCTACCGCCTACCCGCGCTTCAGCTGGTGTTATGAGGCCGAGGTCCCCAACGTCGTGCAAACCGACTACCGCATCATCGTAGCCTCCACGGAAGAAAACGCGAAGAAGGGCGTCGGCGACCTGTGGGACTCCAAGCTTGTCGATACCAACCAGATGCTCTACATCCCCTACGAGGGCAAGCCGCTGAAAAGCCGCGACCGCTGCTGGTGGCGCGTGTATACCACCGTCACCTACGGCGACAAGGGCAGAAATAAGACCCTCGAAAGCGACGTGCAGCACTTTGAGATAAGCCTCCTCTCGCCCAACGATTGGAAGGCGCAATGGATTGGGCGCGACTACGAGGACGACCATTTGGATGGCCACACCGCCATCGCCGCCCGCTACCTGCGCAAGGAGTTTGCACTCAAAAGCGATATCGTGAAAGCCCGACTCTACATCTGTGGCCTGGGTGTCTACTCCGCCTACATCAACGGCGCCGAAGTGGGTATGAACGAGGTCTTGAAACCTACCCTTAGCGACTATACCCAGCGTATCTATTTCAATGCCTACGACGTAACCAACATCGTGCGGGCTGGCGACAAGAACGCTATTGGCGTCATCCTCCAAGGCGGACGCTTCACCACCCCTCGCCACGACACCAACTATCTGGAATGGTGCGGCATCCTTCACGCCGCACACTACGGCCTGCCACAACTGCTCATGCAATTGGAGGTGACCTACCAAGACGGCACGACGGACACCGTCATCAGCGGCGACGGTTGGAAGATCACCAACCGCGGCCCCATACGCAAGAGCAATGAATTCGACGGCGAGACCTACGACGCCCGCCTCGACCTTGGCGACTGGACACAGCCACACTATGACGACAACCTGTGGGATGATGCCGTCGTCGACTACGACCGCCAGAATATGTACCGCGAGGATGTCTACAATCCCCGCCACAGAGTGTCCCGCGAGTATCCTGTTCAAACTGGCAGCCCGTTGCCCAATGACTACCAACGACCCGATCCGATGCGGCTCCTTACGCCGCAGCCCAACCCTAACATCGAGGAGCAAGGGCTGCTGAGACCTGTGGCGATCTTCCGGAAAGGAGACAAATGGATTGTAGACATGGGGCAGAACATGGTCGGCGTGATGACTGCGTCGATGACGGGCATGCACTTTGGCGACACTGTCACTTTCCGCTATGCCGAATTGCTCAACGCCGACAGCACGCTTTACACTGCCAACCTCCGCTCTGCAGAATGCACCGACCGATATATTGCCGCCAATTCTACCGATGTCTGGTACCCGATGTTTACCTATCATGGCTTCCGATACGTCGAAATAACCGGATTGCGGGACCAGCCAAAACCAGACGACTTTATTGGGCAAGTCCTTTATGACGAGATGCCGATGACCGGCAGTTTCGAGACCTCCGACAGCGTCATCAACGCCGTCTACCGCAACGCCACATGGGGCATCCGCGGCAACTACCGCTCCATGCCCACCGACTGTCCCCAGCGCGACGAGCGCATGGGCTGGACCGGCGACCGCACCACCGGCTGCTACGGAGAGAGCTTCATCTTCGACAACCACCGCCTCTACGCCAAGTGGCTGCAGGACCTCGAAGACAGCCAGTGGGGAAACGGCGCACTCCCCGACGTGGCTCCCGCCTACTGGCGCAACTACACCGACAACATGACCTGGCCCGGGGCTTTCATCACGGTGGCCGACATGCTATGGGAGCGCTTCGGCGACTTCCGCCCAATAGAGAAGCACTACGACGCCATGAAGCGCTGGATGCTCCACATGGAAAAATACTACCTCAAGGACGGCATCCTCGTCCGCGACACCTATGGCGACTGGTGTGTGCCGCCCGAGAGCCCAGAGCTCATCCACACCCGCGACACCAACCGCATGACCTGGCCCGCCAACCTCTCCACACCCTACTACTACCATTTCTGCCACCTCATGATCGACTTCGCCTATGCGCTGGAGCGCTACGACGACATCGACTATTTCGGCCGTCTGAACGATATTATCGCCGACGCTTACAACGCCCGCTACCTCGACACCGTCCGCGGCTGCTACAGCAATAACACCATCACCGCCAACCTGCTGCCGCTGGCCTTCGGCATGGTCCCCTCGGAGAGACTCGAACTCAAGGTCTTTGACAACATCGTCGACAAAATAGAGAACGACTTCGGCGGCCACGTCGCCACCGGCGTGGTCGGCATCCAGCACCTTATGCGCACCCTCACCGATCATTGCCGGGGTGACCTTGCTCTGAAGCTGGCCACCGACACCACCTACCCCTCCTGGGGTTACATGGTGAAGCAGGGCGCCACCACCATCTGGGAGCTGTGGAATGGAGATACTGGCGACCCGGCGATGAACTCCGCCAACCATGTGATGCTCCTCGGCGACCTCATCATCTGGTACTACTCCTACCTCGGCGGCATACGCAGCACATCGGGCAATAACTCCTTCTTGCTGGAGCCCCACCCCATCGAGGACCTCGACTACGTCAACTGCTCCTACAATTCTGTGTACGGGCGAATAGAAAGCAACTGGCGCCGCAAAGGCGACCGCTTCGAGTGGGACATCGTCATTCCGCCCAACACCACGGCCACCGTGATGCTGCCCACCAGTTCTTGTGGTTGGGAAATGCATACACTTACCAGTGGTCGACATCACCTTGTCAGCAAATTAATATAACACAATACCATGAAAAGATTTACCTTTATTCTTTCCGCTTTGCTGCTTCTTTGCAGCTGCGGCAAGCCTGCCGACGAGCTGAAGATTATCTCCTTTAATATCCGCTATAACTCGTGGAACAACATCGACGGAGAGAACGGCTGGCCCAACCGCAAGGCTGCGGTAGTGTGCATGATAAACGAAGAGCGCCCAGCCGCCATCGGCTTGCAGGAAGCCCTCATCGACCAGCTGCAGTACCTCGACAGCTGCCTGCCCACATACCGCCGCATCGGGGTAGGGCGCGACGACGGCAAGGAGGCTGGCGAGTTTATGGCTATCTACTACGACACGACGCAGTTATTACTGTTGCACGACACCACCCGCTGGCTCAGCGAGACACCCGAGGTGCCGTCGAAATACGAAGGGGCCGGATGCTTCCGCACCGTCACCGTGGCCCGATTCCGTGATAGAATAAACGGCCACGAGTTTGCCTATCTCAATACCCACCTCGACCATGTCAGCGACGACGCACGCGTCAGGGGCGCACAAGTGATAGGTGACATAGTAGCCAACAATTTGAGGGAGATTCCTGTCATCGTTGGTGGCGATATGAACTGCACGGCAGAATACGGCGAATATAAACCGTTCGACTTTTTCTCCCGCGCAGGACTACAAGAGGCACGCGAGATGACCGACAGCACCAGCCACGCCATCACCTACAACGCATACGGCCAAAGTGAAGGCTCCGTCATTGACCATCTCCTTGTTAAGGACATGCAGGTGATGTGGTTCCGCACCCTCGATGGCGACTACGGTGTACCTTATATCTCCGACCACTACCCGATAGAGATGGCTATTCGGTTGTAATCTTTGCCACGAAACCGCCGCCGGGGGCCATGTGGATTGTCATGACCGGTAGGACCACACGGTGTGTTTCGTGTCGGTAGTCGCTGCCTCGGCGATGTGCGTTGATGCCGTCGGTGTAAAGTTCGATGTTTCTGATGTTTAGGCTGATTAGCGGTAATACAATGTTCACGTCACGGGCAGTCCAGTTGGTAATGCCGCCGATGTACCAGGTCTTGCCTTTGCGGCGGGCGGTGACGATATATTCGCCCACTTCGCCCTGCAGCACGTGTGTTTCGTCCCACACTGTGGGCAATGAGGCGACAAAGCGTGTGTAGTCGGGTTCTTTGTCGTAATGTGTGGGTGAGTCACACATCATGTTGAGCGGCGACTCGAGCACTATATAGAGCGCCAGTTGGTGGCAGCGTGTACCCTGACTCATGGGTTCCATCCAGCAGGGGTGGTAGTTCCAGCGGCCGCCGTTGAGCATGGCTCCCTGGGTGTAGTCCATGGGGCCAGCGGCCTGGCGGATGAAGGGTATCTGACAGTCGTAGCGCATCTGGTCGACGGTGGTGGGCGCCCATTTCATCTGCTCCAATCCGAAGACACCTTCGAAGTTGAGCACGTTGGGGTAGGTGCGCGTGAAGCCCGCGGGCTTGAAGGCGCCGTGGAAGTCGACGACGAGGTGGTACTTGGCACACATCTCGGCGGCGCGGCGGTAGAAGTCGACGGCCAACTGGTCGTCGCGATCCATGAAATCAATCTTGAAGCCTTTGACGCCCATCTGGCTATAATGCTGGCAGACGTGCTCCATATCGCGGTCAAAGGCATAGTAGCCTGCCCAGAGGATGATGCCGACGTTGCGCTCTTTGGCATAGTTGACGAGCATGGGCAGGTCTATCTCGGGTACTACTTGGAAGAGGTCGGCCTTCCCATTTACCGCCCAGCCCTCGTCGAGGATGACGTACTCTATGCCATACTTTGAGGCGAAATCTATGTAGTGTTTGTAGGTGTCGTTGTTGATGCCTGCTTCGAAGTCGACTCCGCTGATGTTGAAGCAGTTCCACCAGTCCCACGCTACTTTGCCGGGTTTTATCCAACTTGTGTCTTCCACACGCGGGGGCTCGGCGAGCAGGTAGCTCATATTGTTCATCGCTATCTCCGTGGCGGTGCCCACCATCATGATGCGCCAGGGGAAGACTTTGCTGCGGTCCATGTGGGCGATGTAGTTCTCGCGCTCCCGCACGAGGAGCTGGAGGTTGTTGTGGCCACCCTGCTCTACAGTCCGGGGCAGTGGGGCGTGCTGGCATTCGAGCATGCCGTCGGCGAAGTTGCGCATGTACATGCCGGGGTAGTCGAGGAGCGCAGATTCTGTGATGCACATTTTGATGCCTTGTTCGCCATGGAGCATGAGGGGGAGGAAGCAGAGGCGGCGGGGGTCGAGTTTGCGTAGGGGCAGGGTGGTGTATTGGTTCTCGAAAGAGGAGCTGTATTGCGGATAGAAGGATTTCCATTTCTCCGACTGTGGCGTCCAGGCGAGGCTGAGTACGAAGGGCTCGCTGCCGAAGGCCGTGGAGTCGAACTGCGAGACATAGGGCACCGTCGCCGAATCGGCATTGTAACAGCATTGAGCCACCTCGTTGAACACCTTGCCTGGCTTTCCCTCCCACACGTAACGGTAGGCGAGGCCGTTGTCGTAGGCCCGGAAGACGACGGAGAGTCCTTCGCGGAGGGTGAGGGTCATCTCGTTGCAGTGGTTGCGCATGGTGGCCTGCCGGGTGAAGGGCGAGGGGATGGTTTCATCGATGGTGCGGCGGGAAACTTTCCGCACGGTCATTTTGTCGAAGATCTTCCCTCCCTGCTCGTATCTGAGGCCGATGACGGTGGTGGGGGAGAGGAAGCGGTTGTCGTACTCGACCGAAAAGGACATTCCCCCCTGTTGACAGACGATGGTGGCGACGAGGCGCCCGTTGGGAGAGGAGAGCGAGTATTCTTTTTGGGCGAGGGCGGCGAGGGCGACAGCTATGGCGGCGAGGAGGAGGAGTGCTTTTTTCATGATGAGGGATGATTAGAGATTGTAAAAGAGGCCGAGGGAGCCGTAGATGGGGTAGAGGGACTGCTGCACGGTTGTGAAATCACTGTTGAAGATGCCGGAGAGGCCCCAAGAGAGGGAGGCAAAGAGGCCAAGGCGGGGGGTGGCGTTCCAGTCGAGGGAGAGGGAGAGCCCCCATTGGAGGGAGCGCATGGAGGGGCTGAAGTCGTAGGTGGCCCATTCGCCCTCCTTGTCGCCGATGTCAATTTTGGGGCCGGTGGGGTCGCCCTGGCGCAGGTAGCCGGAGGAGGCGATGCCGCTGAAGTTCTTGGAGAACAAGAGGGAGAAGAAGGGGCCGAAACTGAATTGAAAATTGGAAATTGAAAATTGAAAATTAATTGGTACGGTGAGCATCCACTGCGTCACTTGCTGGGAGATGTGGCCGGAGAAGAGACCGGAGATTTGGCTGTTGCCCTTGGTCATCTCCATGCGGTAGCTTTTGACGGTGGCGTCGATGTCCATGCCTTTGTTCTCGAGCCGGAGCCCTGCAGAGATGGAGAATCGGGGGTTCGCTCCACTGGGGTTGCAGGCGGTGTCTCTTTTGGAGCCAGGCAGTGGGATTGGGAATTGGATGTCGGCTCCGACGGACGGCGACGCCGTCGGCCTGAAGGCGTCGATGCTGCGGATGGAGGCGGGGAGGGGAATGGGAGAGGTGCCGCCGAGGTTGTAGCCGACGCGGATTTTGACATGGAGGCTGTCGGCCCTGCAAAAAGAGGGATGGGAATTCCCCGCTGGGTTTGTTTTTTTTTCAGTGGTGGCCAAGGCCTGTGAGGCAGGCAGGAAGAATGAGAATATGGCGGCTATGACAATGATTTTCTTCATGACTGTTATTTTTTTTATCTATCATCTTAATTCCCGAATTCGACTGTCACTTCGTCGACGAAGAGCGTGCTGCCGATGGCGCCCTCGAAGGTGTCGCCGTCCTTGCTGGAGGAGAAGACGACGGTGTAACTGTAGCCCATAGCGGCAAGAATGGCTGGGTCGGCGGTGCCGCCCTCGAAAGTCATCTCGAAGCGGGTCCACTCGTCAGTGGCGGCAGGCACGAGCTGAGCCTTGCTGACGATGAGGTCGCTGGAGAGCACGTTGTCGCCGTAGAGCGCCACAGGGTTGCCCCCGGCATCCTGGTTGCGGAAGAAGACGGCGTAGATGTGGCCCTGGTCCACACGATCGGCAACGGGCTGCATGGTGGCGTCGGTGAAGGTGTCGCCGGGATGGTATTTGTACCAGCCGGTGATTTTCACGGGCTGTTTGTCGGTGGGGATGCCGAATTCGGTGGCTTTCAGAGGATTGAGTAGGACGGCATTGACGTTGAACTTGCCGAGGAAGAGGTTGCCGGCGGCGATGGGTTTGCCGAAGGCTGCCCCGAAATCGCCGGTCGACTGAGTGGAGAGGCAAGCGCCCTTGCCCTGGTAGCCGTTGTCGGTGGAGTGGGTGGGGAACAACTCGGGGGTCCAGTCGGCATGGAGGATGCCCACACCGGCGTTGCCCGAGGCCCAGATGTTGCGGCGCTCCCCGTTGTCAAGCTCGTAGAAGACATGGTAGGTGCAGCCGTTGGAGAAGGTGTCCACCGCCACATGCTCGAAGCTGAAGAGACAGGAGGTATGGGTGCTGACGGTCTGGAAGTCGACGCTGTAGGAGCGTGTCCACTGGCCGTCTTCCGACGTCACGGTGTAGGTCACGGGGCCTTGGGAAAAATCCTGCGGCGAGCCGTTGGCGGGCGTGATGGTGGCGCCGGGGGTGAGGGCGAAGTGTACGGGTATGAGCGGCAGCCCGCTCTTGGTGCGCACCTGGAAGACGATCTCCGTGCTGTTCGACGGTATGTTGTCTATCCGCATCTGCGTGCCCTGGTAGAAGAAGCTCTCGTATTCTGCGCCTTCCACCCAGGCGCTGAGGATGTCGCATTCGTCGTTTTTCGGCTCTTCCTTGATGCAGGCCGCGAAAAACAGAGGCAGACACAGCATAAGGCATAGCTTGAGTGTTCTCATGGTTTTTTGGATTTTAAAATGCAAAGATACAAAAAAATCCGTATACTGAGCTTTTTTTCGTATCTTTGCAGTCGAAAAAAACAAATAATCTTATGAAGAAACAGATTTTTTTCCTTGCCCTTTGCCTTGCATTGTTGGCAGGCTGTAGACATGACAACAAGGAATTCAAGACACACACCCTCAGTGGTGAAAAGTGCTGGCTGCAGATTTTTGACGAACCGTACGTTCTCGAATTGGATACTATCGGCGTGAAGGTGACCTACACCCTGCAATGGCCCGACAAGGGAGTGATAAGTCCGGCGGCCGAGCGGGAAATGATGTACCTCTGCTTTGCTGACAGTAACAAAGTCAATGTAGAGTCCGCCATCCAAGGTTGGATTGTGGATGACATCAACGATTTGCAACCTGTGGAGAGTTTCAACGAGGAAAACGGTTTCAGCTATCTCGACATCAAAAGCACCTGCCGGAAAGACAGCACGCTTGCAACCTTCATCATCCAAACCGAAGGCTTCCCTCTCGGAGCTGCACATGGCATGCACTCCACCAACTTCCTGACCGTCGACCTCGAGACTGGCAACACCATCCACTTCACCGACCTCGTCGCCGACACCAACCTCCTCTGCGAGGCCATCGCCCATGCCATCTACGACCTCGAGGTCAACAAAGAGGTTCAAGAGTGTCTTTTCGACGAGTTCCGCGATGTCGAGCGCATGCCCATGCCCGAGGACTTTTTCATCGACTCCACCCGCAGCACCATCGTCGTCAACTATGGCCTCTACCACATCGCCCCCTACGCCTGCGGCATACAGAGCATCGTCCTCCCCATCTTCTGGCTCTCCAAGCACGTAGACCTCACCCCCTACGCCAAGCGCCTCTTCGGTCCTGGATCCACCTTGTAGAGACGCGGCCAGCCCCGTCTCCCAAAACGAATAAATATGGAACCACGGCAGAAAGAAAAGAAAATCGTCACTTTCGGACGCTCTCTCGCCATCCTGGTGAAAACACTCGTTACGATGGTGCTGATCGCCATGTGTGTCACCACCGGCAAAGAAGGCTTTGACTTCTTCGTTGCCCTCACTATTGTCCTCTGGCTTCCACTGTTGATAGTGGGTCTCATCATCACCCTCTGCAACATCCGCATGCGCGACACCTACCAGCGCGCCATTGTCCTGTGGGGTGTAGGCAACGTGTTGCTCGTCGGCCTGTCATGGTGGCTCGACAATCGCCTGTCCAACCAAGTGGAAGCCGATAACCTTGTCGCCCACTACTGCGAGCACGAGCGCGAGTTGTGGGATTTGGTCGACTATACCCGCGCGGCGATGGACAGCGGCGCCTATCTGGACATTGAGTTCGACGGCCGCAAGGTGGAGCGTTTCCTCACCCATACCGCCGATGGGGAATACAAGGGCGGATGGAGCTCCCAAGGGCCCATCAATGCCGTCGAGATAGGTGCCTCCATCGGCCTCATGGAAGACGAAATCGAAGGCATCCGCCAGCGACTAAAGGCGGCCGACTGCATCAGCATTTCGCTGACAAATTATGGTCTCGACAATGGCGTCAGCATTCCTATGACGACCTACGGCATGGCCGACAGCGTGGCAGCCTGCGGCAACCGCCGCACGGTGCGCGACATTAATATTGTTGAAATCGGACGCATGCGTTACATGATGAGCGCATACTACTATAATCTCTACCGTCATCCGATGAGCGACAGCACCTGGAACCACCTTCTTCTCGACGACTGCACCCGCATCCCCGTCTGCGACACCATGGTACTCGAATACGGCAGCCCCGCTTTCGGCAGCGAATGCTATCCCCAAAGGGACGAAATTGTCCGCCGACTCAACCTGAAAGAGAGAAAAAGTGGCGGCCGATAAAAAATATTTTGCCATTTTTTGAATTTTTAGTATTTTTGCACCCACGAAACAAATACATTATTATATATGAAACAAGACCCTTTGAAGAACTTGAAACCCGCCCGCGTGTGGCATTGGTTTGGTGAAATAATGCAGATTCCGCGTCCCTCGAAGCATGAGGAACGCATCTCCGCCTACCTCGTCAACTGGGGCAAGGAGCATGGCCTCGAAACCAAGAGCGACAAGCTGGGCAACGTGCTCATCCGCAAGCCCGCCACCAAAGGCTATGAGAAGAGCGCCGGCGTGTGCCTCCAGGCCCACATGGACATGGTCTGCGAGAAGAACAGCACCAAGAAGTTCGACTTCATGAAAGACCCCATCCAGCCTGTGCTCGACGGTGAGTGGCTCACCGCCGACGGCACCACCCTCGGTGCCGACGACGGCATCGGCGTTGCCGCCATCCTCGCCATCCTCGAGGACAAGAAGATTGCCCATCCCGCACTCGAAGCCCTCATCACCGTCGACGAGGAGACCGGCCTCACCGGCGCCAACGGCCTCAGCAAGAGCTGGCTCAAGAGCGACATCCTCCTCAACTTCGACGACGAGGACGAGGGCGAATACTGCATCGGCTGCGCCGGCGGCATCGACACCACCGCCGAGATGGATTACAAGCTGGTGCCCGCCGTCCGTGGCCACAAGGCTTTCTTCGTCAAGGTGAGCGGTCTGGTGGGCGGCCACAGCGGCGACGACATCAACCGCGGCCGCGCCTGCGCCAACAAGCTCCTCAACCGCATCCTCTGGGAGGGTACCTATAAATATGGTATGCGTCTCGCCACCATCGACGGCGGCAACCTTCGCAACGCCATAGCCCGCGAAGCCGAGGCACTCGTCACCGTGCCCGAAGACCGCGTCCGCGCCTTCAAGACCATGGTCACCAAGATGGGCAAGGCCATGGTGTTCGAATTCCGCAGCACCGAGCCCGACATGGAGTTCGAGTTGCGCGATGTCAAGGCGTTGCCCAAGAAACTCATCGACAAGGAGACGCAGGAGCGCCTCGTCAATCTCCTCTATGCCTGCGCCCACGGTGTGCTGGCCATGAGCCGCGAGATCGACAATTTTGTCGAAACCTCCACCAACCTCGCCTCCATCAAGATGAAAGACGGCGTCATCCACATCGCCACCTCGCAGCGCAGCTCCGTCGAGAGCGCCAAGATGGCCGCCGCCGCCAAGCTCGAGAGCACCTTCCGCCTCGCCGGCTGCCGTGTGAAACACTCCGACGGCTACCCCGGCTGGACCCCCAACCCCGACAGCCGTGTGCTGAAGGTGGGTGTCGACGTCTACAAGAAGATGTACGGCCGCGAGCCTATCGTCCGCGCCATCCACGCCGGCCTCGAGTGCGGCCTCATCGGCGAGAAATATCCCAACATGGACATGATCTCCTACGGCCCCACCCTCCGCGGCGTCCACAGCCCCGACGAGCGTATCGAGATCAAGACCGTCGAGATGTTCTGGAACCAGACCCTTGAAATCCTCAAGAAATTGAAATAGAAACTCTTTCCTCCGTTCCCCCTCGAGAGGGGATGGAGGGCTTTTAATTATTAACCAACAGTTGCGCCCGACACGTATCAGGGAACAGAAAATGAAGAAAAAATTATTGACTTTGATCGCCGTTGTTGCAATGGCATTCTCCATGACCAGCTGCATGACCACCAGCGCCGTCAGCGCCATGAGTGACGGCACCGCCATCTCTGCCGCCAACTTCTCCTATGTCAGCACCGTTAAAGCTGAAGCCGACTGCAATGTCTACCTCCTGCTTTTCGGCGGTTCCAATGTCGAGCAGCAGGTCCTCGACCAGCTCCGTAGCAAAGCCACCCTCAAAGACGGACAGGCGCTGACCAACATCCGCCTCACCACCGAAGAAGAGTATATCCTCGGCGGCATCGTCATCAAGAAAACCGTCCACGGCACCGCCGACATTGTGCAGTTCAAATAAGAACTTCCTCTGTCTTTAAAACCCCCAAAGCCATCCTCTCGGATGGCTTTCTTCGTCTTGCCACCAACTACCTGTTTTCCACCTACCAACGCCCTGTCAACTCCCTACCAACTCCTACCACGGTAGGAGTTGGTAGGGAGTTGACAGGCTCTTGGCAGGTCGTTGGACCGAAGTTTGTGCTAACAAAAGAGCAAAAAAAAAGTAGGTTGCCGATTGGCAACCTGCTTGTCTGTTTTTTTGGTAGCGGGGGAAGGATTCGAACCGACGACCTCCGGGTTATGAGCCCGACGAGCTACCACTGCTCTACCCCGCACTCTGTTAAATTGAAAATCGAGTTTTGTTTGTCTCTCTCTTCAAAATCGGGTGCAAAGGTACGAACTTTTTCCCAATCTACCAAATTTTTCTTTTCTTTATTTTTCTATAGCTTGATTATTTGTCGGTTATAAGTGCCGTGGTCGGTACGTATCAGCAGTGTGTAGAGTCCAGCAGGAAGGTTGGAAAGGTCGATTTTGGCCATTCCGCCCATGACGTTGGGATAGTCTTCACGCAGTATGGTGCGTCCCAGCGCATCGAGGACGGTGAGGGTGGCGGTATGGAATGGGAGGGAGACGGAAAGTTCCTCGGTGGTGGGATTGGGCCAGAGTTTGATGGCTTCTTCATCGACTTCGCCAATGCCGGCGTAGAAGGTGGTGTCGAGCCAGAGGGCGGTGAAGGAACGGTTGACGTTGAGGTTGATGTGCTGTCCGGGCTGGTAGATGGTGTCTTCGCCCAGCGGGCTGTGGCACCAGCCCATGAACATGTGGCCGTTGCGGGTGTCTTCGCACTCGGGGAAGGTGTAGCCCGTGGCGGGGCAGTACTTGACCATTTTTGGGTCTTTGCCGGGGATGTTGGGGTCGAGCATGATGTTTTTCTGGCCGATGATTTTGAGGTGGTAGTTGAAGATGGTGTCGAGGTGGCGCAGCAGGGTGTCCATGGTGGCGACGTGCAGGTGGTATTCGTGGAAGTCGATGTATTGCGAGTTGCTGCAGATGGAGTCGAAATAGTCGACGGTGTCGAAGACCTCGACGAAAGAGGGTCGGATGCCGAAGATGGCACCCTGGTCGTCGTTGAATGTGTAGGTGGCGTTGCCGCCAGTGCCGCCGGAGCCGGGGGCGATGTTGTTGATGGAGTAGAAGCCGTCGCCATAGCCGGCCCAGCCCATGTTGAAGTGGTAGCGGTTCTGGTTGTCGGAGCCGTCGAGCACGAAGGCGTGTCCGCCGGAATGGTCGGAACCGTCGTAATAGATGGGACGGCCCTGAGCCAGTTGCTCGTCGATGAAGCCCAGCCATATGCTGTCGTTGTAGGCGTCGCGCTCGGCGTAGAAGAGCGAGGTGTCGTATTTGAAGTATTGCCAGAAGGCGTTGGTGGCGCAGTGGGACGTCCAGCTGCCGCAGCCCGAATAGGCGGCGCTGCCGCCTTGCTCGGAGAGACCATACATCATCTCGACAGCCACGCCGCAGTGGAAGCTGAGGGTGGCCACGGCATCGCGCTGGTGCTGGGGAGAGAAGTTCTCGGCGCGGTCGGGCATGTATTGCCAGAGGTAGGTGGTGTGACCGAAATCGGCGGTGAGGGTGGGGTAGTGGGGGGTGCCCCACCAGCTGACGGGTTGGTAGGTATGGGAACCCTCGCCGAAGGAGGGGAAGTTCCAATATTTCATGATTTGTGCCATGGCGGTGGCCACGCAGCCCACTACGGCACGTCCGCCGAGGACGGTGTCGACAGGGCAGAAATGGTTGTAGGGAGCGCTCTGGTTCCACTCGGTGGTGAGCATGGCGGGCACGTTGACGAGGCTCTTAGGAGTCTCGGGGACGTCGGCATACAGCAGCTGGTGCCACTGTGCGGCGATTTTGTCGGAACTTTGTGCGCCCAGTTTGACGGCTGTGGCTATCTGGCTTTCATAGCCGCGCACCCAGTAGCCAAGCTCGGGGTTGAGTTCGGAGGGGAAGAGGTTGCGGAACGAGTAGGCGAGGACCGGGGCAACGCAGTCGTCGCCGGCGACAATGACAAAACCAGTGCCGTCGACATCGAAGATGTGCAGGTGGGACAGCTCGTCGAAAGTTATCTTGCTCACTTTGTCGGCGCGATTGGTTTCGGCGGGACGGTAGGTGTTCCAGAAGTGGATCGCCACATCGCGTGCGGTCGCGGTGGACACAGGGTTGGCGTTGGCGCTTGCCGCAAGGCTAATGAGGGCGGCTATCAGCAGGATGGTTCTTTTCATCGGGGGTTATTTCTTAAAATTGTTCTTGCCTTCGTTGAGCCAGTCGACGAACTTCTGCACGTCGCGGTCGTACTTGTAGTTCTCTTTCGTCAGCACATTGCCGTCGGCGTCGATGACCACATAGTAGGGCTGGGCGTTCATGTTGAAGGCGGTCTTCTGGTAGTTGAGGTTCTTCTGTCCGAGCGACTTGATGGTGTGGCCGTTGTCGGTGGTGACCCAGTCGCTCTCAGGCAACTCGATGGTGTTGGCGTCGCAGTAGAGCGAAACCATGACATAGTCTTCGTTGAGTATGCGCTTCACCTCAGGGGCGGGCCATACATAGTGCTCCATCTCGCGGCAATTGGCACAGGTCTTGCCGGTGAAGTCGATGAAGATGGGTTTGCCCTGCTGGCGGGCGTAGGCCTTGGCTTCGTCGAGGTCGAAGAAGGTCTCGAAGCCCAGCGGGGTGTGCTCGGCGAGCTCTACATACTTGCGGTCTTTGGGAAGCCCGGAGTCGCTGTTGCCGCTGAATTCGCTTACCACTTTCTGTATGGAGAAACTTTGGCTCGACATCGGGGGAAGGAAGCCTGAGAGCCCTTTGAGTTCGGCACCCCAGAGGCCGGGAATCATGTAGACCACGAAAGCCAGGTCGACGATGGCTATCATCAGGCGGCCGGTGCCGATGTGCTCCACGGGCTCGTCGCCTTTGAAACGCAACTTGCCCAGCAGGTAGAAGCCCAGCATGGCGAAGATGACAATCCACAGGGCAAGATAGATGTCGCGCGGCAGCAGTCCCCAGTCGCAGTAGAGATCGGCCTGCTGGAGGAATTTAAGTCCGAAGGCCAGCTCAAGGAAAGCGAAGACCACCTTGACGGTGTTGAGCCATCCGCCGCTCTTCATGTTTTTCAGAAACTGGGGGAACATGGCCAGGAGGGTGAAGGGGGCGGCAAATCCGATGCCGAAGCCTAACATGGTGATGAGACTCACTAACCGGTCGGTCGAACTGGTGGTGAGCCCCACCAGGGCAGCTCCGAGGATGGGGCCGGTGCAGCTGAAGCTCACCAGCACGGTAGTCAGGGCAATGAAGAAAGGCGCCAGCAAGCCACCCTTGTCAGCTTGTTCGTCGCTGCTGTTAATCCATTTCTCGGGCATCTTGATTTCGAACAGGCCGAAGAAACTTAGGGCGAAGATGAAGAAGATGACGAAGAAGATCATGTTGGGAATCCAGTGGGTGCCCATGACGTAGAGCGACTCGGGACCGAGTATGAGGGCCAGAATGGCACCCAACACTGCAAAGAGAAAAACAATGCTCAAGCCGAAGAACCATGCCTGGCGACGGCCTTTGCGCTTGTTCTCGGCACCGCGCATGAAGAAGTTCACTGTCATCGGTATCATCGGGAAGACGCAGGGGGTGAACATGGTGAGGATGCCGCCACCCAGGGCGATAAGGAAGATGATAATCAGACTCTGGCTTTCCTCCTCTTCCTCGGCGGGAGCAGGCTCGGCAGGTGCCTCGGCGACTTCTTCAGTGTTCGTTTCTTCCGGGGTCTCGGGTTCTTCCTCGACGACAGTCTCAGCCACCTCTTCCGTGGCTCCTTTCACCTTGAAGGTCATGTCGTGGTCCTCGGGGGCTATGCAGCTGCCGTCGTTGCAGAGCTGGTAGCTGAGGGTACCGGTCACGGTGAAGTCCTTTTGCGAGAGGCGTTTGATTTTCTGACGGAAGACCACCGTGCCTTCGAACGACTTGACCACGCAGCCGAACAGTGGGTCCATCTCCTCGTGGGGCTTGGGTTCAACAACCTTGCCCACCAGCTGATAGTCGCCGCTCTTGGTGAAGTCGAACACCGTGGCCAAGGGGCCATCGGCGGAGGTGTACTGCGAGTACATGTGCCAGCCTTGGTCGAGCTTGACAGTAATGATGAGTTCCGCCTCGGTGGCCGAAATCTCTTTCACCGAGTAGGAGCGTTTGGCTGGGTCGAGCAATTGGGCATTTGAAAAATTGCCCAACAATCCCATTAATCCTATCAAACCCAGTAAGAATATCTTTTTCATGTTGTTCGATTATTTCAGGTTGAACTTGATTTTTCTCTCGCCGCGTTCGGTCTTCACCGAGACGGTGTACATGCCTTTGGGGAGCCGGTTGATTTTGATGTGTTGGTTGTTGGTGTAGCCTTCCACTTTTTTCACCACTTTGCCGTTGCTGTTGATGAAGGTGATGTCGGCCACGGGGCTCTCGATGGAGATGGTTACATATCCATCTTCGAGGTGGGGGTTGATGCGCACATGCTGGTCGCCGGGGCCGGGATTGTTCATCTCGCTGCCGCTGCCGGTCTTGCCGCCTTTGTCGCTCGGGGCCTGTCCCGAGGGACGGTCGTTGGAGGCTACCTCCCGGGTGGGCATACGGAAACCGCTAAGTTTAGCCAGTCCCTTGGCGTCGTTGCCAAACCATGCGGTACCGTTGTCGGCTACGGATACTTTGTAGATGTTCCCTTCGGGAATCTGGCTGTTGCGCGAGGTGAAGGTCACCCAGTTGTCCACGCCGTCGAACACCGCGGCACCTTGGTTGGTGGCAATCCACAGCAGGCCGTTCTCGTCAATGTCTATGTCGTTCACTTGATCGCTGGGCAGAGGGCTGTTCTTGGTGTTCCACACCGTCCATTTCTGACCGTCGTAGCGCACCAGGCCGCCGAGGGTCCCGAACCATTTGACGTTCTCTTTGTCGATGACGATGGCAGGTACGATATCGTCGGGCAGGCCCGAGTTGCCGGTGGTGTAGCTTGTCCAGCGGCTGCCGTTGAAGACGCTGATACCGGCGTTGGTGGTAATCCATTTGCGGTTGGCGCGGTCGACGGCGATGTCGAGCACAAAGTCGCTCAGCAGGCCGCAGTCATCGGGGGTGTATTTCTCCCAGTTGCTGCCGTCGTAGGTCACCAAGCCGCCGAGGGTCACGCCAATCCACGTCACGCCGTCCTGGTCGATGACTATCTCTTTGACGAACTTCATTTTCAATCGGCGGGTGACGTCGGTATGCTCGGTCCAGTTGGTGCCGTCCCACTCGATGACGCCATAGTCGTCGGTGCCAATCCACAGCACTCCGCGGGCGTCAACCATCAGGCAGTTCACCGATTGGTCTTTCAGTTTGTCGTTGAACATCGAGTAGTCCATCCATGCGGCGCCACCCAGGCGGCAGAGGCCTTGGTAGGTGCCGGCCCACACCCCTTTGTTGTCGGCGGCAAGAGCCGAGATGTTGTTGCCGCAGATATCCGAGTTGCGTGTGTCATAGACTGTCCACGTGCCATTGCTTTGCGCCGTGGCCATATTGCCCATTAGACCCATGAAGCCCATCAGGCCCATTATGATTGTCTTTCTCATGTTTTATGTTTTTCTTTCTTCGCTGCTGGGAAGAGTATGTTGTTCAATATCAATCTGTATCCAGGTGAATTGGGGTAGAGTTCGAGGTCGGTTGGCGGGTCGCCGATGAAGTGGCGGTAGTCTTCGGGGTCGTGGCCGCCGAGGAAGGTCCACGTGCCCTTGCCGTAGTCGCCATGCAGGTAGCGCACCTCGTTAAACTCTTTGTTGTCGCCAAGAATGACGCAGCTGGTCTTCACCAACTCGCGGCGGAAGGCCGTGGTCTGCCCCATGAATCCATGCACCACGCGGGTGTGGTTCTGCGTCAGCATGGTGGGTATCCAGTCCCATTTGGCCGAGAAATCGAAGAGCACGAAGAAATCGTTCTTTTCGTTCACCTGCTTCTGGCGGGTGCGGTCGTCGATGTCGATGGTCGAAATCTCGTATTCCGATGGGTTCCGGCTGATGCGGAAATCTTTGAAGGCAAAACATTTGCTGTAGTCCAGCAACTCTTGCGCGTTGGGCTCCATGGGGTCTCCGTCGAACATCACGTCGCAGATGTCCACCCCTTCGGCGGCCAGCGCCACGTCGTAGCTGTCGGGAGCCGAACACATGGCAAACAGGAAGCCGCCGCCCATCACGAAGTCGCGTATCTTTTTGGCCACGGCCAGCTTCAGGTGGCTCACCTTGCTGAATCCCAGTTTGTGGGCTGCAGCCTCTTGCAGGCGCACATCCTCGATGTACCACTGCTGGCTGCGGTAGTTGGCCCAGAATTTACCATACTGGCCCGTGAAGTCCTCGTGGTGCAGGTGCAGCCAGTCGTAGGAGGGCAGCACGCCGCCCATCACCTCCTCGTCGTACACCACGTCGTAGGGTATCTCGGCATAGGTAAGGACGAGCGTCACCGCGTCGTCCCACGGCAGTTTGTTCTTGGGCGAGTAGACGGCTATCTTCGGTGCCTTCTGCAGCTTCACGGCGTCCATGTTCACCGCCGGGTCGGCGATGTGGCTGAGGATGGCGCTCGACTGGCCGTCGGCAATCACCTCGCAGCTGACGCCCCTCAGTTTGCATTCGCGCTCGATGGCGTCGGCATATTTCATCATGAAGGTGCCGCCGCGGTAGTTCAGCAGCCATGTCACTTCGACGTCACGCTGCAGGCTCCAGTAGGCTATGCCGTAGGCTTTCAGGTGGTTCTTCTGGACCTCGTCCATCGGTAGCAATATATAACTCGCCTGCGCGTGCGCGATAAAAAAAATGAAAAATAGCACCAGCAGCACGCCTTTCCAGCGTGACCCCAACCGTGTGCTATGATTTTTTCCTATTTTCAACTTTCAATTCTCAATTCTCGTGCGGATAGGGGGGCTCGAACCCCCACTCCTTTCGGAACAAGATCCTAAGTCTTGCGCGGCTACCAATTACGCCATATCCGCAGGTCGAAAAACGGGTGCAAAGATACGCACTTTTTTTCACATGTCAGAAAAAAACTTTAATCCAGCGCCCTTAAACCTTAAGCCATAAACCTTAAACCTTACCCTTTGCGGTTGGCTCTTCGTGCCATTTCAAACAGAGCCTCAGGCAGATGGCAGTAGCCGTCGGGGTGCTTGTCGAGGTAGTCCTGGTGATACTCGTTGGCGGGCTCGAAGGTCTCCAGCGGCTCCACCTCCACAGCCAGCGGCCCGCTGTAGTTGTGTTGCACCTCGCGGTACACTTCCTCGATGGTCGGCCGGTCGCCGGGGTCGATATAATAGATGCCTGTGCGGTAGCGTGTCCCCTCGTCCTCGCCCTGCCGGTTCACCGACGTGGGCTCGATGCAGAGGAAATACAGTTCCACAAGTTTCCTGAGTGGCAATATGTCAGGGTCGAATACCACGCGCACCGTCTCCGCATAGCCTGTGCGGTCGGTGTAGACCTGTTCGTAGGTAGGATGCTCCACCACGATGCCGTCCGTGCCCTCGCTGCGTGTGCGGCCGAACGTGTTGCCGTTGGCAAAGCCTGTCTGCGTCTCGAGGACGCCGTTGATTTGTTTCAGATAATGCTGTGTGCCCCAGAAGCATCCGCCAGCAAGGAATATCGTCTTGGTCATGCATCATTAACGCGACGTCGGCGAAATTATTGTATCAGCGGGTAAGAAACATCGGTTGTCCATCCGTCGCCACCGCCGGCGCCGACAGGGGTCCCTCCCCCCAGCTCTGGACAGTAAGCATAAACATACACCTCGTCATCCCCACTGCCACCGTCCCACTCAAACCCCATCTGTAGAGACGCGGCCTGCCGCGTCTCCCTGTCGACATCGGTCTCCCTGTCGACATCGGTAGCTATCGTTTCGCGTGGAGACGCGGCCTGCCGCGTCTCTACAGGCGACGAAGAGCCTATGTAGGCCGTCGCGCTCGCATTTCCCTCATTGTCAACGGCGAAACCGTAGAGATGCACCTCCTTCCCCTGCCACCTCTCGGGCAGCGCCAGCTGCACGCTCTTCATCCGC
>CACXXO010000014.1 GCA_902771735.1 uncultured Bacteroidota bacterium
GGTTGTGAAGTGCGACATCGCTATGCCCTGCGCCTTCCAGAACGAGCTCGCCGAGGAAGATGCCAAGATGCTCCTCGCCAATGGCGTGAAGTATGTTGCTGAGGTCTCCAACATGGGCTGCCAGCCTGGCGCTATTGCCGCCATCCAAGCCGCCAAGGTTCCCTTCGGCCCCGGTAAGGCTGTCAACGCCGGTGGTGTTGCCACCTCTGGCCTCGAAATCTGCCAGAACGCTGAGCACCGCAACTGGACTGCCGAAGAGGTCGACAAGAACCTCCACACCATCATGAACAACATCTACGACATGTGCGTTGAGCACGGTCGCGAGGCTGATGGCCACATCAACTACGTGAAGGGCGCCAACGGGCGCCAACATCGCCGGCTTCATGCGTGTCGCCAAAGCTATGGTTGCTCAGGGTATTATCTAAGTTTTAACCTCCAAAAGTTTAAAACTATGAATGAAGGCCGCCCATTCGGGCGGCCTTCTTGTTTTCGCCGTGCGTACATCTGCCTTGTCCGCAGTGGGTCGCATGGTGGAAGGAGGGAAGCATATACAATAAAACAATTATTTTGCCGTTAATGGTCACATGAAACACATTGAAATTATTAACGGACCCAACCTTAACCTCACTGGCCGTCGCGAGCCCGAGGTCTACGGCACAACCACCATGGAGGAAGTCATCGACAGTCTCCAAAAAAAGTTCCCCGACGTGGAAATTGGCCACTATCAAAGCAACGTTGAGGGGGAACTTATTGATCATATCCAGCAAGCGGGCTTCTCTGCCGATGGTCTCATTGTCAACCTTGGCGGCTACAGCCACACTTCTGTCGCCCTGCGTGACGCCCTCCTCGCTGTCCCTGCCCCCAAAGTCGAAGTCCATATCTCCAACATTTTCGCCCGCGAGGACTACCGTCACCACTCACTCATCACCTCCGCCTGCCGTGGCATGATTTCTGGCCTCGGCCTCAAAGGCTACGAGTTGGCACTCCGTGCTCTCCTCTAAAGAATGTTCTCACATTAGGTCTAAAAATGGAGGCAAAAACAGGTCTGGAGAAGGCTGTTTTTGCCCTGTTTCTAATTGCTTGATTCTTAATACCAACTCCGTATCAAGTCCGACTGAAGTCCGAGTCAACTCCGACCCATCTCCGACCGCGGTCGGAGATGGACCGGAGTTGACTCGGTGATAGTACGCATAAAATATTTGTAATTATTCAAGAATTTATATATCTTTGCAGATGTACTGTTTCTGTGGGAATTGTATGTAAGGTGTTGTGTCTGTAATGGTTGTGTGTGAAAAACGTTGGGAAATGAATTAAAAAACAATATAGTTATGGCAAAGATTGACAAACTTATCTCCAAAGGGAACTACAATTGGAAGTTCAGCACAGTTGGCGGCGTGACGCGCGTCAATATTGAGACAGGTGACGATGTGGCCCACCTCAACGAGCTGGACCAAAAACTGTGGACCGTGTTGAGCTGTCCTGTGAAAGGTCTCGAATTCGACGAGAAGACCCTCGCACTGCTCGACTCCAACAACGACGGCCGCATCCGTGTGGGCGAGGTGGTCGCTGCCTCGCAGTGGCTCACCAAGGTGTTGAAAGACATGAACTACCTGCTCGAAGGCAAGGACACCATTGACTTTGCCCAGGTGAAAGACGACACCGACGAGGGCAAAGAGGTGCTGGAGAGCGCCAAGCTCATCCTCAAGCAGTTGGGCGTTGAGAAGGAGAGCATCACGCTGGGCGATGTCGACGAGTATATGGCTGGATATGAGGAGAAATGCAAGGCTGAGTATACTGCCGCCAATCCCGACCCCTTCGAGCCCCCCTACGGCGAGAAGAGCGACGACGCCGAAGCCGCCGTGAACGCCCTGCGCGCCAAGGTGGCCGACTACTTCATGCGTTGCAAGCTTGTCCAGTTTGACGAGGCGGCCACCGCAGCCCTCGATGTGCAGGTGGAAAAGATTGCCGCTATCAGCGACAGCAACCTTGCCGACAATGCTGCCGAGATCTCCAACTATCCCTTGGCTCGTCCCGTCAAGGAGGCCCTGCTGCCTTTGACGGGCGGCATCAATCCCGCCTGGCAGGCGTCGTTCGCCACGCTGAAGACGCTGGTGCTGGATGTGGACTTTGCCGGCAAGGAGAGCATCAGCGAGGAGGAGTGGAACGGTGTGCTGGCCAAGGTGGACGCCTATACGGCTTGGAAGGCCGCCGGCGAGACCGCCATGAATGAGGCTGTGGCCGAGATGCTGAAGACTCACGGCGCCGCCATCGAGCCTGTGGAGAAGCTGCTGCGCCTCTGTCGCGATTTCTTCAAGCTGCTGCGCAACTTTGTGGTCTTCAAAGACTTCTATAACCGCACTCCCGGAACGGAAGCCATCTTCCAGGCTGGTGTGCTCTATATCGACCAGCGGAGCTGCGAGCTCTGCGTGAAGGTGAGCGATATGCCCAAACACCTGGCCACCGCCGGCAAGAGCGGCCTCTACCTGCTGTACTGCCATTGCGTCAGCAAGGTGCTGGGCAAGGAGATGGACATTGCCGCTGCGTTGACCGACGGCGACGTGAAGGATCTCCACGAGGGCAAGAACGCCGTCTTCTACGACCGCGCCGGCAACGACTGGGACGCCACCATCACCAAGATTATAGACAACCCCATCTCCATCCGTCAGGCTTTCTGGAGCCCCTACCGCAAGTTTGGCAACTGGGTGACCGAGAAGATCAACAAGAACGCCCAGGAGAAAGAGGCCAAGCAGTTTGAGAACATGACGGCCAAAGCCGACGAGACGAGTGCCAATATCACTACCAAGCAGGACGAGGCCGCCGCTGCCGCCGCCAAGACGGAAGAGAAGAAAGCCCAGATGTTCGACATCGCCAAGTTTGCCGGTATCTTTGCCGCCATCGGCTTGGCCCTTGGTGCCATCGGCGCCGCATTGGCCACGCTGGGAGGCTTCATCACCGACAAGTGGTACAACATCATCCTGCTCATCGCCGCCGTTGTCATCTTCATCTCCGGCCCGTCGATGCTGCTTGCCTGGCTGAAGCTGCGCAAGCGCAACATCGGCCCCCTGCTGAACGCCAACGGATGGGCCATCAACTCGATGGTGAAGATCAACACCACCTTCGGCCAGACGCTGACGGCTATGGCCAAGTATCCCAAGGTGGTGGGCAAAGACCCGCTGGCCGACAAGAAGATGGCTTGGTGGAAGAAATGCCTCATCTGGCTCGTCATTCTCGCCGCCCTGTTCGTCCTCGGCTTCAAGCTGACGCAGCACCGCTGGGTGTGGGAATCCAAGCCCGTCGAGGTGGAAGAGGTGGTCGCCGAAGAGGCGGTTGTCGAAGAGGCCGCCGCAGTCGAGGAGGTCCCCGTGGTTGTGGACGAGGCTGCCGAAGAAGCTCCAGTGGAAGAAGTTGCCCACGAATGAAACGTTTAGCCCTTGCTTTCATATTGATGCTTACGGCTACAGCACAATCACAAGAGACACAACAACAGTTCTCCACGTTCACCGCTGCCTGGTGGAACGTGGAGAACCTCTTTGATACACGCGACGACCCGAAGACTAACGACGACGAGTTCACACCCGAAGGAGACAGGCACTGGACGCGCAGAAGGTTGAACAAGAAAATCAACGGCATCTACAAGACCCTCGCCATGATGGACCTCCCCGATGTCGTTGGACTCGGTGAGGTGGAAAACAAGTATGTGCTGCGCGAACTCTGCCAGGGCACCCCGCTGGCACAGGTGCCGTATCGCTACGTACATTACGACTCTCCCGACCGCCGTGGCATCGATGTAGCCCTCATCTACCGCACCGACCGCTTCACTGTCACCGCCTCGCGTACCGTCAATGTCAGCGACAGCATCGAAGGCTTCTTTACCCGCGATATTCTTGTCGTCGAAGGTGTTACCGCCACTGGCGACAGTGTCTGCGTCGTGGTCAACCACTGGCCTTCCAAGCGCGGCGGCGAGGAGGCCGACGCCCGTCGGCTGCAGATAGCACAAACCCTGCGTGCGCTGATGCTCGAACTCCACAGCAAGCATCCCACCGCCGCCGTCATCGCCATGGGCGACATGAACTCCATGGCCGACGAGGAGGCCATCGCCAAGGGCATGGGATTTGTGGGCGACACCGTCAGCCCCGACGGCATCCGCTTGCTCACCCAACGACTCCCCAGCGACCTCGGCAGCCACAAATACCAGGGCGAGTGGCGCTACATAGACCATATTTTCTTCCTATCCGACGAGCAATGGCAGGTCAAGAAGCTGAAACTGTTGCGCTTCGACCACCTTCTCACAGACGACGGCAATCGCCCTGGACAGCGCCCCAAGCGCACCTACCAGGGTCCGCGCTACGAGGCTGGCCTCTCCGACCATCTGCCGCTGTTGCTCCGTCTGTGGCACCAAACACAATTATAACTCTGTCTTCTGCAACTACCTGAGAACTAATTCTGTATAAAGTCCAAAAAAGCCACGAACCTCGTCGTTCGCGGCTTTTTTCTTGTTTTGTAAATAAAAGCAAATCAGCACCTGAGAGCCATCAACTCTTACTCCCCTCTTACTTCTCTCTTACTCCTCCCTTAGTCCTCCCTTTTTCTGGTAAGAGTTAGGAAGGGGAGAGGAGACCGATAACAGGTGGTTTTGACCGGTGGGGTTGTAGTCGGATAGGTAGGGCCGGGAGAAAAAAAAATAATTGTTCGCCGGGTTGTTGTACTTTTCTTTTGGCCATGTCGTGGATTATTCGTATTTTTGCATTCTGTTTTTTGTGAAAAATAAACATCATAATAATGTATAGGACTAATACTTGCGGCGAGCTCCGCCTCGCCAATGTGGGTCAGACCGTGACCCTTGCCGGATGGGTGCAGCGTTCGCGCGACCTTGGCGGCATGACTTTTATCGACCTGCGCGACCGCTACGGTATCACGCAGCTGGCTTTCAACATGGAGACCAATGCTCCGCTCTGCGAGCAGGCCCGAAAGCTGGGACGCGAATACGTCGTCCAGGTGACCGGCAAGGTCATCGAGCGCAGCTCGAAGAACACAAAGATTCCTACGGGAGAGATTGAGATTGAGGTGGCCGGGATGACCATCCTCAATGAAGCCAAGGTGCCTCCTTTCACCATAGAGGACCAGAGCGACGGTGGCGATGACCTCCGCATGAAGTACCGCTACCTCGACATCCGCCGCAACCCCGTGAAGAACAACCTCGTGATGCGTCACCGGATGGCTATGTTGGTACGCAACTACCTTAGCGACCGCGATTTTTTGGAGATTGAGACCCCCATGCTCATCAAGAGCACCCCCGAGGGAGCCCGCGACTTTGTCGTCCCCAGCCGCATGAATCCCGGCGAGTTCTACGCCCTGCCGCAGAGTCCGCAGCAATACAAGCAGCTGCTGATGGTGGCCGGAATGGACCGCTACTTCCAGATTGTGCGCTGCTTCCGCGACGAGGACCTGCGTGCCGACCGTCAGCCGGAGTTCACGCAGATCGACTGCGAGATGAGCTTTGTCCATCAGGAGGATGTGCTCAACATGTTTGAAGGTCTGGCCAAGCACCTCTTCAAGGAGATGAAAGGCATCGAGTTCGACAAGTTCCCCCGCATGACCTGGCACGACGCCATGCGCCTCTACGGCTCCGACAAGCCCGATATCCGCTTTGGTATGGAATTCAAAGAGGTGACCGATGTGGTGAAAGGTCACGGTTTCGGCCTCTTCGACGGCGCCGAGCTGGTGGTGGGTATCGTGGCCCCCGGTTGTGCCGAATATACCCGCAAACAACTCGACGCGCTGACCGACTTCGTCAAGCGCCCACAGGTGGGTGCCGGCGGCATGGTCTATATTAAATACAACGCCGACGGCTCGTTCAAGAGCAGTGTCGACAAGTTCTATGACGCCGAGGCCCTCAAGTCCATCGCCGACAAGATGGGCGCCAAACAGGGTGACCTGATGCTGCTGCTCTGCGGCCCTGCCATGAAGACGCGCACGCAGCTCTGCGCCCTGCGCCTCGAGATGGGTCAGCAGCTCGGCTTGCGCGACCCGCAGAAATTCGCCCCTCTCTGGGTCATCGACTTCCCGCTGCTGGAGTGGGACGACGAGACTCAGCGCTACTACGCTATGCACCATCCTTTCACGGCTCCCAAACCCGAGGACGAGGCCCTGCTCGACGACCCCAGCCGCTGGGGCGACATCCGCGCTAACGCCTATGACATCGTCATGAATGGCTGCGAGGTGGGTGGCGGCAGCATCCGTATCCACGACCGTGTGCTGCAGAACAAGATGTTCCACACCCTCGGCTTCACCGACGAGAGCGCCTACGCGCAGTTCGGCTTCCTGATGGATGCCTTCACCTACGGCGCACCGCCGCACGCTGGATTGGCCTTCGGTTTCGACCGTCTGTGTTCCATCTTCGCCGGTGCCGACTCGATCCGCGACTTCATCGCCTTCCCGAAGAACAACTCCGGACGCGACGTCATGAGCCAGTCGCCCTCACCCATCAGCCAGGAACAGCTCGACGAACTGCAGATCAAGGTAGACCTCAAGGGCTGATATGTTAGAGGCTCTAATTAAATCTATGCGTCTCCGCACATTGCCTCTGTCGCTGGCAGGCGTGGTGTGCGGAGGCTTGCTTGCGGCAGCTCCACATTCCCCGTTAGAGGATGGTAAGGCTTTCCCGTATGCATCATTTATCCTCCTTTTGCTTACGGCCTGCCTGCTACAGATACTCTCCAATCTCAGCAACGAGATGGGCGACCACCTGAGCGGCGTGGACGGCGAGGGTAGGGAGGGCCCCAACTACGGGATGACTGACGGAGGACTCACCGTCAAGCAGATGTGGCATGCCATCAATGGTACGGTGGTAGCCTGCTGCGTGAGTGGTTTGGCAATGGTGCTTGTGTCGGGCTGTCCTTTGTGGACGCTGTTGGTGGGTGCTGCTGCGATATGGGCGGCCACGCACTATACGTTGGGGAAGACCCCCTATGGGTATAAAGGATTGGGAGACCTGTTCGTATTCATTTTCTTTGGTCTTGTGAGCGTTGTGGGGGGCTTTTTCGTTATCTCGCACATCATCGTTTGGAAGATATGGCTTCTGGCTTCCGCTGTAGGGGTGGGGCTGCTGAGTGTGGCGGTGTTGAACGTCAATAATATCCGTGATGTCCAAAGTGATGAAGGACTCCGCAAGACAGTACCTCTCCGCATCGGCTTACGCAATGCCCGCATATATCAGACGATATTGGTGGTGGCGGGAGTGGTGTTGATGAGCTTACAGGCATATCCCTGCTGGGTGCTTGCACCTTTGTTTATATGGCATCTGGTTGGTGTTTGGCGACACAATGGACGGGCTCTCGACCCCATGTTGCCTCTATTAGTCATCAGTACTTTTCTGTTGGCTTTGTTGTATGCTTCTTCTTGGTATATGGAGTTTTGTCTGCAAGCGAAATATGGTTGATGTATGGCCTATGACTTCGACAAAATAGCACGCACCTACGACCGGCTGAACAGAGTGATGACCCTCGGCCTCGACTGCCGTTGGAGGAAGCACGCTGTAAGAGGATTGAAAGGAGAGGTGTTGGATGTGGCCTGCGGTACAGGCGATATGATGGTAGAGTTGACCAAACGAGGAGCCGTGGCAACGGGGGTGGATATTTCGGAAGAGATGCTGGCCATTGCCAAGCGTAAGTCGCCACAGTCTACGTTTTTGTTTGCCAATGCAGAGAACCTGCCTTTTGAGGATGCCACCTTCGACGCTGTCACCTGTGCCTTCGGTGTCCGCAACTTTGTGAATCTTGAAAAAGGCCTCGGCGAGATGATGCGTGTCCTCAAACCGTCAGGATGTTTGGTGGTCCTCGAACTCGCCACACCTGACAATGCTTTGATAAAGCCTTTCTATAAGCTATACACCAAATTTATCATACCCTTGTTTGGGGAAAAGATAGCTGGCAACCGCGAGGCTTATACATACCTTCCCGAGAGTATGGAATCTTTCCCCAAAGGTGATGCCATGGTTGAAATACTGCGTTCTGTGGGAGCAAAAGATGCCTTTCATCGCAAATTTTCCTTTGGTGTCTGCCGTATGTATACTGTTAAAAAAGGTTAAAGTTGCACCTCCCCTGTAGAGATTTGGCGTTTTTGCTGTTATATATATGTTATATGAAAGTGAATTTAATATACAGAAAAAACAAAGAGGCCGCTGGCTTAAGCGACCTCAAAGTCATTAATCCTAAAACACTGGTGCAAAAGTACGACCTTTTCTAATATTAGAGACTAACCATAAATGGTGATAATTGTAAATTAATGATAATAAAACTGATATGAAGAAATTTCTGTTACTCGTGATGCTTGCTGCCCCCATAATGGTAGGTGCGCAGCAGGTGGAGAAGCTGCAAAAGAAGGTCGCCAAGGGCGACACCGAGGCCATGCGCGAGCTGGCAGCACTCTATGAGGCGGGCTACGGCCTGCCTGTAGACACGGCGAAGGCCCTCGAGCTCTATCGCCAGGCCGATGCCGCCGGCAACAAGGATGCCAAGGGCGACCTCTCGCGCCTGACGCTCTACTATTCCGCCCTTGGGCACGACAGCACGGAGTGCTACCGTCTGGCCAAGGCTTCGGCCGACGCCGGCTCGCCCTACGGCACCTACCGCCTGGGTATCTGCTATCTGGACGGCGTGGGCGTGAAAAAAGATGTGCAGCGCTTCAAGGAGCTGAATGAAAAGGCCATCGCTATGGGGAGTGAAGAGGCTTTGACCCTCAAGGGCCGCCTGTTCCTCTCCGGCAGCACCGCCTATCCGCACGATGTGCAGCAGGCCTTCCAATGCCTGAAGAAGCTGAAGGGCGGCACCTGTCACAGCCAGAAATACAGCCGGATGGCCACATACTATATGATGACGGGCGACGAGAAGACGGCCGTGAAGACACTCCAAAAGGGCATCTCTTCTGGAGAAACAGCTTGCATCATGGACCTTCCTCGCTATCAGGCAGCCGGGATGGGTATGCCCCAAGACGAGCGTGCAGCCTTGGCAGAATACCGCCGTTTGAAAGAAAAGTATCATGGGGATGTATTATATAAGATGTATGAGGCCCGTCTCTTGGCCTATGCCACCGATACCACCCTCCGCGACAAGGCCCTCGCCCTGCGCCTCTTCGAAGAGATAGGGGATGAACCGGAATATGAAAACTACGACCACATCGCCACTTCGTACATCTATGGTGAGTTCACGCCTGTCGACACCGCTATGGCCGTCCGCTATTGGCATCGTGGTGCGCGCAAGAAGGACGTGGCCTCCATCAACAACCTTTGCCGCTACTTCTCCATCAAAGGGAATGCCGACAGTATAGAATACTACAACAAACTGGCCTATGAGCTGGAGAGCACCCAGGCCGCCGGTTATTATGCCATGAAGGCTGCTGAAGCCGAGGACTACCAGGCGGCGTTACGCTATGCCCTGCAGGGCGCCGACTGGGGCGACGAGGAGCTCCGTGTGTCTGCCGGCCGCACTTATTTGGATATGGGAGATGTCGACAACGCACGCCGCTGCTTCCATATGGCTGTGGCCAACGGCAACAACGATGCCTACGTCTTCCTCTCGGCTATGTCCCGCCAGATAGACGGCAACGAGAAACAGGCCGTCAAGTTCCTCGAGGAGGGCGGCCGCAAAGGCTCGTCCGACTGCTGGCTGACCCTCGGTTCATACTATGAATCCCTCGAAAAGCCCAACTACCGCAAAGCTGCCGAGTGCTACGAGAAGGCTGCCGTTCCGCAGGCCGACTACCAGCTGGGCCGTCTTTGCATCAACGGCTCGCTCGACACCCTTCCGGCTACCCTCGCCCGAGGACACCAACTCCTTCTGCGTTCCGCACAGGCAGGCAGTCGTGACGGCATGTACGCCCTCGGTTACACCTACCAGCAGGGTATTGCCTGCGAGCAGAACCTCGACAGCGCCCTCTACTGGTTCCGCCAGCTGGCCGACCAGAACGACGGCGTCGCCCTCATGCAACTCGCCATCGCCTATGAGCACGGTCGTGGTGTGGAACCCGACACCGCGCTGGCCATGCAGTACTATCTGCGTGCCGGCGAGGCTGGCATCAGCGACGGCTATGCCTATCTTGGCGACTTCTATCGCAATGGTACCTCTACCATCGAGGCCGACTCCGCCCGTGCCTTTGAGCTCTATCAGATGGCCGCCGCTATCGAGAACGACAATGCCGCCGGACTCTACTATGTGGGCGACTGCTACCTTCGCGGTATCGGCGTGGCAAAGGACACTGTCACGGCTTTGCCCTATTTTAAGGAAGCGGCAGCCAAAGGTTCCTATCGCTCTATGGGCGTCATCGGTGACTATTTCAACTATGGTTGGCCTGGTGTTATGATGGATGGAGACTCGGCTCTCTATTACTATTTTGAGGCATCGAAAGGCGATGACCCGCGTGGTGACTATATGATTGGTACTTGGCTTTTCGACCAACAGGCCTATGAAAAGAGCCTTGAATATATTGTTTCGGCTGCCAACAACGGCAATCCGGATGCCTATGTTTCCTATGCTCTTGCCATGACCTTCGGGCTCGGCATGGAAGCCAAGCCCACAGAGGGCTATTCCTTGCTTGAGGCCCTGGCGTCCAACAATAAAGATGGCCGTGCCTATCGTCTCCTCGCTATCGCCCGGTTTAATGGTGTCGGCTGCGAGGCAGATACTGCCATGGCAGTGCGCTATCTTGATACTGCTGCCAGTTTAGGGAATGTCGATGCTATGATGGCTCTTGGAAATATGTATGCTTCGGGTGAAGGAGTGGCAGTCGACACGGTGAAGACACTTGAGTATTATAACCGTGCTGTTGCTGCTGGCTCCACAAAGGCTATGCTCCGTCTTGCTGGCAGCCATCAGAACGGAGAGGCTGTTCCTCTCGACAAGAAACGTGCCGCTGAACTGTATCAGATGGCCGCCGACCGTGGCAGCCTTGACGCTATGTGCCGCCTCGGCCTATGCTATGAGGAGGGCGAAGGTGTCATCCTCAATTCCCGCAAGGCCTATAATCTTTATATGCAGGCCGCGGAACGTGGCTCGGCCTATGGTATGTACCTTGTGGGGATGTGCTATGTCGAAGGAGTTTATGTCAAAGAGGATATGGAACAGGCTGCCCAATGGTTCCTCAAAGGCGCCGAGGCCGGCAGTGTACGCTGTTGCTATATCATTGGTCAAATGTATGCCAAAGGCGAAGGTGTGAAGAAAAGCAAGAAGGAAGCCAAGAAATGGCTCTCGGTTGCTGCAGAAAACGGTCTTGAAGCAGCCGAACAGTTGCTCCGCGAGTTGTAAAAGGGTTATATAATGAAAGAGGGAGGTTCCAATCGGAACCTCCCTCTTTTTGTTTTCATGTACTCTCGGTTACTCCTCGGCGTTCTTTTCGATTGCGAGTTTGCCTCTGTAGTATCCGCATTCGGGACATACATGGTGGTACATTACTTGTGCGCCGCAATTGCTGCAAGTTGTCAGCTGAGCGCTCTCCAACGCATCGTGCGTTCTTCTCTTGGCCGTTCTGGTCTGCGAGAATCTGTGTTTTGGATGTGGCATATTATTACTTTTTTTTATTTATTTATTTCAGCTTCTTTAATGCTTCCCAGCGAGGGTCAATTTCGTTGTCACTCTTCTCTTGTTCTTCCTTTTCCTCGATGATGTATTTGGTTACCTCGGGGTTGCATGCTCCGTCGGGGTGGATATGCTGCATCGGGATACGTACTGCCACGTATTCGTACAGCCATTGGCTGAGGTCGATTTCGAAAGCGCTTTCGGGCAACACCACGACATCTTCGTCGTCGGTGGTCTCGGTGTCGCTGAATCGTACGCAGAGATGTTCTTCTCCATCCACTGGCACTGTCAGGTCGCCAAGGCAACGGTCGCACATCGTTGTTACCTCACCCTTGAGGGCGAAAGTGAACATCAACATGTGCTCAAATCGCTCCATTTCGACGTCAATTTTTACCTTTCCTCCACGGATTTCGTCATTTTTCCACTCGTCAAAGAACTCGTCGGTTAGGGTGTAATCATAGGCGTACTTGCCTGGTTTTAAACCACTAAACCTTATTATTCTATCTTCTTTCTGACTCATTTCCACGCTCCTATTGAGTTTGCAAAAATACGAACTTTTTTGAAACTGACAAAAAAAAGTTTATTCTTGACCACTTTTTTTCTTTTCCTCTTTGGGTTTGTCAGAGATGACTTTGGTTTCGTAGCCAATTTCTTTCATCGCCACTTGGATTTTTTCTACATTGGTTTTGGAAGCATTGTAGGTCACGGTGACTGTTTGCTCTTTGACGCTGGTTTCGATTTTCACTACTCCTTTCTCGAAACGGAGGTTCTTCTTGATTTTGTTCTCGCAGTTTTCGCAGTGCATCTTGGGCGTGGGTGTCATCACCAGCACGCGCAAATCCTTGGTGCCCGCTATCAGCAGCAGGCTGGTAATAATCATCAAAAGGGTCTTTTTCATTTTGTTTTTTTAATGTTCATGTTTGGGTAAAGCGAGGTTCATCCGAATGCCAGCATATGCCATGATTCCGTGGACGGGTCCCCATACAAGAGTGGGGTCGAATGTGGTCGACCAAGGGTTCTCGGCGTTGATGACCGGGTTCTTCTGGCGATAGTTGGTGAGGTTTTCTCCGCCGATATAAAGTGAGAAATGACGGAATTCGCGCATCACCTGTAGGTTGATTTGTGGGTACATGGGAAATTCTTCTCCGCTCACCAATACTCCGGTTGCATCGTAGTGGTCGGGGATGCGGCCACCACCGTTGAGTTGCACCGTCAGGTCCACCTGCCACAGCGCCAGCATGGGTCTCCAACTCAAGGTTACCAAGCCTTTGTATCGACTCTGCAGTGGTTTCTCCATCAATTTGCCACCGTAGGTGCACATCACATGGTTGTAGCGGAAGGCGGCCAAAAGGTTGAGGTCTTCCGTGAGGTCGTAGTTGGCATCCACCTGTACGGTGTGTGAGTATGACCGACCGTCGAGATTGCCAATGCTGATTGTGGCGGGATCGCTGTCATAGTCCACCACGGCTTGGTTGATAAAGTCGGTATAGTAGTACTCGAAATTGACCGTTAGCGTGCGCTCCATTATCGGAAGGTAGAACACCAGGCTGGCCCCGCTGTTCCATGCTTCCTCCTGGTTGAGGTCTGCCAGTACAAGGTTCCGACCCGAGGTCAGCAGGTAGTGGTTTTCAGCGAGGGCATGGGGAGTGCGGTAGCCTTTGCCTGTGGAGGCTCGGAGGGTGATCCAGTCGACGGGTATCCATTTCACATGCAGGCGCGGTGTAAGGTATGTGCGGCCGTAGAGCGAGCTGCGGTCGGCGCGAAGGCCTGCCATGGCGGTGAGTTTGTAGGTGGGCTTGTAAGTATATTGCGCATAGACTCCAGGTGTGTACTCTGTCGTCAGTTGTGTCGGCATGAGGGACTGCGACTCATCCAATCGGTCGGCGTTGAGGCTGAAACCGGTGGAGAGGTTGTGCTCGTCGCTGAAGTCGTGTTCCAATACCATCTGGGCGTTGAGGCTGCGCTGCCGGTCGCCGTATTCTTTGAGGCCGAAAGTTCCGTCGAGGTTGTAGAGGCTGCCTGTGGCCAAGAAAGCAAGGTTGGTGTTGTGTACGTGGTCGAGTAGGAGGGCGTGCTTCATGTAGCCGTCCAAACGATTGGCCTTGATGTAAATCGGGTATGGATTCGTTGAATAATCCTTCATCTGTCCGCCTTCACGTTTTTCGTGCAAATAGCCGACCCCGGCATGCATGATGTAGCGCCCCTTTTGGTATTTCCATCGGTTCTGTAGGTGCAGCTGTTCGAGTGCGGGCGAGTCCATCCAATGGTCTCCGTCCTCGTCCATGTGCATAAAGTCTTTCTCGTAATGTCCTAAAATTTCTGTACTTAGATTATGGTTCAACTCAATGTTGCCCATGACGTTGAACTCGCTTTTGAGGCGGCTGTCGGTATAGAGGTTGAGCTTCAGTTCTGGGTCGTCGTCAGGTTTGAGATATTCCACATTGATCTGGCCAGTGATGCTTTGTGAACCATTCTTGACGCTCGAAGCGCCCTTGCTTACCGAGATGCTCTTCATCCAGGCCCCAGGCACGTAGCCCAGCGAGTAGGGCATGGCGGCTCCAAGGGTGACGGGCAGGTTTTCAAGGAGCATCTGTACATACTGACCGCTGAGTCCCAGCAGCTTGATTTGTCGGGCGCCCACGGCGGCATCGTTGTAGTTCACGTCGACCGACGGATTGGTAACGAAGCTTTCGCCCAGGTTGCAGCAGGCGGCGCGGAAGAGCTCGCCTTGCCCAAGTTCGGTGCCGTTGACGGCACCGCCCATGCGCGACACGCCTTCAACTTTGCGTTGTTCGATGGAAACTTCTCCCAAAGTGTGGGTTCGGGTGGTGGTGTCGGTTTGTGCCCCGGCACTTGCGGCTGCCAGCACCGTCAGTGCTGCAGCAATAAAATGTTTTATCATTGGTTTTGTTTGATTAATGTGTTATTGTTTGAATGAATCCGGTTGCAGACAAATTTATTCAAACTCTCAGCACATCAATCGTATGCGCCAACTCCCCCGGGGGGAATAGATCACACTTCTTGTAGGGACACAACGCGCTGTGTCCACGCAAAGCGGTGGAAACCACCGGTGGAAACACTGCAAATAGCACGGGCTGCACCGGGAGGTCGATACAGGCAGTTGTTGTCGGCATATAGTCCGACAGATGCATCGATTTCATGGTCATACAGTCGCCTTCATCGGGACAGCAGTCGCTTTCTGTCGGCAATACCAGCGATATTTTCCCCGTACACGAACACTTCTCTACCGATACCCCCATTGTTCCTAAGAGTATCATTGTCAACAGAATGGTTGAGGATAATATGTTCGTTGCCTTTTTCATTTCCGATTGCAAAAATACAAAAAAAACGCCGTATTTCAAGCATTTTTGGGATGAAATATTGTTAATTTTTTTCTTATGTGATAAAAAAGTTGTAATTTTGCAATTTCAAAAAGGAGAAGATGGAATTTCTGATTGGCATCATCTGTGGCGTTCTGCTGTCGCTGTTTTTCAGCCTCGGCCCTGCGTTCTTCTCGCTGATTCAGAATAGTATACACCACGGGTTCCGCAAGGCCGTCTCCTTTGCAGCAGGTGTTAGTTTGAGCGATGTCATCATTGTCCTCTTGATGCTTACGGTGCTCTCAAATCTCGATTTGAACGCCCTCCTTCACAATGTTTACGTTTCTATTATCGGTGGCGCTGCCACTTGTATTTTCGGTATTCTTACCTATCGCAGCAAGGTGAAGTCGGCTGCCAACGGCAATAGCCGTCTCAAGTTCAGCACCGAAGGCGTCACCCATCGTTGGCAACTCATGCTCAAGGGATTCTTCCTCAATATCCTCAACCCCCTCATCTGGCTCTATTGGGTTTCTATCATCACCTTCCTCTCGGCCGAGATGAGCCTCTCTGTGCGCGACCGCTATTTCTTCTTCATAGGCATGCTGCTGGCAGTCTTCGGCACTGATGTGCTCAAATGCCGCCTCGCCGCCATGCTGCAGCACTGGTTCACCGCCCGCATCATGAATATCTTCAACAAAATTACGGGCATCATCCTCATCGCTTTCTCGCTCTATTTGGTCATCTCGATGATTCGCTATCAGACCGGACATGTACAGAAAGAGCCCAATCTGCAGAAGACAGGTCTGGTTCAGAAAGTGCACAACATTGTGAAACGCGACACTGCCGAGAAACTCTGCGACAGCATCAACGACAGTTTGGACGACAGCATAATCAAGAGCACCATAGTCATGCCTATCGACAGGACTCCTCTTGATTCTGTCTCTTTCGATACAATTCAGTAAACCACCTTGACGGCTTTCATGCCGGGGGCGTTGACAAAGTAGATGCCATGCGACGGCAGCGCTACCCATCCGCCTTTGCTTTCTGCCACACGGCGTCCCATGGCGTCGCTGACGCAGAATGTCATTTCTTCGCTGCAAACAATTGCCAGGCCGCCATCAGTAGCGACGGCCGAAAATGTTGCTGCCATAGTCTCTGCAATTCCTTGGCCGTCGGGGCAGTTCTCCGCGATGTCGAGGCTGTTCCAGTTAGTGGTCGCTTGGTAGCTCCCGGCGCTGTGGCATGGCACGTAGGCAACCACGCCGTTGACATTGGTGAAGGCATTGGCTGCAAGAGTCGGCGGATTGGTCCCGAGCAGTTCCACGGTGTCGAGCGACATGCAATCCTGGAAGGCATTCTCGCCGATGAAACGCAGCCCTGCCGGCAGGGTGACACGCTCCACATGGGTGCTGTAGAAAGCCATGTTCCCCAATCCCTGTACATGGTCGGGCACGGCGATGCTGCCTGTGATGCTGGAACGCGAGCCAATGAGGTAGTTGCCCGCTATGAGCAATCCGTCGTCGTTGAGGTGGCTGCTCGAGAAGAAGGAGGTGCCGGTGAAGGCCATGGTGCCGATCGACGTGAGTGTCGATGGCAGCGCCACGCTGTCGAGGGCGGTACAGTAGGCAAAGGCCATGCGGCCGATGGACGTAACCCCCTCGGGGATGACCACCGTGGTGATGTCGGCGCAATACTCGAAAGCCTTGGTGTCGATGGCTGTCACGCTGAAGGTGGTGGCGCCGTTGATTACCGTGGCGGGGATGCGCAGCACTCCTGAAGGTTGTGTGAATGAATCCCAATCGGGGTTCACCACCTTGACCTTGCTGTTGCCGTCATAAGAATAATACAGCCTTTTGCCGTCGGCATTGTCGGCCCAAAAATCGAATGCCCTCGCCGCGGTGGCGGCGAGGAGCATTACTATTATGAGATATTTTTTCATATGTGTGCCTATCAAGCTTTGTCGATGTCCACACCGCGGGCGGCGAAGAGCAGCTCCATCATGCGGATGGCTGAGGTGCTGACGGGCGTGCCAGGGCCGAAGACGGCGGCAACGCCGGCTTTGAAGAGGAAGTCGTAGTCCTGCGGCGGGATGACACCGCCGGCAACCACCATGATGTCCTCGCGGCCCAGCTTCTTGAGCTCCTCGATGACCTGCGGCAGCAGCGTCTTGTGGCCGGCGGCCAAAGAGCTGGCACCGAAGATGTGCACGTCGTTCTCCACGGCCTGCTTGGCGGCCTCGGCGGGAGTCTGGAACAGCGGTCCCATGTCCACATCGAAGCCCATGTCGGCGTAACCTGTGGCCACCACCTTGGCGCCGCGGTCGTGGCCGTCCTGGCCCATCTTGGCCACCATCACGCGCGGACGGCGTCCTTCCATCTTGGCAAATTTGTCGGTGAGTTCCTGTGCGCGCTTGAAGGCGTCGCTCTCTTTGGTCTGACTGCTGTACACGTTGCTGATGAGGTTGATTTTGGCTTTATAGCGTCCGTAGACTTTTTCCAGTGCGTAGCTGATTTCGCCCAGTGAGGCACGCTTGCGGGCGGCGTCGATAGAGAGCTCCAGCAGGTTGCCCTCGCCGGTGCGGGCACACTCGGTGAGGCGGTCCAGGGCAGCCTCCACGGCGGCGCTGTCGCGCTCGGCGCGCAGCTTCTTCAAACGCTCGATCTGGGCGTTGCGCACGGCGGTGTTGTCAATCTCGAGGGTCTCGATGGGATCCTCGTGGTCGAGGCGGTATTTGTTGATACCCACGATGGTGTCGACATTCGAGTCGATGCGGCTCTGCTTGCGGGCCGAGGCTTCCTCGATGCGCATCTTGGGCACGCCGCTCTCGATGGCTTTGGCCATGCCGCCCAGTTTCTCCACTTCCTGGATGTGGGCCCAGGCTTTGTGGGCTATCTCGTGTGTGAGGGTCTCGATATAGTAGGAACCGGCCCAGGGGTCTACCACGCGGCAGATGTTGGTCTCCTCCTGGAGGTAGATCTGGGTGTTACGGGCGATACGGGCGCTGAAGTCCGTCGGCAGGGCGATGGCCTCGTCGAGGGCGTTGGTGTGGAGGCTCTGGGTGTGTCCCAGGGCGGCGCCGAGGGCCTCGATGCAGGTGCGGGCCACATTGTTGAAGGGGTCCTGCTCCGTGAGGCTCCAGCCCGAGGTCTGCGTGTGGGTACGCAGGGCAAGGCTCTTGGGGTTCTTGGGGTTGAACTGGCTCACAATCTTGGCCCACAGCATACGTGCGGCACGCATCTTGGCAATCTCCATGAAGTGGTTCATGCCCGAGCCCCAGAAGAACGACAGGCGCGGTGCGAAGTCGTCGACACTCATGCCCGCCTGCACACCGGCACGCAAGTACTCAAGGCCGTCGGCCAGCGTGTAGGCCAGCTCGATGTCGGCGGTGGCTCCGGCTTCCTGCATGTGGTAGCCCGAGATGGAGATGCTGTTGAACTTCGGCATGTGCTTCGAGGTGTACTCGAAGATGTCGGCGATGATCTTCATCGACGGCAGGGGAGGGTAGATGTAGGTGTTGCGCACCATGAACTCCTTCAGGATGTCGTTCTGGATGGTGCCCTGAAGCTGGTCCTGCGTCACGCCCTGCTCCTCGGCAGCGATGATGTAGAACGAGAGGATGGGCAGCACGGCTCCGTTCATGGTCATGGAGACGGACATCTTGCCCAGGTCGATCTGGTCGAACAGGATCTTCATGTCGAGGATGCTGTCGATAGCCACACCGGCCTTGCCCACGTCGCCCACCACGCGCTCGTGGTCCGAGTCGTAGCCGCGGTGTGTGGCTAAGTCGAAGGCGCAGCTCAATCCCTTCTGTCCGGCGGCGATGTTGCGGCGGTAGAAGGCGTTACTCTCCTCGGCAGTCGAGAAACCGGCATACTGGCGGATGGTCCACGGACGCATCACATACATCGTCGAGTAGGGTCCGCGCAGGAAAGGCGCGATACCGGCGGCATAGTTCAGGTGCTCCATGCCCTCGAGGTCTTTCTTGCCATAGGCGGGCTTCACATCGATCTGCTCTGGAGTCTTCCAGTTCTTCTCAATATGGTTCTCTTTTTCCCATTTCTCGAACGTTTCGCGCCCTTTTTCCACGGCGCGGATATCGACTTTTGAAAAATCAGGTCTCATTATCAACTATTTATTGTTTAATCAATCATTAACTTTAGATTGCAAATATAATAAATATTTTCAATATAGGAAAATCTTTTTTCAAAAGCCGACGAACCCGCCTTCGGGGCCACCTCCCTGTCAGGTCGCCGGCCGGCCGCCGGAACCCTGCTCCTCCGGGGCCGGAAGCCCCCTGGGGTCACAGTCCAATCCACCCCATCTGCCTACCATCGAATCGTTTTGCAAGTCATAGATGTCCAGATTGTTGAGGGTATCCCACTCGCTTGTGTCCAGGCCGCTGTCAGCATCGCCGTAGGCGGTGTTCGAGCAGTCGCCCTGCTCGTTCTGCGCGAAGGCGTAGACGTGCAGCTCCGTTCCCTCCAGATAGTCGGGGAGCACCGTGCTCAGTCGTTTCATGCGACGGTAGACGGGGTTGGTCAGGTAGCCCGCACCCACCTCCGGGCTCCACACCCAGACGTAGACGTTGTCGTGATTGTCGGCCGGCATGTGCAAGGGGTTCTTCTCGAACTTGACAGTCAGCACGTTGTGCTCGTCGCGTACCACCTCGGTGACGGCCACCGGCGCCACCGGCCCGGCGCTGACCTGCAGGTGGCGGTAGTCTACTGCGAAGTGGCCGTTCAAGGTCCTGAACGCCTGCTGGTTAGCCTTGACGAAGAGGTTCTGCGCCGTCATGTCCATCGCGTCGCTCAGCGTCTTGAAGCCGATGTTCACGGCCCACCGCATCTTGCCCGCCAGACGCACCTCCTCGCGGAACATTGCACGGTGCTCCTGCTGTGCTTCGGTGCGCGGGTTGTGTACCTTTCGCGGCTGCGACCGCACACACCACACCCCTTTCCATTGATAGCCCACCACGGGACCGACCTTCCCGATGTAGCCGCCCAAGAGTCCATTCGTTTGTTTTGCCATAATTGTTTGGTTTTTAATTGTTAATTCGTATTTTTGCGGTCCGGCCATTCCCGAACCGGTCTATGTAATATAAGGCCCATACCCCTGTTTTGGCGGTACTTCCCGATTTTTTAACTCTTTTTAACGCAAGATTTAACAAATGGAGGAGTAGGAGAGGAGTAAGAGGGGAGTAAGAGGTGGTCGCTCTCCGAGCCTGGAAAATAGCCACTTGGGACGGCGGGAATTTTCGGCGAGATGAAAAATGCAAATCTGACGTTAAATAAATATAATTTCGCCTTTTTTTGCACGCATGTGAAAATTAATTTGTATCTTTGCAGTTCGATTAAGAGTGTAAATAAATAGATAAAATTTATAAATATGAACGTGAATATCAAACCGTTAGGCATGTTCCAGAGCGAGGCTCCGAGCTCCATTATCGATATGATTCTGAAGCTTAAGCCCGAGGAACTGAACAACTACTGCGCTGCGAAAATCGACGGCAACGTGGTGGATCTGAGAGATGTTGTCGAGGCGGATTGCGAGATTGAACTTCTCGACAAGAACGCCCCCGAATCGCTTGCTGTCCTCCGCCATACCACTGCCCACATCATGGCCGAGGCCGTGAAGCACCTCTTCCCCGAGGCCAAGATCACCATCGGCCCCGCCACCGACAAGGGTTTCTTCTACGACTTCGACTTCCGTCCCTTCAACCGCGAGGACCTCGACGCCATTGAGAAGGAGATGAAATCCATCATCAAGAAAGCCACTCGCCTGGAGCGCAAGATTGTGTCGCGCGACGAGGCCCGCGCCATCTTCACCGAGAAGAACGAGCCCTACAAGCTGGAGCTCCTCGACGCCATCGCCCCCGACGCCCGCATCACCATCTACAGCCAGGACGACTTCGTCGACCTCTGCTCGGGTCCCCACCTGCTCAACACCCGTCTCATCAAGGGCTTCAAGCTCATTGCTAACTCGAACACCTACTGGCGCGGCGACCGCAACGGCAAGTCGCTGACGCGCATCTTCGGTGTGGCCTTCTTCAGCAAGGAGGACCTCGAGGCCCACATGGAATACCTGGAGAACATCAAGAACCGCGACCACAACAAGCTGGGCCGCGAGCTGGAACTCTTCACCACCGTCGACGTCATCGGACAGGGTTTGCCGCTGTTGCTCCCCAAGGGTGCCAAGATTGTGCAAACCATGCAGCGCTGGATTGAGGACCTGGAGGACAACGAGTGGGGCTATATCCGCACCAAGACCCCCTTCATGGCCAAGAAGGACCTCTACGAGATCTCGGGCCACTGGCAGCACTACCGCGACGGCATGTTTGTCATCGGCGACCCCGAGGATCCCGAGGTGCTTGCCCTGCGCCCCATGACCTGCCCGTTCCAGTATTTCGTCTACAAGGCCTCTCCCAAGTCGTACCGCGACCTGCCCAAGCGCTACAGCGAGACCTCGACCTTGTTCCGCAACGAGGACAGCGGTGAGATGCATGGCCTGACGCGCGTGCGCCAGTTCACCATCTCGGAGGGCCACCTCATTGTGCGCCCCGACCAGATGGTGGAGGAGTTCAAGAAGTGCCTGGCCCTGGCTAAATACTGCCTGACGACCCTCGGTCTGCAGGACGACGTGACCTACCACCTCTCGAAGTGGGATCCCGCCAACACCAAGAAATACATCGGCACCGCCGAGGATTGGGAGGCCAGCCAGCAGCACATCCGCGACATCCTCAACGAGCTGAACATCCCCTTCGTCGAGGACGACGACGAGGCCGCCTTCTACGGCCCCAAGGTGGACATCAACGCTTCGAACGTCTACGGCAAGGAGGACACCATGATCACCATCCAGTGGGACGCCCTGCTGGCTCCGCGCTACGACATGTTCTATATCGACCAGAACGGCAACAAGGTACGCCCCTACGTCATCCATCGCACCAGCATCGGATGCTACGAGCGCACGCTCGCCTGGCTGGTGGAGAAATACGAGGGAGCCTTCCCCACTTGGCTCTGCCCCGAGCAGGTGAGGGTGCTCCCCATCTCGGAGAAGTTCATGGATTATGCCAACGCTGTCAACGCCGAGCTGGTGAAGGCCGGCGTGCGTTCGTCGGTCGACGAGCGCGCCGAGAAGATTGGCTACAAGCTGCGCGACCTGCGCCTGCAGCGCATCCCCTACGCCCTCATCGTGGGCCAGAAGGAGCAGGACGAGAACGTCGTCTCCGTGTGGAACCGCAAGGCCGGCGACAAGGGTGCCACTAAGCTGGCTGACTTCATTGCCGAGATCAAGGAAGATATCGACACCAAGGCCCTCTCGCCCCGCGCTTAACGGTGAATAGGCCTTTGATAATAAAAAAAATCTTCCAATTTGTAAAAAAGTTGTATCTTTGCAGTTCGATTGTATAGAGGAAAAAATATATAAAAATAAGAGAATTAATTAGTTGCTAATTTAAAATAGGAGAACAAAGTTATAGCAGCACCTTTCAAACCCAGCTATCCCGCCGCCAATGCCGGCAGGAACCGCGGCCCGGTCCGCAAAGAGCCTGAACACATCATCAACGAACGTATCGACGTGCCGATGGTGCGTGTGGTAGGCGAGGGCATGGAACCCGCCATCATGAACACCAAGGAGGCTTTGCGCCGCGCCTACGACCAGGGTCTGGATCTGGTGATGATCTCGCCGCAGGCCAACCCGCCGGTGTGCAAAATCATCGAGTACCAGAAGTTCCTCTACGAACAGAAGAAACGTGAGAAGGAACGCAAGGCCAACTCGACCAAGATTGTCATCAAGGAGATACGCCTCAGCCCTCAGACAGACGACCACGACTTTGAGTTCAAGCTCAACCACGCCATCCGCTTTCTCAAGGAGGGCAACAAGGTCAAAGTCGACGTCTTCTTCCGCGGCCGCTCCATTGTCTACAAGGAGCAGGGCGAGCAGCAGTTGCTGAAGTTTGCCGAGGCCCTGCTGGAATACGGCAAGCCCGAGCAGATGCCGCGCCTCGAAGGCAAGCGCATGCTCATGATTATCGCGCCGAAAAAGTAAACCAAGTATATCAAAATATAGTCTAACAAAAAAAACAGTAAAGTAATGCCTACAATGAAGACAAAAGCCGCTGCCAAGAAGCGTTTCACCTTCACCGGCACCGGTAAAATCAAGCGCAAGCATGCTTACCACAGTCACATCCTGACCAAAAAGGAGACGACCCAGAAACGCAACCTCGACCACACCGCCCTCGTGAGCCGTGACGACGAGAAGCGCGTCAAACGTATGCTTTTAGCGTAAAAGAAACAGGAGTTATTAACCATTATTTAGAGCAAACAAGCGCAGCAGGTTAGCGCCACCGGCCACCGGGCTGCCGCCTAAATGAAAAAACAATTAAGAATCTATGCCAAGATCAGTCAATGCCGTTGCTTCGAGAGCACGCAGAAAGAAAATCCTCAACCGCACCAAAGGTTATTGGGGCAGAGGTAAAAACGTATGGACCGTCGCCAAGAACAAGTGGGAGAAAGGTCAGACCTACGCCTACCGCGACAGAAAGAACAAGAAGCGCGAATTCCGTTCGCTGTGGATCAACCGTATCAATGCCGGTTGCCGCATCAACGGTATCTCGTACTCCGTCTTTATGGGCAATCTTCACAAGAACAACATCGAGCTTAACCGCAAGGTGCTTGCCGACCTCGCCATGAACAATCCCGAGGCTTTCAGCGCCGTTGTGAAGATGGTAAAGTAGTTTATTAACCTATAAAAAGTCTATTTGTCATGGGAAAAACTGAATTAATGCAATTTGTAGAGAACCTGGTGGAGCGCAAGGAGTTCCCCGAGTTCAAGGCTGGCGATACCATCACTGTCCATTACAAGATTAAGGAAGGAAACAAAGAGAGAATCCAGAACTTCCAGGGCGTTGTGCTGCAGCGCAGTGGAAGCGGAGCCACTGAAACCTTTACTGTCCGCAAGGTCACCAACGGCGTCGGAGTGGAGCGTATCTTCCCCTTCGCCAGTCCGTTCATCGAGCAGATCGACGTCAACAAGCACGGTGCCGTGCGCCGCGCCCGCATCTTCTATCTGCGCGACCTCACCGGTAAGAAGGCCCGTATCAAGGAGAAGAAAATCCGCGTCAAAGAATAAACGCCGGACGACAACCCCTTGCGATATACTTGGAAAAAGAGAGAGGCATTCAAACGGATGCCTCTCTCTTTTTTTATAACTCGCGGACGGGGAACTGGAAGTAGGTGTCGGGGTAGGGCTCGTTTTTGAGGGTGAAGTGCCACCACTCGCAGTCGTAGGGCTTAAAGCCGTGGGCCATCATGGCGCGGCGCAGGAGCATGCGGTTCTCGAACTGCTCGGCAGTGATGGTGTCGACGTTGTCATACGCGATATAGATGCCTTTGTCGAGGTCGCCCTGGCAGTCGGGATGACTCTCTCGGCCGAACCAGTCGAAGGTGCCGCCCATGTCGACCTCCTTCTCCGTGTGCATGTCGAAGAGAGTTAGGTCGAGTGTCGAGCCACGTGAGTGGCCGCTCTGTGTGGCAATGTAGCCCAGACGGAAGAGGTCTTTCTTGTCCACTTGGGGGTAGAAGTATTGCTTCATGAGGGTGTCGTCGAGGTTCTTTCCCCAGCGCACGAAGTGGTCGACTGCCATCTGGGGACGGTAGGCATCGTAGATTTTGAGGCGGTAGCCCTGCTTCACGAGGTCGTCGTTGACAGCTTTCAGGCTGTCGGCGGCCTGGCGGGTGAGGAGAGCGGTAGGCTGGAGATAGCCGTCGATGCGGGCGCCGACGAAGTTGTAGGTGCCGAAGTAGCGTATTTCGAGGATGACGTCGGGCACCACGTCGGTGATGTTGACAAAGTCGGCCGACTGCATCTCGGGCGACGGCTCGGCGACGGTCTCGGAGGTCTTGCTGCCGCATGCCACCGTCATGGTGCTGAGGAGCAGGACGAGAAGGATGAATGGTAAATGTTTCATGGGTGAGGTATATTATGTTAATATGCGATTTTGTCGGTTTTCAGGTCCCAGCGGCGGAAGGTATGGAGTGCTTCATCGCGCAGGAGGGGAGTGATGGGGAGGGTGCGTTGGTCGAGCGGACGAGCGAGCTCGTCGTAGATGAAGTCGTCGGCAAAGTGGATGTCGGCGGCGTCGCGGCGATTGTTGCCGTAGTAGATGCGGCTGATGCCGGCCCAGTAGATGGCTCCGAGACACATGGGACAGGGCTCGCAGGAGGAGTAGAGGACACAACCGTCGAGGCTGAAGGTGCCGAGGGCACGGCAGGCCTCGCGGATGGCTTTCACCTCGGCATGGGCTGTGGGATCGTTGTCGAGGGTGACGCTGTTGGTACCGCGGGCAACAATCTCGCCATTCTTGACGATGACGGCGCCGAAGGGACCGCCACCGCGCTCCACGCTCTCGTCGGCAAGCCGGATGGCCTCGCGCATAAATTGTTCGTCTTTTTCGGTCGGTAATGTCTGTCTTTCAATGTTTAGCATGGTGCCGAGATAGTTTATGTACAATGCAAATATACAAATAATGCATTAAATATAAAAAAAAAATCGTATTTTTGCACCATGAACAGAAAGTCGTGTATACCGTATAATAAGTTTATGCAATGAGCAAAAGGATACTTTTTGTCTGTCACGGAAACATCTGCCGTAGCCCGATGGCCGAATTCGTAATGAAGAAGTTTGTACGCACGGCAGGTCTGGAGGAGGTGTTCGAGATAGCTTCGGCTGGCACGAGCGACGAGGAGGAGGGCAATCCGGTCTATCCCTTGGCCAAACGCGCACTGGCAGAGCATGGCATTGGTTGCCCCGGCAAGACGGCACGCTGTTTGACGCCGGAGGACTATGGGCGGTGGGACATGATTGTAGGCATGGATGCACAAAACCTGCTCAATATGCGGCGACTCTTCGGTGGCGATCCCGAAGGGAAACTTTCATTGCTGCTCGACCACACCCCCGAGAGCGATACACGGCACCATCACCGCGATGTCTCCGACCCGTGGTACACACGAAAGTTCAACATTGCCTGGGATGATATCTATACCGGCTGCAAGGCCTTGTTTGAGAAGCTGAAAGATGAACGAGCCGACGATTGATTTCGAGCAGGTGGAGGCTATGGGCATCTCGCGACAGGCTTTCGACGAGGTGCTTGACATCGTTGGCCGACAGCCCACCATCGACGAGCTGTCGACCCTCTTGGCCATGTGGGAGAGCAACGGCAAACAGCAAAGTCTTTACGGATGGTTGCGCGGCCAGCACCATGTGGTGGAGCGCAACGACTACCTCTACTCGGGCGATGCCGACCACAAGGCCATACGCGAACCCAAGGTTAAGGAATGCCTGAACGTGGCCCGCGATCTCTGCAAGAATTCTCAATTCTCAATTCTCAATTCTCAATTTCCCACCGGGATGCTCCTCTACATGGTGGGCAATGTGAGCAGCGAGTTTGCCGACTCGGAGTATGCGCGGCGCTGCCTGCATTTGGTCAGCGAGCCTATGGCCGCTACAGGCCACAAAGAAGACTGCGAATATATCGAGATGATTCTGTCGGCATTGATTGCCAACGAGATGGTGCTGGCGGAGATGCCTGTGGGACAAGGGGGCGTTTTTTGCTCGCTGTTGCGCTTCACGGCTCCTTCGGGCTATGACATTCTGGTGCCGCGTGAGGTGCGCCTGGATGCTTTCCTCTTTGGCGAGGAGCCGGGACGTTATATTGTGGCATTGCCCGAGAGCCGGGACGACGCTTTCCTCCTCAAGATGGATGAGGCACGTCTCAACTGCTGCTTTCTTGGCCGTAGCACGAAAAACCGTGTAGTGGTCGACGGCTTCGACTTTGGCCCTGTGTCCCGGTACGTTGGTTAGGGCTCGACGGTGCCGCGGATGGTTTTCAGGATGATATAATTATAGATGCCGATAAGAGCTGCCGTTAGCACGGCGGCGGCGATGACGATGGGCCACACAGAGCCTTCAAGGGTGAATACCGTCGACAGCTTTCCTACATACAGACTTCTAAGTATCAGAGCTATTGTTGTGGCTGCCACCATGTCGGCAACGGTGATGATGCCTACGGTGCGGCGGTAGAAGCGGGCCATCTGCTGCGGCGAGTAGCCAATGGCATATAGGTTACAGAAGAGGTCGTGGTTTTTCTGCACGATGACGTTGAGGCTCATGACGATGAAAGCCACCGAGAGGGCGATGATGATAAGCGCCACGGTAAGCAGGAACGCCATCGCCGCACGGAAGAAGAAGACCATCTTGCTACTCTCCAGCTCGTCTTGTTTGATGCTGTAGTTGTGCTCTTCCATGAAACGGGGGATGCGTTCGTCGGAGGCGTCGGCGAGCTCTACAAGCAATCGTGAAGGAGGGTTGGTGGCGGCGCTGCCGAATTCCCGGTTGGCCCATTCGAGGAATTCCTCGGGGGCGAGGATGGTGTTGATTTTGCCCGAGAAGCCTACGATGCGGCTGCGGAATGAGCGGTGGCGGCCGTTGCCGTCGAGGTCGATGGTGAACGACACCTGCTCGACGGTACCCTTCGAGATGACGGGTAGCGACTGGCTCTCGGCAAAGCCGAAATTGTAGAGGCTCAGGTAGTCCTCGGGAATGATGACGGGGATAAAGTTGGAGGTGGAATCCCAACGCCATTCTTCGCTGCGCACATCGATATAGCGGTCGGGCACGCCTTCGAAAAAGAGGTCGGTATAGAGCCCCTGCCCGGCGAAGTTGATGGAAGCCTTGGTGTGGAATCCCGAGGAGGTGAAGCGCGCTACTTGGGCTACAAAAGGCTGCCGCTCAAGTTCCTCTATCTCGCGTTCGGTAAAATAGATGCCGCGTTTGTTGAGCGACTGCAGGGCGCCGACATTTTTCGAGAGGGTGATGGCGTGGCCGCGGAAGACGTCGGTCTGCTGCGTGAGCAGCGGCCGCAGGTCGGCATAGAGCTGGCAGGCCAGCATGACGATGGCGGCGCCGACGAGCAACGTGGCGGCATAGCCGGCAATCTGGGTGGGGATGAGGGTCTTGCGTTGCAGTCGTTTCAGCATGGCTCAAAGGTTGAGTGTGACATCGAAGGGGAAGAGTCCGATGGGGTCGAGGGCGGTGACGATGAGCCCGGCGCCTTGCGATTCTACCTCGCTGAGAACCAAGGCTGCCACGGCCTGTGAGCTTTCGAGGTCGAGATGGCTGAAGGGTTCGTCCATCAGCAGGAACTCGAAAGGCTGGCATAGTGCCCTCACCGCCGCCACCCTTTGGCGCTGCCCCAGTGAGAGGGTGGCTACAGGCTGATGCTTCTTCTCGGGTGACAGCACCTGGTCGAGCATGGCTTCAATCTGTGCCATGCTTTTGTATCCCGTTAAATTGTTTTTAATTTGCACATTTTCAAGTGCTGTGAGCTCGGGGAAGAGACGCAGGTCCTGAAAGAGGTAGCTCAACTTGCGGCGGCGGCGCTCCAGTGGCGTGCTGTCGTCGTCGTGGAAGAGGACGGCGCCGTCATAGGCGTTGTTGCTGCCGTAGATGAAGTTGAGCAGCGAGGTCTTGCCATGGCCCGAACGGGCGCAGACCATATATTTCCGACCACGCTCGAATTTTACTGTGGGCTGCAGATATATGTCGGAACCGGAAACCTCCAATTCCGACATATATTTCGGTTTCAGGTTGTGGAGCTCTATCAGCACGGTGTGTTTACATCATTTTGTCGACCTCCTGGAGGATGAATGCCAGGCTGTTGACTTTGTCGTTGGTGAAGAAGATGCAGGCTTTGCCGTTCTGTTCGTCGATATTCTTGGCCTCGATGCGGTCGAGCATGGAGAAAATAGCCTCGACTATGGGATTGTTGTTCAGTCCAATGAGGTCAAGCAACTCGATGGGCCAGTTTTCGAGGTTGAGGTCCATATAAAGGTAGTTGCCTTTTTTGGCGTCGTCGGCAATGGTCATCAGACCGTTGCTCTTGCCGCCGGCCTGGGCGTTGGCAATGACGGAGGGGTCGGTCGAGAGGACTGCCACTTTGTCGTTGAGAACCAGTTGCATGGCGGGGAAGAAGTCGAAGGTGTAGACATTGCCGTTGTTGACGGCCAACTCGTTGAGAAGGTCGCGGGCTACTTTGTTGTCTTTTATGTCGACGGCGGCGGCAAAGTAGGGCGTGCCCTCCTGCATGCCGTAGAAGCTGGCGGCCAGGCTGCCACCGAGGGCGTTCATGAGGTCGCGGAGGGTGTATTCCTTGATGCCGAGGGGCTCGTCGAGGCTCAGGTCTTCGTCCTTCATGGCATCGAGGAATTTGGCCATCGCTTCCATGTCGACGCTAAAGGTGGCGGCGGCAAGGGTCTGGGCCGGCAGGTAGGCGAGGAGCCCGTCGTTGAACTTCTGTGTACCAAACTTTTGCAACTCCTCGGGAATACCGTAGCTCTTGCTGGTGATTTCAAGTCGTCCGTTCTCGAACGAGCCGTAGATGCACATCGAGGCCTCTTTGAACTGCTCGAGGGACTTCTCGTTGTAGAATTGCAGGAGGAGGTTGAACATCGGGTTGGCCGAGGTCAGTAGCTGGTTGCCGTAGCACATGAAATAGCTGAAATCCTTGCGCTCGGCGAGGTATTTGTCGAAATATTTGTTGCTGGCCATGCTCTCTTCTTTCTTGAGTTTCATCAGCTTGTCGACATATTGGATGGAGCTGAGCACTTTGCCGTCGAATTCGTCCATGTTCATGAGCAGCTCGGGATAGTTCTCGATAAAGAAGATTTTGTCGTCGTTGTAGGCAAGGAGTTCTGTTTCACCCAAATCAATGGTTGTCAGGCCGAGGGTGTCCTTCCGCTCGACCTTGTTGCCAAGAACCTCCTCAAGATTGGCCAAGAACTGTTCGAACTTGCTGCGGTTCTGCATCTTGGCGATGACTGCGCAGTAGTCGATTCCGGGAAAATCCTCGGCGGCAGGCTCGTGGAAGCTGCACACCGGTTGGCGGAAATCGATGCCGCACGACGAGGGGTCCTTGAGGATGGCTTCCAATAGCTTGTCCGAACCATTGTCGCTGCTCTGCAGGTGCTGGCGCAAACTCTTCACCATCTGCAGGTTGTCGGCATTGGAGAGGTCGCCTTTCTTCCACAGCGATGCCAGGTCGATGTGCATCACGTCGGTTGCATTTTTGGGAATGAAGGCCCCTTCGTCGGATGCCGACGAGCAGGAGACCATGAACATGGCGGCCGCCACCATTGCGGGCAGCATGCGCATAAGATAACGTTTCATCGTTTTCATTGGGGATTCTTGTTTGTGTTTAATAAATCTTTTTTTTGTATTTTATAATAACGCGCACGAAACAATAATATTGTCCGAGGGTTTATTTTTCCCTCACCAAACGGCATTTTTTTAACATTTTGCCCCGAAATGATGAAAGAAAGCGTAACTCATTGTACCTGATAGGTGTTAACTACCTACCAACTCCTTACCAACTCCCTACCAACTCCTACCACGGTAGGTGTTGACAGGGTGGGGAAGGGGTGTTGATTTTAACATTTTGTTTATAAAAACTTGAGAGGGTTCGACCGGCGTGTGAGAAAAAATGTGTACTTTTGCATTTTGAATTTTTGAACAGCAGATGGCCAAGAAATCCGACACCGAATCGCCGCTGATGAAGCAGCATGCCGAGTTGAAGAAGCGTTTCCCCGACGCGATGCTTCTCTTCCGCGTGGGTGACTTCTACGAGACTTTCGGCGACGACGCCCGCAAGGCGTCGCAGGTGCTGGGCATCACCTTGACGCGCAAGATGGCTGGCGGCGGCGAGTATACCGACCTGGCTGGAATTCCGCACCATGCTTTGGAACAATATCTTCCGCGATTGGTGAGGGCTGGCATGAGGGTGGCTATTTGCGAGCAGTTGGAGGATCCGAAGACTGCCAAAGGCCTCGTCAAGCGCGGCATCACCGAGCTGGTGACCCCCGGTGTGGCCTATAACGACATGGTGCTCGAGGTGAAGGAGAACAACTTCCTATGCGGCCTGCACTTGGCGGACAAGGTTCATGGTATCAGTTTTTTGGATGTCTCCACAGGCGAGTTCTATGTGGCGCAGGGCGACCTCGGCTACATTGACAAGCTGCTCACCAGCTTCAAACCCTCCGAGGTGGTGGTGCAAAGGAAGAAGCTGCGTTGGTTCCAGGAACAATTTGCTGAAAAATACTATACTAACACCTTCGATGACTGGGTTTTTGCTCCCGATTTTGCCCACGAGTTGTTGCTGAAACAGTTTGGCACCTCGTCGCTCAAGGGCTTTGGCGTGGAGGATCTGGACATGGGAATCATTGCCGCCGGAGCGGTGCTCTATTATTTGCAGGACACTCAGCACGATAGGACACAAAATATCACACGGCTGAGCCGTTTGGAGCAGGATCGTTATGTGTGGCTCGACAAGTTTACGGTGCGCAACCTGGAACTCGTCTCGTCGCCCAACGAGAATGCACGCACGCTCTTTGATGTTATAGACCAGACACTTACTCCCATGGGTGGCCGGTTGCTGAAGCGCTGGGTGCTGATGCCACTGAAGGAGATTGCCGCCATCGAGGAACGCCTCGGTGTGGTCGACGCCCTGCTGCGCGACGGTGAGTTGCGTCAGCGCCTGCAAGGGTTTGTCAAGGAGATCGGCGACCTGGAGCGATTGATTACCAAGGCCGCCGTGGGTCGCATCAATCCCCGTGAGATGCTGCAGCTGAAACGTGCACTCGATGCCGTGGCTCAGGTCAAGTTGTTGTGTGCCAATGGTTCCGGTCCTATAGCCGCTCTCGGCGAGCAACTCAACCCCTGTGCTTCGCTGGCCGAACGTATCGGTCGCGAAATCAAAGAGGAACCGCCTGTCAAGGTGGAGAAGGGCGGAGTGATTGCGAGTGGTGTCAATGCCGAGCTTGACGAGCTGCGCTCGATGGCCGGCTCGGGCAAGGAATACCTGACGGGCCTGCAGCAGCGTGAGAGCGAGGCTACAGGCATCCCGTCGCTCAAGGTGGGGTTCAACAATATCTACGGCTATTACTTCGAAGTCTATAACACCCATAGGGACAAGGTTCCCGAGGGTTGGGTGCGCCGCCAGACACTCACCAATGCCGAGCGCTACATCACGCCCGAATTGAAGGAATACGAGGATAAAATCCTCGGCGCCGAGGAACGTATGCTGGCCCTTGAGGCACAGCTGTTTGCCCAACTGATGGCCACAGTAACCGAATATGTGCAGCCTATACAATATGACGCACAGATAGTTGCGCGACTGGACTGCCTGCAGGGTTTTGCAGAAGTGGCACTGGTGGGAGGCTATTGCCGCCCCGAACTCACTGAGGAGAACAAACTCCTTATCCTCGAAGGACGCCACCCTGTCATCGAGACGCAAATGCCTCCGGGAGAACAGTATGTGAGCAACGACGTGACTCTCGACACGGAGACCAACCAGATTGTAATCATCACAGGCCCCAACATGAGCGGTAAGTCGGCCCTGCTGCGCCAAACGGCACTCATTGTGCTGCTGGCACAGATGGGCAGCTATTGCCCTGCCAAGCGTGCCACGGTGGGCATCGTCGATAAGATATTCACGCGCGTGGGCGCGAGCGATAACATAAGTAGTGGCGAATCGACCTTCATGGTGGAGATGAATGAGACGGCCAGTATCCTCAACAATGTGAGCGACAGGAGCTTGGTGCTTCTTGACGAGATTGGGCGCGGCACATCGACCTACGACGGAATCTCCATAGCCTGGGCCATCACGGAGTACTTGCACGAGAACAAGAAGGCTCGTCCCAAGGTGATGTTTGCCACCCACTACCATGAACTCATCGAGATGGAGCAGCAGTTTGAGCGCATACACAACTACCATGTGAGTGTCAAGGAGATAGACGGGCGTGTCATCTTCCTGCGCAAGTTGGTGCCCGGCGGCAGCGAACACAGTTTCGGTATCCATGTGGCCCGATTGGCAGGCATGCCGCCGCAGGTGCTCAACCGCGCCAGCGCCATGTTGCAGATGCTCGAGGAGAAAAATGCACGTGCAACGGAAGGCGACGGGAAGGGGTCGAAAAATGCAAAACTGATACAAAAAAATGACAATTTGGCTGGCTGCCAACTCAGTTTTATACAACTCGACGACCCGACGTTGCTCGAGATTAAGGATAAGATATTAAATATTGATATCGATACACTTACGCCTATAGAAGCGCTGCTGAAACTGAACGAAATTAAAAAAATTGTGACAAAAAAATAAAAAATATTTTGTCAGTTCCAAAAATGTTCGTACTTTTGCACCCGCTTTCGAGGATAAAAAGAGAGCAAAAGAGTGAATTGAAATGGTGAAAAATGCGATGCGGAAATAGCTCAGTTGGTAGAGCACGACCTTGCCAAGGTCGGGGTCGCGAGTTCGAGTCTCGTTTTCCGCTCAGGTCTCCAAAATCAGAGAGAAAGGCTCTGGTGGTGGAATGGTAGACACGAGGGACTTAAAATCCCTTGCCCGCAAGGGCGTGTGGGTTCAAGTCCCACCCGGAGTACCGAAGCGCAAGAACCGCATGCGGAAATAGCTCAGTTGGTAGAGCACGACCTTGCCAAGGTCGGGGTCGCGAGTTCGAGTCTCGTTTTCCGCTCAAAAAAAGAGTAATTTGAAATGCTGCAGCAGCGGCAAAGCCCATGTCCGAAAAGATGCCTCCCCAGAGGCCGATGCACGTTGCTGGAACACAAGCGAAAGAGAAAATGTCTTGGTAGCTCAGCTGGTAGAGCAATTGACTCTTAATCAATGGGTCCAGGGTTCGAATCCCTGCCAGGACACTTATCGCGGGGTGTAGCGCAGTTGGCTAGCGCGCCACGTTCGGGACGTGGAGGCCGGAAGTTCGAGTCTTCTCACCCCGACACAAACCCTCGCAATTGTGCGACCCGCCGAAGGCCACTTTAGCTCAGTTGGTAGAGCAACGCATTCGTAATGCGTAGGTCTGCGGTTCGAGTCCGCAAAGTGGCTCAAAAGAAAAGACAGGACATGTGCCTGTCTTTTTTTTGTTTAAATAATAACAATTAACAAACAAAAACAAACAAAGTAATGGTAAAACAGTACGAAACCGTTTTCATTGCAACTCCCGTTTTGTCTGAAGAACAGATGAAGGAAACGGTAAAGAAGTACGTCGATCTGCTCACCTCAAAGGGTGCCGAGATTGTGTACGAGAACAACTGGGGCATGCGCAAGCTGGCCTATCCTATCCGCAAGAAGACCACCGGCTTCTATTATCTCATTGAGTTCAAGGCCGAGGGTAGCGTCATCAACGACCTCGAGGTTGCCTACAAACGCGACGAGCGTTTGCTCCGCTTCCTCACCGTGAGCCTCGACAAACACGCCGTGGCCTACAACGAGAAAAAGCGCGCCAAAAAGGCCGAAGCCGCCGAAGCTCCCGCCGAGGCATAAATGTCTAACCAGTAAAGAAAAGAAGAATTATGGCTAACGAGACCGAAATCAAATATTTGACCCCTATCGCTGTGGAGACTCAGCGTAAGAAATATTGCCGTTTCAAAAAGCTCGGTATCAAGTATATCGACTATAAGGATGCCGACTTCCTGCTGAAGTTTGTCAACGAGCAGGGCAAGATCCTGCCCCGTCGCATTACCGGCACCTCGAACAAGTACCAGAAAAAAGTGTCGCAGGCTATCAAGCGCGCCCGTCACATCGCCCTGATGCCCTACGTCGCCGATTGTCTTAAATAAAATTAGGAGGAAGAATAGATGGAAATCATACTTAAGCAAGATGTGGCCAACTTGGGCTACAAGGACGAAATCGTCAACGTGAAGAACGGCTATGCCAACAACTATCTTCTTCCCATGGGCATGGCTATCATCGCCACCCCTGTCAACAAGAAGATCCACGCCGAGAACCTGCGCCAGCGCGCCCACAAGGAGGAAGCCCTCCGCAAGAACGCTGAGACCCAGCAGGCTGCCCTCAACGGCAAGACCGTGAAGATCATCGCCAAAGTCGGTGAGAACGGACAGCTCTTCGGTGGTGTCAACAACATCATGGTTGCCGAGGCTCTCAAAGAGCAGCACAACTATGACATCGACCGCAAGCAGATCACTGTCGACGCTATCAAGACTGTCGGTACCTATACCGCCAAGGTCAACGTCTACAAAGAGATCAAGGCCGAGCTGAACATTGAAGTTGTTGCCGAATAAGCAATTGACTGCTATCAAAAAAGCCCGCAGAATCAATTCTGCGGGCTTTTTTTGCAAGAAATAGTGGAGGCCGGATACTTAATTAGGAAAAGATAAGAAAAATATTTTTCTCCATGTCGGGAAAAAATCGTATTTTTGCACCGCGAAAAATAAGAAATAATAAAAAAAACATAAAAAAATGAAAAAACTAATTTCCTCATTACTAATGTTTGTGATGGCTTTCGGCATCAATAGCGCCAAGGCCGACAACATCAGCATGGAAGAGGCCAGAGCGGCTGCCGCCTACTTTATGAATTATTACAATAAGGTGGAGAAGTGGACGCCTGAAGACTTGACTCTTGTTTATCAAATCAACAACGAGACGCTGAACATTCCGGCCTCCTATTTCTTCAATTGCGCCGGTGCCGGCTGGGTGATTATGGCTGGTACTACCACCATCAATCCCATTATTGCCTACAATATCGAGGGTTCTCTCAATCCTGAGCTTTTCCACGATAATATGAGATGGTGGGTGGAAGGCTATTCCGACATGGTGAGCGAGATTCAGATGCTTGACGCCGAGAACAACTATGATGACGACCCTGTGTGGACGGCTTTGAAGAACAATAACTACAAAGGCGACACCAAAGACCAGCAGCACAAGCTGATGATTGAGTCGTGGGGTCAGGGTAATGAATATGTTCCCACCTACAATCGCTATTGCCCCGTGTCCACCAATGGTTATACCGCTGTTGTGGGCTGCGTGGCTACCGCCATGTCCCAGATTTTCCATTATTACCAATTCCCCAAAAAAGGTCAGGGCATGGCAAAATACTGGCTCCGTCGGGAGACAGACGACGAGACGATGCCCAATGTTCAGCTGAAGTACAATTTTGACGACTCGGCAGAGTTTAACTATGACATGATGCCCAATCGGGCTACCGACAAATATGGCAACCAGGTATCTTCCTGCTCCGATGAACAAATGAATGAAATCGCCCACCTGTGCTATGCCGCAGGTGTCGCCGTGAAGATGGCCTATTCGCCTATCTCGAGCGGAGCATCAAGCTATGATGTGCCAGATGCTGCCTATAATTATTTCAAATATAAGAAAGGCTATTTGGTTTCCCGTAATGGAGATGTCGATTGGGCGTACGTCGGCGCTATACGCAACAATTTAATGCAGAGCAATGTGATCTACATGAGTGCTTGCTCTTCTACTAATCAGAGTGGTAATGACGCTTGCCACGCCTGGGTGTGCTGCGGCTACAAGGAAGAGGACACTTCCAGCTACTATATGAACTGGGGCTGGGATGGCAGTAGCAATGGATGGTACAACCTTGGAACGAACTATATGCCCATCAGTGGTCAAGGTTATAACTTCAAACTTTCTCAGAAGTTCATCAATGGCATGGTTCCCGATTCGAGTTACCTTGATATCGCTGATGTTGATGGCAACTCCTATCTTGGCAAGCCTTATCCCAACCCCGCTGTGAGCTCTGTCGCGCTTCCCTATAGCACGGAGAATGCCACCGACCTCGTGATTTACAACATCGAAGGTAGCCCCGTGGCCACCTATCGTGTTCAGGCTGGCGAAGGCAAACTTGAGGTGCGTGTCGACGCCCTGCCTGCAGGCCTTTACATCTATCGCATGAACAGCCTGGCTGGCAAGTTTATTGTGAAATAAGAATTAGTGGAGCGGCAGGGTGACGATGAAAGTCGACCCCTGTCCGAGTTCACTTTCAAGCGCTATGTGGCCCTGGTGGAGTTTTACCACCTGGGCCACATAGTTTAGTCCTATGCCGAATCCTTTAACGTTATGTACATTGCCAGTGGAGACACGATAGAATTTCTCGAACACGTGCTTCTGATCTTCCTTTGAGATGCCGATGCCGTGGTCGCTGACACGCAACTCGAGCTGATGGTCGACGATGGCTGTAGACACTTTGATGTCGGGTGCTTCGGTGGAATATTTGATGCCGTTGTCGATGAGGTTGTAGACAAGGTTTGTGAGGTGCAGCTCGTCGGCCACGATGACCGACGGGTCGGCTTCGAGATGCGTCTCCAACTTGCCGCCGCGATTGCTGAGCGTCAAGGCGAAACTTTGTGACACTTTCCCGATAATCTGGTGCACGTCAATTTCTTTGGGATTGATGTGGAAATTCTTGTTCGACATCTTGGCGCTTTGCAGGATTGTCTCTACGAGAACACGCATGCGCTGGTTCTCATCGTTGATGATGCCGATGAAGTTCTGTCGCGAGGCGCTGTCTTGCGAGATGGTTTCGTCGCGCAACATCTCACATGCCAGGCCGATGGTGGCCAGCGGGGTCTTGATTTCGTGCGTCATGTTGTTGATGAACTCCGACTTCATCTGGTCCAGTTTGCGTTGGTTGGACAATGCACGCAAAGAGATGATAAACATGGCAGCGATGATGAGCACCAGGAAGAAACTCATGTAAACGAAAAGGTTGGAGTTTCGTTGGAGGAACATTTGGGCACTGGGGAATGCCAGGGTGATGAAAAACTGGTTGTTGGATACCACTCCCACGGGGTGGAAGTTGTAGCGGTAGGGCGATTCTTCGAGTTGTTTTTCGTGCTGAGGGTCCGAACTGTAGAGAAACGACCGCTCGTTGCCGTTGTAAAGGCCAACGATGGGATGGATGTCGATGCCGTTGAGCAGCAGCTGCTCGGCGATTAGGGAGTCAAGCTCCTGATAACTGAAAGAAGCCATGGATTGTTCGGAGGTCTGCTTGCCGTCGCCACCCAGCTGTTTGACAACTTCGTCCATGGCGTTGCCTACACCGATGTTGAACATGTTGTCGTTGATGGAGAAAGTGCGCCGCGTTTGGTAGAATTGTATAACCACCAAACTCACAGCCGCAATGGCAAAAACCGAGATGATGAAGATGCGTATCCAGCGTTTCATGACTTTTCTGTAATGTCTGTTAGTTGTTAGTTCTTAACGATATAACGCGTGTTGAAAAAAATTATTTTCCATGATGACAATAATTCTCATTTTTTTAGTATTTTTGCAAAAATATAAACTGTGAATTGATATGAAAATAGGAGTTATCATAGCCATGGATATCGAGTATCGTCAGATGCACGACGCCATTGGTGGCGACACCGGTCGTTTGGGTAATAATGAAATAGTGCTGTGGCAATGTGGTATCGGCAAAGTGAACGCCGCCGTGGGTACCATGCGCCTCATCCAGGAGCATCATCCCGACGCCATTCTCAGCACCGGCCTTGCCGGTGGTATCGACCCCATGATGCAGCTGATGGATGTGCTCGCCGCCACGCAGGCAGTCTATCACGATGTGGACTGCGGTGGCATTGCCTCTGGCGGCGTCTGCCCACTTGGGCAGGTACAAGGGCTTCCCGCACGCTACGATGCAGACCAGCATATGCTGGACACAGCCCTCGAGGTGGCTAAGAACTTCGACGGCCATTTGGTGACGGGCCTCATATGCACTGGAGACCAGTTCGTCACCGACCGCGAGCGACAGAACACCATCAAGCGCAACTTCGTCGACGGTCTGGCTTGCGACATGGAGAGTGCTGCCATTGCCCAGACCTGTTACTTGATGAAGGTGCCTTTCCTCAGTCTCCGTGTCATCAGCGACACTCCCGGCCGCACCGACAACCATCAGCAGCAGTGGAAGGATTTCCTTGGCTCCATGTGCAACGAGTCCTTCAGATTCGTGAAGAAATACCTGGAAACAATAGATTAACTAATGGTTTGGGTTTTATTGTGATGCTACGCAGTCCCGATGAGCCTTAACCTATAACTACAAACACCTGAATCATGGAAGTAATACAGAGTTTCACCATCGACCATACGCATCTGAAGCCCGGTATCTATGTGTCGCGAGTCGACAAGGGCTTCACGACCTTCGACCTCCGCATAACGGAACCCAACCGCGAGCCCGCTGTGGCCCCTTCCGCCATGCATAGCCTCGAACACCTCATGGCTACCTGGTTCCGCAACTCAAGCGCCAAAGACGATGTCGTCTATGTTGGCCCCATGGGATGCCTCACGGGCATGTATGTCATTATGACCGGCAGTTACAGCGTCGAGGATATGCGCCGCCTGACCATCGAGTGTCTCGAGTGGATACTAACGCAGCACGAGGTGCCGGCAACCACGCCCGAGACCTGCGGCAACTGCCTGCTCCACGACCTGCCCATGTGCCACTGGGAGAGCCGCCGCTATCTCGATCGCCTGAAGAACGATTTCCACTGCGAATACACCAAATTCCAAGTAACGCTGAGCGACGGCAAGGTTTTTGCCGACGCCTAAAGAGAAAGCAACAAAAAAAAAGGAGGGGCCTGCAGGCCCCTCCTTTTTTTGTTTGGGTCAACTATGGTTTAGAGGTGATAGTTGAAGCCAATGCTGAAGTTGTTCAGGTGGGCTTGGAGGTCCTGGGCTTCCATGTTGCACTGCAGACCCCAACCATGGGTGTTGTTGTCGTTGGCATCGGTGCGGGTGAACCACACGAAGCTGAGGAGGTCAATATAGATGTCCATGGAGAACTTGTCGCTCAGAGAGTAGTTCAGGCCAGGGATGACACGGAGACCCATCTGGGTGTAGTTGTCACCATTCTTGACGGGAGAACCAGTCACTTCGCTACCATCGACGAAAGCGTGGGTTTTGCTCTCAAGACCCATTCTGAAGCCAAACTGAGCCTCGGCGAAAACGGTGAAGTTCTTCCAAGAGGCCACATTGTAGCGGAAGTAAGGATCGATTTCAATAGCGCTCTGGGGGTTGGAATTGTAGGTTTTGCTGTTGCCGGCGGGGTCGGTGTAGACACGGTTGTAGGTGTAGTCCCAACCGAGCTGGGCACCAATCTGCATGTTCTCGTTCAGCTGATAGCCGATTTTGGGCATGATGCTAATATCGGTGGTGGCGGTAGAACCAGCGGTGAAATCTTTGTCGTGGTTGCCCGCGTGGTTGACTCCGATGTTGCCACCAATAATGAACTGAGCATTAGCGGTCATGGCAAATGCTGCGAGAGCAAGGGTCAAAAGAATTTTTTTCATTTTTTTAAGGTTTTAGTTAAACAATATGTTATTTGTCTTTTATTAAATTTTCTTAAAAATTGATGCTGCAAAGATACAACCTTTTTTTGTACTGACCAAATTTTTTTTATATTTTAACATAATTTTCTTTCCTTTGAGACGCTGGAAATAAACAAGTTGGGCTCCAATGTGAATATTGGAGTCCAACTTAAAATATTGAAACAATGTTTGTTACATGTTTTAGAAGTAGAGGTCTCTTTCTCCGTCGCCGATTTTGCAGAGGTTGCCCTCGACACGACGTTTCAATTCCTCTTTTGAGAAGGTTTGTGTCAATTCTTTCAGCAAGCGCAAGCCTTTTTCCTTGGTTTCGGGGCTGGCATAGTCCTCGAGGTATTCTCTAAAAGTGAACATGGCGTTGGGTTTGCAATACTCTTTGATGAGGCCGGGCTTGGCGAGGTCCATGAAGTCGGCACCCACGCGGCCTTTGCGGTAGCAGCCGGTGCAGAAGCTGGGGATGTAGCCGCCGTCGATCATCATGGAGATAACCTCGTCGAGCGAGCGGTGGTCGCCGAGGGTGAACTGGGCACCGGTGTTGCCGGTCTTCTCGTAGGGCTTGGCCTCGTTGCTCTTGTTGTCCTCCTCATAGCCGCCGGGATTGGTCTCGGAGGCTGCGGAAATCTGACTCACACCGTATTTCACCAGTTTGTCGCGCATCTCGGGACGCTCGCGGGTGGAGATGATGATACCCGTGTAGGGCATGGCGATGCGGATGATGGCGATAATCTTCATGAAGTCTTTGTCGGAGACGGGGTGGGGGATATTTTCCGGCAAGGAGAAGGGGGTGCCTTCGGCGGGCTCGATACGGGGGAAGGAGACGGTGTGGGGGCCGCAGCCATAGTCCTCCTCGAGGTGGCGGGCATGCTCCATCATGGCGAGGATTTCAAAACGGTAGTCGACCAGGCCGAAGAGCACGCCAATGCCCACGTCGTTGATGCCGCCTTCCTGGGCGCGGTCCATGCAGGTGAGACGCCAGAGGTAGTCGGCTTTGGGGGTGCCGGCGGGGTGGAACTTGGCATACTCGATGGGGTCGTAGGTCTCCTGGAAGCAGACGTAGGTGCCAATCTTCTCGGCCTTGAGCTTGGCATAGTCTTCGACGCTCATGGGAGCCAGCTCGACGTTGATGCGGCGGATGGTGCTGCCCTTCTCGTCCTTGGCGGCATAGGTGCGGCGGATGGCTTCGACCATGTAGTTGGCGTCGTTCCGTGGGCTCTCGCCGCAGATGAGCAGGGCGCGCTTGTGGCCCATGCGCAGCAACTGGAGGGTCTCGGCCTCGATTTCGTCGAGGGTGAGGATTTTGCGTTTTAAGGATTTGTTGTCCTTGCGGAAGCCACAGTAGACGCAGTTGTTCACACAGGCGTTGCCGGTGTAGATGGGGGCGAAGAGCACCAGGCGGCGGCCGTAGATCTCATCCTTGCAGTATTCGGCGGTGTCCAGTATCTTCTGGATGCCGGCCTCGTCCTCTACACTGAGGAGCTTGGCCACGTCCTCGAGGTTCAAGCCCTTGAGTTTGCGGGCTTTGTTGAGGATATCGTTCAGTTGGCTCTCGGAGGGAGCGTTGTTCTCCAGCATGCCGTAGAGCTTGTCGCGATCGATGAAATTTTGATTTCTCATAATGTTTTATGTTTTAAGATTTTCAATTATCAATAATCATTTTTCAATTAGCCAGAGCCGTTTTGCAACTGAGCCCCGGCAGCCGGCCTAAGGGTCCTGTGAGGGCGTTAATTTGGTTCATGCTCCCTTCGACAATGAGCGACATCACGGCCACCGGACGGTCGTGGAAAGGGAGCCCCTGCCGGCACAATATGATGTCGGCGTGCTCAGAAAGAATCTGATTGACGGAAGGCGACACTTCGCGGTCGCGAATGAGTATGGTTATTGTCCCTATTCTCTTCTCCATCAGGTGTTAGGCTTTTGGATTAGACATTGGTTTACGGCGACAAAGATACAAAAAAAAATTGATACCGCAAAAATATTTTTTTTGTCCGAAAACCATGTCATCACCGTACCTCCTCCGACCCATCTCCGACCGCGGTCGGAGATGGGTCGGAGTTGACTCGGACTTCAGTCGGACTTGATACGGATTTGGTGCTAAGAATCAGTTAGTTATAAATGCTGTTTTTTGAAGTTGGGAAAGGGGTTCGATGGAGATGTGTAAAATACTGTATTCTATGCTGTTAGTGTAAAAAAAGAAAAAAAATCTCCTTTTTGGGGCCGATAGTTCATTTTTTCTTCGTATCTTTGCATTTCGAAATGTTTTGTAAAAAAAGGTTAACTTATATGAAGAAAATAGCATTACTTGTTGTTGCAGTGGCTTTTGCCACGGTTTCGCAGGCCCAGTTCGTGCTTGGCGTGCAGGGCGGCTATTATTGGCAGCAGAATACTACGACGCTGAACGCCGACAAGACCACGTCGTCCTATATGGTGGGAGCCCTCCAGTTGGGATACAAGGTGTCGCCCAACCTCTATGTGGGTGTCATGGGCGGCTATGTGAACAGTGTGTTCGACACGCTGGTGGCCACCGATACCTATTTCTACCCTATGGTGGGTATGAACATCAATATCACCGACCACAAACTGCACAAGATGCGCAGCGGCTGGTTTGTCGCCCCGCAGGTGAAATGGGAGTTCCTCCGCTTCGGCAACATGCACTTCAACCTGATGCTTCAGGGTCAGTTGCGCATGCTGGGCGCCAACAAGTATACCGAGAGCTACGTCACCACCAACTATCCCAATCCCAACGAGTATCTCGAGGTGGAGCCTTATGACGACCACATCAGCGACATGACATGGGGAGTGAGTGTGCGCCCCACGCTCATCTATGAGTTCTCGGAGCACCTCAGCGCCGAGCTGATGCTCGACCTCCTGTCGGTTGGCTTTATCAGCGAGACCGAGACCTACGACCCGAAGGTTTCCGGCATCGACCCGGTGAAACACACCACTTCGATGTTCTACGCCGGCCTCAACTCGTTCTCCGACGTGTTGCGTTGGGAGAACACTCTGCTGAAGCTGGGCTTCAATTGGACCTTCTGACGGCGAATCCCCTCTTTTCGTCGGCGAGTATAACGAATCAGGCGATTTTATCATGTTTAGCAAAGAACAAGGACTTTATATAGCGCACTGTGACGATGGTGCGCTTTCCATTTGTGGCCGTATGGCCAACCGTCATGGCCTCATCGCCGGCGCCACGGGCACCGGCAAGACTGTCACCCTGCAGGTGATGGCCGAAACGTTCTGTCAGGCGGGGGTGCCGTGCTTCATGGCCGACATGAAGGGCGATCTCAGCGGTATCTCGCAGGCGGGTCAGATGAGCTCGTTCATTGAGAAACGCAAGGACTCCTTCGGTATTCCCAATCCCGAATTCCAGGCTTGCCCGGTGCGTTTCTTCGATGTCTTCGGTGAGCAGGGCCATCCCATCCGCGCCACCGTGAGCCAGATGGGTCCGCAGCTGCTCTCGCGCCTGCTGGGATTGAACGAGACTCAGGATGGCGTGCTCAACATCGTCTTCCGCATCGCCGACGAGCGCGGCCTGCTGCTGCTCGACATGAAGGATTTGCGTTCGATGCTCGACTATGTGAGCAAGCATGCCAAGGAATACACCACCCAGTACGGCAACATCTCGGCCACCACCGTGGGCGCCATTCAGCGCTCTCTGCTGCAGCTCGAGAACCAGGGCGCCGAGAAGTTCTTCGGCGAGCCGAGTTTCGACATCTACGACCTGTTGCAGACCGAAGGCGGCAAAGGCGTGATGAATGTGTTGGCGGCCGACAAGCTGATGATGCAGCCCAAACTCTACTCCACGTTCCTGCTGTGGCTCCTCAGCGAACTCTACTCCACGCTGCCCGAGGTGGGCGACATGGAGTTGCCGAAACTCGTCTTCTTCTTCGACGAGGCCCATATGCTCTTCGAGGACACCTCGAAGGCCCTGGTGGACAAGATTGAACAGGTTATCCGTCTCATTCGTTCCAAGGGCGTGGGTATCTATTTCGTCACCCAGAGCCCCACCGACATCCCCGAGAATATCCTTGGCCAGCTGGGAAACCGTGTGCAGCATGCCTTGCGCGCCTATACCCCCAAGGACCAGAAGGCCGTGAAAACCGCTGCCGACACCTTCCGTCCCAATCCGGCTTTCAAGACCGACGAGGCCATCACCAGCCTCGAGACCGGCGAAGCTCTTGTTTCGTTCCTCGACGAGAAGGGTGCCCCCGGCATCGTGCAACGTGCCAAAATCCTCTTCCCGTTGAGCCAGATTGGCGCCATCAGCGAAGGCCAGCGCAACGACATCGTCCGCAGCAGCCGTCTGGCTGGCAAATACGAAAAGATGGTGGACCGTGAGAGTGCCTTTGAGATGTTGCTGAAAGAGAGCGAGTCTCAACTGCAGGAGGTCCCGGAACCTCAGGAGAAGACGGTCAAACAGGAAAAGCCAGAGAAACCGGCCAAGGCCGAGGCTTCTTCCAAGAAGAAATCCGGCATCTTTTCGAAGGTCATCAAGGCTGTCATCACCGCCGTCACCGCCACAGCGGCTACGGCATTGGGTACCGCCGTCAGCGACAAGGTGACGGGCAAGAAGACCAATAGCCGCACCTCGACCACCCAAAAGATTGTGAAAAACAGCACCTCTGCCGCCACCCGCACCATTACCCGCGAGCTGACGCGCGACATTTTGGGCAACCTTATTAAATAGAATAAAAACTGTAATAAATATGAAACGCGCTTTGTTCTTCTCGCTCCTGATGCTGGCCGGCCTTATGGCTTCGGCTCAGACCTATATTGGAACCATGAAGGTGGGCAACGAGACCCATAAGGACGTCTATGTCAAGTTGACCGTCACGGGCGACACCGCCACCATCTTTGTCCACAATGTGTTCATGGACCGTCTGGGTCATTACAAGATTGATATTACCATCCCCGACATTCATGTCGATTTCGAGCCTCAGCGCGAGGTGCTTTGGTGCTACAACATCGTGCCTACATTCAAGGATGAAGCCTATCCGGAATATCTGGTGCGCAAGTTGCAAGGCACCATTGCCGTGGGGGTGCTCAGCTTTTCATGCACAATGGATGAAACACCGGTGACTTTCAGCGGTGTGATCAACAAGAGGCTGAGATAAGGGCAAAAAAAATCCCGCCGCGGTTGCGGCGGGATTTTTTTTTATTTGGCTCTTAGCAATATTTTCTGTGTCTCGAAATTCTGCCAGGTGGCTATCAGTTGGCGGTAGCGGGCGTATTCGTCGGTGTCGATGACACTCTTTTCGATTTTGAGGTTGCGGACGACCTTGATTTTCTTTCCGCTCTGCTTGACGCTTATCTGAAGACTGCCGATGCCGGGGAAATCGAGAGTCTGGCTCACTTCGCCACCTACCATCTTGAGACCCTTGGGAAGGACGTAGGTGATGTCGCTCTTGAGGTCGCAGGCCGAACCCACGAGGGGTGTGGTGCGGCTCATGGCCAGGTTGGAGGTGGATATCATAGGTTCGCCTGGAAGGGGGAAGTAGCCGTCGAGGGCGTAGAAGCCATCCTCGAGGGTGTCGAGCTTGTCGGAGACATCGACGGTGTTGGTGAGGTCGTAGGTGGCTACCTCATCTTTGGCCTCGCCATTGATTTCGATGGGGCCTTTGCGACGCACGTCGAGGAGGTATTCCACAGTGTCGATCATCACTCCCACTTGGTCGTAGTTGTCGCCCATGACGCGGGCGGAGTAGCCTTCTTGGTTGAGCACGGCGGCGAGGAAGACGGCCTTGTCGATGGCGGTGCCGCAGCCCGTGGCCCACACCTCGAAGGGCGTGGAGTGGAGGTATCCGAGATGCGAGGGATGGATGTCGTTGAGGTGGATGTTGTCAATCACATAGTCGCGGATATGGGCGATGTTCTCCTTGGCGTTGTCGCCGTTCATGAGAGTGCCAATCACGTCGGCGGCATCCTTGAAGGGCTCCTGGTTGAAAGCGGGAACGTGCTCGGGGTTGCCATTGAAGATACGCAGGATGGGGACGATGTCTGTGGGCATATAGGCCTCGCGCGGTGCCTGCGGCATATTGTTGAATGTATAGACGGTAGTGTTGGTCGATTGTCCGTCAACAGATTTGAAGCTTACGGTTTTGCTGAGGCCCGCCGTTGGCAGATACTGGCTGCCGAGGGTGTCGTATTTCACCTGGAAGGTGCTGCTGTTGTTGACCACAATCTCGAGTTTCTCCACAGGGCATTCGCGCTGCAGCGGAACGCTGGTGTAGAGGAGGTTGTAGCGGCGATGGATGGTGTAGTCGACCACGATGACACACCCCAGCTCCATGCCGGTGTGTACCATGGCCAGTTCGCGCATGTGGTTGAAGCGTCCGCAGTCGGCGCACTCCGACGGCAGCTGGTAGACGAAGGCGTTCTGCGGCATGTCGACGCGCTTGCCGTCGAGCTGCACGGTGTACACCTCGTTGATGGTCAGCTCCTCGAGGTCGGGATTGTAGACAACGAAGGTCTCGCCTTTGTCGGCATAGGCTGTCAGGGCGCGGTTGCGGAGTATCTGCACCTCGTGGCGGTAGTGGTAGTCGCTGGTGCCGTCGGCATTGATGGTCCATTCATGGCGCAGCAGCTTGTAGATTGCGTCGGGCTGCTGGGCTTTCAGACTTGAAAACTGAAAACTGAAAATTGTAAATATCGCGGCGGCGAAAAATATCTTTTTCATAACTAAATCTCTTTTTATCTCTTAACTATTTCGTCAGAATGACGGGTGTATTGGCAACCATTGTCTGAGCCTTTGCACTGGCGCGGAAGGCAGGCCAGTCGGAGGCTTCGTAGATGCGTTTGCTGAAGACGGCCTGTTCGCCGAAACTCAGTTTGTTGCCGTCCATCTGGAAGCCGCAGCCAAAGCTGGCGGCTGGGTCGGCAATGCCGTCTACCATGGGATAGTGGAACTGCTTCGGGGCGTAGGGAAGGGTGATGGTTTCACGTATGTCGACCAGACGCGAGCAACGGTCGCTGAAGGGCTGGGTGCGGGTTTCGGGAGCGAGGTTGAAGTAGAGGTGGCCCATGGCGCGGCTGAAGAGATTGCGGGCGCTCAGGGGGATGAAAGAGATGACGTTCTTGTCGACGGTGGCATAGTGGGGGATGCGGTAGTGATAGGTGATGGAGACGGGGTGGTCGAGGTAGCGGTCGGGGTCGGTATACTGGATGTCGAGAATCTCGGCCGTGGGAGCTACACGAAGCAGCTCGAGCTCGAGGTTCTGGCGCCACATGCTTTGTGGGGCGCTGAAGACGCCGCGCACAGCAGCGTCGCTTTGGCCTTCGGCGCTGACGGTGATGGTGCCGGTCAAGGTGCCTTCCATGTCGATGGCGCTCTCACCGATGATACGGATGTAGTGATTTGCGGCGGGTGAGATGGGTGTCTCCATGAGGTCGCAGCCCTCGGCCGTGCCGATGAGGTAGCCTTGCTGCTGCTCGGCGCTGCTCCAGAGTTCGCGTACGTTGGGCACCCAGGTGGGGTCGAGCATGACGAACTGGCCGTTGCGCAGTTGCACGGCGCAGACCGAGTGGTTGAACTGGTCGGCGGGGATGCGGTCGATGCGCTCGCCGGCCATCGTCATGGCGGCATAGGCTTTGAAGCCTGCGGCACGGAGGAATCCGATGAGCGTCGAGGCTTTGTCCTTGCACACGCCACAACGGTCGGTGTAGTTCATCTCCTGGTTGTGGAGGGTGAAACCTTCGCCGGGCCCCATCGAGATGCCGGCATAGCGGATGTTGTCGGCCACCCAGTGGGTCAGACGGCTGATGCTGTCCATCTCGTCTTTGGCTCCGCGGAGCAGCTCGTTGACTTTCTTCTGCACCTCGGCGGTTGCCTTGAAGCTGCCATAGTCCTCGTTGACGCCGAAGAACCAGCGGCTCTTGGCCTGCCAGTCGGGGCTGGTGGAGAGGAGCAGCTTGCATTGTATGTCGTTGTTGGCTAAGGCACGGGGCTCGCGCTTCAGCGGCATGATGTCTTCCTTGTTGGTGAAGGTGTAAAGGCTGCGGCCCTCCTCGTCGGCGGCCTCGCGCTTCACATCGAGTTCGCCGTTATAGACCTTGTATTGCAGCTTCTTACTGTCGAGGATATTAAGTTGGTAGACCTTGTGCTGCACGGGTTGATCGCTCCAGAAAGGCACGATGTCATAGTAGTGGCCCCGCATGGGCGGCACATAGCGATCGTCGTTGTCGGGCAGGGAGGCGAACACTCCATTAAGCCCATTTGTACCATTTTCACCATCCGTCAGCAACGCATAGGTGTATCCTTTCTTGTAGGTCCACACCTCCAGTTTGTCACCGAGGCTGAGGTGCCCCACCTGGACCATCTTCTGGCTGGCGCCCCAGTAAATCATGCGGGCGGGAGCCACATAGTCGTAGACCTTGATGTTGCCGTCGCGGCCGGGCCACAGCAGAGTGTCGGTGCGGCCGCTCTCGGCGCGGTGGACGAGCACGCGCTCAATGTCGCAGTAGGCCGACAGCGGGTCGTAGTCAATCTTGTAGGTGCTGTTCTGTGCGCATCCTTCATAGGAAAACATCTCGATGCATTTATGGTTCATCACGTGGCTCAAGCCCGATTCCTCCATGTAGACACCGATGGAATCGAAGAGGGTGATGGTTTTGCTGCCGGCATATTTGCCGGGGAGCGCATTGTGCTGGGCTGTGGCGAAGGCCACCGTAGCCGCTATCAGCGTGAATAATACGAATGCTTTTTTCATTGTCTGATGATACTGTTTTGAACTGCAAAGATACGAATATTTTTTCACATGGGAAACAAAATTTTTGATTCTTCCTCCCATCCCTCCTATCCTCACCATCCAGCCGCCAAAGTCCCGATAACATTCTTGGTGAATAGTGATTAGTGATGAGTGAATGGTGAATAGTGAATGGTGAATGGCGATTAGATGGGGGATTTGTTTGACTTCGGGTGATGCGTCATGCGTCACCCGTCATTTTCGGTTGCAAATGTTTTTTTGGGCGGTTCGATGGGGAGATTATTTCTTCAGCAGGCGGAGGGTGTGCTCGCTTCCATCGGAGGCAATGAGCGTCAGGAGATATGTTGCGGGAGGGTAGGTGCTGATGTCGAGGGAATAGACACCAGCGCCCACGGCGGTGGGCGTCAACTCCTGCCGTCGTCCCAGCATGTCGGTCAGGTGGGTTGCTGCCAGCTGGGTTCCGGCGTCGACGGTGAGCTCACCGCTGGTGGGATTGGGGTATATCCTCCAGTTGTCCACACTCACAACACCGATGCCCTCGACAGGCAGGAAGATGGCCGTTAACGAGGTGTCGCTGGTTACAACTACGTTTCTCGGATTGGTGGTGTCGCCATCGTCCCATTGGGAGAAGAGGTGTCCGGTGCGGGGCATGGCGACAAGTGTGGCGGTGTCGCCGTGATTGTAGAGGCCTCCGCCCGTCACAGTACCGTATTCGGCGTTGTTGACGCTGACGGTGACGATGTGGCTTGGAGGCGGAAGGGCTCCACCGCCCAACATGATGTTGATATTGTCGACGGCGGCAGGGGTTTGATAGTAGCCTCCCAAATTGTTGTGCCACAGGAAGACCAAGAGGTAGTTGCCGGGTGTGGTGATGTGGAAGGAACCCGCGAGGTTCTGCCAGGTGGTACTCTGGTTCAGGTAGCTTTGGTTGTCCAGGGCGATGCCTCCTTCGGGCACTTCGATGCCGTCGAAACCACAGAGGTCGCCCGCAGTAAGGACCATGTATGCCGGTACAATGGCGGCACGAAGGTAGTCGTAGTGCATCTCCCCATTGCACCTCCAATCAAAGCTGTAGAGGTAGTCGCCTACGGAGTCGAAACGGAGGGCTCGGGTGGCAAAGACCGTGGAGGCCTGACCGCTATAGTTGTTGTGGATACCATTGTCGCTAATATAGAGCGAACGTCCAGGATGCCCCGTTGCTTCGCCTATCACCCAGCGGTTGTGCTGGTTGTTGCCCGTGAGGGTCCATCCGTCGGAGTTGTCGTCGTCGTCGAACCCTCCCGAGAAAGGCAGCGTATGAGGAGAAGAGTGGAGTGTGGAGGCGGCGAGATGGCGTGCGACGACGGAGTCGAAACAACTGGGATAGACATAGATGTGGTAGACGGTGCCGGAGGCGAGTCCCGTCAGGGTGAGCGACGAATGGTGCCTGACGAGCGAGGAGCTGTCGATCTGGCCTTCGCCGCAGCCCACCATCACCAGGCCGCCGGCTCCCGAGCGGTCGGAGGTGCCGGGAATGAAGTCGATGGTGTCGTATTCGACATGCCAGAGGGTGCTGGAGCGGCTAGTGTCGCTCCAGGCGATGGTGAGGCTGTCGAGGGAGGCGTAGACGGCGTGCAGATTGTCGGCAGGGGCGCAGGGCAGCTCGTCGAGGACGATGTCGTCGATATAGGGTCGGTTGGATTGCGGTATGTCATGCGGAGCCATGAAAGCCACATGGCCGTGGGGGCCGAAATAGCGGTCCAGCCGCACGGTGTGGCGCGAGTAGCCGTTGAGGGAGACGATACGGGCGGTGTCGACAGCCACGAAGGTGGCGGTGTCGGTGGGGTCGCTCATGACTCCTACCACGATGAACGAGTTGTAATAGAAGTGGGCCGTGCGCATCCAGAACGACACCTGCAGGCTCGACACAGGATACAGCGTCGAGTCGGTGAGGGGCATGATGGCCAGCTGGTCGGAAGAGGGACAGGGAGCATGGAAGCGCAAAGCGTTGGTGCCGCCATGGACGTAGGTGCTGTCGTTGTGTACCCAGGGACCACCGCCATAACAGGTGTTGTAATACAGCCAGCAGTCGGGCAGCGTGTTCTCGGGCGAGTGTGTGTCGTATGAGGGGATGCCTCTGACGCTTTCGAAGTCCTCCACGAAGGGCAGCGTGACAAGAGGGCCGCAAAGGGTGTGGAACGGTGCTGGGTAAGAGGGATACCCCTCGCTGCCACCACAGATGGCGATTACCACCAGCTCGTAGTCTCTGTTGGGGTCGAGACCGCCAATGGAGGCGCTGTTGTCATAGAAGATTTGAGGTTCAACGCTGCCGATGTCGAATCCCGGTGCGCCGACAAATACCAACCACTGGTCGGGGTTGGCGTTGCCATAGGCACCACAGGGATGCAGACCGCAATCCCAAGTGGCGAAGACGCTGTCGTCAGTGACGTGCGTCACGCGGACATGCTCAGGTGTAGGACAGGGTCTCGACAGCCTCAGTTCGATATTGTCAAGGTCGAAACCGTTGCTGGGCAAAGTATCGCTTCCTGGTGATGGGGTATAGAAAACGATGTACCGGCCGCTGCCCGTGTAGTTCACAAACCGTACAGTGACAGAATGGAGCGAGGCGACGGGTTCGTCGCTGAGGTCGACGGTGTCGACAGGCACAAAGCCGGAATAGGTGTAGGCATGCGAGGGTGCGGAAAGCTCCATGCTGGCCGCAGGCAAGTACCCCGAGAACCAGGTGACATCCTCGGCCACTCCTACAATCAGGCGCGAGTACGGAATCGGACTAACGCCACTGCCGGGACGCTCGATAAGGAAGTTTACCTCCAATTCGGTGATGTCTATCGAGGTATCCAGGCGTGGCAGGGCTGCCCAGCGGTAGTTATTCGAACCGGAACTCATATTGAATCCTACGGTATCCTCGCCGATATACGTATGTGTGGCGTGCGGCCTGCTCGAGATGCGGGATGGCACCGAGCCCCTCCGCCAGCAGGGATTGATATCTTCCTCGTAGCCATATTCGTAGCTCTCGAAGTCCTCTCTAAACGGCAGGTCGTCGTAGGTCAACGGCGGGCACTCTGTCTGGATGCTCCCTGTCTGGAAGACACTGCTGAGACCTGTACACTCGGCAGCTACGGCATAGTTGTAGAGGGTGTTGTTGGCAAGGGGATGGAAAGTGTAGAAGGTGTCAGTGATTCCCCGCACGGTGTCGTTGCCGAGGACGGCAGTGAAGCTATTGTTGCCCTCGGGGCTCCACACAAGTGTCACCGAGGTGTCGGTACATGAGGCTCTGAGGTGCGAGACGGGGTAGCACAGCTGGTTGGTGAGCACCACATCGTCGAGCAGCAGCTCGCGACCGTAGCTTGGTATAGAACCGCGAATCGCGACATAGTTGCCTGTGCCGTTATAGCAGGCGAAGCTGACCGTATAGAGTGCGGCGTCGATTGTGGGAGTGACGGTGTCGACGGGTATGAAATTGGCGGTGTCGCCGTCGTGGTCCATCACACCGATGATATAGGAACCTCTTATGTCGCTGTTGCTCAATGTCCGGGCGTAGAACATCAGGTAGAGGTCACGGATGTTGTAGGCACCCTTGTCGACCGGAGGCAGCACAACGTATAAGTTTTTGTATTCGGTGGTCAACTCCCAATACATACTGTTGTCGCCGTGGATGCCGCTGGTGCCGTTATGCCTGTTGTAGGGGCGACCGTTGTAACTATTGTTGGAGGGAAGGTCGTTGACACGCTTCCAGCAGGTGGGGAAGGCCTCGACGTAGGAGGTGGTGTGTAGAGAGTAGTAAGGCGTATTCTCGAAGTCGTTGATAAGTGGGAGATTGCTGAGGAGATAGCAGGGAGTATGGAACGAACTCGACCAATAGCTGCTGGTGTCGCCTGCGCCGCAGATGGCACGGATGCTGACGGTATACACCGTGTCGGCTTCAAGTCCGTGGATATTAAATACGGTGTCGGTGAGATAGTATATGCTGTCGCCTATGGTGAGTTCCCACGCCGTCTCACTGCCGCCCCTTGTCCAATAGACGGTGGCGCTGTCGGTGGTGACGTCGCGGAACCGGATATTGCCCACACGGCGGCACATCGGCTCGTAGCCAATCGTGATGTCGTCAATGGTGGCAGTCCAATCGGCCAACGAGGGACGGTTGGCACGGATGGCGATATACTGCCCGTCGCCGTTGTAGTTCTCGAACGAGACTTCATATCTGTCCCATACGCGAATGGCGGGGTCGATGAAGACGGAGTCGACCGCCTGGAAGGTGTTGATGTCGTTCGGATTGGTCATCACGCCCACAATGAGCACCGGGTCGTCATTGCGGGTCGACGACTTCGCCCAGAAGTTGAGATACAGTGCGTTGATAGCGTCTATGCTGACATCCACCGGAGGAAGGACAATGGCCTGGTAGTTGCAATAATACATACTTGCAGAGACACCGAAGCCAAGCCCCCGGTTACCCGTGTGGGCGCCGGATGAGATGACGGGGTGGCCGTTGTAGGTGGTGGCGTCGTTGAGGTGGTGCCAGCAATGTATGTTGGCAGGCACGGTGTTGCTGCCGGTGGGCAAGCCCTCAAAACCGTAATGGAAGGGGATGCTGAGGGGTATGCAAGGTGTGGTGACGGTGACCGACGAGGAGAGGAGGGTGTCGGTGCAGTTGGCGGTGACACGGAGCTCATAGATGGAGCCCGGTTCTAGGTCGGCAACGGAGAAGAGATGCTCGGTGGCTGTGGTCTCGGTGGCGACATTGACCCATTCGCCGGTGTCGGTAGGGTTGACGAGGCGATAGTCGACATCCCACGATGTTTCGTGATAGCCGGGAATCCACAGAAGTCTGACGATGCCCGCGACGCTTGTGTCGACAAGTGTGACGGGAGGGATGCAGGTGGCTCTGCCTGTGCAATAGATGTCCTGGCCGCCGGTGATGAGGCGCGTGTTGCTGCGCATATTGAGATTGGTGGTGCCCAGCGAGTATGACACATTGCGATTGGGTCGGCCGGCCCAGCGGGTTACGATGCGATCCGGGGTGTTCTCCTGGCGGAATGAACGGGGTGTAGGGATAGCCACACCATTGTTTTTGGTAATTACCACACACAGGTTGCTGATGCCGTCGTATTCGAAGGTGCCCTGGTTGAATGGGATGTAGTTCCAGCCTTCGGTGGTAAATCCAAGCGTGCCGGTGAATACGGGCTGTCCCATGACGATAAGGTTAGGGTTGGTGACATTCGACAAATCGGTGCTTGGGCTGTGATACAGATAGATTTCGCAGTTGCCGATTTGGTAGGGCTGATTGTCGGCATAGTCGAAGCCGATTCCGGTCAGCGTTGTCGGACCCGTGGCGGGTATCTCCGACGCCAGGAAAAGATGCTGCACTATGGAGAAAGGAGCATTCGCACAGACAGGATACTGGGTGTTGGTGGCTGTCCCGGGGTTGCCCAGCACGAGGGTGTCGGCCGAGCGTGCGATGGTATCCCAGCTGGAGCAGGGCAGTCCTTGGGTTCTGAAGACAATGGTGTCGGCGTCACCGTTCAAGCCTCCACATTCGGCGGTTACCGACAGCCAATAGGAGCTGTCGGGGGCGAGGCCTGTCAGCAGCATCTCGGGCTCGTAGGTGACGACGGTGGTGAGAAAGGTGTCTTCGACATTGCGGTAGTTGACCTCGAAGCTTGTGGGGGTGCCGAATTCGGTGTTGAACTCCCACGTCAGGCGAGCGGCGGAGGCGGTGGCTATGGTGTGTATGGCGCTGATGGGCGGGCATCGGTTGGGAATCTCCTCGAGGATGATGTCGTCGACAACGAACATATTGGACGACTCCGACTTGAGCGCCACGTGGCCGTGAGGGCCCTCGTAATTGGCGAAACCTATTGTGAAACGCTCAAAGAGCATAGCGCCGGAGACGGTGACGTTCCTTATCGGCACGAAGGTGCTGGTGTCGCTGGGGTCGCTCATCACGCCCACGGTGACATATGCTGTGCGTCCTGAGTTGTTGACGCGGAGGCTCTTTGTCCAAAACGACACTTGCAAGGAAGAAAGAGGATGGGCGGATGCGTCGGTGAGCGGCATGATGGCGTATTGGTTCATGCCGTTGAACAACATGGAGTTGGCACCGCTGTATACATACGACTGATCGGAGTACACAGTGTACGGATTATCGGTGTACACAATAGGACCGCCGCTGACGTTCAGGGGGTAGCCGGTATTGTAGTAGAGCCAGCAGGGAGGCAGATTGTTGACCCGCGAATAGGTGCCGTCGATTCCATTGACGCTTTCGAAGTCCTCCATAAAAGGCAGTGTGGCGAGGGGGGCGCACAGCGTGTGGAACCGCACAGGATAGGAGGGGTCGCTCAGCCCCTCTCTGCAGTCGGCTTGCACCAGCAGCTCGTATTCGGTGTTGGGGGAGAGGCCGTTGACGGTGATGCTGTTGCCGTGTACATAATGCAGGGTGAAGGAGCTGATGTCAGCTCCCGGTGTGCCGATCAGCACAAGGTTGCTGTCGGAGCCGACCACGCCGTCCCATATGACCGAAACGCTGTTGTGTGTGGTGTGCGTTATGCTGACGTGCTGCGGTGACGGGCAGGGATTCGCCACCTTGAGGACGACATTGTCAATGATGAAACTATTGTTAGTCGACGATGGCAAACTGTCGGGCAGCTGTGGGGCGAGGAAGGTGATGTATTTGCCGCTGTCCGAATAGTTTTCAAACCTCACGGCGACAGGATGTATGGAGTTGATTGCCTCGTTGCTGACATCTATCGTGTCGACGGGGACGAATGTCTGTAAACCGGATTGTTCGAAGGCCAGGATGTCGGAGACGACGCCCACGACGAGACGGCTTATGTAGTTTGTCTGGGTGCTGCGTATGATGAGGAAGTCGAACTCCAGGTTCTCGACCTGCACGTCGTCGTCGACCCGCGGCAGTGCGGCCCACTCGTAGGCTGTGCTCGAGGAGCCCATACTCAGACCCACCGTGTCGTTGTCGACCACGCAATTTACAGGGTATGGATAGTTGACCGTCGGTCGGGAGTCACCTTTACGCCAGCAGGGGCTGATGTCCCAAACATGGTAGCCGTAGCTGTATGCCTCAAAATCCTCAGTATAGGGCAGGTCTACATAGCTGAGCGGACGGCATTCGGTCCGTATGCTGCCTCTCAACCAAGGGCTGGTCTCTCCCCCACACTCGGCAGCGACAGCATATTCGTACTCTGTGTTTTCCGTAAGACCCGAAAAGGTATAGAATGTGTCAGTAACCCCAGCGACTATATTACTGTTTAGTACGATGGTGAAACTGCTGCCCCCGTTCCCTTCCCAGCTCAACGATACCGCGTTGTGAGAGGCGGTGACTGTCGGGTTTGCCGGAGGTTGGCACCATTGATCGGTCAGATAGACATCGTCGAGAAATGCACCGAATTGTGAAGGGATGCGCGGACAGCGGAAGGCGATATACCTGCCAGTGTCGGTATAGTTGGCAAAACTCACAGAATATAACGTGGCATTTAGGGTAAGATATACCGTGTCTACAGGCACGAATGTGGAGGTGTCGTCGGGAGAGTCCATCACTCCCACGATAAACATGGGAAACGGTGCCGACAAGACCGTCCCCTTTGCATAAAATGAGATATGAAGGTTAGAAATCGGGCCGAGTAAGTTCGTCTCTACAGCTGGCAGCACGGCGTACTCATTGTTTGCGTAGCCGTAATGCTGAAAACTCATACTCTTGCTGCCATTGATAACATTCTCTCTCTCGTTGGTAATATATGGGTAATAGGCGCTTGACGTGCCATCGTTGATACGCGTCCAGCATTCGGGGAAAGCATTCCACATCGACGTCCCTCCTATCGAGTAATGGGGCTCATTCTCGAAATCATTATAATAAGGGAGGCTGCTGATGGTCTCGCACCCCAACTGCGCTTTCGCCACCTGCGCTACCATCATCAAGAACAAAGGCAACAATAATCTTTTCATGACCTGAAACTTAATATTACTATTTCATTATATATAAAACTGCCTTGAGCAGGGAAATTATTTCATTCTCAGCACAAGTGAGGTTGTTTTTGGCAAAATAGAGCGTATAAGGACTTGTATGGGGATGTGATAGTGTTGGAAATCAATTGATTATATATGCTCGGTGCTCTAAAAACATAAATAATTACTTGTGCAAATATACAAAAATATTTACACATGCAAAAAAAAGAAAGCACCCTTTGTGGGGTGCTTCTTGTTGTCCTACCTGGATTCGAACCAAGACAAGCTGATCCAGAGTCAGATGTGCTACCGTTACACCATAGGACAATCGGTATTTTTTTCTCTCAAAAACGGGTGCAAAAGTACAACCTTTTTTGGAACTGACAAAATTTTTTTTCAATCGGACATCCGTTGCTATGCTTAAAGTGCAAAATTACAAATGTTTGCCGGCTCTAAAAATTTCATCTTCGGCTTCGGTTGTGACCCCTTTTTTACTCGTCGGGCAAGGTGAATTTCACCGGAATGTTGAATTGCACGCGCACCGCTTCACCGTGGTGCATGCCGGGAATCCAGCGTGGCATCATCTTCACCACGCGGACGACCTCTTGGCCGCATCCTCCACCGATATCACGCAGGAGGAGAGGTTTGGTGATGCTGCCGTCCTTTTCCACGACGAAGGTGACATACACCTTGCCCTCGATGCCGTTCTCCTTGGCCTGCTGGGGATATTCGATATGCTCCGCCAGCCATTTGTAGAGGGCGTCCATTCCACCGGGAAACTGTGGGTCTTCATCCACTGTCACAAATACATCGGCCATGTCGTCGTCAGGCATCGCTCCCGTTTCGCCTACGACGGTCAGCGCCATGAAAGGTATCGTCACCGTGACAATCGACGCCACGGGTCCTTTGCCGGGGATGCCGGCGGGCTTCCATTGGGGCATGGTGTTGATGAGGCGACGGGCCTCGTTGTTGCAGCCCTCGAGGCCTTTGAGGATGCGGTAGCCCGACACGTGGCCGTCGCTTTCGATGCGCAGCGCCGTCACCACCTCGCCCACCACGCCGCTCTCCTGGAGCTGCGACGGGATCTGGGTGTGGCGATCGATCCAACGGGAGAGCTCCTGCTGTCCGCCGGGGAACTCCGCTTTGACGGGCGGGTCGGAATAGTAGCCGTCGTAGAAAGGGTCAGCCGAAGAGCTCTTGGGCGTGGGGAACTCCTCGGGGTAGTTTGGGTCGCCCAACGTCACGATGCCTTCGAGTTCGGGAAGGAGTGAGTCGGGGTAGGGAGGAGGCGGCGGGATGAGGGTGTCGTCGGGTCCCAGCTCCTCGAAGACTTCGTCGGACGGCAGGCTGTCGGCGTTCACCAGAGGGCCGTTGTGGTTGGCGTTGCAGGCCGCCAGAGAGAGACTGAGGCCGGCCACGGTGGCGGCTTTGCCGAGTTTGAGGCGGCTGGCCAGCGACTGCTCGAGGTATCGCACCTCGGCCTCGCAGCGCGGACAGGTGCCGCGGCAGGGCCCCTCGTAGGTGCACTCCCGCAGCTCCAGCGGGATATTGTTCTCCTCGGCGATGTGCTGTCGCACCGCCTTGAGCTGCTTGCAGATGCTTTTCCCTCGGAATGACGGTTTCATAGGACAAAATGTTTTTCGGTCTCTATATACTATTATAACAGAGAAAAAGACAAATCTCTACAAGCGGGGTAAAATTTAACAGTTTTTTTTAGAACTTGACGATGTCGATGAGGCGCACACCGTCGAGCCAGACGGCGATGCAACCCACGGCGCCGAGGTCGCCAGCGGCCTCCCAGTTCTCGATGGGCTGGAGGGTGCGGGCGTCGACGATCTCGAAATATTCGGGCTCGAATTTCAGTCCGTCGGGGCAGAGGGAGGGGTTCACCTCGTGGAACGAGGCCAGGGTGTCGAGCACCCACTCCTTCACGTCGTCAACCTCCTCATATTCGGCCATCTCGGCGGCCTGCTCGAGGGTGGCGTTGATGGTGGGAGCGATGGCGCGGGCGGCAGGGGAGAGGCGCATGTTGCGGCTGCTGAGGGCCAGGCCGTCGTCGGCACGCACGATGGGGCAGGGGACGAGCTCGATGGGATACTTTATCTGTTCCAGCAGGGCGCGGATGACGGCAATCTGCTGGTAGTCCTTCTCGCCGAAGTAGGCGCGGCGGGGTTGTGCCAAGTCGAAGAGACGGCGCACCACCACGGCGACGCCGGAGAAGTGGCCCGGACGGCGCGGTCCTTCCATCACCTCCTCGACGGGACCGAAGTGGTAGACCTCCTTGGGCTCGCCCTGGGGGTACATCTCCTCCACCGTGGGGGTGAAAGCCAGCAGCTCCTTGGCCTTGCGGCCTTCCATGCGGTCGATGAGGCCGGCGATGAGCTCGAGGTCGGCCTCGATGGTGCGGGGGTACTTCTCCAGGTCCTCTTTGTTGTTGAACTGGATGGGGTTGACGAAGAGGGAGACGACGACGAAGTCGTTCTCCTTGAGGGCGCGCTCGATGAGCGAGAGGTGGCCCTCGTGTAGGGCTCCCATGGTGGGCACAAGGCCTATCTCGAGATTTTGTTTTTTAGCTTCTTTCACGGCCAACTCGAGGTCGGCGGCTTTGATAATCTGTTTCATATTTCAGTCTTTTATTTCTTCGTAAGGGGTGAATCCTTCGTCGTCGGTATTGTCGTCCTGCTGCTGCGGTTGCTGCTGCAACGGTTTGCGGTTGAGGTACTTGTTGGGCAGTTCGAGCAGGTAGTTGACGCCCATCAGCACGAGGCTGAAGAGCAGGGCCGAGCCGAAGGTGTCGACGTGGAATCCCTTCACCAGCTCGGAGGCCATGAGGATGATGAGGGCGTTGATGACAAAGAGGAAGAGACCCAGCGTGATGGCCGTCACCGGCAGGGTGATGACGATGAGGACGGGACGGATGATGTTGTTGAGAAGCGAGATGACGATGGCGGTGAGCAGCACCGAACCCCAAGAGCTTACCTCCACTCCCGGCAGCAGCCAGGCGCCCACCATCACGGCAATCATCAGCAGCATCAGGCGTGTGAAGCATCCCGCCTGCCCGTTGTAGAACGTCCCTCCGTTGTTAATCGTGATTTTCATAGGTTTAGCTCTCCTTTACCCTGGCGGACGACCTCGATGCCGTCCGAGCAGTCGACCACTGTCGAGGGCTCGGCGTCGGCAATGCCGCCGTCGACCACGAGGTCGACCCGCGACCCGAAGCGGTCGTGGATAAGTTCTGGGTCACAGTAGTTCTCGGGCTCGTCGTCTTCGCCCAGGGGACGTACCGAAGTGGCGATGAGCGGACAGCCCACCTCCTCGATGATGGCGCGCGCGATGTCGTTCTCGGGCACTCGTATGCCGATGGTCTTGTTGGCATTCTGATAGTTGCGGGGCACGCTGCCGCTGGCCTCCATGATGAAGGTGTAAGGTCCTGGAAGCGAGGATTTCAGCAATGCAAAGGTTTCTTTGTCCATAGCGCGGACGTATTCCGAGGCCTGGCTCAGCGAGGCACAGAGCATCGAGTATTTGGCCTGCTTCAGCTTGTAGCCTTTCAGCTGGGCAATGGCTTCGGCGGCCTTCTTGTGCTCCATGCTGCAGGCGAAACAATAGAGCGTGTCGGTGGGCAGGATGACGATGCCACCGTCACGCAGTGTGTCGGCTATCCTCCTCACTTCCCGCACGTTGGGATTCCCGTTATAGAGTTTTACGATCATAGTTCCTCTCGAAAAAGAAAATGCAAAAGTAACAAAATAATTTAATATAGTAGAAAATTTTTATAAAAACGGCCTCCCTCGCTGTCGAGTCTCATCCCTGTCGGCCATTGCTCCGTCGGTAGAGACGCCGCAGGGCGTATTTGCCTCGGTGACTTCCATGTCGATGCTTTGCTCCTCACCCTCAGTCTCTTGCTGCGGGTTCGAGCCGCCGTAGGCGGTGTTCGAGCAGCGGCCGCGCTCGTCCTGCACGAAGGCGTAGACGTGCACCTCCTTGCCCGCCATGATTTGCGGCAGCACGGTGCTCATGTGCTTCATCCTGCGGTAGACGGCGTTGGCCAGATAGCCCACTCCCACCTCGGGGCACCAAACCCAGACATAGACATTGTCGAACTGGCTGCACGACAGGTGCAGCGGGTTCTTCTCGAAGCTGACTTCCAGCACGTTGTCCGCGTCGACGCCCCACTCCGTGATGGCCACCGGCGCCACC
>CACXXO010000015.1 GCA_902771735.1 uncultured Bacteroidota bacterium
TTCATCCGTCGCAACAGTTCACGCACGGCAGCTTGTTCTGCCTGGTTGTCGTATTGTCGCCAGCAGTCTTGTATCGTCATACGCTCACAACCATAGTCGCAGGTGCTCGTGGTCACCTTATACTTCAAGTTGTACATACTTACTCCTGTTTTGCATCTGTCGCCAGCCGCTTGCCGAGCTCATAGGCCTTCTGCAGGTTCTGTGGGAACTGCGTCTCACGCACACGGGCTTTGCGCTCCTCGGGGAGCATGGCGGCGTCGTAGCGGCTGTAGTCGTTGAACTGGTAAGTGTCGAAACTGTAGAACACTTCCGTGGGGCCGAACATGCCCAGTTGGCGGGCGCTGGTGTCCATCAGGATGTGGTAGTTGTTGGCACGGTACACCTCCTCGTCAGGGCAGTTCATGGTGAAGATGGTGGCCGAGCGCTTCGGCTTGTTGACTACGGGGTGGCTGAAGTCGGAGTAGTTGACCGCCGGGAAGATGAGCCGCTCCATGAAGGCGCGAAGCCCCGCCGTGGGGTAGCCGCAGTAGACGGGCGAGCCGCACACCAGCACATCGGCTTCGACGGCGCGTTCCATGACGGATTTCAGGTCGTCGGGGAAAGAGCATACACCTTTCCTGCCGCCCTTCACCTTGCAGGCGAAGCAGCTCATGCAGCCTTTGTAGTTCATGTTGCGGTCGTAGAGGTTAACCATCTCCACCTCGGCACCAGCCTCGCTGGCACCCTCCATGGCGCGCTGCAGCAGCTGCGCCGTGTTGAAGTTCTTACGGGGACTCCCGTTGATGAATAATGCTTTTACCATAACATAACTATTAACGACAGAAAGCCGGAATTATTGCATTGCTTGCCGTGATACAGCGTAAGCCGCAATGTGAGAAGACCCAACACCATAAAAAAGGACTACCCGGAGAAACCGGGCAGTCCCAACCATAACCAAATAAATATGAAAAACTATTTTTTCGTGTGTAAGAACAACTTGCAGCGCGGTTATTTACGCAGGCCAAGCTGTTTGACGATGGCGCGGTAGCGCTCGATGTCGGTCTCTTTCAAATAGTCGAGCATCTTGCGGCGCTTGCCGACGAGGCCGACGAGGGCGCGCTCGGAAACCTGGTCCTTCTTGTGCTGCTTCATGAGCTCGGTGAGGTGCTGGATGCGATAGGTGAAAAGGGCGATCTGTCCTTCGGCGCTACCGGTATCTTTTGCTGATTTGCCATACTGGGCAAAGATTTCTTCTTTCTTCTCTTTTGTCAGATACATAACGTGTTACGTTTATTTTTTTCTATTATTTATGTTCTTATTTCGGATGCAAAGATACAACTATTCTACAAACTGACAAAATATTTCTGAAAGAAATAGCATGTTTAACGTTTATTAAGAAAGTTCACGCCCCGCAAAACAAAGTTTAGAGAAATGGAAAAACAGTCCAAAACGGCAAATACCGGGTAAGTACTAACTACCTATAAACCACCTATCAACTCCCTACCAACTCCTACCATGGTAGGAGTTGGTAGGGAGTTGATAGGGCGATGATTGGTAGATGATGTTTAGGGGGTGCAAACGTGGGGTTTCATCTTTTTTCGAGGGAGGAGAGCGAGGTAAAAAAAAAAACGCCCTGCAGGATGCAGGACGTATATAAAGTGAACAAAACGATCACCCCCTACTCGATGGCAGCGGCGATTTCGGCGGCCAAGGCCTTAAGCTCGTCGGCCGACATTTCGACATGGTGACCGAAATTGAGGTCGCCGGGGCGATTCAAGGGCATGAGGTGGATGTGGACGTGGGGAACATCGATACCGACTACGGCTTCGCCGATTTTTATGCAGGGGCATACTTTCTTCAAGCCTTTGGCAACACGCTTGGCGAAAAGGTGAAGCTCGGTGAAGAGTTCATCGTCGAGGTCGAAGATATAATCGACTTCACGTTTGGGGATGCAGAGCACATGGCCACGAACCACGGGGTTGATGTCGAGGAAGGCGAAGCAGTGTTCGGTTTCGGCCACTTTGTAGCAGGGGATTTCACCTGCCACTATTTTGCTGAAAATGGTTGCCATAATTATCGTTCAATCTTGATCAGTTCGAAATTCATTTTGCCTGCAGGTACATTGACTTCAACGACATCGCCCACTTTGTGGCCGAGGAAGGCCGAGGCAAAGGGAGAGGTGATGGAAATCTTGCCCTGTTTGAGATTAGCCTCGCTCTCGGGGACAATGGTGTAGGTCTGCTGCATCTTGTTTTTGACGTTGCGGATGGTGATGATGGAGAGGAGGAGGACCTTGGAGGTGTCGATTTTGGACTCGTCGAGAAGGCGGGCATTGGCCACGAGATCCTGCAGTTTGGAGATACGTGCCTCGAGGTGGCCTTGAGCCTCCTTGGCAGCATCGTATTCGGCGTTCTCGCTGAGATCGCCCTTGTCGCGTGCTTCGGCAATGGCGGCCGAGGCTGCGGGGCGCTCGACAGCAATGAGGTGGTGGAGTTCGTCTTTGAGCTTCTGCAAGCCTTCTTCACTGTAATATTTGATTTCTGACATGTCGGTTTTTATTGGGTTTTAAAAAGTGGGAAAGGCTTGTTTCGAAGCCTTTCCCAACAAGGATTATGTGTGTTCGTTCAGCTCTTAGAAACGGAAGCTGGCTCCAATCGAGTGGGTGCCCTTGAGAGGCGTGGCCGACTGATAGGAGTAGTTGACGGTGATACCAGTATTGTTACCTTCTTTCTTGGACAGGGGGATGTCGACCGAGGCACCGGCGCAGATGCCGTTGACGGCGGTGGCCCTGTCGCTGTCGCTGAACATACCAGGCTGGAAGATGTAACCGGCACGGAGCTGGAACATCTTGAGCAGGCTATACTCGAAACCGAGGGTATAGTTGTCGCGCAGGAAGGCGTTGGATGTGAAGGAGGCCGCCACGGTGAGGCACTGGTCCCACTTCTCGAAGAGGAAGTCGTAGGAGAGACCAATGTTGAGGCAAGTGGGAAGCTCCATCTCGGCCGAACGGGTCTCAACGGTGAAGTTGTTGCCGGCGGTGTTGATCATCTGCAGGGAGAGACCTGTTCCGCCATAGCTCATCGAGGGACCCCAGTTCTTGAGGGAGATACCGAACTTGAGCTGGTCAAATTCACCGGTGACATACTGGATACCGGCATCGATGCCGAAACCGGAAGCCGAGACGTTGTCGGTGCTCTCAGTGACGAGTTTGATGACGGCGCCGCCATGGATGCTACGGGTGAAACTGTGGGCATAGGCCACGTTGATGTTCATGTAGCTGGGCGAGAAGGTACCGTTGGTGATTTCGGGATTCTCGTACTTGGTGACATCAATGTCGCCGAAGCCCATAGACATCACATAGGCACCCAGAACTCCGGCATCGAAGACACGGATACCGATACCAAAGGTATTGATGGTAGCACCGCTGGTGAGGCCGCTACGGCCACCATAAAGCATGGTGTTGGCATAGGCCACCTCGACATTGCCCACGAAGGCAAGACCGGCGGCGTTGTTGAACATAGCCTCGAGGCCACGAACATTGGCGATGTTGACACCACCCCAACCGGTGCTGCGGGTCCAAGGATTGACGAGCAACTCGGAGGCACCCGCTGTTCCACGACGTTCATCGTTGCCGGCTTGGGCCGACGGAGCGGAAAGCGCCGTGAGAATCACTACTACAGCAAATATTCTTAATATTCTTTTCATTTCTGTATTAATTTAGGTGTTATCAAACTGTATTAGAAACCGAAAGAGTTGAGGTCGACGGGACGCATGGTGCCGAACCATTTGATGACTCGTTCACCGATGCCAGGAACTGTAACGTGGATCAGATACATACCACCAGCGATGGGAATACCCGTCTGGTTGTGAAGATCCCAATCAACAGTGGTGTTCTCTGCGCCGATGCTTGCATCGCGAGTGATTGCCGTAGGACCGAGGGTACGGACAAGGGTGCCGTCAACAGTGTAGATGCGGATGGTACAACCTTGTTTGACACCGTTCTCGACGCCGGTCGGCAGGTTGACGATGCGAACCTTGGTTTCGAGCTGGCTCGCGGTCTCATAAGAAGAATAACTGTAATAGGGGTTCGGCACCACATTGATGGCTCCGAGGATGGAATCGATGTATTCCTGACGTGCGTTGCTACGAGTGGCAAGGTTCTCGAGGACGGCATCCTCGGGGCCAAGCACGAACTGGTAGGCAGGCATCTCATGATTCTCGAGGGCGGCGCCGGCGCTAACGGTCGATGTGTGGTTGGCGCTCATGAAGGAACCATAAGGATTGCGGACGTTGATGTCGACAGTGACATCGCAAGGAATATCCATGGGGTTGGTGAACTGATAACGCTGATTGACGAGAGGCATGTTGACCCAGGCAACAGAAGCGTAGAGCAGCGAGATGGAGTCACGCACCGGGATACGACGGTCGTTGTACTTGGAGGTGAGACCATTTTTCAGCGTGGTGATACCGCCATCGGTGACAGTGGTCTGCATCATGCGTTCGAGCGACGAGAGCATCGTCATAGCCCAACGACCAGCATCGTAGGACGGGGTGTAGTAATAAGTCATGTCGTTGGTACGGGTCTGCATGTTGTAGAAGGGCAGACGGGTGGCATTCATGACATAGATGTAGTGGCGACCACCAATGACGTAGTTCTGAGTTCCTTCAATCATGGCGCCGTCGGGGTTCCAAATCATATCAGCACCGTTGTGCTGGATGTAACGGGAATCCTCTCCGAACATGATGTTGAGGCGTTCGCCAGTGGTGATGTTGATGGCATAGCCCGGGAACCAACCCATACCGTTCTCGCAAATGTAAGCGGGGTTGTTGGGATCGGTAGTATCGGCGGGCACACCAAGCTGGGCGCAAGTCTTGCCTTCCTTGTTGACGGAAGCATGGCGACGGGCGCTGAATCGGCGGGCATTGCCCTCAGACTGGGTGAAGTCGTCGCATTGTTCGATGACCGGGCAGCGTGTCCACTTGGAAGTGTCGGCGGTGAAGACAACTCTTACGCTGGGCACGTTGGCCAACGCGCTGAAGTGGATGGCCTTGCTATAAGTGTTGACCATGAGCTCACGCTCAAGTTTGTTTTTGTTCTTGCCCAACTCAGCGAGGGTGGCATCATCGGCCATATAATAGGAATAGTTGAATCCGGGGTGGAAGGGCTGTGTGGAAACCAAGCCATAGGGGCTCCAGAATCCATAAACAACATCCTCAAACTGTTGCTCTTTATCGAGAGCCTCCGTGACGATACGGGCCTCGGTTCCATTACCAGACACCCAGAAGTGGAAGTAGTCCTCATCGAGGTAGGTCTCGGCAACATTGTACTTGGTGGTGAGGCTTTGGAAATCGACATAGGTGTTCTCTGCAAACTGAGCGCCGGAACGAATCCAGTTGTAGACGAAGTATGAGTCGTTATCGGCCACACCATAGAGCCACTGAGTGTTGTCGTTGCCATAGGTCATGCTGGAGGAAAGCAGGGCTCCGCGAGAGGCGCCACCCATCTTGAAGTTACCATTGGACTCAAAGACAACATCGGAGGCAATGGGTTTGGGATTGACCAAGGTGACAGCAAGACCAAGGTCGAGGAAGAGCTGTTCGTTGAAACGACCAATGGAGAAGTCGGACCAAATGGTGTCGCGATAGTTCCAATGGCCATCGACATAAGACGAGTCGACATGACCGCCACCATCGCGAACGATGCACCAGCGAGTGGACTCCAGAATGGAGGTGGTGTCATTATCAGTGTTGACGAAGAGAATATTGAAACGGCCTTCGTGAATCTTCAACGGGTCGATGACGCGAACGTTGACAGGACCCTGATTCTCTTCATACATAGGATTGGCAATGATGCAGGGGTTGGTCATGTGGTGACGGTCGTCGCCAGAGGTATTGACACGTCCATCGAAACGACCGGGAGCCTTGGGCAGAAGGCCTTGAGTGGGATCGCCCATGAGGGTATCGATAGAGGCCTGGGAGAGGGCAAGGGTGAAACCACCGTTACCGTAGCCGCCGAGACGGATGATACGAGGGCTCATGCCAAAGGCAGCCTGAGCCTGCTTACCGCCATCTTCGAAAACGGGGCTATGGGGAATAACAGTGATGGGCATGATACTACCGCCCTTCTCGTTCTTACGACCAGCGAGGTAAGGCTCTTTCTGACCATCGATGAAAGCAGCGTCGGTCTGGGAGAACTCTTTGTAACGGTTGTGGGCATAAGCGATGGCGACAAAATAGTATTCACGGTTGTTGACCAAGTTGGTGTTAACACCTGTGGCAAACTGGTCTTTGGTGATGCGGAACACATGCTGGATACCAGTGTTGGAACCCGGAACCTTGACAGTGCCGGAAAGGATACCGGTACGGGTGTCGGTGGTGTAGTTGATGAGGGTTCCAATACCCAACGACGGGCTGGGGTTGGTCTCACCGTTGATGACCGAGTCGTAGTAGTTCTCGATGTCGCACTGGGCAACGAGAGCGGCCTTGGTGGGATCGTCGATATCGGCGACCGAGCAGGAGGCATCCTTCAACTGGTAAATCTGATAACCCTCAAAGCGGTAGTATATATCGTAGGGGTGGATGTTACCCTCTTCATCGGTATAAGAACTGGGGATGGAAGGAGAGGTCTCCATGTAGGACTCGCCATAGTTGTTGGAGGTGGGGTTCTCATAGGAGAGGTAAAGGATAACCTCGTTCTCAAGCTCCTGAGCGGAGAGCGTGGGAGCATCGGGACCGTCGAGGACCTTGAAGCAGTTTTCGAAGAGGCGCTGGCAAACGTCGTCAATCTGACGGAGCAGGGAGACGGAAGCCCAGTTGTCACCCGAGGTGGCCTGAGCAAAGGGGATACCCACCGTGATGTAGTTAAGAGCGCCAGGCTTCAGGGTGAAGGGGCCGGCCGACTGCATGAAACGGCGGTCACCAGGCTGGTTACCTGCATTGATTTCAGTCCAATCGTCGGCATGCTCGGACGGGATCTGACCATCGGTACCCCAATGCCAGGGGTCACTGTCATCGGGGAACATGAAGTCGCACGAGAGACCACCGGCAGTGATACCATTGCCGCCATAGGTCATACGCTGACCGTTATTCCAAAAACCACGGAGGAGGTAGTAGTAGTCACTGGCCTTACTGGGCTCGGCATTGATACCGTTGACACTATTATTGTGGTACACAAAGCGGCGCATACCAAAACGCTCGTCGTCGGTGATATTGTTACCGAAGTTGACACCATTGATAGCGCAGTTGCCAATGGCATCGCCAGGAACAAAATACCAGCTATTGGGATCGAGGGCGAAGAAATCGTCGGCGTGATAGGAAATATCGATGGTGTCGTAGACGATACGGCCTTTCGAGTCGAGAGAGTCAACATTGGTGCCGTTCTTCTTCAATTTATAACTGGCAAGAAGATTTCTGAGGGGTTCGGAACCGTTGCTCAAGATCCAAGGAATATTAATTTTAGGATTATCCTTTCCATCGGGATCCATGTAAGGACCCTGGAAGAAGTCGATACCGACTGCCGGAGGAATACCGGAATAGCTTCCGGAACCGGGGCCGTCACTACCATCACCATTGTAGCAGTAGCCGAGACCACGGCGGACATCGCATCCCACATAGTCGTCCCAAGCATAACCAAGGTCGGCGTCAACCCACTGGCTGAAGTAGGTGTCGCGGAGTTCATAAGTGGAACGGTTGATAATTTCGTAGGAATAGAAGGTCATGTCATTGATACGGTCGTTGGTGGAGAAGGCAAAAGCCTGAGCACGAATTTCAAGACCAATGGGCTGGCCCTGGGTCTCAGTATGAGTGTTACCCATATCATTGAAGACCCACCAGATGGTTTGGTCGCCTTTCAGCACCTGGTCGGAAAGGATACCACCAGTGACGATATTCTGCTCGGTTTCCATAGTGGGGATGGAAACAGCTGCCAGTTCAGGATGACGCTGTTTGATGGTACGGGGGCAGAGGTCATTATTAAAGTCATAGTAGGGGTAGTCTCCATTGTGGGGATTATAGATACCATCATTGTCGGCATCGAAGAAAGGAGCGAGATAGTTGGTGAGGTCGTCACCACCGTCACCGCTGGCCGGCCAGTTGAGAATGACCTCGGTGAGGTCATCGCCCGGATCAGACTTCTGGGTAACAGTGGAACCCGTGTAATCAAAGTGATCCATGAAGGCCAAAACTTCAGCCTTAGTGATGATGTAATGTTTGTCGTAATAGTTACAGACAGGGAGGTCAATGGAGGCGGTACCATTGATTTTCAGAGGACCGGGCCAATAGTCGTCACCCTCAGAGCCGAAACGGAGAGCGGCAATACGGAGCTGGTCGTTAACATCGGTACCACCAATCCACAGAGCTGCACAGAACAACGGACAGGTGTTGGAGTTCTTGGGCAGATGGTACTGGGCAATGCTGCCGTCGTACCACATGTTGCCATAGCCATTGATCAAAGCACGGACATTGTTAATGTTCAGCTCGGCCGTACTCTGAGCGCGCTTACAGGCTGCGGCCTTGGCTTTGACAGCAGTGTTCTTCGCGTTGGAATTCTTGCTCCCGATATACTCGCGGGCCGATACCGACGGCGCAAAGGTAACCAGCAGCAAGGAGACCAATACTAATTTGCTATATATACTTTTCATCTTTATAATATTTTATCGCGTTAGGATTAGAAATTATAAGAAACAGAAACTCGGATGGTACGAGGGCTGGAATAGTTCCAGGTGCCGTTCTTTTGGACGATAGTATAGATGTCGCGGTAGGCCTGAGGATCGAGCTGAGCATTGATAACCTGTTGCATCTCGGGGTCGGTCAGGTAACCATTATCCTCGGGGTTGCCAGTGACAGCAAAGACACCGAGAACATTGCGGATATTGAAGAGGTTATTGACGGTGATGTCGGCCTTGATGAAGGTCTGACGATTGCCAACCTGAATGGGCCATACTTTGTCAACAACAATATTGAAGTAGAAACCCCAAGGCAGACGGGCACCGCGGTAACCACCAACGATGGTGCTCTGCGCATTGGAGAAAGCCTTGGTGTAAGGACGGCCCGACTGGGCAACGGCCATAAAGTTAACACCAAAATTCTCAAGAATCTTAATTTCTTTCTTACGTTTCTCACCAGTTTCCTTATCAACAACCGTGCGAGTGATAACAGGACCATTGTACTGGGCACCCGAACCGTAGCGGAAGTCGACATTGGCCTTAAACTCATGACGACGGTCATCGGCGATGGGGTTGAGCATCTTAAGGGTAGTGTAGCCTTCCTTGATGAGCTCGGTCATGGTAGTACCGGAAAGGCCTGTACCTTCAGCATACTGGAGGGTGTAGTTGGCATTGATACGGATGTTCTTGGTCTGACGGAGGTCATAGGCCAAGGTGACACCCTTGATGGTACGGAAGTCCTTGTTGTCGTAGCTATAGTAGTTGGGGTTGGGATCGGCACCGGCATACTGGACAAGCTGAATCAGGTCGCGGGTCTCTTTATAGTAGGCCGAAGCGCTGATGGCAGAGTTGTCATTGAGAGCCTGCTGGAAGCCAAGTTCGTAGTTGGTGATACGCTCGGGTTTCAAATTAGGATTGTTAATGCTGGAAATCTGCGACATGAAGAGATACTTAGTATACTCGGCCGACCAACCACTGGAAGGACGACGGGCAATAATGTCGTAACTGGCCTTGAACTGCGATTTCTCACCGATGGGGAAGGAGAAAGCAATACGGGGCATAGCCACAATCTGAGGAGTATAACGCTCGAATGCCTCAGTACCGACAGTACGGTTGGCTATGGCAGAGAGACCTCTCTCAGTATAATAAGGAGTCGGTTTACCGGAGTTACCATTAATTGCAGAGGTGTTAATCTGCTCAATACCGTCGGCATTGTACCACTTGCCAGACTGGTCACGGTAACCCTTGATGATAGGTTTGCCAGCACCTTCTGCAGAGGAGACCTGGTCGACATAAGGCACCCAATCATCGCCGGCATTATTAAGATACTGACCACCGCCGCCAATCAGGCTGGGATTATTGCGGATATCAGCAACCGTGTAAGACTCATAAAGCAGATAAGGGTCTTTCATGACATACTGGTTTCCATTGAAATAGTCGACACGGACACCGACGTTAAAGATAAGATCCTGGAAATAGAACTTATCCTGGATATAACCGGCAGCATAGATGGGGGAGAAGGAAGGAAGGTAACGATATTTGCCATCACTGGGATTGAAGAATTTGTCAAGGCTCCAGTTAGAACCATTATACTTGACACCAGTATGATCGTAACCGTAGTAGGAGACAATAGCGTTACCGCTGTTGAAAAGTTCATCGGAAGAGAACATATCCAAACCACCAGCATTGACGAAATCTTCGGGCATGTAACGGTCAATGTCAATCCAAGTATAATCATCAATGGCACTATTATCCAGATTAGTGAAACCGTTATTGATAAGATAGCTACGGAAGGCCTTGTCAAACGAAGTCTGCTGGGCGGCATCAAGTTTACGGTTGTAGTCTACATAAAGCTGTGAACCACGGGTCTCATAAATGGGGTTATCCAGATCCAACTGCTGAATGTGGACATTGGCGTTGTTACGCATGAGAGTCCAAAGGCTGTATGCACTCAAGCCATAGTAGGAATTCCACATCTGGTCATACTGGAAACCGATTTCAATTTCGTGGCCATAAACATCAGCTGATGCTTTTGCGGAAAGATAGAGGTAATCATCCTGACTCAGGGCATAGCTGCCGCTCTGTGTTCCAACATTGGAGAGGAGACCATAAATAGGGTTCGGGGAATCACCATTGAACAAGCCCTTATACATACGGATGTAATCCATCTGGAACAAATTGGGGCGAATGCTTTCAAACTCAGAACTATTGAAAAGCTGTTCGTTATAGTTAGCCAGAATGGGGTTGTAAATACCGCTACCCGACACATAGGTCACATTATCACGCCAAGCATTCTGAACTTTGGCCCAACGCTGAGTGCCATAGTAGTCAATGAGCTTGTCTTCGTAACTGCGGGTCTTTTCCGTGATGAACTTGCCGATGTAACCATACTTGAACACATCATCAATCTCAGAGCCGAAGTTTTCGTTATAAGATTTTGCAGTGGAGCGGTTGACCATGGCAGTGATATTGTACATCACATTCTTGATGGCGGAAGGAGCTTCGTCTTCGCTTGAAGCCGGGGCATCCTTGAAACGCTGAGTAAAGTCAACCGTCAACACCATATTCTTCGACTCGCTGACACCAGCACCGACAAGGGGCATTGTCAACGGAGAGATGCCACCACCGGGAGCATGGACAGCGCTGAACTCACCCGTGACAACAAGACTCGTATACTCGGAAAAACGGAAGTCGAGAGCGCCTTCCATGGCGACCGAATAATACTGAAGGTCAGGAACACGGTTTGAGGAGGTAAAGTCGCTCGAGGTGAGACGAGTAATCTCATGGAACGAATTGCGATGGATCATCGTCTCTGCGGTATAGTTGGTACTACCGGTCAAGGGGTCATAAGACAGAGGATTGTTCTCAATATAGCGAACAATATCATCGTCTACAATTTGGAACTCATAACCACGTGCACGATAGTAGGGCCAGTTACGATAGTTGGCCTGACCTGTGAAACGGAAACCCACGAGGGTGCGATCACCGGTGACACTACCATTTTCATCCTTGATAGGAATCTTGTACACGGGACCAGTCAAGTAAACGACCAATGAGTTGAGCAGACGGTAATCCAAATACCCTTCCCAACGGACCAAACCTTGGAATTTGCTGGTAGGCGGCTTGAGGGTAATAATCTGTGTACCGCCGATAGCTTCACCGATGCTCGCCGGGGTACCGCCAAGGATAACCTGAATTTCAGCGATAGCGTCCTTGGGGACATTGATGCCCGTACGTTTACGGACACCGCCTTGCATGGTCACCATGCCTCCCTCACCACGGGCAGAACTCGTACCACCATCGTTAAATCCCATACCGCCGACAGCGGCAACGATAGCATCGACCGAGTTACCGGGCATGTGCTGGATGTCCTCTGCACTCATGCGCTGGCCGGATTCCGGAGAACCCACCTCAATGATGGGCACCCTGTCGGCCTCAATCTCGATTACATCAAGGTTGGTGGCGCTGGAAGTGAGCTGGATGTCAACGACAGTAAAACCCGATGCCTTCACTTGAATACCGGTACGCTGATAACGATTGTATCCCACCGAAGAGACTTCAATGTCATACGTACCCACAGCGAGAGGCTTGATGGTGAATACACCATCGAAGTCGGTAGTACCGCCATGCACTTGTTTGCCATCTTGCTTGACGATAACGTTGACAAAGGGCATAGGCTCGTTTGTCTTCTTGTCGGTAATGGTACCCTTCATAGTGCCTTGAGCGAAGGCGACCATTTCCGCCATCAGCAAGAGTCCGAATGTCAATAGTACTTTTCTAAACATTCTCATTGCGTTTACATGTTAAGTTATTATTTTATTGATTTATTTCATTTATATAATTATTGGTCAATATCACCTGACCGATTACTGCCTGTCGCAAATCGAACTGCGAACGGGAGGATTCTTCGGCAACTGGAACAAAGGCCGGACGGGGTTTTGCCTTCGATACTGTTTTATGGACAGGAACCTCGACAGCCTCTGTTTCATAAGTAAAGTACGGCGGTTCCTGAGAAGCGGGAACTTCATCAGAGAAATACTCATCGGCAACATCCGGCTCCTCGTCGGCAGGAACGTCCGACAGGACGTCCTGCGCAACGAATGTCTTCTTCGTCTTGGAATACATCGTTATTCCAAGGAACAAGAGAAGCAGTATAATGGTGCCGAAGCTCATTGCAATCTTTACTTATTATTATATTGTATTCAATAATATATTATTTCTCAGCCAAAACCTTGGTTTTCTCTTTGCCAGAGATCTCGTAAACCACAGCGCAGGCGATGCACAGCGACGAGAACACACCAACAAGGACACCAACAAGGAGGGCGAAGATGAATCCACGAATCACTTCACCACCAAAGATGAACATCATCAACAGGGTGACAAAAGTGGTTCCAGAGGTGTTGACCGTACGAGCCAAGGTGGAGTTGATAGCGTCGTTCATGTGGGTCATGAGAGTACGCTTCGGGTAGAGTTTGCGATACTCACGCACACGGTCGAAGATAACCACAGTAGCATTGATAGAGTAACCGATGACCGTAAGCACTGCCGAGATGAAATACTGGTCAACCTCGAGATTAAAGGGCAGCAAGCCATAGAGCAGTGAGAAAACTCCGATTACCAACAATGTATCATGGGCCAAAGCGGTGACCGAGCCGATACCGAAGCGCCAGCTACGGAAACGGACACCGATATAGACGAACATCACAAGCAGACCGCCGATAACAGCCCAAATCGAGTGGACCAAATTGTCATGGGCGACACCCTTACCGAACTGGTCGGCCTGAATAATACCCAGCGGGTTGGTCTCAGTGGACTTGAATTCCTCGAGGGTGATGGGCTTGGCAAAATACTTGCCGGCAGCAGCATAGAGTTTCTCGACTATCTCGTCTTTCACCTCATCTCCATCTTGATCAATCTTGTATTTGGTGGTAATCTTCAGCTGGTTGCTTGGACCATACGTCTTTACCTCGGGAGCCTCTTCGAACTGCTTGGCGAGATCGGCACGGACATCAAGCATGTCAACCGACTGGTCGAAGCGAACCACATAGGTACGGCCACCGGTGAAGTCGATTCCAAAACTCATGCCACGGACAGCGAGACTGGCCACACAGATGACAATGGCAATGGCAGCCACAATGTAGAACATCTTGCGACGACCAAGGAAGTCGAAGTGGACATTACGCAGGAAATTCTCCGAGAAGGAGAAAGAGAAATTCATCTTGCGCTTATGCGTAAGACTCGAATCGATAAACAGGCGGGTGATGAAGATGGACGTAAACAAGGAAGTGACAATACCGATACAGAGAGTCACAGCAAAGCCTTGAACAGCACCGGAGCCAAACATAATCAGCACGATACCCAGCAGGAAAGTAGTCACCTGACCGTCGATGATGGCGGAATAAGCATTCTTGAAACCATTTTCGACAGCATTCGAAAGGCTCGAACCTGCACGGAGCTCTTCCTTGATACGTTCATAGATAATAACGTTACCGTCGACGGCCATAGCCATCGTCAATACAATACCCGCGATACCGGGGAGGGTAAGCACCGAGCCGATGGAGGCGAGGACGCCGATAAGGAGGAACACATTAATGATCAGTGCAAACACCGAGACCCAACCGGCTCGATTGTAGAAGAACACCATGTAGATAAGCACAATGACAAAAGCCAGGATGAACGACCACAAGCCGTTGCGGATGGACTCCTGTCCAAGGGAAGGACCGACCACAGCCTCCGACACAATGTTGGCCGGGGCGGGAAGTTTACCACTTTTCAGAATGTTGGCAAGGTCTTTGGCCTCGTCGAGAGTGAAATCACCGGTGATTTCAGAACGGCCGCCAGCGATTTCGGTATTAACCACGGGAGCTGAATAGACCAGGTCGTCAAGAACGATGGCGATACACTTGCCGATGTTCTCTCCAGTGATACGCTTCCAATCGCGCGCGCCCGCGCTATTCATTGTCATTGATACATTGCTCTTGCCATTGGAGGAGAAATCCTGACGAGCATCAGAAATGCAGCTACCATCCAGCAGGGCGACACCGTCACGGGTAGTAATCTTGATGGCATAAAGAGTGAATATGTCACCACCGGTGAAATGCTCATCGGCCTTGTTCGACCAGAGGAACTTCACGGAACGGGGGTCATACACTTTCCTCTCGGCAGCCTGAGACAACATCTTGTCGATGGCGGCACGGTCTTTGTCATGGGCAATACCGACAATGGGGCCGGGAATAGGTTGGTTGGTGTTTGTGACATAGGGCATCAACAAAGCAAACAGAGGATGCTCCTTCTCAAGATTCTCATTGGTTACAGCGTTGGTGTTGCTGGCGTTGTCGATAGCCAACTGGTCGACCAAATTGGTGGTGTCTGCAACCTCGGCGGTGGCGACAGTGTCTTCTTCAACAGTTTTTTCTCCAGCGGCAACGGAGGCAAGGAACTTGTCAGCCGCCTCAAGGAAACGGACAGCTTCAGCATTGTCATAGGTCTGCCAGAACTCCAACTGGGCGGTACCCTTGAGGAGCTTGCGGACACGTTCGGGTTCCTTGACACCAGGCAACTCAACAAGGATACGCTCCGAAGCACTCAACTTCTGGATGGTGGGCTGAGCCACACCGAACTTGTCGATACGCTTGCTGATAATCTGGTAGGTGCGGTCATAGGCGTCAGAGGCTTCGGCACGAACGGCCTTTATCACGTCGTCATTATTGTCACCCATCTTGATTTTGTCGCGGAGGTCACCGCTACTGAAGATGGAGGCGAGGGAGACATTGGGATCCAAGGCAACAATCTCCTCATAGAACAGGGAGACAAAGTCACGATTGGTGGTCACCTTCTGTTTGGCCAATGCATTGTCAATTGCTTTGGCGAAAGTGGGATCCTCGGCGTTAGTGGTGGCTAAGGCACGCACAACGTCGACGGTGGAGACCTCGAGCATCACGTTCATACCGCCCTTGAGGTCAAGACCGAGGTTGATTTCGCGACCTTGACATTCGCGGTAGGTGTAGCCGAGATAAACTTTCTCAGTGGCCATGGAGTCAAGGTAGTGAGCCTCGCGGGCATTGAAGATGGAGTCCGCGATCATCTGGGCCTGATACTGATCAGAGGTTCTGTCGGCGATCAATTTCTGTACCGGCTCACTGTTAACGTAGTTTTTTGCATCAGTTTTGGCTTTGCTCTGAACAACGCTTGTCGCAACCGTAAACGACAATTGGAACAAACAGACCAGCGCAAAAGCCCACGCTAAAAATTTGATAAGTCCTTTATTCTGCATACTTTATCTATAAATTTATGTTTTTTATTATATTCACTTTGAATGTGCAAAAATAAGAAAAAATATTGACATAGCAAGCAAATTCCAAAAAAAACATGTATCTTTGCACAAAAATTGTAGAATAACAGCAAGATATGAATGAAAATTTTTCTCTATCACTCAAGGAGTGGGCCGACGAAGACAAACCCCGCGAGAAGATGCTCGCCAAAGGCAAAAAGGAGCTCACCAATGCCGAATTGATTGCCATCCTCCTGCGTAGCGGCTTGCGCGGAAAAAGCGTCGTCGAAGTGGCCAAGGAGGTCCTCACCCGTTCGGGCAACAGCCTGACGACTCTTTCTCAAATGGAATTCAAGCAGTTGAGCGCTGTCAAAGGACTGGGGGCGGCCAAAGCCACCACCCTCATGGCGGCCCTCGAACTGGGATGGCGCATGCACGGTGAAATCAGAAACGGGAAAGAACTGATTATCAACAATAGCGAAAATCTGTTCAACTACATGTCCCCCCTCCTGGCCGATATCGACCACGAAGAGTTCTGGGCCATTTTCCTCAGCAATCGGGGCAAGGTCCTCGGAAGGCAACGCATCTCCATGGGAGGCCTCACTGCCACACCCGTCGACCTCCGCATCCTCTTCCGCTATGCATTCGAATACAAAGCCGTGAGCCTCATGGTGGCGCACAACCATCCATCGGGCTCACTAAAAGCCAGTCAAGAGGACAAAACCCTCACACGTCAAATATCAGAGGCCGGGAGAATCTTGGAAATCAGACTCCTCGACCACATCGTCATCGCCATCGGTCCCAATGGCAAAGCCGACTACTACAGCTTCCACGACAACGGACTGCTATAATGCCACTTCCACACTCACCGACTCCATCTGTCCGCCAAGGGGCGGATTAAGCTTGCTAACCTTCACTCTCACAGACACCACAGTCGGGAATTCCCTTTTCACGCTCTCCCCCACCCTACGAGCCACATGTTCCAGCAGATGGGACGAAATTTCCATCTCGCGCTTGACCACCTGGTAGACGTCCAGATAACTTACCGTATCGGCAATGTTATCAGACACTTCCGCACGGCTTGTATCCGTTTCGAACACCATGTCCACGCGGAAATGGGTGCCAATTTTACGCTCCTCCTCAAAGCATCCGTGATGCGCATAAAAGCGCATATCATTTATCGCAATAGTAGCCATCAGAGAATGTTGTCAAACTGGTGCAGGAAGCGGAGGTCATTCTCGAAATAGAGGCGCAGGTCGCGAATCTGGTATTTCAACATCGCCATACGCTCCACACCCATGCCAAGGGCGAAACCGCTATACTCCTTGCTGTCAATGCCACAGGCCTCCAGCACATTGGGGTCCACCATGCCGCAACCGAGAATCTCAAGCCAGCCGGTACCCTTGCAGATATTACACCCCTTGCCACCGCAGATATTGCACGAGATATCCATCTCGGCACTGGGCTCCGTGAAGGGGAAGTAACTGGGGCGCAGGCGAATCTGAGTCTGCTCACCGAACATCTCCTTGGCAAAATAGAGCAGCGTCTGCTTCAAATCGGCGAAGGTAACCTTTTTGTCGACATAAAGTGCTTCCACCTGATGGAAGATGCAATGTGCGCGGGCGCTAATAGCCTCATTTCTAAACACTCTACCCGGAGCAATAATACGAATGGGAGGCTTGTGGGTCTCCATCACACGTACCTGGACGGAAGAGGTGTGCGTACGAAGGGCTATTTCCTGCTTACCTTCCTCTTTTTCAACAAAGAAAGTATCCTGCATGTCGCGGGCGGGATGGTCGGGAGGGAAGTTGAGGGCCGAAAAAAGATGCCAGTCGTCCTCAATTTCCACACTCTCCTCGACGGTAAATCCAATACGGGCAAAAATCTCGGCTATCTCGTTCATTGTCACCGACAAGACATGACGCGAACCACGCTGGGCAAAATCGGCAGGCAACGTCAAGTCATGGCGGTCCTCGGCTTCCATCTTCTCTTCAACGTAGTTCTTGAACTCTTCAACCTTGGCCAAAGCAGCGTTTTTCAGTTCGTTAAGAGCTATACCCATCTCTTTTTTCTGGTCGCCCGGCAAAGCCTTGAACTGCTCAAAGAGCTCGTTCATCACACCCTTGCGACCCAGAAAACGGACACGGAATTTTTCAACCTCGGCAGCGCGGTCTTCGAATTTCTCGATATTCGCCGCGCGAATTTCCTCAATGTACTGTGAAATAAGATCTTTCAACATCTTTTTATTACTTTTTTATCACTTTGATTTCTTCAATACGGATATCCTCTATCGGACGATCAAAACGGTCGCATTTTGCGGCGGCAATCTTGTCCACAACATCCATACCCTCAATCACTTCACCAAACACAGTATAGCTACCGTCCAAGTGAGGCGTCCCTCCTTCGGTGGTGTAGACTTTACGCTGTTCGCTGGTAAAGGACAGACCCATCTGCTGCGACATACGGTCGAGGTCGCCATCCGACCACACACGCCCCTGAACGATATAGAATTGCGACGACGACGATTCCTTGTTAGGATTCACCTCGTCGCCCTCGCGTGCAGCAGCGAGGGCACCGCGCTTGTGGAAACGATTGGTCCGGAATTCGGCCGGAATTTTATACCCCAAATCGCCTTCCCCCAGCATCTTGCCGGGTTCGGCCTGCCTCGAATCGGGGTCTCCGCCTTGTATCATGAACTTCTCAATGACACGGTGAAAAAGAAGACCTTCATAGGTGCCATCGGAGACCAATTTTATGAAATTGTCGCGGTGCAAAGGGGTGTCATTGTACAATTTGAGCACTATTTTACCATAGTTGGTGGCCATCTCGACCAGGACATCTTTCTCCATCATTCCATTCTGTTTATCAGTAGATTGTGAAAACCCACAGAAAGTCGCAAACAAAAAAATTGTCAAAAAATATAATTTTTTCATCAATCTATAGAATTATTTTACTAATTTTGCATGCAAAAATAAGAATAAAAATAGAAACAACGAGCAAAAAATCATAGTTTTATGAAGAAAAAAAATCTCATCCTCTCCGTCATGCTGTTTTTCAGCATCTTACCAATGGCGCTTTTTACCGGTTGCGACAAAGATACCAACTGCTATTTGGAGGTGAAAGTGCTTAACGAAAGCACCGTCGACCCAAATTCTGGGCTCATCATCCCCGGTAATCCCATGCCGGGAACCGAAGTGGAAGTGTTTCAGGATGGTGGCACCGTTTATGCCAAGGGCATCACCGATGGTGACGGAATATACAAGACCCACTTCAGCGCCCCTGCCATCGTGAAAATCAAAGCCCGAATCGACACCGGTCTCAGCATTCTCCACGGCGAATCGTCGGTGCGCCTCATCCAGGGCGAAACTGTCCCCGCTGTCATCAACCTCACCCGCTAACATCCCACTCAACCATCATAGAACATGATATTTAAACCCACCAAGCAGGACCTCGAACAGCTCACCCAGATGGGTCTCACCGTCGAGTCAGTGCAGCAACAGATAAACAACTTCAAGGCCGGCTTCCCCAAAAGTCACCTCGACGATGCCGCCACACCAACCAATCACGGCATCCTATGCCTGAACGAGAAAGAAATCGCCCGCTACGAAAAACAATATCGTACACTCGCACGCGGGAAGAAAATCCTCAAGTTCGTCCCCGCCTCCGGAGCTGCAACGCGCATGTTCAAAGACCTTTACAGCTTCACCGCCACCTACTTTGGCGTGGCGACAAACTTCGAGAAAGAGTTTCCCGAAGTAAAAAAATTCCTTGAGCACCTTCGCTCCTTTGCTTTCTATAACGACCTGAAGTCCTGCATGCAACGCGCCGACCTCGACATCGACGAATACATGCGTCGCGGCGACTACAGCACCGTCATCAACTTCCTCCTCAAAGAGCAGTACCTCGGCTACGGCAACCTGCCCAAGGCCCTGTTGAAATTCCACCGCTACGGCGAGGTGCAGCGCACCCCCCTCGAGGAACACATCGTTGAAGGAGCGCTCTATGCCCGCAACACCGACGGCACTGTCAACCTGCACTTTACCATCTCGCCCGAACATCGCGCCGCCTTCCGGCGCAAGATTGCCGAAGTGAAGCAATACTACGAAAGCACCTTCGGCATCAAACTGAAGATAACCTTCTCGGAACAAAAACATTACACCGACACCATAGCCGTCGACGAACAGAACAACCCTGTGCGCGACGACAACGGACGCCTGATGTTCCGTCCCGGTGGACACGGTGCCCTGATAGAAAACCTCAACGAGCAGCGCGCCGACCTCATCTTTATCAAGAACATCGACAACGTGGTGCCCGACTGGATGAAGCACACCACCGTGATTTACAAACAGGTACTCGCCGGAATGCTCCTTGAACTGCGAGAGAAGACCTTCGACGCCCTCCGCGCCCTCAACGGCAAGCCCGACAAGCGCACCCTCAACAAGTTCATCCGCTTCGCAAAAGAGGAGCTTAACATCATGGTACCAGAAGGTTGCGATGCCAAGACCCTGCACGACCTTCTCAACCGCCCCATGCGCATCTGTGGCATGGTGAAAAACCTCGGAGAACCCGGAGGCGGCCCCTTCTACACTATTGATTCCAAGGGACGTAGAAGCCTTCAGGTGGTCGAATCCGCCCAAGTCAACCACAACGACCCGCAGCAGGAAAATATTTTCCAGGCCTCGACCCATTTCAACCCCGTCGACCTCGTCTGCAGCACCAAGAACTACCGCGGCCGCTATTTCGACCTCCGTCAGTATGTCGACCCGCAGACCGGCTTCATCAGCAAGAAGACCAAAGGCGCCCTCACAGTCAAGTCGCAGGAACTCCCCGGCCTCTGGAACGGCGCCATGGCCAACTGGATCACCCTCTTTGTCGAGGTTCCCGTAGCCACCTTCAACCCTGTCAAGACCGTCAACGACCTACTTCGCAAAGAGCACCTCGAAGGCTAATTGTTAACAACTCTTAAACAACAACGCCCTTACACCACCCTATCAACACCCACCATGGTAGGAGTTGGTTAGGAGTTGGTAAGGAGATGGTAGGTAGTTCATACCTATCAGGTACAAAGGATTATGCACTGGAAAAGGAATCTGTTTTGGCGACAGGTGCCTTTTGGTGTTTTTCGGTCATAAAATTAACTTAACAAATGTTAATTCTTGTTCAATAAATGTACCGACACAATAAGAGAAAAGAAATTGCGTTATAATAAGAAACATTTTTGCAAAATGAAGAAATCAACCATTACGATTATCGCAATTGTCGGTGTCCTGGCCGTCATCGTGCTGTGGGGCATCGGAGTGAACAACAAACTCGTCACCCAAGAGGAGAATGTCTCCAAGGCTTGGAGCAATGTGGAGAACGTATACAAGCGCCGCATGGACCTCATCCCGCAGCTGGTGAACACCGTGCAGGGAGCCGCCAACTATGAGAAGAGCGTGCTGACCGAGGTGACCAATGCCCGCGCCGGCGTGCAGCAGACCCAGGTGGACCCCTCGCAACTCAGCGAGCAGCAAATCGCTGCCTACCAGAAGGCACAGGACAACCTCACCAAGGCTTTGGCCAACACCATCAAAGTGACCGTGGAGCGCTATCCCGAACTCACTGCCACCCAGGGATTCCGCGACCTGCAGACGCAACTTGAGGGCACTGAGAACCGCATCGCCGTGGAGCGCGGCAAGTTCAACGAAGCCGTGCAGGCCTACAACACCAAGCTGCGCCGCTTCCCCACCAGCCTCATCGCCGGCATGCTGGGATTCGAGAAGAAGGGCTACTTCACCGCCCCCGAAGAGGCCGCAGAGCCTGTGAACGTGGAGTTCAATTTCTAAATTGAAAAGTTGAAAATTGAAAATTGATAATTAAGATTATGATACATCGTCTTTTGCGACTTGTCCTCTGCGCAAGCATAATTCTCAATTCTCAATTCTCAGTTCTCAATTCCGTTCAGGCGCAGACGGGATGGCTGCCGGAGAAGACCAACCGGCTGGTGAACGACTACTCGGGCATCCTGTCGGAGGCTCAGCGCAACACACTGGAGCAAAGGCTTGTAGCCTTCAACGATTCAACATCGAACCAGATTCTCGTCGTCATCACCCCCACCCTCGGAGGTGACGAAGAGAACCATGTGGCGCAGCAGATTGGCCAGACATGGGGAGTAGGCCAGAAGGCGTTCGACAACGGCTTGGTCATCCTCCTAAAAAGTAAGACAAGCGAAGAGAATTTCGGTGCCGTGGCCATTGCCACAGGCTATGGGCTCGAAGGGGTCCTCCCCGACATAGCCTGCAAGCATATCATTGACAACGAGATGATTCCCGAACTCAGGGAAGGCAATTACTACGAGGCCGTTGTGGCGGCTCTCGACATCATCGAGCCCTTGGTGAGGGGTGAATACTCCTACGCCGAATATCGCGCCAAAGAGCGCCGCAGCGCCCTCATAGGCCTCGGCATTTTAGTCGGCTTCATAGCCTTGGTAAGCGGCCTGCTGTTCTATTATGCCAAGAAACATCCCGACCAATGGAAAGGCGGCGGCAACAGCGGCAGCGGGACTGGCGGAGGAGTGTTCTTCGGAGGCTTCCCCACCGGTTTCGGCGGTGGCCGCAGCAGCGGTTGGGGCGGCGGCTTCGGCGGAGGCGGCTTCGGCGGCTTCGGAGGAGGCAGTTTCGGAGGAGGAGGAGCCTCGGGAAGGTTCTGAGAACCAAGAATTAAAAATCATGAATCAAGAATGAGGGCATTCGCTGCAATTAAAAAATATTGTTAATTTTTCAATTTTCGATTACCAATTTTCAATTTTTTCGTATCTTTGCAGCACGTTTGTTTTGGGGGAAAACTCAATTACAAACTGACAATCAAGTATATAAACAAATAAAAATTATACACCATGGGTATCAATGCTAACAAAAAAGTGAAGAGAAGAAAAGTCCGCATCAACGGCAACAAGAACTCCACCAACAACTGGGGTATCACCGCCGCTGGCTGGAATGCTGTGCACAAAGCCATCATCAACGCCGAAGACTAATTCTTTCACACCAGAATCAATGAGAAGAGCCCGATGAATCGGGCTTTTTTAGTATTTATGAAACAGACGACCCTTTGCTATATTGACAACGGTGACAGCTACCTGATGCTGCACCGCGTGAAGAAGGAGAACGACGCCAGCCACGGCAAGTGGATAGGCGTGGGCGGCAAGTGCGATGCCGACGAGAGCCCCGACGAGTGCATGCTGCGCGAAGTGAAAGAGGAGACTGGCTTGGAAATCACCCAGTGGCACTATCGCGGCATCGTCACCTTCATCTCCGACACCTGGCCCAACGAGTACATGCACCTCTTCACCGCCACTGCCTGGCGCGGCGAGCCCGACATGAGCATCGACGCCGAAGGCGAGCTGGCATGGATACGCAAGGCCGACCTGATGGGGCTGAACCTTTGGGAGGGCGACAAGATATTCCTGCGCCTGCTGTTGGATGAGCAACAGCCGTTCTTCTCCCTCAAGCTCGTCTACGAGCAGGATGAAATGATAAGCGCCACCCTCAATGGAAAGACATTATAATCAAATAATATTCTAAACATACACTTATTCTGCTGGCATCGGCAAAATTTTTTCTGCCCCTGGTCAATAGCCGACAATAGTGAAGCGGTTCCAGACGGGGTCGCTGCGATAGGCGTTGACGGAGGCCTTGGGGACGCGGAGTCGCACGCCGTCGGGCATGCCGTCGAAGGAGGTTACCACCACTTGGGGCGGTAGGGAGGCTTGGACGGTGACTTCCTCGAGCTCATAGCAGTCGGCGAAGGCATAGGTACCCACGAAGCTGACAGCAGGACCGAGTGCGATGCGGCGCACGTGGTTGTTGTAGGCGAAGGCATAGGTGCCGACGACCTGCAGAGAGTCGGGGAGCACGATCTCGCGCAGGTCGCACTCGTAGAAGGCAGCGTGCTCGATGACACGCAGCGACGAGGGCCAGCGCACAGCGGAAAGGCTGCTATCCATAGCAAAGGCATCGCGGCCGATGGTGACAACGCCGTCGGCGAAGTACACAGACTCCAGCACGCGGATATTGTTGAACGTCCTCGTTGCTGCCACCGAGACGCCGGGGCCGATGACGACCTTACGTAAGGAGAGGCAGCGATAGAAGCATTGCTTAGCCTCATTTGAGACGTTGCAGCTGTCGGCCAGCCAACGTACGGCGGGGATGCCGCTGCAGTCGGTGAAGGCGTCGTCGCCAATCAGACGCAGCGAGCTTGGGATGACGAGGGTATCCTTCATGGCCGGGCAGCCGGCGAAGGCGCCGGCGCCGATGCGCAGCAGTCCTTCGGGGAGGGTCACGCCGGTGATGAAGCTCTGGTTATGGAAAGAGTGCTCGCCGATTGAGACGAGGTCATAATCCAAACCCAGATGGCGTATGGTGGGCGGAATGTCGAGGTGGCCCTGCAGCCTCTCGAGGTCGCCCGGCCACTCCTGATCATCGGTGCCAGCATATACCAAAGCCACCTGCCGATGCGGCACATGCTGCAGAACACGATAGTAGACCGTCTGGCCGGAGGGCAGGACGAGGCTGTGGACGATGGGCAGCGGGAAGAGCACGGGGTAGACCGCCGCTGCCAGCAACAGGAGCACCAGTAGCGATATCCACCATCGCGGGTGCATCATACGGCGCAACGCGGCCACCGACTGGGGCCGCTTTTGCGGGTCCTCGCGCATGGCGCAACGCGCCGCATGGCGGTAGCGGCGGCCCATGAGGGACTTCAGGATGCATCCCAGGGCGTAGATGTCGGCGCGGTGGTCGGCTGTGGTGCCGGCCTTCTGTTCGGGAGCGGCGAAGCCGTCGCTGCCGGCGCTGTGCTTGAAGGCGGCGTACTGGGGGCCGTCGCTGAGGCCGAAATCGATGAGTTTCAGGCGGCCGTCGTGGGCGATGATGATATTGGAAGGCTTGATGTCGTGATGGTAGATGCCGTGGTGGTGGAGATAATCGACGGCATCGAGCAACTGGGAGAACATCGCGCGGACGTCGGCGGCAGACTTACCCTGCCTCCATTGGTCGAGGGTTTGGCCCTCCACCCACTCCATCACGATACATCGGCCCACCACGTTGTCGTCCTCGAGGCTTTCCACGCGGACGATGGCGGGATGGTCGAGAGAGACCCCCACGCTGTATTCCTTGTAGAGCCACTCGTCGTAGAGGGGGTTGGAGCGCAGCTCGTCGCGTATGCCCTTGAGCACATACCAGCGGCCGTAGCGGCGGGCGCGGAAGAGCACGTGCGTGGAGCCGCGGGCGATTTCCTCATAGTTGGAGAAGAAAGGCTCGGTGATGCCGCTGCCGCCGGAGACGAGACCCGACGGGCCATCGACGAGCGACGAGGGGTGATTGGCAGTATTGGCAGTATTTGAGTTGATATTCATTGCACTACACTTCGGACAAGGGCATTGTGAGGTCACTTATTGAGGATGCAAAGATACGAAAAAAAAGCAAGAGCAAGGGTAAAAAACAATACGGACCAAAACGGATATTGCACGATTGAAGAAAAAAGTGTAATTTTGCAGCCGAAAAATATGGACAACAACGACACTCATCTGGACACCCTGCGCCGCCTTGTCTGCGAGGCGGCGGGTTGCGAAGCGCGCACGCCTGGCGACTTCTATACCCTGACGGCATTCGTAGAAGGGCGCACACGCGAGCCGATTGGACTCACTACGGTGAAGCGCTTTTGGCAGTATGGCGGCATGAGCTCCGTCCCGCGCCGGGGGACGCTGAACCTGCTGGCGCGTTCGATAGGTTACCGCAACTATGACGACTTCTGCGAGCACCACGGCGACAACACGCCTTCGAGCGACCCCGTTCTTGGGCAGGGCGTCAAAGTGGCCGACCTGCTGCCGGGCGAGTACCTGCAGCTTCGTTGGAACCCCGGACGCGAGGTGGTGGTGGAATATCTGGGCAACAGCACCTTCAGGGTCGTTATGAGTGAGGGCAGCAAGCTACAAGCCGACGATACCTTCCAGGCGGCATTCTTCGCCCTGGGGCACCCTGCGATGCTGGCCAACGTGATCCATGGAGATTCCAGCTGGCCGCTGTACGAGATAGGGCAGCTGGGAGGGCTGACCATGGTGCGCCAGTTGCCGTCTCAAGGTGAGTGATTATCTCGCACAAAAAGGCATAGGCTGACTCCAAAAATATGTAAACGGCGACCTTTCTGACACATATCCATTGGGCTTCCCGGCAGGAAGTCTTTTTTTATTGTGTTAAGTTATAACATATTACAAAACGGACCAAAACGGATTTGGATTACTGCACTATACTTCCGAACTTTGCATTGCAATTTATAAAGGGAGGAAAACCAATGAGCAACAAGATATTCTTCCGTCCGCCATGGACCTGCGGCAAATACAACGCCGAAAAACATGTGGCCATCATGTTCAACCTGCTGTCGAGAATGAATTACTTTTTCGAGGAGGAGAGCGCTGATGTGGTGGGCATGGTGTTGGCTGCCGGGCGTGGTGGCAAGGTGAGTATTGACGAGGTGTCGGACAAACTGATGATTGCCGACACATCAATCAAACCCTTCTTTGAGCAGCTCTGCTCGCTGCGACTGCTTTCAGAAAGGGAGATAACCGACGAGGTTGTTGCCGAATACCGAAAGGAGTGTCTCGGGCTCCCCGCGCCTCCAGCAGCAAAGGCGTATACTGAACGGCTGAAAGAAGAAGGGGTGTTGTCGGCCAGCCAAGCCTACGCAGATGTGGTATGTGAACGTGGTGTGGTTTATGATGTGGCGTTTGAGTTGACTTACAGATGTTTTGAACAGTGTATTCACTGCTACAACCCCGGAGCCTCACGCAATGAAACCGAACGTAACGGTCGAGGGGACACTAAAGAATTGTCTCTGGAGGATTACAAGAATATCATTGACGACCTCTGTGACCATGGACTCGTTGCTGCATCTCTCACTGGCGGAGACCCCTTCATGCACCCATTTGTGTGGCAAATCATAGACTATCTCTATCAAAAGGACATTGTCATCACAATATTGACCAATGGAATCGGATTATTGGGGAAAGAACAACGTTTGGCAAATTACTTTCCCTATCATGTACAGTGTTCTCTCTATAGTGGCGAAGCCCAAATACACGATAGTATCACACGAACACATGGCTCATGGCAACGTACTGTGTCTGTAATGGACAAGTTGCATGAATTAGGGGTCCCTATCGATATTGCATGTCCACTAATGCAAAACAATCTTAAGAGCTATCATTCCGTAAAATCCTATATTAAAAAATACGGTTCGTCAAATGCGTTTGATGTGATGCTCACCGACTCTCTTGACGGCGATAAGTGCGTGTCACATCATCTCCGCCTCACCCCGGAACAACTCGAAGTTGTACTGATGGACGAAGATGTCATACAACACATCAACATTAGTAGTACAGCTGACGATAATTACACTGACAAAGGCATTACCGATGGTGCACCTTGCGGGGCATGCAAAAACTCACTCTGCATTAATCCAAACGGCGACGTAACTCCTTGCGTGGCATTTAACAAAGTGCTTGGAAACGTACTTGAAAAAAAAGTGAGTGAGATTGCGATGACCAATCTTTTTATCGAGCAATGGCTTCAAACAAAAGCCGATGATTATAAAGAATGTTTTACGCATAAATACTGTGACTATTGCATACCATTTTGCCCTGGCAACAACTACAATGACCGAGGTGAACCCTTGAATGGGGGAGAGAACAATTGCTACCTTGCAAAGATTCGTTATAATACAAGGATGAAGATATTGGCGGGTGAAGATGTATTACATGGCAAAACGATTGAAGAACGTATCAATGAGTTGTCGGTAACGGACGACAAACTGCAACATGAATACATAGAAAAGGGCAAGTTGGAGACCCTGTAATTCTCCAGCGTTATTAAAACTTTAATAATATGAAAAAGCAGGAAGTTCTACTGAAAATCAGCATGGAAAGTTGCTATGCACAAGGTGTAAAATGCTTGAAAAAACCATCGACACCTAAGAATCACTCAGCATGCGGCCATCCTAAGGGAGCCTAACCTGTCGCCGTATGAAAGGAGGCTGCTGTTATTGCAGCCTCCTTTTAAAATCAAAAACAATCAAACATCAAGATACACAGAAAAATGAAAAAGATACTGCAAGAAGTAATCGACAAGGCCTATTCGAAGTGGCAACAGGGCATCGTGGCGGACGAAATCCCCACCACCAACGAGCGCACCATACAGGTCTACCTCGCCTACTACATCCTGCAACAGGGAAAGCCGCTGGAAGAGAACGGCGAGTATAAGCTCACGGTGCTGCTCGAAGAGAACATGGGAGAAATACACACCTGCAAGACCAATGGCATCGGTCGTTGCGACATTGTGGTGGAACTCGCCAGCAAAGGCAAGTCGGTACGTGCCGCCATCGAGATGAAACGTCCCGAGACAAAGGCCAATGCCATGAATGCCGCCACGACGGATGCCCGTTTTGCAGTATTGGCCGACATTGAGAACCTGGAACATTACGACGCCGACCTCAAATACGAGATTGCATATACCGATTATCATATTTTCCCGCACTCGAGAGAGGACATCAAATACAATATCAGCGACGGGAAAAGCACGGTGAAGCACTACGAATACAAGAAGAAAGCCAAGACGGATATAATCGACCTAAAGGGCATATATACATTCAGCTGGGACGACCTGCCACACGACAAGCCCGAACACTATTTCCTGAAACTGAGATTGAAATAAACGATGGCAATATTTCTCTGGTTATTCCAATTCATCAGTCCAATAACATTTATCCTCGGAGGATTATATCTGCTCGAAGACCCCGATCCGTTGGCGCTCATCCTTGGTTGCATCGCCGCTGTCCTCGGCCTTGTGGTGGGCATAGTAGGCTGGGCAGACACGGTACCGCCGCGCTGGTTCTGGATCAAGAGCAGCATGAACCTCGCCGGCAGCCGCTTCATGACGGCCATCGGCTACGCCATCCAGTTCTTCTTCATCCCCGCAGCCGTAATTGGCATAATTGGATACTTCGGTTAGGTAATAATCGTTTTATGGCACTCATTAACATCAACAAACTGAAAGAAAGCACAGGCAAAGCCCTCAAGGACGCCTCGGAATGGACCACACAAGCCGCCAAAGACGCTTCCGAATGGACTTCGCATACTGCCAAGGAAGTGTCGTCTCAGACATCGAAACTAAGCTCCCAGGCCATCCGCGCCATGCTGAAAGGCGTAGACCTCGACGGGCTACTGGTTCGCATAGACGAATACCAGCAGAAAACAGGGAAGGATGCCTCCAAGCTCATCGAGTTCATCGGAAACCTCAAACAGCTGCAACAAGATGGAGCAAGAGAAGAATGACAAGATGACCGTACAGAAGCTGGCACAGAGTGTCCCGTTAGCCGATGTGCTCGACATCGCAGAAGATGTGGCCAAATATGTTCCAGCCGCCGGCGGGGTGATTCAAATAGTTATCAAGATATTGCGCTTGCTTCTAAAGATTAAGAAATGATGTGTATCTTTCGCCGGGCGTTTTTAGCGTCCGGCTTTTTTTGCATATTTTTTGCCAGTTGTGACATTTTATTACTTTTGCAATTATTATAAAAGTAATAATTATAATTCAATATTTTTTACTTTCAGACGCTTTGTTTTCAAAAAAAGTTGTATCTTTGCATTACGGAATTTACGTAATGACTTAAATGACTCTAAAAAGAACATGATGCAGGAACGAACCTTCGACCCTTGGCAGCAGGAGGCCATCGCCATCAGCGGTGGGCGGCACCTGGTGCTGGCGCCTCCGGGATGCGGGAAGACAGACATCCTGACGGAACGTGTAGTGCACGCGCACGAAAACGGCGTGGAATACCGAGACATGCTGTGTCTCACCTTCACCAACCGTGCCGCCAAGGGCATGGCCCAGCGCATTGCCGACCGTACAGGGAATCCCGTGCCGGACGACCTCTTCGTGGGCAACATCCACCGCTACTGCTCCCAAATGCTTTTCAACCAAGGCATTGTCAACCACAACAGCGCCATCATTGACGAAGGCGACGTGGAGAACATCGTGCAGGAGGAGCTCTGCAAAAAGATGCATATTGAGAGCCACACCACGGAGCTGATGCGCTTCCAGCACGGTTTGCAGCAAATGACGCTTGGTATGCGCGGCGATCTGGTGCTGCACAACGAACTGTTTCACGCCGGAGGCGTGTCGAAACTCTGCGACGTGCTCGGCCGTCCATTCGACGAGGACAACATCGTGTCCATCTATGCCGACATCGACAACCTGATGCAGCGCTACAGTGTCCTCGAGGAGCTGGCGGCCGCCAACCTCATGCGTCTGGCCAAAGCCTACGAACGTTACAAAGAGGAGAACGACCTGCTGGACTATGACGACCTGCTGATATTGGCCTACAGACATTTAACCGCAGCGCCAGCCGACATCCGGCGCTATCGATGGATTGAAATCGACGAAGTGCAGGACCTCAATGCCCTGCAATTCGCCCTGATCGACCTCTTTGCAGCACCCGACGCCACCATCGTATACCTCGGCGACGAGCAGCAGGCCATTTTCTCCTTCATCGGCGCCAAACTCGAGACACTCGAAGCCCTCAAACAGCGCTGCTCCGGGCATATCCACCACTTGCACACTAACTATCGCTCTCCGAAATATCTCCTCGACCTGCAGAACGATTTCGCCGTGCGCAACTTGGGCATCCGACGCGAGATGCTCCCCTCCACAGACCTCAACCCACCCCATGCCCACGAAGACCTCTGTCTGTTGAACGTCGGCGACGCACAAATGGAAAGCTACTATGCCGCCCGTTTCGCCAAACGCTATGGCGACCTTGACCCAGAAGGGAAAGTGGCCATCCTCGTGAGCACCAACCGCGAAGCCGACGACATCGGCGAGGTGATGGGCGGCATGGGAATCAGTCACTTCAAAATCAGCGGCACCGACCTTTTCTCGTTGCCCGCCATGCGACTGCTGATAGCCCATCTCAGCGTGTTGACCGACGAGATGGTCTTCATTGCCTGGGCCCGGCTGCTCTGGGGCCTACATATACTGCCCACCTACACCGCAGCGCGAAACTTCATGCGCGATATGCGGCGCGTGGCGCTGCTTCCCACCGACTTCCTTTTATACCCTGATTCCTCCTATTTACAAGAATTTGTCCATTCCTACGACGAAGAGGAACTTGTCATCTTCGACACCGAGACCACCGGTCTCGATGTCTACCACGACGACATCATCCAGATTGCCGCCGTCAAAGTGCGGCGAGGCAAGGTGGTGGGGGAACCTTTCAATATAATATTAGAGACCGACAAGGAACTACCCGAGACTGTGGGCGGCCACCCCAATCCCATGCTGGAGGTCTACCGCAACAGCAAACGCCATTCCCGCACTGAAGGATTGCAAATGTTCATGGACTACTGCAAAGGCAAGGTGCTGGTAGGCCATAATGTGGAGTATGACTATCAAATCTTGCTTCACAATCTCAAAAACGACTGTCCCGATATCAATCTCACGCAAACCAATCCCCGCTATTTCGACACCCTGAAATATATCCGTCTTGTGCGTCCGCGGCTGCGACAGTACAAGTTAGTCCATCTCCTTGAAGTCCTTCACCTCGAAGGGCAGAACAGCCATCGTGCCGACGACGACATCCTTGCTACACTCTCTCTTCTCAACTTCTGCCACCTCAACGCCATCCAGTTGGTCGCCGAGCAACGCCTTTTCATTGCCGACCATCAAAAACAAGTCGACCGGTTTCACGAACGATACTCCAAACTGTATCTCTATCCGAACAAAAAGCAGGGCATCGTTGCAGAGCTACACCGTGCCTACAACCATTTCCTCGAGGCGCAACTCATCGACCCCATCGACAAGTGGCACCACCTCGTCCATTACCTCGAGAAAGACCTCATCCGTGCCGACCTCTACCCCACCCTGCAGCAACAATTGGAGCGCTACATCACCGACCTCAACACCAGCAAGGAGGCCGACCTCTGCGGCGGCTCATTGGAGGAACGCTACATCATCTCCACCGTCCACAAAGCCAAGGGGCTGGAGTTTGACACCGTCATCGTCTACCGAGCCATCGACGGCAGCTACCCCGGCTCGCGCAGCTGGACCGAAAAACAGATACAGGAAGACGCGCGCCGTCTCTTCGTAGCCCTCTCGCGCTCGAAGAAACGACTCTGTATTATATATGACGAATATTACGGGCGTTCCACCCACGCCCTCAGCCCGTTCTTGGAGAAGGTCAAGGAGCATTTCACCGTCTACCGCCGGTTGCCAGACGGCAAGATTAGGCAGATTTAAAGCTTGTAATTCCGCAGACGGTGTTCGGCGAGAGCCTCATATTGGGTGCCAGGACGGCCGTAGTTGGCGTAGGGGTGGATGCTGATGCCTCCACGCGGAACAAATAAACCAAGAACCTCGATGTAGCGCGGCTGCATGAGTTTCACCAAGTCGTCGAGGATGATATTGACACAGTCCTCATGAAAATCGCCGTGGTTGCGGAAGGAGAAGAGGTATAGCTTGAGGCTCTTGCTCTCCACCATGTGTTTATCGGGGATGTAAAGGATGCGCACCTCGGCAAAGTCTGGCTGTCCAGTGATGGGGCACAGCGAGGTGAACTCAGGGCAAAGGAACTCTACCCAGTAATCGCGCTCGGGGTGGCGATTTTCAAAAGCTTCAAGCACTTGTGGTGCATATGTCTCGGGAATGTCGGCCTTGTGGCCAAGCGACTGCAAATGGTCTTGTTCGCGGTTCATGGGTTATCTGATATTTAGTATTTTGTGAATCTGGAGTGAAAGTTTCCAACGTGGATCTTTCTTGATGTATTCGATGGCGGCATTGACAATCTCGGCGTTGCGTACCGGATCGCCGGTGTCGCACGGCTGCAGGAAGCGGGCATGGGTGCACATGATGCCGGGATACATCGACGGTTCGTGCTCGCCATCAAAAACCACCTTGATTTCGTCGACATAGTTAAGCACAGGCTTGGCCTTGTCGCCAAGGTAGGCATCCTTGGGCGAGAGGGTAATCCAGTCCACATTGCCCGGCAGTCTGCGTGTGCCGTTGGTCTCCACAGCCACCATCTTGTCAACGTCGTGGAGGGCATTGACGAAACCTCGGGTGAGCTGCAGCGACGGCTCACCGCCGGTGACCACCACCAGCCGCGCAGGATACTTTGCTACCTCGGCCACTATTTCATCTTCGGTCATTTCGCTACCGCTCTCATGCTGCGTATCGCAGAAAGGACACTGCAGGTTGCAGCCGCTCAGCCGCACAAAGACAGCGGCCGTGCCTGCATGATATCCCTCTCCCTGCAGACTGTAGAAAATCTCGTTTACTTTCATGGCTCGTCAATTTCATATGTTGCCGTGTTGCCGGTGGTCTCCTGAACATCGACACGATAGCAGTTGGGCACCTGCTGCTGGCACCAGCGGGCGATGTTCTCTGCCGTGGGGTTGCAACCGATAACGTCGTTGACAACCTTGTGGTCCAGCTTGTCAGTGATGCTGCTTTTTATCCTTGAAAAATCAACAACCATGCCATTGCGGTCCAGTTCGCGGGCTTTGCAATAGATGGTGATTTGCCAATTGTGGCCGTGCAATTCGGTGCATTTGCTCGGGTAGTCGAGTTCAAGGCGGTGTGCGCCGGATACTTCAATATGCTTGGTAACGTAATACATACAACTTATTTTTCGTAAATGGTGGGGTCTTCGACGGCAGCCGCGATGAAAGCCGCCTTGCGTTCGGTGCAGGTACCGCAGGTGCCGCAATGGTGCTCGCCTCCACGGTAGCACGAATAGGTATGTCCATAGTCAACACCCATCTGTGCGCCACGCCGCACAAGGTCGGCCTTGGTGAGGTTGGTGTAGGGCGCCGCCAACTGCACACCGTCGTAGGTGCCGGCCTGCATGGCGCCATCCATGGCCTTGACGAACTCCGGCCGGCAGTCGGGATAGATGGCGTGGTCACCACCGTGGTTGGCTATAAGCACACGTTTCAGACCTCGACTCTCGGCCAGCCCGCAGGCAATGCTAAGCATGATGCCGTTGCGGAACGGCACCACTGTACTCTTCATGTTCACCTCGTCGTAGTCGCCGCTCGGGATAGCATCAGCGCCGCCGAGGAGCGACGAGTTGAAATAACGGCTCATGAAACCCAACTCTATGACAATGTGTTCGATATCCAATTGCTTGCAATGATATTTTGCACAGGCTATCTCCTTCTCTGCATGGTTGCTGCCATAGTCGAAAGTGACAGCCAATGCGATACGTCGTTGCTCTTCATAGAGCAGCGTGGTAGAATCCAATCCGCCGGAATAAATAATCACCGAATCGCGTGCCGGTGTGTCGTTTGTTGCCATTGTATCTTGTTTTGTTAAAGGGGGTTATCAAGCACCCCTGCCGTTAAACTGCGACGGCAAAAATACAACATTTTCCCGACATGGCAAAACATTTTCCAAAATACTTCTCCGAATCATATCCGACTCATCTCCGTAACAACTCCGACGGAGGTCGGACATGACTCGCAAAAAAAAGGGTTCCCAAATGCATTCGGGAACCCTTTTTCAGATTGATTTTTATAGTTCGATTATTTGAGATAGTACTCGACGGTGGTGACGACGCGGACCTTCTTCACCTGCGGGGTATTCTCATCGAGGTCCTCGACCTCAAAATAGCCCTGCGAGGCGGTGCGCATCTTGCCAATACGGCTGTGACTATTGTTGGCAAACTCGTCGGCAGCCACGCGGGCGTTCTCCAAACTTTCGCGAATCATCTCGGGCTTGATGTCGTTGAGGCCCAGATACTGGTAGTCGGCCCAAGTGTTGGCCAGGATATTTTGGTTGACGAGGTCGGTCTCGAGGGTCTGCTGCAACTTGCGCACCAGTTCGAGGTTCTTGGTGAAGACGGTGACGGTCTGGTTGGCATTGTAGCGGAAGGGAATCTGGTTGGGGTTGTTGGCCCACGAGTAGCGGTCCTCATAGCTGGCGTTGCCCACTTTGATTTCTTCGTCCGAGAAACCGGCTTCGCGCAGGTGCTTGACAATAATATCGTTGTTCTTGCGTATGGTGTTGCGGAGGTCAGCGAGGTCATTGGCTTTCTCGCCATAGCTGATGCGCCACACCACGCGGTCGGCAGGCACCTCCTTCTCGCAGAGGCCACGTACCTTGACGGTGTCGTCGTAAGATTTCAAAGTCTTCACGGTGAAGACCATAAAGAGGCCGAGCACAGCGGCTGCCAACACTATGGCGCCTCCCTGGATCATGTTTTTCTTGAACGGGATGGAACTTCCTTTCATAATCGATAATGTTTTTATTGTTCTTGAATAATTAGTACATAACAAACGGCATTTCTTGTATTTTATTGCACAGGACGTTGTTTTTCGTTTCTGTTCGCATCTTCTCCTGTATGGGCTCTACCTCAAAAAAAATTTGGCCATATCGCCCAACTTTCGTAACTTTGCATTTTGTTTAAACCCAATCTCGACCGCCATGAACATTGCAACCACCCTCTTGAAAAAATACACCAGCATCAGCCTGATGTTGAGGATTTTCATAGGTTTGATGATAGGTGCCGCTCTCGGCCTGCTGCTGCCTCAGTGGACAGGCGTCGCCATTCTGGGAAAGATATTTGTCAGTGCGCTTAAAGGTATCGCGCCAGTGCTGGTGGCGGTGCTGGTGATGTCGTCGGTAGCCAAAGCCGGCGCAGGCATGGGTCGGAGGTTCACAGCACTGATTGCCATCTATTTACTTTCCACATTCATCGCTGCCGTGTGTGCCGTGGTGGGCAGTTTCCTGTTTCCTGTGACATTGGAATTGGGCGAAGCCGCACAAGTCGACTCCGACGCCGGCACCTTGGCCGACGTCTTTGCCAACCTGCTCACATCCATGGTGGCCAATCCCATTGCGGCACTATCCAACGCCAACTACATTGCAATCCTTTTCTGGTCGGTCGTCATCGGTTTCTCACTGAAAACCATGGCATCGAAAGCCACCGTTAACGTGGTACACGATCTTTCAGGGGTAGTGACGCGCGTGGTAAAGTGGGTCATCCAATTCGCCCCTTTCGGTATTTTGGGCCTAGTCTTTTCCACCGTCAGCGAGAGCGGTCTCTCGGTCTTCACCACCTACGGCCACCTGCTCCTGCTGCTGGTAGGCTGCATGCTGGCCAACGCCTTCATATTCAACCCCCTCATCTCGTTCTTCCTGATGCGTAAGAACCCCTACCCGCTCCTCTTCACCTGTCTCAAAGAGAGCGGGCTTCAGGCCTTTTTCACCCGCTCGTCGGCCGCCAATATCCCCATCAACATGGCGCTCTGCAAGAAGTTGGAATTGGACGAAGACTTTTATTCCGTCAGTATTCCTCTGGGTGCCACTATCAACATGGACGGCGCGGCAGTGACCATCACGGTCTTCTCCTTAGCGGTGGCCAACACCGTGGGCGTGGATGTAAGTTTCGCCTCGGCTTTGTTCCTTGGCATCATTGCCACCCTCGGCGCCTGTGGTGCTTCGGGCGTGGCCGGCGGAAGCCTGCTCCTTATCCCTATGGCCTGTTCCTTCTTCGGCATCCCCAACGACGTGGCCATGCAAGCCGTGGCCATAGGCTTTATCGTCGGTGTGGTGCAGGACAGCGTCGAGACAGCCCTCAACTCCAGCGGCGACGCCTTCTTCACTGCCACCGCCGAATACCACGACCGACAGAAACGAGGCCTAACATCGCAACTCAAAAATAATAATGTAGAAGAATAATAATACACAGGGGGCGGCGAGACCAATAATCTCGCCGCCCCCTTTCGTTTTGTATCTTGTTTAGAACAGGTCTTCGAGGACGCTGTCGTCGACGAGGTTGGGCATAGTGACCTTGAGTTCGGGGCAGATATCCATGGCGCGCTTGATGGCGAACATGGCACCCTCGTTGCGGGCCCAGCTGCGGCGGCTGATGCCGTTGTTGACGTCCCAATGGAGCATCATGCGGAGACGGCGGTCGCAAGCCTCGGAGCCGTCGAGAACCATGCCGAAGCCACCGTTTATCACCTCACCCCAGCCTACGCCACCGCCGTTGTGGATAGAAACCCACGTGGCACCGCGGAAGGAGTCGCCGATGACGTTCTGCACGGCCATATCCGCGCAACGGTTCGAGCCGTCGTAGATGTTCGAAGTTTCACGGAAGGGGCTGTCGGTACCGCTGACGTCGTGGTGGTCGCGGCCAAGGACGATAGGTGCACTGATCTCACCCTTCTTGATGGCCTCGTTGAAGCGGGCGGCAATCTTGGTGCGGCCTTCGCAGTCGGCATAGAGGATACGGGCCTGGCTGCCCACCACGAGGTGATTCTCCTTGGCACCTTTGATCCACTGGATATTGTCGTGCATCTGCTGCTGAATCTCGGCGGGAGCCGTGGCGGCAATCTCTCCCAGCACCTCCATGGCGATATGGTCGCTCTTGTCGAGGTCCTCGGGCTTGCCGCTGGTGCAGACCCAGCGGAAGGGGCCAAAGCCGTAGTCAAAGCACATGGGACCCATGATGTCCTGCACATAGCTCGGGTAGCGGAAGGCGGTGTGGTCGGCATTCCAGATGTCGGCGCCGGCGCGCGAGCTCTCCAGCAGGAAGGCGTTGCCATAGTCGAAGAAGTACATACCCTTGGCGGTGAGCTTGTTGACGGCAGCCACATGGCGACGCAACGACTCCTGCACTTTCTCCTTGAAGAGTTCGGGTTTCTCGGCCATCATCACTTTGGCGTCTTCAAACGTGACTCCCACGGGGTAGTAGCCACCGGCCCAGGGGTTGTGCAGCGAGGTCTGGTCGCTGCCGAGGTCCACCTTGATGCCTTTCTCAGCGCAGTATTCCCAGAGGTCGACGACGTTGCCCTGATAGGCGTAACTCTTGGCCTCCTTGGCGGCGATAGACTTGTTGACGGCCACAAAGAGCTCGTCGAGGTCGGCATGCACTTCGTCAACCCAACCTTGGTCGAAACGCTTCTGCGTGGCGGCGGGATTGATTTCGGCGGTGATAGAGACCACCCCGGCGATGTCGCCAGCCTTGGGCTGGGCACCGCTCATGCCACCGAGGCCGGCGGTGATGAATAGCTTGCCGGCAGTGCCGCCACCGAGTTTACGTGCTGCATTCAAGACGGTGATTGTAGTACCGTGGACGATGCCCTGCGGGCCGATGTACATGTAGGAGCCGGCGGTCATCTGACCGTACTGTGTAACACCGAGGGCGTTATAACGCTCCCAATCGTCAGGCTTGCTATAGTTGGGAATCATCATGCCGTTGGTGACCACCACACGCGGAGCATCTTTGTGGCTGGGATAGAGTCCCATCGGGTGACCGCTATACATCACGAGAGTCTGCTCGTCGGTCATCTCGCTCAGGTATTTCATCACCAGGCGGTACTGGGCCCAGTTCTGGAACACGGCGCCGTTGCCACCATAGGTGATAAGCTCGTGAGGATGCTGAGCCACAGCGGGGTCGAGGTTGTTCTGTATCATCAGCATGATGGCGGCAGCCTGACGGCATTTGGCCGGATACTCCTCGATTGGGCGGGCATACATCTTGTAGGTGGGACGCAGACGATACATGTAGATGCGACCGTATTTCTGCAACTCTTCTGCAAACTCCTTGGCCAGCATCTTGTGATGCTTGGCGGGGAAATAGCGGAGGGCGTTACGGATGGCCAGCTTTTTCTCGGCAGGCGTCAGGATATCCTTGCGCTTGGGGGCATGGTTCACCGTGGGGTCATAGGGTTGGGGTTCGGGCAGCGGGTCGGGAATACCGAGACGCAATTCATTCTGGAATTCTTCTAAAGTCATAGTATTATATTTTTATTTATCAATCACTTAGAGGTACGCATCACCCTCATGGCACAACACGTACAACGTTGCAAAGATACAAAAAAAATCCGACTCGGAAAGGCCAATTTTTACATGATTTGTAACTAACTGATACTTAATACCAACTCCATATCAAGTCCGACTCAACTCCGACCAAACTCCGATCACCGTCGGTGATGGTTCGGAGTAGGTACGCTAAAAAGGGGGTGACGGTCCCATGCCGTCACCCCTGATATCAATCAATGCATTCTTTAGAAGGTTAGCAGGAAACCGACGGTGAATCGGGGGAGAAGAACTTTACCGGCAGCGGGGTCGGAGCCGATGTTGTTGAGGCGGTAGCGAACGTAGAGGCCATACCAGTCGTTGACCAGACGGGTGACAACACCGAAGTTCCAGCGATAGGCACCGAGGGGTTCGAGATTATTCCACTCGGCAGTGGTTTCCTTGGCGACATCGCCGTCGGGCATCTTGCCCGAGAGGGTGTAGGAGGTGGAGCCGATGCTGCCGTAGACACCAAGGTCCCAATGGAGGCCATTGCCACAAATGCCACCGGGCAATAGACGCACGCGCTGGAAGAGTTCAAGACCCACCTCGCTGACAATGGCGCTACGAGTGTTGACAGACTTATAGGTGGCATCCATGTAGGCTTGGGAGATGCCGAGCAATCCCTCGAGGTCATTGACGGAGGCATCGTTGAAGCGGTAGTGGGAGACGTTGAAGTCGAGGCTCATACCAAGGCAGTAGGCCTTGCTAAAGGCGCGGAGGACACGTCCACCGAAGTTCCATGAAGGCGACCAGAAGTTGGTGTTCATCTCAGCATCTTCGAACTTGACGGGCAAGCCAAGTCCGAAGTAGAGATTGTAGCGCCAGGTGTTGTTGCTGCCCCACTTGGAGGTGGAGAGGTTGGTCTCAGGGGTACGGAACTCGTACTCGCCTTCGATGCTGGGATTGTCGGAGGAGGTATAGCCGAAAGAGTATTGTTCAGTGGCCTTTTGGCCCGTATAGGTGGCAGTGTAGCCATCGAGGTTGACCACAAGAGTGCGATTAGGCTGGACACCGAAGTGGAAAGCGCCGGTGGTATCGAGGAAAACAATGCTCTGTTTGGCGTAGCGGTAGATTTGGCCGTCGCCCGACTGCTCTTTGTAGAAGATGTGTTTATTCATGAGGGGTTGAAGGGGACGCACAAGGACCTCACCATCTTTCTCCTCGAAGCGGAAAGTAGGAGCAGACGGCTTGGCCGTCTGGGTAAAGAAATCGGCCTGAGGGACGCCATAGCCGAAGGAATAGTCGTAGTAGGGGTAGAGGTCGGCGCTCTGTTCAATCATATGGAAGAGTTCCATAGCGGTCTTGCCCTTGGAAGCTTGCCAGGCACAGGCAGCGAAACCGGCCACGAGGGGACATGAGAAGGAGGTGCCGTGGACGTAATGGTAAGCATTGTTCTTGCCCACGTTGGCGGTACGTGCATAGCCGAAGGCGCATACATTGGGCTTGAGTCGGCCATCGGCACTGGGGCCGAAAGAGGAGAACGAGATGCGGTTGTAGCCGATGAGGCTGTTCTCGATACCACCCACGCACATCACGCTATCGGCATCGGCCGGCGTGATAATGGTTTTCCACTGGGAGTCGTCGCCCTCGTTGCCTGCCGAGTTGCAGACAAGCATACCCTTGCGTGCTGCGAGGTTGCCGGCCTTGGCCACGTAGGAGGTACCGTCCATGTCCTTGGTGTAATGGCGCTCTTTGCCATAGCCAAGGGAGGAGGAGATGATGTTGGCGCCGTTCTTGTCGGCCCATTCGACAGCCATCTGCCACCAGATTTCCTCCTTGAAAGGTTCCGACTCGATTTCGGTACGGGCCAAGAGGAACTCGGCGCCAGTGGCGAGGCCAAGGTCCTTGTCGCCCGCACGACCAGCGATACACGAGAGCGTCATGGTGCCATGGGAGTTCCATCCATAAACATTCTCCTTTTTGTTGGGGAAGTTCCAAGTCTTGAGAATCTGCTGGTTGTCGCGAAGATGCTTGAAGGCATCGTGAGTGTTGACCTGCGGGAATCCTCCGTCGAACACGGCAATGCGAATGCCCTTGCCATCGATACCCTTGTCGCGGAAAGCTTTGCCGCCCATACGGACAAGTTGCGCCTCGAGGGGTCCGTCGACGGTGGCATAGTCCATGAGGCCAGGGATGGACGGGTCGACATATTCAGAATAATCGGAATACTCCGATATTGCCATTCCGTTACCCTCTATCATCTGCACGCGAAGGACATAGGGCAAAGTTTCAATGGCGGCAATCTGTTCAGCCGTGGCCATAACACCAATGGCATTCATCCAACGGCTGGCGCCGACTTCCTCGGTGGCGAGAGCGGATACGCTCTGCTCGTAGGCTGCGCTGACTGGATAGTTGGAGATGTCGTAGAGGTCGGCGCCGCACTGGCTGTAGCGCTCGATGGCCTTGGCATCGAAATAGCTGTAGGGATCGAAGGTCGAGCCCTGCTTGTCGGTCAGAAAGACCCAATAGGCCTGCTGAGCCTGCACTCCACACAGCATCAGTATAAAGGCCACAATTGTCAATGACTTTTTCATAATGTATCCTATTTTAATATTGTATGTAGAATCTCGTGACTATGGAAACGGGAGAAACCGCTGAGGTGTAGGTGATAGTAGGAGATGAGAGCGTCAATCAAATCGCGACGCGATTGAAGAGAAAGCGAGACTGGGCAAGTGAACGACTGAATGCCGGACAGATATTCGTGGAGCACTGCCGAGAGATTTGGAGAAAGGGAAGTCTCATTGGGAGCGGCGACGAAGCGGCCTTCCTCGAGACAGAAATAAGGCTCACGCGCACTATAATTGTCCAATGGCTCGATGCCAAGATGGTGCGCGACGGTGAGGAGGAAGGAGATGGGAAGGTGTGCAGCATGAGTCGAAAGGTGAGAGGAGGCATTTTCGACATAATCGTAGAGTGCAGGCATCGGCTCGGACTCGCGCAGAGCCTTGTATAAAAGCTCTGTCATGAAAAAACGGAGCGAATTGGCCACGGGATTGGCCTCTGTCGATGGAAAGCGTGCCGAGAGTTCCTTGACATAGTTGAGGTCGGTCTTGTCGTTATCGTAGACCACCATGTCGAGGCTTGAAAGGGGCTGCAGTAGATTTTGCTTGACGCGGCCACGAGGGCCTCGCACGCCTTTGATAATATAGGAACGCAGGCCCAGTTGGCGTGTAAACACCTTGACCACCACAGACGATTCGGAATAGGGCGAGGTATGGAGGACGAGACCTGGCGTTGAAAGCATCATCTTATTATCAATATTTTGGCAACAGCACGGTTCTCTCCCTGCTTGTCGGAGGCGAAAACATAGTAAACGCCGCTGGCCACCTTGTCTCCCTGCAATGTACGACCGTTCCATATGGCCTGGCCGCCGTTGGCGGTGGTGGTGTATACGGTATGCCCCGAAGCATCGGTAATGTGGACAATGCCGTTGCGAGTGAAGCCCTTGATGGCTATGGGACCGTCGTAGTCGGGCTTGACGGGATTTGGGAATGCGTAGACCTCCTCAAGGGGTGTGCTGACGGCGTAGGTAGCCGTGCCACGGTAGACTTGCACCCCCCGGTCGGTGCCAATATAGACCTCGCCGGTGCGCTCATTGATGCCAAGGGCAATGATTTTGTCGGAGAAGAGTGGACTGTTGGCCATAGTGAAATGCTCAAGCTGATCCATGCCGTTGGCCGAAAGGAGGTAGAGTCCCCCGTTGGTGGTGCCCACCCACTTGCGGTTGGCGCCATCGACAGCAATGGCGGTAATACCCTCGTAGGCCATCAGGTATTCCGAGAACTCGCCATTGGTAATGGTGATATTGCTGCAATTGACAGGCGCCACCTCGCCATTCCCGCCACCATTGAAAGCCTTGGAACCATCGTAGATAACCTTGAGGCCCTTGTTGGTGCCAAGCCACAAGGTACCATTCTGGTCCTGAACCAAGGCGGTGACGGCCGACGTTTCCAACTTGCTTCCAGCATTTGGGTTAACACGCGCCACCTTGTTGTTACCGTCGTGGACATAGATAATATTCTTGCGGCCAAGGAACCACTTGTAACCTGTAAGGCTGTCAATAATCAGTTTGTCCACCTCGAGATTGTTTCCCAGCGCCATGGTTGAGAGGTTTTTCCAAGTGCCGTTGCGCTGACGCATGGCAAGCGCATGGGTGCTGTGTGAGTTGAGCACCCAAAGGTTACCCTGTCGGTCGAAAGCCACAGCGCCGGTGTTGAGGCGCGAATAGGAGCCCATGGTGTAAGGCACCAGGGCACCGTTGGTGTTGCTGGTGTCGTAGAATGTCCTCACCTTGTTGTCACGGATCGAGGCCACACCCCATCCCCACAAGGCCACCACCGTTTCGTTGGTATCGAGGGGGTTGACGGCGGCGTCAATCACATCTGCTTTGCCGTCGAAGAGACCGCTACTTCGATCCACCATGGCCCATTGGCGTCCCGTGGCGGTATATAGGTTGGGAGAAAGACCGGCACTGGCATATGTGACTGTATGTCCTCCCGGACAGAGCATCATACGGTAATTGAAAGGAACCAAACGGTAGACATTGTCGCCCGAGGCCGGACCGTCGGGCTTGTGATATTCCTCGGTGCCGTCGCGGTGGAGGCCGATGATTCCTTCCCACGGATGCGCCACCCACAGGGTGCCGTTCTTGTCATAGACGGCATCGTTGGGGTCCAGATTGCCCCATTGATAGGTAGTGTGCTCGCCATAGTAGGCACAGGCCGTATCGTAGGTCACAACCTTCCCGTCGACACTGACAGCCAACCGGTTGGCACACACATGCAGCGAACGGATTTCGCCTGTAAGCATCTCGTCGAAACCGGCAGCGGTCTTACGATAGAGGATATTGCTGTCGGGATTGCCTGTGTAGACCACTGCCAGAAGATGACTGCCCACCACCGCCATTTGGAGGACGGAAGAACCGTCGATCCGATGGTCGGTCTCCCAGCGGTCGCTGATGGAGGGATGGCGTTCGCCGCGAGCCAGGCGCTTCATTCCCTCGCCGGTGGCAGCGAAGATGCTGTCCGTCATGAATGCCATGTCATAGACTGGGGTATACAAGCCACCAGCGCCCAGATACCAGGTCTCCTTGATTTCCATGCGCTGCAGGTCGACCACCACAACCCCGAAGCCGGTAGCGAGGTAGGCATTACCGCCATCAAAGCGCACATGGTAGATATTTTTGTCGCCGACAATTTCGCTACGCTTGATGTCGGAAAGGTTATAGGTACGATTGTCACAAAGGATGTCAACATTGGAGTTGTTGTAGGCCACCACCAGACAGTTTGTGGCAACGTCATAGTTAAGTGTGGCGATACCTACGTCGTTCAATCCGTCGCCCTTGCTCAAGGCCTTGAGAGTGTAGTCCTCCAAGTCGTAGACGAACACGCCGCCGTTGGCTCCGGCATAAATCCGGTCGCCGGCGCAGGCCACATGCTTCGCCGCCGAATAGTCGAGACACGAACGCCATTTCCCGACAGCCGTCTGCGCGCTGACAGCAGTGATGCACAAACAGGCGATTACAACAACAGCCAATTTTCTCATATCGTCTCCTTCTTTAAGAAAATGTATTGGTAGAGCGCTGCCAAAAGGGTGGTGACGAGAGTGCTTGCCACCGTGGACAGCAGCACACTGCCGAAACTGCGGAATCCAAACAGTTCCACAGTATAAAACACCAGATAGAAAGCCCCAAGCATCAACACCAAGTAGCTGAAGAAATATTGCGGGGTGACACTATAGATACTGGGCTTCTCAATGGTCACAGGCTCGCCGCGCGTGAGGATACGATCGGCAAAGAGTATGCGCAGCATGGCCACCACCGTGCAGGCCAAGGCATGGAATCCCAGCATATTGTTCATCACATCCACCAATAGACCCGTGCCGAATGCTATGAGCAGCATCGGGATGCGTCCCGTGTCGGTAGGCAACATCAGGATGAAAAGCACATACAGCATCGGCATCACATAGCCACCGAGGTATACATGGTTGAGCACCAGCAACTGTAGCGCCATCAGCAGGACGAAACGCCCGACAATTCTCCAAATTCTCTTGCTCATTTCTTTACAGCTTCAATCTTGTATCCTTCGGCCTCGAGCATCTTCAGCACGCCGCGCTCGCCACAGAGGTGGAAGGCGCCCACAGCAAAAAAAGTAGCCTTTTCTTTCATGATGCCGGGCATAGCTTTCACCCAGTTGGCATTGCGGCCATAGAGGAGTTTCTCATTGTCCTCGGGATTGGAGGCACAGGCTCCTTCCTGTTCTTCAAGATTCAACTCCTCGAGTTGCTCCAAATCCTGGGCGAAGTAGGCGGCAGTAATGAAATCTGCCATTTCAACAGCCTCCTGATAATGGTCCACGAAGCACATCAGTCCCTTCACCTGTTCTTCCAGCGGAGCGCCATAAAGGATTTCCATCTGAAAGTCCGATGTCTCAAATCCCTTGATGGCTTTGCCTGTCTTGGTGGCTTCGCGTTGGAAATAGGTATCTATCAAGTCGTAGGGATTGAGTCCTTCAATATTTTTCATGTATACCAGCAGCGTGAGTTGGGTCTCAAGCACCATGGGTGCCAACTGGTCCAGCTGCTTGGCAAGGGCCTCGTTGTTCATGTCCATGCCCATCAACTCGCGCAAGAGCGCATTGAGACGTTCCATCTGGTTCTTGTCCAGCAGCGACGAGATGGTCTTTCCTTCCGGGAGCACCATGGATTCCTGCATCTTGGCCGAGTTTTCGGGCTTGAGGGTCTCCAGCATGTCCACTTCGCCACATACTTGTTCCGTGGCGTCGAAAGCAGCACGCAGACCAGGAATACTGTCGGCAAATGAGGCCGGGGCCAGGTGGTAGGTACCCACAATGTAGCTGGGCTTCGTCAGGCCATTGCCCGAGATTTTGTACAGCAACTGGGCTTGGGCGCCCATCGTGCCCACCAAGGCCATCAATCCCAATAAAACAATCTTTCTCATATCATCCAATCTTTTTTAATTCTCAATATTCAGCGTCTTCTCCATCAGCCGTTCCTGCTCTTCACGGAAGCGGTTGTTGATGACATACACATGGTCGAGTTTGTTGAAGTCGGTGGCCAAGCGTATCTTCACCTTGTAGAATCCGCTGCCCGACAGCGGAATGGCCTCTTCCACATATCCCACCGGAACCCCTTCGGGGAAGTCGTTGGCGAGGCCTGTCGTGACTATGGTGTCTCCTTGGTCGAACTGGTAGGCCACCGGCATGTCTTCCACCTGCGCATAGCGATAGTCCTTGCCGTCCCACACCAGATGGCCACTGATACCCGTGCGCATGGCTTTCACACTGTTGCGGCTTTCTCCGTGCAGCACCGGCATAATAGTGGCGAAATTCTTCGACACCGACATCACCACGCCCACAATACCCTCGGGCGAGATGACGGCCTGGTCGGGCTTGATGCCGTGCAGGCTGCCCTTGTTGATCATGATGTAGTTGTTCTGCTGGCTCCACGAGTTCTTGATGACCCTCGCCTCGGTATAGCTGTAGCGCTGGTGATAGGTGGTGTCGTTCACAGTGAACACGCTGTCGGTATAGCTGATATAGGACGAGGCCAGCTGTGCCTTGAGCAGCGCGTTCTCAGTCGCCAAACGGTCGTTCTCGCCCTTGAGGTCGAAATAACCGCCCACGCTGTGCACCCCCTGATACCAACCGCCGGCCACCGAGTTGGCCCACGAGATGATGCGCGAACTCTGGTAGTAGCTTGTGCGCGACATCAGCACCGCGCTCAGCGCCACCAACAGCACGAAGACCACCACGTAGTCGTACTTCTTCAGCAGGTTTATCAGTCGGTTCCTATTCATTCAAAAACTTTTCTATCACATTGCGGGTTTCATCGACAGCGCGCTGCAGGTCATCGTTGACGATGGTGACGTCGAACTGCGGAGCCTGCTTCAGTTCCTCGGCACTGCGAGCCAGGCGCTTCACGATGGCCTCCTCGCTGTCGGTGCCACGGCTGCGCAGGCGCTGCTCAAGCACCTCGACACTCGGCGGCATCACAAAAATCGACAGCGCGTCGCCGCCGAAATATTTCTTGATATTGCGGCCGCCGTTGACATCCACATCGAACACTATCACCTTCCCGGCATCCCAGATGCGCTGAATCTCACTCTTCAAGGTTCCGTAGCAAGTGCCGCTGTAGACCTCCTCCCACTCCAGAAACTCGTCCTTCGCCACCCGGGACATAAATTCGTCGCGGCTCAGGAAATAGTAGTCTTTGCCGTGCTGCTCCTCGCCACGCGGCGCACGCGACGTGGCACTGATGCTGAACGACAGGTTGGCCGGATTGAAATGCCCCGCGGGGGCTCCTGACATCAACTCCTTGATGATGGTCGTCTTGCCGCACCCTGAAGGCGCCGAGAACAATATCGCTTTTCCCATAACCTTTTTTAGAACTTCTTGTCAAACACTTTGTAGAACGACTGCACAGCCATCGACGCCTCGTCCCACTTGTACTGGGCCGACACCTCGTTGACACACATCAGAGCCTCGTCACGCGTGTCGATAGCATTGAGTCTCAGGATGAAGTCATTGTAGGCCTTCATGTTATTGTGGAACAGCTCGCTCATGAAACTGAACTTGTCATTGATGTTGATTACCGTACGCAAATCGCTGACTTTCTTGCTATTCAACTGCTCACTCAGGTTCGTCGAGGGAGCACCCGTTCCGGCTGTAGCATTGCGGCCTGCAGCCTCTCCACGCTCACCAAGCTTCTCGCCGAGAGTCTTCACCACGGGCTTCTCCTCGGCCGGCCGCTTCAGGTAGTCGAGCAGCGACGCCTGCGTCCCCGCGGTCGCATGATGCTCGGGCTCCGGTGCGGGCACAGGCTCGGGCTCCACCGACGTTTCCACTACTTCCTGGGGCTCAACAGCCTCAGGCTCCTGTGGTTCGGGGGCCGAGGTCTCTTCAATAATCACCTCGTCAAACAAGAGGCTATTGCCGTTGTCCTCGATGTCCTCCATGGCCGGCTGCTCCACGGGTTCGGGTTCAGGGGCTTCCGTAATCTCCTGAGCAGCAGGAGCCGCTGGAGATTCCGGCTCCTTGGTCTCCACAGGCTTCTCCTCGGCGGGAGCCGGAGCCATGGCGGCCATGGTGGCCATTACCGTCGACGACAGAATCTCCTCGTCAACAACACTCTCCTTGGCCATAGGGGCACGCTCCGGCTCCTCGACCGCAGCACCCTCGTCCAGGCGCAACGCCACGTCGTACAGCCGACGCAGGTCGTCGAGCAGCAAATCGCGCTCGATGCGGCTCACCTCTCCGTCATGGGCAACAATCTTGTTGGCAATGGCACACAGCCGCTGCATGCCTTCGGTCAGTTCCTTGACACTGTTTTTCATATCTTGACAATTCTTTATCTTTAATTCTTACTGATTGAATATCAAAACCATGCGCCATTTTAGGGGCACACTTTTCCAATTGTAAAAATACTACATTTTTTACTTCCGCCGACCCCTCGGCAGAAAAAGTTATCAAACACCCCCGTTAATAACTTTACAATTGTTAATTTTAAGTTAATTTTAATTAAATGTCCACTTCGTGAGCACCAAAAACCGACATAACGCTAACTTCGTGACAATCAGTTACCAACCCCCTACCAACTCCTAACCAACTCCTACCACGGTAGGAGATGATAGGGAGTTGGTAGGAGGTTGGTAGGGGGATCCTGCCTGATTGTATCCAACCCTTCAGGTGGGCGTTTTGGGGCAAGAAGGGAAAGGCGAAAAATAAAAAATTTTTCATATTTAAAAAAAAACGTATATTTGCATTTAATACCCGAAGCAAACACATCGCCATATCCCCCTATGGGTCAGTTTATTGGTGGTGGCGGAGGGAGAGTTCTTTCATGATGTATATAATTAATGTAACCAAAATAATTTATTAACCAAAACACTTTTATTATGTTAAAAAAATGTTTACGGTTTGTGCTTCTCGCGGCACTAATGGTACCGCTCGGAGCCAAGGCCCAAAGTGGCTGCGCTGTTGTCGAGGTGACATCGACACAGGCTTTCGTCGAGAATTTCGACGGCACAGCCCTGCCTGCCTGTTGGACAGTCTCCGGTCCCGGCACCTGGAGCGTCGGCGTAGGTGACTACTCAAGCTCCACCGGCAGCCATTCCGGAACAGGCAATGCGCTCATCACCCATGGCACAACGGGAAATGTCACCATGCTGATTTCGCCTGTGCTCGACCTCAGCAGCCTGACGAGTGCTTCTCTCTCGTTCTGGTACGTCAACCGTTCCTGGGCCGGCGATATCGACGGATTGACTGTGTCCTACCGCACAGACACCACTACCGACAACTGGACCTTGCTCGACAGCTACACTGCCGGCACCTCGGAATGGACAGAAGCTTCATTCAACCTGACTACATTAAGCGCCACCTTCCAGCTGGCTTTCAGTTACACCGACAGCTATGGCTACGGTGTAGGCCTTGACGAGATACGCCTCGGCGCACCCCCCACTTGCTTCCGCGTGCAGAGCATCACCGCAACCAACGTCACTGCCGAAAGCATGACCATCACCTGGGTTGACACCCTCAACACCAGCACCTACACCCTCTCCTACTGGCCCAACAACGCTGCCGAAGGCGACACCGTTGAGGTCTTCGGCATTTCGGGCAACAGCTACGCCCTGAGTGGACTGAACGCACAAACCAACTATTACTTCTCCATTGTCCCCGATTGCTCCACCGGCGACGTGCAGACACGCATGGGCAGTGCCATGACCGATTGCGAAGGTGGCGGATGCGACATCACCGTCAATGCCATTGACAGCTATGGCGACGGCTGGAACGGCAACGCCATCAACGTCATGCAGGGCGGAACTCTTATAGGCAGCGCCACCATCGCCACCGGCAACAGCGCCATCGTAACAATCCACGTCTGCTCCGGTGCACCCGTCACCCTCACCTACACTTCGGGCAATTATGCCAGCGAAATGGGTGGTACTGTCACCGACGGTGGCGGCAACACCATCTTCACCATCGAGAATATGGGCTCCCATGTCAATGGTGAAACACTGATCACTGTGGCCGACGCCTGCCCCAACTGTATCGCCCCGACGAATCTCACCGACAGCATCACCGATGACGGCAACGTGATACTCAGCTGGACGAGCGACAACAGCCAGTTCGTCGTCTACAATGGCGACATTATGGTTGCCGACGACGTCACCGACACCTTCTATACCTTCGTTGGTCTTGCCGCCAGCAGTATCCACAATCTGGGCGTAGCCTCGATTTGTGACAATGGCGACACCAGTGGCATTCGCTACCATTCTGTGGCCACCCCGTGCGGTGCTATCGATGCAATGCCCTATACGGCAGGTTTCGAGAACGATGTCACCGACATGCCGCCCATGTGCTGGAGTGTGCTGCGCAGCGTCACAAGCTATAGCACCACCTACCCGACCGTGTATGGCTACACCCGCCATACGGGCACCAACAGCGTGGCTCTCTACACCGAATATGACGACGACACCTGCATGATTGTTTCTAGCCCCATCACCTACAATCCCGGCAACCTGCACGTGAAGTTCTGGGCCTACCTGAGCTTCTACTCTGGCAGTACCTTCCAGGCCGGTATCATGACCGACACCAACGACATGTCCAGCTTCGTTGCCATGAAGAGCATCAACAACAACAGCCCCGATTATAACGAGTACACCTGGACATTCTATGAATTCTTCACCGACGAACTTGGGCTCGAAGAGGGCGACACCGCCTATCTTGCCTTCCGCATGGTGGGCCCCGACGGATACGGCTATGGCGACAACGCCTATATCGACGACATCTATATCCGCAACATTCCCGACTGCCGCATGCCCTTGGCCGGTAGCGGAATCATTGACAGCATTAGCCATGAAAGCGCCTACTTTGCATGGGAAGGCACCTCGACCGACGGTTATCAACTCCGTCTTGAGCGCTATATCCTCGACAACAACGGCACGCCCGTCGACACCATTGTCAGCAACATCTTCTGCGACTCCACCTTCATCACCATCGACACCCTGATGGCCAACAGCTGGTACAAAGCCAGCGTTTCCACCATTTGCGATGACGGCGGCGAAACCATCATCACCGAGCCTCTCGTCCTCGGTCTCTTCCAGACCCAAATGCGCTGCTACCCGGTCTATCAAGCCAAACTCGATGTCGTCACCAATTCGGCTGCCGTCATCAGCTGGAACTATCGCGAGAACATGGGTATTGCCGGCACCGGCGCCATCGTCACCCTCAACGACCTGAGCGCCCCCACCGCCACACCGACCACGCAGACCGTCAATGGCGCGACCAACGTGGCATTCAATGGTCTCACCCCTGGCCACACCTATAGTGCGACTATTACCAGCCTCTGCGGTGCACAGGATACCGCCGAGATGCAGACCATCTACTTCACCACACACACTCCCGAATGCTCGCAGGCCTTCTCGGATGCCCAGATAGGCTCCTACGATTATTCCACCAGCACCCCGATTTACACCTTCAATGAATATGGCTATTCGCAGACCATTTACAAAGACACCGTCCTTGCCGGCATCGACACCCTTACCGGTGTGGCCTACAATGCCTACTTCTCCAACAACGATTATGTCGGAGTGAACAATTTCGAGATTGACATGTACGTCGGCATGGTCGACACCTCCGACCTCACCCGTTACAACAATGAATACTATCTGAACAGCAGCATTCCTGTCAGCCCGACCAACGTCAACATGACCAAGGTTGCCACCGCTGCCAAACTGAGCGTCACCAACAACGGATGGTACTACATCCACTTCGACACCCCCTACATTGTGCCCGCCCAGAACAATGGCAAACGACTCCTTGTCACCGTTGTCAACCATACCCTCAGCACTGAAAACAACGGCAACTACTGGCGTGCATTCTACAACAGTGTCTACGACGCTAACTACAACAGCTACTATCAAGCCCGCTACGCTTACGGGGACTCTCCCATTGATGCCGCCACCACCAGCAGCTATGGTTCCTCCTATGTGCCCAACATCCAGTTCTTCGGCAACTGCGATGGCGGCTGCCTGGCTCCCATGGCCAGCATCGTCGGCACCACCACCAACAGCATCAGCGTACAGTGGCTCGCCAATGGCAGCGAGACAAGCTGGCAGGTAGAGTACAAGCCCCTGTCGAGCGACACATGGACCACCGCCACCACCGCCACCACCAATTCCTACACCATCACCGGCCTCAGCGCCGCCACGGGCTACAATATTCGTATCGGCGCCATCTGTGGCGACACCATGGTCTACAGCGCAGCCGTCACCGGGTTCACCAGCTGCTCCGGCATCATGCCTCCCTACAGTGCTGTGTTCACCAACGACAATCCCTGCTGGACCAGCAATCTCTACACCACCAGTTCGGACAATGGCGTCAATATCTACAGCGACTACTACATGATTTCGCCTGAGATGGGCGCTCCGCTTGACACCCTCTCCCTCACCTTCACCGACCGTTGCTATGGCACCAGCAGCACCAACCAACGCTACGCCGTGTCGGCCTGCGACGCTGACGGCAACAACAAGGTACTCCTGGCCACCATAACGGCAACCGAAGGCAGTTCGTTCGGCACCCACACCGTCTACCTGGCCAACTACACCGGTACCCAGAACCACCTCATCATCGAGTCTGACGGCGGCGATGTCTATATCAAGCAAATTGACATCAACTACCTGCCCGCCTGTATGCCCGCCATCAATGTGGTTGAGGACACCGCCACCGCAACCAGCATAACCCTCAGCTGGACTGTGGCCAGCAGCAACGCCGGCTTCACCGTCAACTACCGCCCCTATGGCAGCATCGACAGTTGGAGCAGCGCCACCACAATGACCAACGCTATTACCCTCACTGGCCTTACCGCCTCCACAAACTATGAAGTGCAGGTCATCACTAACTGCACCGACGGCAGCACCATGACTACCGCTGAGATGGTCTTTGCCACCGAATGTGTGCCCGTGAACACCCCCTACACCATGTCGACCTTCTACACCATGCCTGCCTGCTGGTATGCCTATAACACCGGCCATCCCAACATGACCTGGGCTTCCAGTATCGCAAGCGGCTATGGCTATGTCGAATCGTATGCCGGCGGAAGCTCCACTCCCATCAACGACTGGTTTATCACTCCGGCCATCATCATCCCGACGACAGCCTCCGATGACTCTATCATGGTGGTCTATCAGATTGCCGGCCAGTCCGACAGCTACAGCTCTTCCAGCGTGGCCCGCTACGAGCTGCTTGTGTCCACCAATGGAGGCACCGCAGTGAGCGACTTCACCGACACCCTGATTGTCGACACTGTGAACAGCACCACTTTCTCCTACCGCCGCTTCTCGATGTCGCAGTATGCCGGCGACACTGTCATCTTCGCCTTCCACAGCACCTGCGCCAGCTATGGCATGGTGGGCATGTATGACTTCGGCGTGCGCAGCGTCCTCGAGCCGCTGTACTACATTGACGGTAACGGTACCGTGTTCACCCGCGACACCAACACTTACAGTGCCGTCTACGTTGAAGGCGATTCCAACAGCGTGACCTTCAGCTGGACCTCCACCATGGCAGCTGCCGGAAATGCAATTATGCAGGATTCCACCAGCGCCGAGATGAGCATCGTCTACACCGTTGGTGGCTTCGACACCATCGTCATGATTGCCACCAATGCCTATGGCGCCGACACCAACCGCGGCGTGGTTCAAATCTTCAACTGTGACATCATCAACGCCTTCCCCTTCACCGAAGGCTTCGAGAGTGACAACCCCTGCTGGGCCAAGGTCTATGCCGACGGCAATACCGCTGTCAACACCATGGGTGTCGTCAACGAGTTTGGCACTGGCATGACTGCTCACGAAGGCAGCAAGGCCTTCCGTTTCAGCTCCTATAGCAGCTCCTCCGACTATAACCAGTATCTCATCTCGCCCGAACTCAATGGTACCAATATGGTGCTGAGTTTCTGGTACTCCAAGTACAACACCAACATATCTGAGCGCTTCCGCGTGGGCCACTCTTCCACCAACAACGACACCGCCAGCTTCATTTGGAATGAGTGGGTCGACAGCAACCAAATTTCCAACACCAGCTGGAACCAGTATGTTGACACTCTTCCCAACGGCACCAAATATGTGGCCATCCAGTATTGGGGCAACTATGCCTACTATGTCTACATCGACGACCTGACCATCACCGGTCTGAGTGCCGCTTGCGAAATTCCCACCATCGACTCTGTCCTGGCCACCGAGACCGAGATCTTCATGAACTTCTCCGGCGATGCCAACAACTATGAGGTGGCCATCGTCAACGGCACATGGGACGGCACCACGGCTGTGACCCCCGTCGCAGTGACCGCCAACACCTTCACATTCACCGGCCTCACCGCCGAGACTCAGTACAGCGTCGGTGTCCGCGCCGTCTGTGCCGAAAACTACTATAGCGACTGGGCCATCACGACGGTCACCACCGCCGTCCACCCCTGTGCCGTGCCCACCGGCCTCAACGCCACCGATGTCACCTACACCGGCGCCACCCTCACCTGGAGCGAGGGCGAGGAAGGCCAGAGCGCATGGCAGGTCGCCATCAACGGAGCCAACTTCAACGACACCGTTGACGTCGCCACCACCACCTACACCGTCACCGGCCTGAGCAATGGCACCGATTACACCTTCTCGGTCCGTGCCGTCTGCAGCGCCACCAACATGAGCCCCTGGAGCGCTC
>CACXXO010000016.1 GCA_902771735.1 uncultured Bacteroidota bacterium
GAAAAAGTAGTAAATATTGAGCCAACACGTTCATCAAAACACCCCGCAAAACCGCACGCAAATCATGCAGTTTCACCCCTGTGTTTCCACCGGGAAAGAACGCGACAAGGAAACGGGCTATGGTTACTTTGGCGCAAGGTACATGGACCACGAGTTGATGACCATGTGGCTCAGCGTCGACCCGATGGCGGATAAGTATTCGCGCATCAGCCCGTATGCGTATTGCACGTGGAATCCGGTGAAGTTGGTTGACCCAGATGGAAATGAAGCCATAGAGAATTATGATTGGTACAAAGACGAGGAAGGTTGGCTTAAATGGGATCCCTCTGTCACAAAAGAGACAAAATTGAAAGAGGGCGAGGTATATTTAGGAAACACCGTGTTATTAACCAACAATAAGGGACAAACCGTTTATGGTGATGAACATGGGGAATTACACACTTCTGTCTATTTAGCAGAAGTTACTATAACCGCAGATGCTGCCACAATAGAAAAGGATGCAAATACACCAGTTCCTATTGCGGTTCCAATTGGCGTTTTTTTATGGAATCAACTATCCATTACTATAGAAGCGGCCATCGAGGCTGTTGCTCCTATTGCATGGATAATACCAGCCTGTTTGTTGTTCTCTGGCGACTCAAGTCCGAATCAGGATATCCGTGGAGGACATGATAACAATGTTAGAAAATCCACGAAAGGGAAACATGAAGGTGGCGACAGTAGAAGACTTCAGGACCAACAAGGGTCAAAAGGAGAAAAAATAATGAAAGGGGAAAGGCCTCAGGGGTACAAGGGACCGTGGCCGCCCAAAAAGAAAAAAAAATAATTTACATGGCAAAAGGAGACAAACTTTATTATAAAGCATTACATCTTGCTGAGCAAGAGGATTACGATTATCATGAGGTTCTTCATTTGTTAAACGAATCCATAAAATCAGGCAACAAGAAAGCATCATATGCATTAGCCACATGGTATCTAAATGGCTTTCATATAAGAAAAAATTATAAAAAGGCATTCCAGCTTCTTCAAATCGCAGTCGAGGGGGGGGCTGAGGATGGATTTATTTTGTATAAAGATGCATTAACGGACATTGCTGTTTGCTATGAGTTGGGCAATGGCGTAAAAAAAGACAAACACAAAGCATATTATTATTATTTTTTGGCAGCATTAAATGGAGACATTCAAGCAAAGCAAGAACTATCCCGGTGTCTTTATTATGGAATTGGAATCACGAAGGATGAGGAATTGTCATCATTAATAGATGAGTTTGCATTATAACAAGACGAAGCGAGGAGCAGTTGACCACATCGGCACATAAGACAGACGGTGTAACCCGCACGAAACCCATGCAATTTTACCCCTTCGTTTTCACCGGGAAAGAACGCGACAAGGAAACGGGCTACGGCTACTTCGGCGCCCGCTACATGGACCACGTACTGATGACCTTGTGGCTCAGCGTCGACCCGATGGCGGATAAGTACCCCAGCATCAGCCCGTATGCCTACTGTGCGTGGAATCCTGTTAAACTGGTTGATCCGGATGGAAAAGACGTGTGGGAGGTTGATAAAAATGGGCATATAAAAAAAGTCAGCGACGAAGGAGGAGACAAAACTCAGACAATAAAATATGCGAATGGATATACTGCAACATTCTCGGGTAATTATTACAAATCAATATTAAGTGATTTAACCATAGAGTCGGAGAAAGAAGTCAAACTTTCAGATAGTACAATGGCCACTATGTCCCAAAGCGAAGGGCCCTCCGAAAGAAAAACTGCAATGGGGAATTTGTTCCTTTCCCTGGCAGACAATACAGATGTTGAATGGTCAATACAGAAGTATAAGGGTGGTAAATACATAATCTCGACACTTCATTTGAATCAAACATCTGCGTCCCCTCAAACTGTAGGTAAGAAGATGTCAGACCTAATCACAATGATACACTCCCACCCATACGCCCAATCCAATGCTAAAGATGAGTTGAGCTCAATGGGGCTATTTACAAAAGATGGAACTTACTCGACATTATGGGAAATACGTGGTTATAGCGACTATGGAATAAGGAAAAGGAATTATCCAAGGAATGTAAAATATTATATTTATATGAAACATTCACACAACATCTATTCTTTAGAGAAAGGGCAGTGGCCAATAAACAAAGGTAAAGTTACAAAATCTATGAGTTTGCCATGGTAAAACGTAATTTATTGCTTGGGGTATTATTTGTATTGTTTTCTTTTTCCTGCCATAGGGATATGAAACATATTGCAAGTAACGATATAGAGATTCTTAATAAATCTATTTTAGATATATCCGACACAATCATAATGGAATTGCCAGAGTTTGACACGGGGTGTTTTTCTCAATATATGCAAGATTTCAATCCCAAAAGATGTAATATTTTAGTTAAAATCTCGTTAAGTAATAGTGATACACTAGTAGATTTCTTCACCTATGATACGACACATATTAAAGCAGTAGAAAACGTAGTTGTAAATGGGTTACTTAAAAAAGATACGAATATCTCCATACTCATATCTGATGAGGGAGAATATGCAAAAGGAATTCTATACGAGACGCAACAAAATAGACGAATTATTCAATTAGACCTAAATAGTGCTTTGCACAAACCGATGGTTCTTCGTAATGGGAAGTTGAAAATAAATTCGCCACCTTTGATAAAAGAAGAAGACTGATAATATAATGGGACATATGGGACAGGTGCCGAAATGAACCCCGAAAGCTGGATACAGTTTTAATGTTTACAAGAAGCACCTGTCCCAATAAGAAAGAACAAATAAAACAACACCTAAATGACCACATCAGCACATACTCACGCCCCGCCAAACCGCGTGAAAACCGTGTGGTTTTACCCTTTCGCTTTCACCAGGAATGCACCCCGTAAGGGGAACCGAGCACCGCTGAATCAGATTAAATATAACGCCCCCCCCCGAAAGGGGTGGCGTGGTGTGCCTGACGAGCTTGTTGAGGCAATACCGCTGAATAAAATCAATTGCAATGAGCAAAGAGATGGGGAGACCGGGTACGGCTACTTGCCTCATCAAGCTCGGCAGGCACACCACGATGCCAGGTACATGGACAACGGACTGATGACGATGTGGTTAATACCAGGAACTAATTATGGCCCCAGCACTTGGCTTTAATAATGACGGTTATGATGTTGTATAAATATCTTTTCTACTTCTGCGCCTATTTTGAAAAGAAATACGACAGGTTTGGCGGTGACCCTTACATTTCGTCATATATTATTGTGGGCCTTACAATAGCTGCCAACATATTTGTGATATTAGATGTTGTCTGTATATTGTTTGCCCAAAACGATGTTGTAGGTGAGTTGATAATCAATTCAATGCTAATCTTCTGCATTGGGACGATAATTCTTTCCTATTTGTACTTTAACGTAAAAATAGACGCAATGAAATATATGAAGAAATCCATCAATCTCCAAAACGTAAAAAAAATCTAAGTATGGAAAATATTGTTTTCTTTATCTCATGATTTCGTATGGTATGTGGTTTATATGCAATGATATAATATGTGTATTGAGAAAAGGGCACGGTTTGACATATGCAGAAAATATTGTATCTGCATTAAATCTAACGTATTGACAATATTTGTAGCAAGCCGATTCGACAGGCATCAACAGGGCACTAATACCTACTTTGTCCTTGTCAACCGTTTTTTGACATTGCGACAAGTTATTGTATATCTATCTTAAAGCACAATCAAAAATACTTTGTCGGTTTGGATTGAGGAAATAAATGTTTTTTTTCATGCGTCTGTGTTGGAATCTCGAATTTATTTTGTAAATTTGCAGCTGGAACTGAGAGCGTGGGGGCTGATGTCCCAGGTCGCCGGGAGAACGTATGGATTCCAGTGCTGAACCGAAACTCAACCGAAACCAAGACGGAGTTACCTGCTCGCTGTCACGGAGTTGGCTGCTGCCCGCATGTTGGCGATGGGATTGTGGCATCAGACGGGGACTTCGGGCACCATGCTCTCGCACGAAAAATAATATTAGTACAACGCAACAACACAATAAATCAATCGGATATGGCACGAGCAACAGGTTTGCTGGAGAATGTGGAAGGACATTTGGGAGACCTAACAGTCTACAAGCGGGGCGAGAAGACTTTCGTACGTCCGACGCACATACACCAGCCGCGTCGGCTGTCGCGCAAGCAGTTGCTACTGCGCGAACGACAGAGTCACAACAACGTCCTCTGGCGCGCGCTGAAGGCTACGGGACGAGTGTACTTCGACGGCGACAAGGCTCCCTACTATCGGTTCATGTCTGTCAATACCTATTCACCGGTGCCGTACCTGAAAAAAGACCAACTCTATTCTGGCAACGCCCTGCTGCTACCCGATATGGTGGTCAGCGACGGCCCGCTGGCACCGATAAGTTACCAGCTGGGGGAAGCGGACGGACAGCCGGCACTGCTCACCGACCTCTCCAAGGCAAAAGCCAGCAGGATGACGCTGCTGCTCTATGTGTTGCAACAGAAGGTATATACGTTTCAGAACGGAACCGACATGTTCAAACTGAGTATCAAGGTGGAGCCACTGGCGGCCGACGATTTCGTCAGGGTGCCCTCGACGCTCACCTCACCCTACAAGGACGTGCATGGCACACTGGCCCTTGTGGGCGACCGCTATGCCAATCCCAACCTGGGGTTTGGCCTGGTACACATCAAAGATGGGCTGGCGTCACGTCAACAGGTTGTCACCTGCTGCACCTACTACATGCACTACACCACGGAAGAGGCGCTGCAAGCTGCCGCCATGAGCTATGGCGGACTCACCGGAACATAAATGTTAAAAAATGCACGGACGGACATTTTTCGTTCCTTGTTTCAAAAAATGTTTGTATCTTTGCATTTTAAAATTTGTTAAAAATATGAGTTTGAAAATTGTTGTACTTGCAAAACAAGTTCCTGACACAAGGAACGTTGGCAAGGATGCCATGACGGCAGAGGGCACGGTGAACCGCGCCGCGTTGCCCGCCATTTTTAATCCCGAAGATTTGAATGCTCTGGAGCAGGCGCTGCGCATCAAGGAGCAGAACCCCGGCACCACCGTGGGTCTATTGACCATGGGTCCCCCTCGTGCCGGCGAGATTATCCGCGAAGGCCTCTACCGCGGCGCCGACACCGGCTGGCTGCTCACCGACCGTCTCTTTGCCGGTGCCGACACGCTGGCCACGAGCTATGCCCTCGCCACCGCCATCAAGAAGATTGGCGACGTGGATCTCGTTATCGGCGGCCGTCAGGCCATCGACGGCGACACCGCACAGGTGGGTCCCCAAGTAGCCCAGAAGTTGGGACTCAACCAGGTGACCTACGCCGAGGAAATCATTAAGATTGAAAACGGAAAAGCCACCATCCGCCGCATGATTGACGGCGGTGTGGAGGTAGTGGAAGCCCCGCTGCCCTTGGTGGTAACCGTCAACGGCAGCGCCGCCGAGTGCCGTCCCGCCAATGCCAAGTTGGTGATGAAGTACAAATACGCCGCCTGCCCCCTGGAGGTGGCCGAGGACGACAGCCGCAAAGGCCTCCGCGCCGAGCGCTCCTACCTCAACCTCATCCAGTGGAGCGTGGCCGATGTCAACGGAGACCCCAGCCAGTGCGGCATGAGCGGCTCGCCCACCAAGGTCAAAGAGGTGCAAAGCATCGCCTTCCAAGCCAAGGAGAGCAAGACCCTCACGGCAAAAGACGAGGACATCAATGCCCTCATCCAAGAGCTGCTGAACGATAAGATTATAGGATAAAATGGGAGATAACGGAAGATAACGGAAGATAAAAGAAGATAATGGAAGATAAAAGAAGATAACGGAAGATAACGGGAGATAGAAGGAGATAACGGGAAATAACGGAAATTATGGGAGATAACGGAAGATAACGGAAGATAAGAGGAGATAACGGACAATACCAAAGCATTTGTCACCTATCTCCCGCGAGCGAAGCGAGCTATCTCCTCCTATCTCCAAAGATTTCCTCCTCTCTCCAAAGACCTCCTCCCTACCTCCAACGAACTCCAACAAACTCCAACGATTCCTCCCCCCTATCTCTCCCCCAAAATAATAAAGAATTATGAACAACGTTTTTGTATATATAGAGATTGAAGGTACGGAAGTGCGCGAGGTGTCGCAGGAACTTCTGACCAAAGGCCGTAAGCTGGCGAATGAACTCAGCGTGGAGCTTCACGCCGTAGCCATTGGCACCGGCATCAAGGGCAAAGTCGAGGAGCAAATCCTGCCCTACGGCGTCGACAAACTCTTCGTCTTCGACGCCCCCGAGCTGTTCCCCTACACCTCGGCTCCCCACACCGACATCGTGGTGAACCTCTTCAAGGAGGAGCAGCCACAGATTTGCCTCATGGGCGCCACCGTCATCGGCCGCGACCTCGGCCCGCGTGTCTCGTCGAGCCTCACCAGCGGCCTCACGGCCGACTGCACGCAGCTCGAGATTGGCCCCTACGAGGACAAGAAAAGCGGCAAGGTGTACCAAAACCTGCTCTACCAGATCCGTCCCGCCTTCGGCGGCAACATCGTGGCCACCATCGTCAACCCCGACCATCGTCCCCAGATGGCCACCGTGCGCAGCGGCGTCATGCAGAAGGCCCTCTATGAGGGTCTCGGCGACTCTAATGGAGCCAAGGCCCTCATAGAATGCCGTAAGGAAGTGGTATATCCCGAGGTGAAGAAATATGTGAGCCCCGAAGCCTTTGTAGTAAAAGTGCTCGACCACCATGTGGAGGCCGCCAAGCACAACCTCAAGGGTGCCCCCATCGTCGTCTCCGGCGGCTATGGCGTGGGCAGCAAAGAGGGCTTCGAGATGCTCTTCGAGCTTGCCAAGGTGCTCCACGGCGAAGTGGGTGGCAGCCGCGCCGCTGTCGACGCAGGCTGGATTGACAACGACCGCCAGATTGGCCAGACGGGCGTCACCGTGCACCCCAAGGTGTACATCGCCTGCGGCATCAGCGGCCAGATCCAGCACATCGCCGGCATGCAGGACTCGGGCATCATCATCTCCATCAACAGCGACCCCGACGCACCCATCAACAAAATTGCCGACTATGTCATCACCGGTACCGTCGAGGAAGTCGTCCCCAAGATGATTAAGTATTATAAGCAGAATAGTAAGTAAATAAAAGGGAGATAACGGAAGATAACGGAAGATAACGGAAGATAACAGAAGTTAACGGAAGATAATAACGGAAGATAACAGAAGATAACGGACAATAGCAAAAACCTACGGATACAATGCAGACGTCGCGAACACATGAAGAATTGTTAGCATGGCAAAAAGCCCATAAATTTGTCGTGCTGGCATATAGTACGATTGCGACATATCCATCATATGAACAATATGGATTATGCTCACAATTCAGACGTGCAGCTGTATCTATACCCGCCAATATTGCCGAAGGATATAAAAAGATGCCAGCTATTTTCTGAACGCTTACAGCAAGGGTATTGTGAACAATAACGGCATCAAAGATTAAGCATTTGTCCCCTATCTCCCTTTATCTACTCCTATCTCCTCCTATCTCCCCCCAAAAAACAAACAAGATTATGGTAAACTATTATAGCGATCATCCTGAAATAGCATTCCACCTCTCTCATCCCGAGATGAAAAAGGTGGTTGATTTGAGAGAAAAGAATTACGAGGATGCCCAGAAGGGCATCGACTATGCCCCCGTGGACTTCGAGGACGCGATGGAGAACTACCGCCGCGTGCTGGAAATCACGGGTGACGTGGCCGCCAACACCCTGGCCGTGAACTCCGAGAGCGTCGACCTCGAGGGTCCGCACCTGGAGAACAACCGCATGGTGTATGCCTCCAAGACCGTCGAGAACCTGCAGCAAACCCGCCTCGCAGGCCTCTATGGAGTATCGATGCCACGTCGCTACGGCGGACTCAACCTGCCCAACGTCATCTTCTCGATGGCCAGCGAGCTGGTGGCTGCCGCCGATGCCGGCTTCCAGAACATCTGGAGCCTGCAGAGCTGCATCGACACCCTCTATGAGTTTGGCAGCGAGGAGCAGCGCCAGAAATACATCCCGCGCATCTGCGCCGGTGAGACCATGAGTATGGACCTCACCGAGCCCGACGCAGGCTCCGACCTGCAGCGCGTGATGCTCAAGGCCACCTTCGACGAGAAGGAGAACTGCTGGCGTCTGAACGGCGTGAAGCGCTTCATCACCAACGGCGATTCCGACATCCACCTCGTCCTCGCCCGCAGCGAAGAGGGCACCAAGGACGGACGCGGTCTGTCGATGTTCATCTACGACAAACGCAACGGCGGTGTCGACGTGCGCCACATCGAGCACAAGCTCGGCATCCACGGCAGCCCCACCTGCGAGCTCACCTACAAGAACGCCAAAGCCGAGCTCTGCGGCGACCGCAAGATGGGCCTCATCAAATATGTGATGGCCCTGATGAACGGCGCCCGTCTGGGTATCGCCGCCCAGAGCGTGGGTCTGAGCCAGGAAGCCTACAACGAGGGGTTGGCCTATGCCCGCGAGCGCGCCCAGTTCGGCGAGAAGATCATCAAGTTCCCCGCCGTCTACGACATGCTCTCGCGCATGAAGGCCAAACTCGACGCCGGCCGCAGCCTGCTCTACCAGACCGCCCGCTATGTGGACCTCTACAAGTGCCTCGAGGACATCCAGCGCGACCGCAAGCTCACCCCCGAGGAGCGCACCGAGATGAAGATGTACAACCGCTTGGCCGACGCCTTCACCCCCATCGCCAAGGGCATGAACTCCGAGTATGCCAACCAGAACGCCTACGACGCCATCAGCATCCACGGCGGCAGCGGCTTCATCATGGAATACAAGTGCCAGCGCCTCTACCGCGACGCGCGCATCTTCAGCATCTACGAAGGCACCACCCAGCTCCAGGTCGTCGCCGCCGTGCGCTACATCACCAACGGCACCTACCTCCAGGTGATGCGCGACATGATGGCCAAGACTCCCGACTGCGAGCTGAAGAACCGCGTGGCTCCGCTCATAGACCTCTACGAGCAGGCCGTCAAATATGTCAACGACGCCAACAACCAGGAGGTGCACGACTTCCTGGCCCGCCGCCTGTACGACATGACCTGCGAGATCATCATGAGCCTCCTCATCATCGACGACGCCAGCCGCGCCCCCGAGCTCTTCGAGAAGAGCGCCAACGTCTACGTCCGCATGACCGAGGAAGATGTCTGTGCCAAGAGCTACTACGTGATGCACTTCACTGAGGCCGACCTGCCCAGCTTCCGCGCCGAGTAAGTCACGTCCCGACCCATAAACGAAACAGGGGAGAATTCCGATTCTCCCCTGTTTTTTTTTATCTGACGATGATGGTCGTGCGGTCTGACTCTTGCTTGTATTCCACATTGCCGCGATTGGCGTTGAGGGTCCTGGGCTCCACCGCACCTGCGGTCCCTACATCGATGACGGGGTAAGCACCCTCCAAGAGGGGAATACAATACTTTTCCTTGTCAAAGTATACCGGCATGATATGTGTCACCCGTACCACCTCCCATTGCTTCGTCTCAGGGTTCATGCGCTTTCCAGGAGTCCATTTGGGCATCAGGCTCACGATGCGCAGGGCCTCCTGTCCGCAACCGGCGCCGATGTCGCGCAGAATGCGCGGATTCTGCACCGTGCCGTCGGTGTCCACCTCGAACTGTACAAACACCTTCCCGCCGATGGCGTTCTCGGCGGCCATCTGCGGGTACCTCATGTTGTCCTCGATGAACTTGTACAGAGCCTCCATGCCGCCGGGAAACTCCGGCTCATGTTCTACCAAAACGCCCATGAAGGGTTCGTCGGAGATTGTGTCTTCAGGCTCAGGCTCCTCCAGCAAGAAGTCCCCACCGGCGACAACATCAATAGAATTTGATGGTTCGCGCCAGATGGGCTCTTTCTTCTCCGCCGTCTGCCGCGTGGTGTCCACCTCCTCAAGGGTGTCGGGACAGGGGACCTCGCCCTCGAGGGCCCTGAACGGACTTCCGTTGTCGCCGCCGTTGCCGCAGGCCGAGAGGCCCAGCGTTAGGCCCGCAATGGTGGCCACTTTGCCCAGCCTGATGCGGTTGGCGAGAGCATTCTCGAGGTAGCGCACCTCGGCCTCGCAGCGCGGACAGGTCCCGCGGCACTCGCCCTTGTAGGTGCACTCCTTGATTTCAAGTGGTATATCATTTTCCTCGGCGATGCGCTTGCGAATCTCCTTCAGATGCTTGCAGATGTTTTTTCCTCGATTCATATTTCAATAACGCCACAATAACAATATTATTGTACACCTCCTGGCGACAGATAGCAGCCAAGTAGGCATCTTACCCCTACCAACTCCCTACCAACTCCCTACCAACTCCTACCGTGGTAGGAGTTGGTAGGGAGTTGGTTACTGGTTGATAGGTAGTTAGCCCGAAGGGGGTATCAGGCGGTTTTTTGTTAAAATCCAGGTGCTTTTTGATGTTCAGCGACGCCAAAAACGGGGGAGGAAGAGAACAATGACAGTCATGCACTCCAGACGTCCGAGGAGCATCAGGAGGGAACAGAACCACATGGCCGCGGACGAGAAATGGGCATAGGAACCGAAGCCACCCGAGGCGCCGAGACCCGGGCCATAGCCCGTGAGGCAGCCCACAGCGGCACCAATGGCCTCGGTGGCATTCACCCCGCAGAGCATCAGCACCATAACGCCCACCATCAAAATCATGGCAAAGACCATAAAGATGACCATCACGTTATTGGTAATGTGCGACGATACCGGTCCACCATTAAGGCGCACAGGATTCACCACCCTGGGATGCAGACGGTTGCGCATGATGCTGCGCGAATTGCGCAGGAGGATAAGCACACGCATCACCTTCATGCCACCTGTGGTGGAACCGGCCATGCCGCCGCAAATGGCGAGCATCAGCAGGAGGAAGGTGGCGGGCGTCCACCAAAGGGTACTGTCGGCAACAACGCTTCCAGTGGTAGTCAAAGCACTGACTGTCTGCACCGTACCCAAACGAACGGCATCGCTCCAGCCATAACCCGAATGCCAATGGAGAGTGCCGACAACGAACGCCACCGCGAGGATGCACAACAGGAGGAAGAAGTTCAACTGATCCATTTTGTGGCGTATCTGCTTCCATTTCAGGGTAAAGAAAAGATAGAGGAGGGTGAAGTTGACACCGCTGAGGAGCATGGCGCCGGCCAGAATATACTGCTGCAACGGGGTGATGGTGGCAATGCTGTCGCTGTTGACAGAGAAGCCACCGGAGGAGATGTTGGTGAAGGTGAGGTTGACGGCGTCCCACAGCTGCATGCCACTGATCCACAGGACAATGATGAATGCCACAGTGAGCGCCAGATAGACGCTGAGGGTGCGGCGGACGGTGACGACGGTGCGCACCGCCGTCTTGCCCGTGTTGTCGGCTCCCGAAGCCTCGGCGGTATAGAGTGAATACTTGTTGATACCCAGTCGCGGAGAGAGTGCAAGTACCAGCAACACAATGCCGAAGCCTCCGAACCACTGGGTCATCGAACGCCAGAGAAGCACCGACGACGGCAGCAGCCGCACATGGGGGAAGATGGTGGCACCGGTGGAGGTAACCCCCGACATGGCCTCAAACCATGCCGTGGTGAAACTCAGCGTCGAACCGGTGGCCAAAAAGGGCAATGTGGCGAAGAGCGAAAGCACTAACCACAACAAAACCACCAACAAATAGGACATGCGACGGTCTTCGATGAGGGTGTCGCGGCGGTAGCGATACCAGAGAAAGAAACCCATGACAATGGTAAGGGCGGCACAGGCGGCAATCTGTAGAGCCGTTCCGTCGGCGAAATGCAGCGCCGGCACCAAGCACAACCCCATCAGTCCACCCTCGGCCATCAAAACGATGCCCATAAACCTCAAAACCGCTTTTAAATCAGACCTTTTCATGCTATCTGCGTTTCCAATATGAGGGTGATACCACGGCTAAAAGAGCAAATATCTCGAGGCGTCCGGCAAGCATGAGAATCATGAGCGTCCACTTGGCGAGGCCGGGCAAGGCGGCATAGTCGAGGCTGGCTCCGAGCGAGTTGATGAGCGGCGAGGGACCGAGATTCGAGATGTTGGCGGCGGCCAAGCAGAAGGCATCGGCGATGGAGGAGCCGGTGAATGTCAGCACGAAAGCACCGCCGATGATGAAACATATGTATAGGAATACGAAGCCGAATATCTTGTTTACATATTCGCCCGGCACCACTTTGTGGTCGATTTTGACAGCGAAAACCACGTTGGGATGCACCATGCGGGTAAGATAGTTGCGGAGATAGATGGAGAGCGTCATCAAACGCCTGAGTTTCAGCCCTCCGCCCGTGGAACCCGCCGAAGCGCCGGTAAGAATGAGAAGGAACGTGACCACTGATGCCCAGAAAGGCCATACCGTGGGAGAAGCCGTATAAAAACCACAAGTACTGATGGTTGAAGCAATATGAAAGAGTGAAAATTCAAGATTGGCAATGGAGAAATCACCGTTGGCGACACTGAAGGCTACAAAACAAGAGAGAGCGGCGAAAAGGAAGATGCCTGCATAGAGGACAAATTCGTGGTTCAACCGCAACTGATGCCAACGGAAAGTGAAGAGATTATAGAGCAACGCCACATTGACACCACTAAGAAACATGAAGACTGTGAGAATATTGAGTGTTTGTTCGCTATAGCCGCTCATGCCGAATTGCGTGGGCATGAAACCGCCTGTCGAAACGGTGCTCATGCCAAGGCAGAAGGAGTCGAGCACGCTATTGCCAGCCAGCACCAAGAGCAGAACGAGGATAAGGGTGATGAGACTGTAGATGCGCCACATGCGACTCACGCTCTTGGCGATGTGGGGATGGAGCTTTCGTTGCTGGGTGCCGGAAAACTCGGCGGAATAGAGCTGCAGCGACCCTTGGCTGAGGCGCTTGAGAAAAGCCACAATGAACAGAATAAGACCCAAGCCTCCAATCCACTGAGTGATGGAACGCCACACAAGCATTCCCTGCGGGATGGCAGCAGGATTGGCGATGACAGAGGAGCCCGTGGTGGTGAAACCCGAGACCGACTCGAACGCAGCGTCGGTGAAGGTGCCGAGGGCGCCGGTGAAGAGGTAGGGCAAGGCGCCGGCCAACGGCACAACAAGCCACGCAATAGCGGTAATCCAGAAGCTCTCGCGCTCACGCAATTCGTAAGAGGCGTTTCTGCCAATGAAGTTTCTCAGCAGCAATCCCAAAGCAACAAACACGAGCCCGGAGAAGGCAAGTGCATACTGTGCGCCGTCGGCATAGTGGAGCGACACCACAATGGGCAGCACCATTGCCAACGCCATCACCAGCAACAACATGCCCGAGAGCCGGGCCACAAGTCTATGGTTGAAGTGTTTCAATTATCAATCAAACAGTTTTGCCATGGCAGCCATGGCCTTGGGAAGGGTAAATACCACCACCTTGTCGTCTTGCTTGAGCTGCAAATCGCGGCTTGGGAGGAGCGTCTCTCTGCCACGGATGATGCCACCAATGGTGGCGCCCTGCGGGATGTCGAGTTCACCGATAGTCTTACGCGTGGCTGGCGCCCATTTGCCCACCATGAGTTCAATGACTTCGGCATTGGTGCCGCTGAGCCATTTGCTGCTCACGGCATCGCCCTTGACAATGAAACGCGCTATGTAGCTGGCGGTGATGAGTTTCTTGTTGATGATGGTGTCAATGCCGATATCCTGCGAGATATCGATAAAACCGGTATTCTCCACCAATGCAATGGTGCGTTTCACACCCAGTCGCCTGGCATGCAGGCAGGTAAGAACATTGGTCTCGCTCGAATCGGTAACCCCGATGAAGGCATCGGCATTCAGGAGCCCCTCCTCCTTGAGGAGTTCGATATCGGTGGCGTCACCATGGATGACGAGGGTGTCGTCGAGCAGGGCACTGAGCTCCTCGGCACGCTGTCGGTTCTCCTCAATGAGCGTGATACGCATCCTGTCCTGCAAAGTCATGGCGGCATAGCGGCCAATACGGCCTCCACCGGCAATCATAGTGTTGCGGATGCTCACAGCCTCCTTGCCTACCACACGATTGATGTTTTCCAGCTGGTTGGCGCGACCGATGATGTAGGCCAAGTCGCCACCTTGAAAGATAGTGTCGCCATGGGGGATGATGGTGTTGCCATTGCGCAGGATGGCCACCACACGCACCTGCAGGTCGGGATGCAACTGAGTGAGTTCCCTGACATTGTGTCCCGCCACAGGCGTTCCGGCATCAAGACGGATGACATACATGGTCAATAGCCCACCACTGAAGTCGAAAAACTCTGTGGCGACGGTGTTGTTCAGCAAGTTAGTAATTTCCTTGGCGGCGATACGCTCTGGACAGACCATTTCGTCGACACCGAGGTCACGGAACATCTCACGATGCTTGGGTGCGAGCAGTTCGGCGTTGGTGATACGCGCCACCGTCTTCTTGGCCTTCAGCTTTTTAGCCAAAATGCAGGTCATGAGATTGATACTCTCGTCGTGAAGGACGGAAAGGAAAAGGTCGCAGTCGGCCACATTGGCCTCCTTGAGCACTTGGGGCGAAGTACTGTCGCCCGTGATGGTAAGGAGGTCTGTCTCACTTTCGAGACGCTTAAGGAGCTCGGAATGAGGGTCAACCACTGTGATATTGTGATCCAATTCGGTGAGCGACTGCGCCAGGTGGACACCCACTTCGCCGTCGCCGGCAATGATAATGTTCATTTCTCAAATGTTCAAAAACGGGCTGCAAAAATACGAAACATTTGGGGACTAACAAAATAAAAGTAAAAAAAGTTTCCTTCCCTTGGCGGCAAGGCTTAAAATGGGTTATGTTTTGTAAGAGAAATCCCTGAACGCTTTTTTTTTATATAGACACAATTTTTTCTTTAAGACCGCGTTTTTTATTTACAAAATTCACACAAAGAATGGATAATAGCAACGACACTATTAATAATCAACCGATTGTACGCCTGGAGAATTTGACCATTAGCCATGAGAACGGCATGTTGCTGTCGGGAGTCAATTTGGTTCTGAACGAGGGTGAGTTTGTTTACCTTATCGGAAAAAGCGGTGCCGGAAAGACCTCGCTGCTGCGCAGCCTCTATGCCGACCGTCCCATCGACAATGGTATTGCCGAGGTGTGCGGATTCGATGTTGTGAACATCAAACGGCGCCACATCCCTCAGTTGCGCCGCCGCATCGGCATTGTCTTCCAAAACTTCCGCCTGCTTGACGACCGCAATGTCTACGCCAACTTGGAGTTCGTGCTCCGCGCCACAGGATGGAAGAAGAAAAACGAAATACGCAACCAAATCGAGAAAACATTGTCAGCCGTAGGCATTGCCGACAAGGCATACGTCAACCCCATGCATCTTTCTGAAGGAGAGCAACAAAGGGTAGGTATCGCCCGCGCACTCATCAACAATCCGTCTCTCATTCTGGCCGACGAGCCTACAGGCAACCTCGACCCCGTGACCTCGACCGAAATCATGCAGTTGTTGCTTGACATCAACAGACAGACACGCACCACCATGCTCATCTCAACGCATGATTTCATGATGATTGACAAATTTCCGGCACGAGTAGTGGTATGTGAAAACGGCAGCATCACGGATACGGATAAACAATAAAATGCAAGTTTTGGCGTTAAACCAATACAAAAGAAAAAAGGTAATAGAACATGAAAAAAATCCTCAGCCTCATTCTCATCGGCCTGATGACGGTCGGCGGCGGCGACGCCATGGCTCAGAACAAGAAGAAGAAAAGCAGCAAAAAACAAACTTCAATGTATGTTGAAGGACGTCAAAAGATTCGTGAGTCAGACTATGCCACCTTCGACAAATACACTAACTTCAGCACCAAAGACAACAACGTGTATTTCTGCTCGTTCAACTATACCGACCTCCCCGGTCTCACCGTTGACCCCAATCCCAACTGGCCCGAGGAAATTCGCCCAATCATGAACTATCTGGAGAAGGTATCGCGTGCCACGATGACCTTCTGCCCCATCTACGCCATCAACCCCGAAATCACAGACCATGCCCAGCGTGAGCAGCTTCACAAACAGGCCCGCGAAGAAGCCAAGGCATCTATCGACGCCTTCAACGACTGGAAAGCCAAGAAGAAGATGCGCAACAAGACCCAGTACAAAGTGGCCGAGGTCGACTACCGCTATTTCAAAGGCGCCAATTTCTACAACGAGCAGCGAGGCGATGATATCATCCATGTTGGTGTGCTCATCTACCTCGGCAGCAAAAAAAACAACATCTTCAGCACCGACACCACGGCACACACCTTCCCCGACATCAAATTCTTCCCCAATGACGCCACCATTGTCGAATCATGGGCACCCGTGCTTGACGATCTGGCAGACTATCTGAAGAACAACGACCGCAAAGGAGTGCTTCTCAGCGGCTACACCGATAATCAGGGTACCGAAGCCTACATTACCGGCCTTGCGCGCCAACGCGCCATGGAGGTGAAGAAAGCCCTCCTGATGCGTGGCATCGACGCCTCGCGCATCGAGATTATCGCCAAAGGCGACGCCGACCCCATAGGCGACAACAGCACCTACGAAGGCCGAATCGCCAACAACCGCGTCAACATCAAGATTCAATAAAGAGTGACAATGTCGCTCACGAACAAAGAACGATACCGCCAACTTTGCGAGACAGAGGGGTCACGAATTCCTCTGTTTCTGCAATATTGGTGGATGGAGACCGTCTGCCAGGGCAAGCAGTGGGACGTGCTGTTGTGCGAGCACAACGGAACAATCGTGGGCGCCCTCCCCTACCTCTACGGCAAAAAACTGGGCATGAAATACATTCTGCAACCCCAACTCACCCCCTGGAACGGCCCTTGGCTCGCCCACACCCTCGATTTCTCTGGCCGTCAAGCTACCTTGAGTGCCTTGGCAGCAGATTTGAATGACCAGAAGGCTCTACTGTGCATGCAGTGTTTCTCTCCCGAAATCACTGACTGGCAACCGTTTCATTGGAACGGATTCCGGCAGACGACACGCTACACATACCGATTCCCCTCCCTCGACAATCCCGACGCACTCTATTCAGCGGCCCCAAGGATTCGCCGCCGTTACGACAAAGGAGTGGAAGCGGAATGCGTGGTCGACAAACAGTTGACAATCGACGAATTCATTCCTTTCCATATCGACTACTACAAACGCCAAGGGCAGCGCGACCTCATACCTGAAGAACTGATGCGACGCGTGATAACCACCGCCTGCGGACGCAACCAAGGCCTCTTATGGGGTCTACGCCGACGCTCTGACAAAAACCTTGGCGACAGAAACGATTTGATGGCCGCATGGTTTGTAGCCTTTGACGACAATTGCGGCTGGTCGCTGCTGCTCGCCATCGGCAAAAAAGCCCCCAAAGGGTCCATGAGCTACCTTATGTGGCAAATGCTGAGACACCTCAGCACCCTGACACGAAGCTTCGACTTCGAGGGTGGCATGGATGCCAATCTGGCCTTTTTCTATAGCTCCTTCGGCACCATCCAGACTCCTTTCCACTGCGTCTACCAATCTCGAATCCCATTCCTTGATAGACTGTTACGCCTATGAATATCAAGTTAATAGTTGTATCCAAGACCGATATTCCCTACCTTCAGCAGGGCATCGACGAGTATGTTGGACGACTGAAACACTATTGCGACTTCGAGATTGTGGTCATCCCGGCGTTGAAGAACCTTGGCAAAGCAACTCCCGACGAGATTAAGGAACGCGAAGGCCAACTGATACTTAAACAATTAGAAAAAGTAGATACCTCTGTGCTACTCGACGAACATGGCCGAGAATACACTTCAGTAGGGTTTTCCGAATACTTGCAGAAACAAATGAATGCCGGCACACGGACGCTAGCATTCGTCATCGGCGGCGCTTTTGGATTTTCATCCGCCGTCTATGCCGCAGCCAACCACAAAATCTCCCTGTCACAGATGACTTTCAACCATCAGATGGTGCGACTCTTCTTCACAGAACAACTCTACCGCGCCTTCACCATCCTGCGGCATGAGAAATACCACAATGAATAGTCCTACAAACTTTTCGGGACAAAATCAACGATGGCAAACTGCTCGTCAAAGCTAATGTCCTTCAAGGTAACATGGTCGAAGAGCGAGCCTGCTTGAGCATTCTTACTGAGGTCGAGACGAATACGGTTGTCGGGGAGAATATCTATCATGTCACCCCCGGGTTGACTTTTGGCATGGTTGAGGGCTGTTTTCACCATAAAATCGATACCCATGCCTCCGTTGTAGGAGAGAACAATGCCCCTTTCGTCAACCTGCTCCACATTAAGATCGATACCCACACTGGCACTCTTGACAAACATGTTTACTTCGTAGGCGATGCGAACAGTATGCGGCCCACCATACATGATAGGCAGGCTACGGCCAGCCTTTTTCTCAATTAAATCACTTATTTCCTGATAGGTAAGTCTGAATTGCATAAATAGGTTTTGTTTATTAGAAAAAATTTAAAGATTCACCGGTGAAACATTGTCGGAGGAGAAGAAAGCCGTCACATCCGAAGTATAACTCTTCGAGACGGGGATGGTCTTGGCCGTGGTGGCCAATTCAAGCACCAATCCCGACCGCTCTTTGCGCATAAGCTTCACATTGGCAACATTGACCATGTAGCCGCGATGGCAACGCAAAAGACCCATGCCAGAATACTCCTTCTCCAAGTCTTTCAACGAGTTGTGCAGGATAAACATATCCTCCTTGTCTCCGTTGATATAATGTATATTGGCATAGTTGTCGGCTGCCTCAATATAAAGTACATTGGCAAAGCGCGTAGAGAACGCCAGGCGTCCACCTTTGTCGTAAAAGTTGATACTCTGTTCGGTAGGGACAGCCTGACTCTCCAATGTGAAGCGTCGTCGCGTGGCAACAAGTTCACTGCGCAACTCTCGCAGACGGAATGAGAGATAAGCTATCACATAGGGAATCAAGAACACCGATACAATACCAAGCAAAATGTCACCAGCCAATGGCGCCAACTTGACAGGGCCTCCACCACTGAGGCTCCAAGCCATCAATGTCGCCACCGCCACACAAAGAATCAATTCGACAAACATCCACACCGACAAAGCATAGAGAGCCAACTCCTTACGAGAAGACACCCACACCAACAGCGCCCTGCTCAATGCTACCACCGCAAAACCGCACACACTCATCAACGAAAGCTGCGCCAATGGCGAAAGACGAGTGGTCTGTGTGGTAAACTCGAGCATACTCATTGGTTGGACAAAAACAACTATAATAACAGTCATGAGAAACGACAGAGCCAAGAAAAGCAAATTTGCCTCCTTCGAAGTCAAAAACCGGACGATTGCCGGCAAATTTAAAGTTTGGTCAGTATTCATTTATTGTATATTCTACCCAAAATAATCAATTTTCGCCCAAAATAACGCCTTTTCACCCATATTATTGTGCATTTTACTTAAATTAACTTTTATATTTAGTTTTTTTAACGTTTCTTTGCAGCCCGAAAATTAATAAAATTTAACATGAAAATATTAGGAACTGGAAGTGCTCTACCGAAAAAAGTCGTGACGAACGACATGCTGTCGGAGTTTCTCGACACCAGCGACGAATGGATTACAACAAGGACAGGAATCAAAACACGTCATATCATCGCCGACGAAAGATTTGAAGACCTCGCCACCGAAGCAGCAGGCCGCGCCATCGACGCCGCAGGCCTCTGCCCCGACGACATCGATTTCATTGTCTGCTCCAATGTATCCAACCTTTTCATCACCCCTCACCTCTCCAGCATCATCATGGGCAACCTCGGAATGAAAGGCCCCAACTGCCCCACCATGGACGTCAATGCAGCCTGTGTGGGCTTTGTGCAAAGCCTCGACGTCTGCGACGCGCTCCTCGCCACCGGCCGTGCCAAACATATCCTTTTGGTGGCCGCCGAGGAATGCACCCGATTCTGCGACTGGAACGACCGCAACTGCGCAGTCCTCTTTGGCGATGGTGCTGCAGCCGTGGTGCTTGGCAAAGGCGACAGCCTCATTGCCAGCAAGATAACCACCGTCCCCATGCCCGACGTCATCGTTTATCAGAATCCCATGGAGGCCACCCCCTTCGAGACCCACGAGGGCATAGACACCCACAATGCACTGGTAATGAAAGGCCGTGAGGTATTCCGAATGGCTGTCACTTCGGCCGCACGCGACATCTCCAGCGTGACCGCCAGCGCAGGCCTCACCCTCGAGGACATCGACCATTTCCTTCTTCACCAGGCCAACCTCCGCATCAATGAAGCCATCCGCGAGAACCTCCACCAACCCCAGGAGAAATTCCCCACCAACGTGCAACGCCTCGGCAACACCAGCTCGGCCAGCATCCCCTTGCTGCTCGACGAAGGTGTGCGCGAAGGCAAAATCAAGCGCGGCGACACCATCCTCATGAGCGCTTTCGGCGCCGGATTCGTCTCAGGCATCGTCATTTTAAAATATTAATTCAGTATAATTATAATTTAGTAGAATACAATATTAATAATATGAATAAAGTATACATCACCGGTGTTGGGTGCATCACCCCCATCGGAAACGACATCGAGACGCTGTGGAACAACCTCGTCAATGGTTTCTGCGGCATTGACTTCATTACCAAGCTCGACACCACCGACCTGCCGGTGAAAGTTGCCGCCGAGGTGAAAGACTTCCATCCGGAGAACTATGGCATCGACCGCAACATGATCCGCCACAACGACATCTACGCCCTCTACGCCCTCGCCGCCGCCGCCCAAGCCATGGCCGACAGCGGACTGAAGGTAGGCGAGGACGTCGACCCACGCCGTCTCGGCGTAGCCATCGGCAGCGGCATCGGCGGCATCCAGACCTTCGAGCGCGAACATGCCAATCGCATGCAGTACGGCCTCCGTCGCATTTCACCGCTCTTCATCCCAGAGATGATTGGCAACATCGCCGGTGGCAACGTGGCCATCACCTACAACGCCCAAGGCCCCAACCTGCCCGTTGTAACAGCTTGTGCCACAGGCACCCACTCCGTAGGCGAAGCCTATCGCCTCATCCGCGAGGGGCGCGCCGACGCCGTCATCACCGGCGGTGCCGAAGCCGCCGTCTGTGGCATGGCCATCGGAGGCTTTGCCAACATGAAAGCCCTCACCACCAGCGACGACCCCATGGCTGCCTCGTTGCCTTTCGACAGCCGCCGCCACGGCTTCGTCCTCGGCGAAGGCTCCGGCATCCTCATCCTTGAGAGCGAGGAACTTGTGAAGAAACGCGGTGCAAAGACCTATGCCGAAGTCTGCGGTTACGGCAACACCTGCGACGCCCACCACTACACAGCCCCCCACCCCGAGGGACGCGGCGCCGCCGAGTCGATGCGTCTGGCCCTCGAAGAGGCTGGCTACAAAGCTGGTGAGAAACTGTATATCAATGCCCACGGCACCGGCACTCCTCTCAATGACAAGGGAGAGACCTTAGCCATCAAGAAAGCCCTCGGCGAGGAAGAGGCACGCAAAGCCGTCATCAGCAGCACCAAATCGATGCACGGCCACATGCTGGGCGCCACCGGAGCTGTCGAGCTGATTATCAGCGCTCTTGCACTGAAGAACGGCATCGTACCCCCGACCGTCCACCTCGACTCGCCCGACCCCGAATGCGACCTCGACTACACGCCCAACAAGGCCCGCCAGTTCCAGGCCGACATCGCCATCAGCAACACCTTCGGCTTCGGCGGCCAGAACGCCACAGTGGCACTGCGTGCAATCAAAAAATAAGAATCAAGAATTTAGCGTTAAGAATCAAAGATCTATAAGTCATGGAAATACTTAACAGAGACGAAATCAAGACCTTCCTGCCGCACCGCGAGCCCATGCTGCTCGTCGACGACGTCACCATGGAAGGCGACACCGCCATTGCCCACTACCACGTGCGTGGCGACGAATTCTTCCTGCAGGGCCACTTCCCCGGCAACCCCATCGTGCCGGGTGTCATCCTCTGCGAAATCATGGGCCAGTCAATGTGCATCCTCGTGCGCGACGAACTCGCCGCCGGCCGCATCCCGCTCTACAGCGGCATCAAGGAGGCACGCTTCCGCCAGCCCGTCAAACCCGGCGACACCATCGAGATCCGCGGCCGCATCACCGACCGCCGCAGCCTCATCTTCCATGCCGAAGCCGAGGCCAAAGTCAACGGCAAGACAGCCGTCAAAGGTGTCCTGTCATTTGCTCTGATCGATAACCCCAACAAATAAAAGAACCATGGAACTGTTAAAAGATAAAATCGCCCTCGTGACCGGTGGCTCGAGAGGCATCGGAAAACGTACCGCCACCCTCTTCGCCGAAGAAGGCGCCACCGTCATCTTCACCGACATTCAAGAGAACGACGCCAGCCGCGAGACCCTCGCCGAGCTGCAGAAACACAGCCCCCGTTCGATGTTCATTGCCTCGAACGCCGCCGACTACGACGCCACCGTCCAGGTCGCCGAAACCGTGCAGAAAACCTTCGGACGCCTCGACGTCCTCGTCAACAACGCCGGCATAACGCGCGACAACCTGCTGCTCCGCATGCAGCCCAAAGACTGGGACCTCGTCCTCGAAGTCAACCTCCGCTCCGTCTTCAACTTCTGCAAAGCCTTCGCCCCCATGATGTTGAAACAGCGCAGCGGCTCCATCATCAACACCTCGTCGGTGGTGGGAGTCAACGGCAATGCCGGCCAGTGCAACTACTCGGCCTCCAAGAGCGGCATCCTGGGCTTCACCAAGAGCCTTGCCAAGGAGCTGGGTTCGCGCAACATCCGTTGCAACGCCATCGCCCCCGGATTCATCGAGACCGTCATGACCCAGCAGCTCCCCGAGGACGTCCGCAAAGGCTGGATGGACGACATCCCCCTGCACCGCGGCGGCACCGAACTCGACGTGGCCAAGACCTCCCTCTACCTCGCCTCCGACCTCTCCCAGTACATCACCGGACAGGTCATCTGCGTCGACGGAGGACTTTCGCTCTAAACAACAGAAAACCAACATCAATAGGCGCCCGCGCATTCGCGCGGGCGCCTATTGCTATATAGTAAGTGCCAAACACCTATCAACCAGTAACCAACGCCCTACCAACTCCTACCACGGTAGGAGTTGGTAGGGCGTTGGTAGGGTCATCGTAGGTCCTTCATCCCTACATTATGGATAGGGTCTCTTAACATTTTTTTTGCCGAATGGGAGAATTGTCGTATTTTTGCATTTCAAACCTGAATTCAAAGAACAATGGAAATGAATGCTATAGACGTGATGCTGCAGCATCGGTCGATAAGGAAATTCGCTTCGGAGAAGGTCGACCCGAAGCTTTTGGAAGAGATTGTGAACTGTGGCCTGCGTGCCTCGAACACCGGCAACATGCAGCTCTACAGCGTGATAGCCACCGAGAAAGAGCCTCTGCGCACGGAGTTGTGCCAGTTGCATTTCGGGCAGTGTGCGTCGGCTCCGATGTTCCTGACGGTATGCGTCGACGTGAACCGCTATCATCACTACTGCCGCGTGAACGGCTGCGACGAGCCCTACGGCAACCTGCTGTGGTTCATCTCGGCTTTGGTCGACGCCTCGCTCTTCGCCCAGAACCTCTGCCTCGCCGCCGAGTCCAAAGGGCTGGGGTTCTGCCATCTGGGCACTGTCAACTATAACACGAAAAAGATTGCCGAGCTGCTGCAATGCCCCAAGGGCGTGGTACCGGTCATCGCGCTGGCCTTGGGCCATCCTGCCGAGGAAGGCCGCCTGAGCGAGCGCCTTGGCTGCGACGCCGTGCTGCACAGCGAAGTCTACCACGATCCCTCCGACGAGGAAATTGCCAGCACCCACGCCGTGCGCGACAACGACCCCTTCAACCAACAAATGGTCAAGGAGAACGGCACTCGCAACTACTGCGAGATTTTCACCACCAAACGCTATCCCCGCGCCATGAACGAGGCCGTCAGTGCCGACCTCCTCGCCTTCCTCCGGGAATCAGGTTTTGGGTTATAGGTTGTTATGTGCCATGGAAAAACTTTTTTTTCGCCATGTCGGGAAAAATGTGTACTTTTGCATTTTAAAACATTTTAATAATTTTTCATAAAAAATTACAAAATGGTAGAGATTACACGCACTTTCGACCTGCTGGACCACCTGGTGGAGCTGTATCCGAAAGACGATATACTGGCGGGGAAGGTGAATGGAGAATGGGTGAAATACTCGTCGCACGACTACTATAAATATGCCCATTATCTGGCCTACGGACTCTGCGAGATGGGTCTGCAGGAAGGCGACCGCGTGATAACCATGAGCGGCAACTGCCCTGAATGGAACTTCATCGACATGGCGCTGGCCATGAGCGGTATGATACACGTGCCCATCTATCCCACACTCAACACCGAAAGCTACGTCCACATACTGAAACACAGCGAGGCTGCAGCCGTCTTTGTGAGCACCAAGGTGCTGCTGGGACGCCTGCGCCCGGCTCTCGACCAACTGGAGAGCAAGCCCCAAGTCTACACCCTGGCCAACATCGAAGGCGAGCATCGCACATTGGAAATCCTCAAGCTCGGCATCGCCAACCGCGACAAATGGATGCCCGAAATCGAGCGTCGCAAGCGCGAAATCACCCCCGACCGGTGGATGACCATGATCTACACCAGCGGCACCACAGGACTGCCCAAGGGCGTCATGCTGTGCCATCGCAACCTCTGTTCCAACTTCCTGGCCCACGCACAGGTACAAGTGCTCAACTCGAGTCATCGCGTGCTCTCGTTCCTGCCGCTGAACCACATCTACGAGCGCTCGCTCAACTACCATTGGCAGTATCTCGGCATCAGCATCTACTATGCCGAGAGCCTCGGCACCATCCAGCAGAACATGATGGAAATCAAAGGCGACGGCTTCTGCGCCGTGCCGCGTGTGCTGGAGATGGTCTACGACAAACTCTACGCCGCCGGCAAGGACCTTTCGGGCATCAAAAAGAAAATCTACGACCGCGCCTTCAAGCACGGCAGCCACTACGACTACTCAGGTCTCCGCAAGTTCTCGCCCATGTACATGGTGGGACAGAAAATACTGGACAAGCTGGTATACAGCAAGTGGCGTGAGAAATTCGGCGGCAAACGCCTTATCGTCATCACCGGAGGCAGCTCCATCCAACCCAAGATGGTGCGCATCTTCGCCGCCGCCGGCATCAACATCTACGAAGGTTACGGCCTCAGCGAGACCTCGCCTGTCATCGCAGTCAACGACCCGGCACACGGCATGGTGAAGATTGGCACCGTGGGACCCATCCTGAGCGGCGTGGAAGTCATGTTCGGCGAGGACAACGAAATCCTCACCCGCGGCCCCCACGTCATGCTGGGCTATTACAAAGACCCCGAATACACCGCCGAAGTCATCGACAAAGACGGATGGTTCCACACAGGAGACATCGGAGAACTGGTGGGTGGAAAATACCTGAAGATCACCGACCGAAAGAAGGACATCTTCAAACTCTCGGCAGGCAAATACGTGGCACCGCAGCTCATCGAGAACATGCTGCGCGAAAGCGAATACATCGAGCAGGTGATGGTCATCGGCGAGAACGAGAAGCAGGTGGCAGCCATCATCAGCCCAAACTTCAACACGCTGCACTACTGGGCCCTGAAGTACAAGCTGCACTACCGCGACAATGCCGAGCTCATCAACCTGCCTCAGACCCATGACAAGATGCGCAAAGTGCTCGACAGCTTTAACAAGACCCTGGCACCGCACGAGCAAATCAAGCAGTTCCGCCTGGTCACCGACGAGTGGACCCCCAACAACGGGCTCCTCTCCCCCACCCTCAAACTGCGCCGTGCCCCTCTGATGGAAAAATACAAAGACCTCGTCGCCGACATCTACGGCAAGGAGAAACCTTCCGCCAACGCTTTCTTCTCGGCCTTCAAGTCGGTGGAACTGCCCACCATCAACCTGCCCTGGCAGAAGAAAAATTGAACAAAATGAAAAACGTGATAACAAAACATCCCTGCCTGTTGTCGCTTCCCATCCTCATGCTGCTGCTCACGGGATGCGGCACCAAGCATCGATACCTTTATGTGGAGGATGCGCCGCACAACACCCCCATGACTATCACCAACAACTACGACGCCACCGTCTACCCCAACGACCTGCTCTACATCTTCGTCCACAGCCAGTCGCCTGAATCGGTGAAGCCCTTCAACGAAGAGACCAACCGACTCAGTAGCGGAAACATCAACGGCTACCTCGTATCGCAGAGCGGCTACATCACATTCCCCATATTGGGGCGCATCGAGGTGGCAGGGAAGACTCGTGCGCAACTGGGACGCGAGCTTGAAGCCATGCTCTTCGAAGGCGGTTACGTCACCGACCCCGTGGTGACCGTCGACCTGCTCAATTTCCATGTCACCGTCATCGGCGAGGTGAAAACTCCGCGCCTGATTCATGCCACCGGCAGCCGTCTCACCATCTTCGAGGCCCTGGCCCAGGCTGGCGATGTCACCATCGACGGTCTCCGCACCAACGTGGTAGTCGTCCGCTCGGGGCAGAACAACCAAACCGTCGACACCCTCGACCTGACCCGCAAGGAAATATTCAACTCGCCCTACTACTACCTGCAGCAGAACGACATCGTCTTTGTAGAACCCACCCCCGAGAAAAAGAAGAAGGCGTGGCGCAACGAAGACTGGCCACAATACATCAAAATAGGTTCTTCGGCACTGCAAATGGCCTACATAGCCATCTACCGCATTGCCTATTCCACACAGAATTAGCAAGAGTATACATTCATTCTCAGCGAGATGTAAAATAAATTTTGCCACATCGCGAAAAAATCGTAATTTTGCATTTTCTTTTGAGAGAACACGGATTGTCCTATGGTGTAATGGTAGCACATCAGATTTTGGTTCTGCTTGTCTAGGTTCGAATCCTGGTAGGACAACAACAGGCACCCTTTCGGGTGCCTGTCCTTTTTTTCATATAAAAATATATCAACACTTTATGATCCCCGAAGGCACTCAACCGCCTGGCTGGGTGCCTTTTTTGTTTTCACATGCAATAAAACAGCTTTTACTCCGTTATTTAGGCATGAAAAGAAACAAAGTTCTCATCGTGTATACCGGCGGCACCATCGGCATGGTGCAGGACGAGAACGGCTCGCTCCACCCCTTCGCCCTCGACCGCATCTACGACGCTGTCCCCCAGCTGAAAAGCTGCCAATACGGCATCGATTCCATCACCCTGCCCAGCATCATCGACTCCAGTTGCATGACGCCATCCATGTGGGTGAACATTGCTGAAATCATCGAGCGCGAATACGACCGCTATGACGGCTTTGTTGTTCTCCACGGCACCGACACCATGGCCTACACCGCCTCAGCCTTGAGCTTCATGTTCAAGAACCTCGACAAGCCCATTGTCTTCACCGGCAGTCAGCTGCCGTTGGGCATGCTGCGCAGCGACGGACGCGAGAACATCATCTGCGCCCTCGAGATTGCTTCCACACGCTTGGTTACCATCCCCGAGGTGTGCATCTTCTTCGAGAGCCACCTCTACCGCGGCAACCGCAGCACCAAAATCAACGCCGAGAACTTCGACGCCTTCGAGTCATACAATTATCCCTCGCTGGCCAAAGCGGGCATCAACATCTCCTTCAAGGAACATCTGTTCCTCCCCATGCCCACCGAGCCCCTGCAGGTGCGCAAGAAATTCGACACCCGCGTGGCTATCCTGAAACTCTTCCCCGGCATCGGTCCCGAGATAGTCAACTCCGTGCTGCACACCCCTGAACTACAGGGTGTGGTCATCGAGACCTACGGCTCGGGCAACGCCCCCACCGACGAGTGGTTCATCTCGGCCCTCGACGACGCCATCCGCCGCGGCATCATCGTGCTGAACGTCACCCAATGCAAGGCCGGCTCGGTGAAGATGCGCCAATATGCCGCCAGCTGCGACATGGACCGCATCGGTGTCATAGGCGCCGGCGACATCACCATAGAGGCCGCCATCGCCAAAATGATGTGTCTCCTCGGCGAATATCCCGACGACAAGGCCCACGTCAAAATGCGCCTCAGCCAGTCGCTTCGCGGCGAGATCACAGAATAAAAGACAAGATTCTTTAATTTTGAAGACAAGAAAAACAAGCAAACCATTTTTTTACACAAAAGGCCTCTTCCTTTTGTCCCTGTTGTCTTTGTTGTCTTCAAACGTGAACGCCCAGGTAGGCAACCTCGGCAAATTCGACTCCCGCCTGCTGCACTACGGCATCCAGGTAGGTCTGACGATGTCGAAATTCGATCTTGAGTTCTCATCCGACGAGGCTCTGCGCCAAGAGCTCCAAGGCACCACTTCCTACTACGCCCCGGGATTCCATATCGCTGTCATCGGCGACCTGCGCCTCAGCAAATGGTTCAACCTACGCCTGTTGCCCGGCGTGACCCTCATCACGCGCGACGTCACCTACTCTTGGGAGCCAGGCTATCTCGCGTCTCACCGGCTTGCCGAGCTCTCGCGCAACGTCGAGTCGGTCTACGGCGATTTCCCCATCGAATTGAAATTCCGCTCGATACGCTATAACAACTTCCGCCCCTACATCACAGCGGGTGTCTCCTACGGTTTCGACTTCGCCTCGCTGCGCAAAAACCGCAACCGCACCGACGAAAGCATCATCCGCTTGGAGCCCAGCGATTTTCGCTATTCCATGGGACTTGGATTCGATGTCTTTTTACGCTACGTGAAATTCGCCATCGACCTCAAAGTAACCTTTGGATTTCCCAATCTCAAGGTGGAAGACCCCGACGTATACATCCGCGCGTTCGACTACCTCAACTCGCGCACCGTGATGTTAAGTTTTACCTTTGAAGGCTGATCAGCTATTCTTTTCCACCGCCGACACAGAAATCCTCTCGACACAGCGCATGCCGTCGAGAGCCGAAGAGACGATGCCCCCGGCATAGCCAGCGCCTTCGCCGCAGGGATAGAGTCCCTGCAGTTGAGGGTGTTGCAGGGTTTCCTTGTCGCGGGGTATGCGCACGGGCGACGAGGTGCGGCTCTCGACAGCCAGAAGCGAGGCGTCCTCGGTGATAAAGCCATGCATCCTGCGATCGAAATCTTTGAAACCTCCTATCAGGCAGTCGACAACAAAGTCGGGCAATATCTCGTGGAGCGGTGCCGAGACGCATCGTCCCATATAGTTGCTTCTGTTGAGCCGGGAGCTGGTACGTCTCTGCAAAAAATCCACCAGCCGTTGCGACGGAGCATCGATACAGCCTCCGGCAGCTTCGAACATCCTCTGCTCTACCGCTTTCTGAAAATCGAGCAACGCATGCCATCCTTCGCCACCCACATCTTCGGGCGAGACGGTGACGGCGATGCCACTGTTGGCAAAACCGCTGTTGCGTGCAGCGTTGCTCATGCCGTTCACCACCTGCTGTCCACCTGCCGTGGCAGCCGGGACGATGACGCCGCCAGGACACATGCAGAACGAGAAGACCCCATGTCCACCCACTTGGGTGACAAGGCTGTAGGTGGCAGGTGGCAACAACTTTGAGTAGCCTTTGCCATGGTACTGTATCTCGTTGATGAGTTCCTGCGGATGCTCCACACGCACACCGAGGGCGAAAGGCTTGGCCTCGAGCCGCCAGCCACGGCGTGCAAAAAGTTCATAGATGTCGCGGGCCGAATGACCCGTGGCGAGGACAACGGCATCGCCCTCGATGCCGGCGCCGTCGGCTGTGACCACTCCACGTACACGTCCGTCCTTGACAATCAGGTCGGTTATACGGGTGTTGAAATGATATTCGCCACCGCCTTTAATAATAGATTCGCGCATACGCGCAATAATGGCCGGCAGACGGTCGGTGCCGATATGGGCATGGACGTCGACCATGATGTCGGGGTCGGCGCCATGTTCGACAAAAAGACGCAGCACCTCGCCCACATCGCCACGCTTGGTGGACCGTGTGTAGAGCTTGCCGTCACTGTATGTTCCCGCACCGCCCTCGCCGAAGCACCAGTTGCTGTCGGGATTCACCTCCTTGGTTCTCACCAAGTTGACAATGTCTTTCTTGCGTTCCTCGACAGGTTTTCCGCGCTCCACGACAACCGGCTTCATGCCCAGCTGCAAAGCCTTCAAGGCGGCAAAGAGTCCGGCAGGACCAGCACCGACAATGACAACTGTACGCGAAGAATGTGGAGCGAAAAAAGAAGAACAGGGCTGCATCACCGCGCTTGCACCAGGGAATTTCACATCACCAGCGCCCAACCCATCATTTATCTCTATCGTACAATGGTACAACACATTGCGTCGACGGCAATCAATACTGCGACGCGTGATGCGGAAAGGTTCCAAATCCCCCGGACGGGAGCCCAAAGCACGCGCCACGGCACACCGCACGGCGGCCTCGGAGGCATATTCCTCAGGAGTCAGGTCAATCTGTATCTGCTTCATGCGCTGCTTTTTCATTCAACATTTTCACTTTCAAAACATTCCCCGCCATTTCCACCTCTCTTTCCACCTGCAAAGGTACACAAAAAACCGAAAATATTAAAAACACTCTTACCCCCAACCTCGTCCCAATACCCTTCCAAAGCCCTACCAACCCCCTACCAACTCCTACCGTGGTAGGAGTTGGTAGGGGGTTGGTAGGTAGATGGTAGGCATCTAATACCTTGTATATAACCACCTTATAGCTGTTGGTTGAAAATTTATTATTTTTCTTGCACATGGTATCGAAAAAATTCGTATTTTTGCAAAATTAACATAAATTAAAAAATCCTATGCAAGAACCTACCCGACTGTTCGACTTGTTGCCTTGGAGAAAAGAACTTCACCCCGAGCGCCCCGTTTTCAAATTCAAAGAAAACGGAGAATGGAAAGAGCATTATATCGACGAATACATCGAGAAAGTTGACCTTATCAGCTACGCCCTCATGCACCTCGGCGTGAAGAAGGGCGAGAACATCGGCCTCATCTCCGCCGGACGTCCAGAGTGGAACTATGTCGACTTCGGTGTACAGCAGACGGGTGCCGTGTTGCTGCCCATCTACCCAACCATCAGCGAGGAAGACTACCAATACATTCTCAACGACGCCCAGGTGCGCCTGCTGGTGGTCGAGACTCCGGCGCTGTACAAGAAGATCAGCAGCATACGTGAAAAACTGCCGCATTTGGAGAATCTCTGCACCATCGTCCCCATGGAGGGCGTGAAGTCGATAGACGACATCTACGAGATTGGACGCCAATATGTAAGAGAGCATCCCGAGGCTCCTGTCCTACTGCAGGAGATGAAGGACGCGCTGACCATCGACGACGTGTGCACGATGATCTACACCAGCGGTACCACGGGAGTGCCCAAGGGCGCCATGCTGACCCATAGAGGACTGATAATGAATGTGCAGGAAATCAAGGAGAGCCCTGGAAAGACGTGGACCAAGGCTCTGTCGTGGCTGCCCATGTGCCACATCTACGAGCGCATGATGGGCTACCTCTACCAGTGGCTCTGCTTCACCATCGCCTATGCCGAGAGCATCGCCAAGGTGGGCGACAACTGCAAGGAGTTCAGCCCCAACATGATGGCCTGCGTGCCACGATTCATCGAGAAGGTCTACGACAAGATTTATCGCAAAGGCGAGAAGATGAGCGGCATCAAGAAGAAAATCTTCAATTGGGCTATCGACTTGGCCTTCGAATACGAGCTCGACGAAAGCAAGCTTTCGACATGGTACAAACTGCAGAAGAAGTGGGCCGACAAACTGGTCTACAAGGAGATACGCGAAAGCATGGGTGGCGAGCTCTATATGCTTGTCAGCGGCGGCGCCACCATCCAGCCACGCCTCACACGGTTCTTCTCCTGCGTGGGTCTGGACCTCTACGAAGGCTACGGCCTCACCGAGTGCTCGCCACTCATCGCCGTGACCAACTCGAATAAGAAGGGCCGCAAGATTGGCTCCGTAGGCTTCGCCATGCGCGAAATAGAAGTGCGCATCGACCCGAAAACCAACGAGATACAATGCCGCGGAGGCAACGTGATGAAAGGCTACTACAACCAGCCCGAGCTCACCGCCGAAGCCATCGACCAAGAGGGGTGGTTCCATACCGGCGACACCGGCTTCTTCGACCCCGACGGCTACCTCTTCATCACCGGACGCACCAAGAGCATGTTCAAAACCTCGATGGGTAAATACATTAATCCCGAGGTGATTGAGGAAAAGATGAAACAGGCGCCCTTCATCCTCGACATGATGGTGGTGGGTGCCGACCAAAAGTTTGCCGCTGCCGTCATCGCTCCCGACTTCGACATGCTGAAGGACTGGTGCAAACGCCATGGTGTCACCGCCGAGACAAAGGAAGAGATGATTGCCGACAAGACCGTCATTGCCCGTTATCAAAAAGTTATCGACAAATACAACGCCGAACTCGGTGTCACCGAACAGGTGAAGAACTTCGTCCTCGTAGCCGACACCTGGAGCGAGAGCAACAAGATGCTCACCCCCACCCAGAAGCTCATCCGCCGCAACGTCAGCGCCGCCTACAAGGACCAGATCGAGGCGCTGTTCAAATAACGACGAATTGTACTAATTAAGCAAATAAGCTGCCGCAGGTCAATTTCCTCGAATTGGCCTGCGGCATTTTATCACGAACACATTAAAAAGCCATCCACTTGGTGGCGTATACCGTGGAGAATAATTCTATTTCCTTCGGCGGGAATGGCTTTTCTTCTTGTCTTTTGCGGAAGATGAGTCTTTCTTGTTGCGCTGGCTTTTGCCTTTTGCCGACGGGGTCATCTGCGCAGCCTGTTTCCTCCCCGCGAGGGCGCGGTCGTCCTCTTCGACGAGGTCGAAGTCGATTTGCTTCTTGAGGAGGTCGACATGGCGGACGCGGATGTGGACGGGGTAGCCGAGTTTGTAGCAGCGACCGTGGCGGCGGCCGATGACCTGGTAGTTGTCCTCGTCGAGCATGTAGTAGTCGTCCTTGAGGCTGCCGATAGGTATCATGCCCTCGCACTTGTTGCCTTCTATCTCGGCATAGATGCCCCACTTGCTGACACCGCTGATGAGGGCTGGGAAGACCTGCCCGAGCTTGTCGGCCAAGAACTCGGCCTGCTTGTATTTGACGCTGGTGCGTTCGGCATCGGCGGCCTTTTTCTCCATGATGGAGCAATGCTTGCAGTAGTCCTCATACTCAGCAGCCTTGACGGAGGTGCCGCCCTGCAGGTAGCGCTCCAGCAGTCGGTGGACCATGAGGTCGGGGTAGCGGCGGATGGGGGAGGTGAAGTGGGTGTAGAAGGGGAAGGCGAGGCCATAGTGGCCGATATTCTCGGTGCTATAGTAGGCTTTGGACATGGTACGGATGGCGATGGTGTCGACCATGTGCTCCTCGCCGCGGCCGGCGATATTTTCAAATAGGCGATTGTAGCTCTCGGCGAGGGCTTTGCGCGAGGAGGTCTTCATGCTGAAGCCCAGCTTGGCGACGAACTCGACGAAGGTGTTGAGTTTCTCGGGGTTGGGCTCGTCGTGGACACGGTAGACAAAGGTGCGGGCGGGCTTGCCGGTTTTACCTGTTTTTCCAATATACTCGGCGACACTCTTGTTGGCCAGGAGCATGAACTCCTCGATGAGCCAGTTGGCTTCCTTGCTCTCCTTGATATAGACGCCGATGGGCTTGGCGTTCTCGTCGAGTTGGAACTTCACCTCCTGGGTCTCGAAGTTGATGGCGCCGCTCTTATAGCGCGCGGCACGGAGCTTTTGGGCGATGGCGTGGAGGGAGAGGATGGCGGTGGCAACGGCGGTGCCGTCGCTTACGCCGGACTCTATGATTTCCTGGGCCTCCTCGTAGGCCATGCGGCGATTGCTCTTTATCACGGTTTTGCCCATCCAGGTGCTGTAGACCTTGGCTTTGGCGTCCATCTCCATCACCACGCTGAAGCAGAGCTTCTCCTCGTCCTGACGGAGGGAGCATAGGTCGTTGCAGAGCTTCTCGGGCAGCATGGGGATGGTGCGGTCGACAAGGTAGACCGAGGTGCCACGCTCGTAGGCCTCGCGGTCGATGGCGGAGCCGGGCTTGACGTAGTAGGAAACATCGGCGATATGCACGCCCACCTCCATGTGGCCATTCGGCAACTCGCGGAAGCTGAGGGCGTCGTCGAAGTCCTTGGCGTCGGCGGGGTCGATGGTGAAAGTGGTGACATCGCGGAAGTCGCGGCGGCTGGTCATCTCCTTCTTGGTGGGTTTCTTTATCTTTTTGGCCTCCTCTTCGACCTCCTTGGGGAATTCGAGCGGGAAGTCGTACTCGGCGAGGATGGACTGCATCTCGACATTGTTGTCGCCAGGACGGCCGAGGCGCTTGACAACCTTGCCCACGGGGTTGTTCATGCGTTCGGGCCAATCGGTCATCTCCACCAGCACCTTCTCGCCGTTCTCAGCGCCGCCGAGGTCATCGATGTGGATGAAGATGTCGACAGGCATAGTGCGGCTGTCGCTGACCATGAAGGCGAAGCGTTCCTGTTTCTGTATCACGCCCACGAAGCGTGTCTTGGCGCGCTTCACAATCTCCACCACCTGTCCCTCGGGCTTGTGCATCTTCCTTTGCGGGAACATCAGCACCCTGACGGTATCACCATGGAGGGCGTGGTGTGTGTTGTTGGGGGCAATCTGGATATCCTCGCGGTCTTCCTCGTCGGGGATGACATAGGCCTTGCCGCCCTGCTTCATGTCGATGGTGCCAGTGACATAGTTCTGAGGCATCAACTCGTCGTTGATGCTTTTGGGGTTGATTTTATATTTGCCTTTGTGGCTGTCTTCGACGAGGTGTTTCTGCTCGGCGAGTTCCTGGATGGTACGTATCACCTCCTGCCGCTCGGCCTTGCTGCCCGCGCCTATGCGCGAGGAGACCTGCTTGTGGTTGTAGGCGTCGAAGGGATTGTTGGCAAAGATTTTAAGTATCTGTTTGGCTAAATTCTCATTCATAACAGGTTCATTCTTTTAAGTAATGCTTTATTGTCGGGTTCGCGACCCATGAAATTGCGGAAAAGTACGGCGGGATGTTCGGTGCCGCCACGGGAAAGGATTTCGCGCCGGAAAGCCTCGGCGGTATCGCGATTGAAGATGCCGTCGGCCTTGAAACGGGAGAAGATGTCGGCATCGAGCACCTCGGCCCACTTGTAGCCATAATAACCACTGGCATAGCCTCCACCGAAGATGTGGCTGAAGTTGGTCGATGTACAGCATCCGTCAACACGCGGCAGGAGATTCTCCATGGCCCGGGATTCGACATCCTCGGCTTTCCCGGCGACGTCGGACATGGTGTGGAAGGCGATGTCGGTGTATCCGAGGTTCAATTGTCGCAGGCAGAGCCATCCGGCCAGGTGGTTCTGCGCGGCACGGATTTTGTCTACATACTCTGTCGGCAACGGCTCGCCGGTCTGCCAGTGGCGGGCAAAAGTGGCAAGGAACTCAGGCTCATAGCACCAATTTTCCATCACCTGCGACGGCATCTCCACAAAGTCGCGCTTGACATTGGTGCCGTTCAAACTCTCATACTGCACATTGGAGAGCATGCCGTGCATGGCATGTCCCATCTCGTGCATGAAGGTCTCCACTTCGCTGAAACGCAGCAGGGAAGGTGTGTTGGCCGTGGGTTTGGAAAAGTTGCAGACCACCTGAATCTGAGGACGCACGGCACCATACTGGCCTCGGAACTCGGTCATCCAGGCACCACTGCGCTTGGATGGGCGGGGGTGCATATCGAGATAAAGAATGCCGAGGGCGGCGGTATCGTCACTGACGCGAAAGACCGATACATCTTCATGGTAGACCGGCACGTCCGGCGCGGGTTCGAAATGCAGTCCATAGAGTTTTCCATAGAGCCCGAAAATGCCCTCGCGGACGGCGTCAAGGGGGAAATAGGGGCGAAGGGACTCGCTGTCAAAGTCGTAGCGCTGCTGCTTGAGGCGCTCGGCAAGGAAACTGAAATCCCACGCCGCAGTGGCTCCCACATCGGCCAAGTCCTGCCGTGCTGCAGGAAGGACGGCGGCCTTGAGGTCATCCATAAATCGGCGCAGATTACCGAGACTCTGCACCATGCGGTCTTCGAGCACATAGTCGCAGTAGGTCGGGAACCCCAACAAACCGGCCTGTTCGGCGCGCAGGGCCACAATCCGCCGGATCACCTCATTGTTATCGTTCCCGTTGCCGCGGCCACCAATGGAGCCATAGGCGCGGTACATCTTTTCGCGCAAATCGCCGCGAGCGCTGTAGGTCATGAAGGGCAGGTAGGAAGGTGCCGCCAAGGTGAAGAGCCATCCCTCAAGGCCTCGAGCTTCGGCCTCCTCGCGGGCCGCGGAACGGACGGCCTCGGGCAGCCCTTCGAGGTCGGCCTCGGAGGTGAGGTGCAGCGTCCACTCATTCATGTCAGCCAATGCATTGCGCGAGAAGCGTTGCTTCAACTCACTGAGCTCCTCTTCGTTGCGCTTGTAACGCTCGCGAGCCTCGCCCTCGAGGGCCACACCATGACGGCGAAAAGCCTTGAGGGTATTCTCGAGAAGGGTTCTCTTTTCGGGATTTTCCGAATAATCCGAATGCTCAGAGACTTTTTTCACTCGCCGATAAAGCCGTTCGTCGGTCATCACCTTCATCGAGAAACGCGTCATCAGCGGTTCCATCCTCATCACAACCTCCTGCAATTCCTCGCTGGTGCAACACTCGTTGAGGTTCAGCATGATGGACGAGACACGGTTGAGCCGCCGGTCGGCACACTCCAACGCCTCAACAGTATTCTCGAAAGTCGGAGGCTCCGGCGAAGTAGCTATGGCTTCGAGAGTGCGCTCCGCTTCCTCAATGGCGGAGCGTATAGCAGGCTCATAATCCTCAATCCTGATTTGGTCGAAAGGGGGATACTCCCAATCATGCAATAGTACATTCATAACTGTTCAGTATAACGGCCAACAACAGAAATTATTTTGTCGGCCGTTCATAAAAATATTTTCACCCTACCAACACCTACCGTGGTAGGAGTTGGTTAGGAGATGGTAGGGAGTTCATAACTGGTTATCACTTAGTTGGCACAAAAACGCCATTTACTGATTCCCAAGCGGACAAAGGATGTCGCGGGAGAATGTTTTAATATTTTTTAACATAATACAATGCAATAATAGAAAGAAGGAGTCGTTATTGGGATAACCCTTTTTAGGTGAAAAAGGTTAAAAAAAGAATATAAACAAATAAACAACAATAAAAAAATGAAGAAAATCTTTTTGGCCATTGGCCTGTTGGCCACGACAATGACAATCGTAGCCTGCAATCAAAAGGAACTTGATTCATCACGCAAGACCATCGACTCCCTGCAGGGAATCGTTGATGCCAAAGACTCCGAGATTGACGGACTGTTCTCGATGCTGAACGAGATTGAGGACAATCTGTCGATGATCAACTCGAAGTACTCCAACGTGCAGCAGATGCGCCGCAACAGCACCGAGGGTAACTACGACCACAAGAAGGAGATCAGCGACCAGATGAGCTCCATCGAGTCGATGATGGCCGCCAACAAGCAGAAAATCGCCCAGCTGAACAGCCGCGTCAGCAAGTTGGGCCGCGAGAACACCGACCTCCAGGCCTACATCACCCGCCTCGAGGAGCGCAGCGCCGCCCAGGAAGCCCAGATCGCCGAGCTGCTCACCGAGCTCGAGAACAACAAGGTGGTTATCAAAGGTCTGAACAAGAACGTCACCGAGCTCACCGCCTCGAACCAGGAGAAAGACCAATACATCGCCCAACAGTTGGCCGACGCCAACCGCGCCTACTTCGTGGTGGGTTCGTACAGTGAACTTAAAGAGGCCGGCATCGTGGCCAAGAGCGGCGGTTTCATCGGCATTGGCCGCAAACAGGGCACCGTGGCCGACATGAACACCGAGCGCTTCACCGAGATTGACCGCACCAAGGTGACCACCATCACCGTCAACCGCAAGAAAGCCGTGGTCATCTCGCAGCATCCCGAGAACAGCTACGAACTCGTGGCCGACGAGGAGAACAGCAGCGTCACCGCCTACCTACGCATCCTCAACCCCACCCAGTTCTGGAAATATACCGACTACCTCGTCATCTCCACCAAGTAAAACACAAGGAGAGAACGACATCGTGGTCCACAACGCCCCGAAGGGTCGGCTGACAACGCCGGCTCTTCGGAGCGTGATTATAAAAAAGGCCACGATAAAAAATAATGGAAAATAAAAATAAATAATAATAAAAACAACACAAATGAAAAAGACTATGTTCTTCTTGCTGGGGGCACTGATAGCCTCAGTGATGCCCGGCAACGGCTTGAGGGCCCAGAACGTACACCTCAACGTTGAGGTGCGCACCCTCGACCGCACGGCACTCACCGGCGCCACCATCTACGCCGCCACCTCGGGTCAGGCTTACTATGTCGATGCCACCCACCTCATGCCGTCGTGGACTGGCAGCGCCCTGGAACTTCTCCCTGGCAACTACACCACCTCCAGTGCCCTTTCCATCAGCACTGTGGATGGCGTGAATGTCCTCAGCGGCAATGTCGACAGCGCCACCTACGCATGGGCTGTCATCGTGGCCACCGACGCCGCCAACCGCTGCTATGTGCTCGGCAACTACAGCCGACAGACCCTCGACACGGGCTACTTCTACCCTGCCCAGCTGATGGCCTCTGCCGTCGACGGCAACTACACGAACACCTTGCTGCCATCCAACGCAATGGTGGGCTTCAGCCGTGCCGCCGTGACCGACACCGCCAATAACTTCTACTCCACCCTCGATACCGCTCTCGTGCTCTGCGCCGACAGCGCCGTCATCACCTTCTCGGACACCGTCTATCTGGCCAACGCCCTGACCATCAACCGTCCGGTGACCATCCGCCAGTCGGGCAAGCCCATCATCAGCACCTTCTCGGGTGCCGCCTTGGTGAATGTCAGCAACACCACCTTGTCGTGGTTCGGCAGCGCTGCTGCCGTCGATGTGGACATGACCGCCGGCAGCGGCGACCTCTTCGCCCTCGACCACTCGATGCTCACCCTGCGCCAGTTCAGCGCAACGGCTCCTTCGCACCCCGTGGTAGCCAGCAACGGTTCCACCTTGACCATTGCCCGTACCACCCTGGGCAGCACCGCCAACCTGGCTGCCGTGACCCTCAACGACTCGTCGAGTGCCACCATCTCGACCCTCGCTGTGACCACTCCCCTCTTTGCCGAGATGAGCAACGACGCCACCGGTGTCCTGGCCATCCTTGACAGCACCGCCGACGCCAACGCCAATGCCATCGGCGCCGATGCCTATTACCGCTCGGGCAACTATCACCGCTACAGCCGCACCCTGGCCCAGAGTACCGCCGTGGCCAACGACACGGTCTTCCTGGCTCGCAACACTGCCGCCGGCACTGCCGACACCATCGCCACCCGCAGCATCATCAACCTCTCGGGCGACACCATCCTCGGCAGCCTCTATATCAACACCACCGCCGACACCGTCTTTGTGTTCAACGGCAATGTCAACTACCTTGCCGGTGCCGATGGTGCCACGGGAACTGTGGTGCTCGACGCCCTCGATTCGGTAGCCGTCCTCGCCCCCAACACGCTGAACGTGGAAATCCTCAACGGCCGCTACCTCCTCATCAATCCCTTGACCGGTGCCGATGTCACCGTCAAAGGCGGTAAATACGGACAGGATGTCACCTCCTATCTGGCTCCCCGCCATGCCATCGTACCCAACCCCGATGGCGATGCCACCACGTTCCCCTTCATGGTCTCCGAAGGCTACCGCGTGACTTTCGCCAACTATAATGCACGCTATGGCCAAGCCGGCTATCAGGACTCCATCGCCATTGTCAACACCGCCGACAACCGCATCGTCCCGGCCCCCTCGCGTCCCACCTACGTGGGCACCGACACCATATTCTCTGCCTACTTCACCGACTCCATCTCCTACGCCACTCCCTGGAACTTTATGAACGACGTCCTCACCAGCGACACCACACTCTATGCCCGCTGGTATGTCTATAACAGCGCCACCGACGGCCGCTACACCGTCTATCACCACCGCCAGGACCTCGACGGCACCTACCCCAGCTCGCTCTGCGACTCCACCTTCGGCGTGGCCACCCTCGGCGACAGCCTTATGGTTCCTGCCAACATCTACGTCGGTTTCATCCCCGACCACATGGTTGACACTAACGCCAACCTCACGGCCGACACCACCATCCACTTCTACTACTCCCGTGGGAACTACCAGGTCACCTTCCACCTCAACGGCGGCAGCCTGCCCACCGGCATCGACAGTGTGCAGAGCTATCTCTTCGGCGAGTCCATCGTCTACCCCACCGCCACCCGTCCGGGCCACATCCACACCGGCTGGACTCCCATGCCCACCACCATGCCCGCCTTCCCCATCGACATCTATGCCACCTACACCCGCAACAGCTATCCTCTGACCTGGTCTCATATCGACACCACCGTGGGCTACAACGGCAATGTGGTGACTGACGTCTACGCCACCTATGTCGACGACAACAACAACACCGTCAATGCCCTGCTGAGCATCACCGACATCGACGGAAACGCTGTCACCGCCGCCCGCACCGTGGGCACCTACACCTTCACCGCTGCTCCCGTCGACACCAACTATCTCCTCACCGGAAACCTCACCACCACGGTAACCATCGTTCCCTCTATGGTCACCGTCAGCGGTGCCACGGTTGAGCCCGTCAAACTCTTCGACGGCACCACCACCGCCACCGTCCTTACCATGGGCACCCTCACCCAAATCTATGGCAACGACGACGTGAGCGTCTACACCACTGCCAACTACGACAACGCCGACGCCGGTGAAGGCAAGACCATCACGGCCTACTACACCCTCATGGGTGTTGACGCCTACAACTACATGCTCGCCACCGCCAGCCAGGTACTGACCACCGACGGCGCCATCGTGGCTCCCATCACCCCGAATCCCGCCCAGGGCGACAACGGCATCGTTGTCAACGCCAGCGGCTACTGCTCGGGCGACGCCTCTGGCATCCAGTATTTCCTTGCCAGCGGTATTGCCGACCAGTATAAACTTGACTACGACCAGACCGCCCACGACAACGGCTTCACCGATGTCACATGGAGCAACATCACCACTGCCGGCACCATCGACATCACCATCCCCGTCGATGCTGTCGCCCAGACCTACAATGCCACCCTGACCCTCCGCAACAGCGCCCACCCGACCTATGAGAGCGTCCCCATGGCCGTCTCCTTCCTGGTCAACCTCTCGCGCAACTACACCATGCCTATCTTCAACGATGTCATCTCAATTGTCGACACCTGCCACTGCATCGACCAGTCGTCCATCAAATGGTACCACAACGGCATCTATGTCGGCGACGGCCCCTATTATCAGGAAGTCGGTGGACTGACCGGCAGCTACCACGTCACCATGACCATCAACGGCCAGAACAAACAGACCTGCGAGCAGACCGACCTCACCACCATCGTCCCCGAACTCGCCACCACACAGACCAACGTGACCGCCTATCCTAACCCCGTGGTCGACCGCGTGAGCATCAACATCGAGAATGCCACTTCGTTCACCCATACCCTCCGCGTGATGAATGTGCTGGGCATGACCCTCGTCAACACCACCTTCGACGGTAACACCACGGCAATCGACTTCTCCGGTTTCAGCCATGGCGCCTACACCGTCAGCGTCGACGGCATCGTGGTCCGTGTGATTAAAAAATAATAAAGTACCATTATAAAAAGAAAGTCATTATGAAACGTATATTCATCTTATTCGGACTCCTCGCCCTCACCATCGGGAGCCAGGCCCAGATGAACCAGCATAGCAATTATATCGCCCTCAACGGCGGTGGCGGTTTGAACACGCTGATGTACAAACCCACCGACGGCACCTGGAACCCCAAGCTGGGATTCCTTGGCGAACTCAAATACATGCACTTCTTCGGCAAGAACTTCGGTTTGGGATTCGGTGTGCAGTTTAACTACACCCGCTCCGGCGCCACCTTCAACTTCCGCGAGGTGACCCAGAATCTTGTCCACCCCGTCAACGGTCTCAACTATGAGTCGCGCACCGTCTACAACGACTGGAAAGAGACCCAGACCGCCATGTTCCTCTCCGTGCCCGTCGAGTTCTACTGGCGCGCCCCCATGGGCGAGCGCTGGTTCTTCCTCCTCGGCCTCGGTGCACAGCTCGACCTGCCGATGAAGAGCGAGTTCAAAGCCGACAAAGGCACTTACGAGGTCCGCGGCTACTTCCCCGCCACCAACGTCGAATATCGCGACCTGCCCAACTACGGCTTCACCGTCTACAACGCAAATGAGAAAGGCGATGTCAAAGACCTCAAACAATATGGCATCAGCCTCATTGCCGACCTCGGATTCAACTATGCCATGTCCAACCACTGGGGCCTCTACTTCGGCATCTACGGTGGCTACGGCATCACCGACCTCAACGAGAAGAAATCCGCCGAGCCCATGCTTGACGCCCCCACCGGCACCACAACCGTCAACGCCTACAACGGTGTCATCAACTCCAACCAGGTCGACGAGGTTCACCTGCTCAACGTCGGTGCCAAGATTGGCATCAACATCGGCTGGCAGTGCCATTCCTCCAAGTCCGACAATGGCGGAGCCGGCGCCCTGGTGCCCTACGACAGCGACAACAGCAAAGGCAACAACAACGACAACAACGGCAACAACAACTACGACAAGAGCAACAACGGTGACTACAACAATCCTGCCTATGGCAGCGATGAAGACGATGCCGCCCGCGAAGCCGAAGAGGCTGCTGCCCGCGAGGCCCGTTGCAACGCCCGCCGTATGAACAATCCCGACATGGCCGCCGCCATCGCCAACATCGACGCCGACATCGCCGAAGCCGAACAGGCCGCCAACGAGACCAACGACGCCGCCGCCAAGGCCGCCGTCGCCAACGCCAAGAACGCACGCAAAGAGGCCCAGGCTGCCTACGACAAAGGCAACTACTGCCAGGCCTACGACCTCTTCAACGAAGCCTACGGCTACATCGCCGACAGCTATGCCAACGACGCCCGCAACCACGCCGACAAGAAGAGCAACAACGAGACAGCACAGCAAGCCGCCGACGATGCCGCTCTCTATGCCGAAGCATCCCACAAGGATGGCCTCGACTGCGCCATGGCTGCCAGCCGCAACGCCAAGATCAACTCCGAGATTGCCCGCGACGCCGACAAACCCGAGCGCAACTCCGCCGCCTACAACGATCCCAACTTCGCCAACAACCTTGCCAACGAAGCCATCGCCATGGCCGAACAGACAGGCAGCAAACCCGCCATGACCGACGGTAAGGATGCCTCCGGCAAGGCCTACCGCGGCAACCTGCCCGAAAGCTACGCCGCCGCCGCCAAGTCATTTGCCGAAAGTGGCGAAGCCTGCGCCGCCAAGAACAAGAGCGCCGAGGCCCAGGCCGCCGTCAAGGAAGCCAAAGCCGCTGCCGCCGAGGCTGCCGAAGCTGCCCGCATGGGCAACACCGCCGCCGCCTACCGCGCCGCCATCCACGCCCGCGACGCTGCCCAGCGCGCCTGCGGCATCGAGTCCAAACCCGCCGAGCAACAGGCCGCCAACAAGCCCGCACCCAACCGCGCCGAGCTCCAGAGCCTCCTCGACCTCATCAACGCCACTGTCCACTTCGAGTTCGCCAAGACCGACCCGCAGTTCGACAACGCCACCGAGATCGCCATCAACAGCCTCTGCGCTGCAATGAAAGCCGACAAGAACATCAAGATCCTCGTCACCGGCCACACCGACAACGTCGGTTCGGCCGAGGGCAACATGACCTACGGCAAGAAACGCGCCGAAGCCCTCAAGGCCCTCATGGTCAAACGTGGCGCTCCCGCCTCCCAGATCAGCACCGCCACCCGCGGTGAAGAGGAGCCCGTTGTCGAGAACGACACCGAGGAGCACCGCTACCAGAACCGCCGCGCGGTCATCACTTTGAAATAAAAGAACTTTATTTGAAGTGCAATAACCAAGGCCGGATGCTTTTGGCATCCGGCCTTTTTTTTTGTACCCCCTAAGCACCCTCGCCCTGCCAACACCCTGCCGACTCCCTACCAACTCCTACCATGGTAGGAGTTGGTAGGGAGTCGGCAGGGTGTTGATAGGTGGTTATCACATAGTTGGCACCAAGTGCCGGTTTGGTGGATTCCCGGTCACCAGGGGGCAAAAAAAAAGCCCCTTTCGGGGCTATTGACAGAAAAAAACCAACCGGCTTTACCGGGCGGTGTCGAGAAGGGACTGCATCTCCTTAATCTCATCGCGATATTTGGCGGCAGCCATGAAGTCGAGCTCTTTTGCAGCGAGCTGCATCTTGCGCTGGCGCTCACGAATCTCCTTGCGGAGTTGAGCCTTGGTCATTTTCAAGAAAGGCGAGGGCGCCGCTTCGGCAGGTTGTCCATAAACATGTTCCGGCTCGGCAGCCACGGCCACATCCTCTTTATAGATGCTAATGGGGTCTTTCTCGACGGCATTACGCTCCTCGGCGGCACGCTCGATGACCGAGGTGGTGCCAAGGATGGCATCGGTGCTCTTTACAATCTGACGCGGCACGATGCCGTGTTCCATATTGTAGCGAATCTGTTTCTCGCGGTGGCGGTTGGTGAGGTCGATGGCACGCTGCATCGAACCGGTGATGGTGTCGCCATAGAGGATGGCCTTGCTATGCACGTTGCGCGCAGCGCGGCCAATGGTTTGGATGAGGGCACGGTCGGAACGGAGGAAGCCTTCCTTGTCGGCATCGAGGATGGCCACAAGACTGACCTCAGGCAAGTCAAGACCTTCGCGCAACAGGTTGACACCCACCAGCACATCGAAGACTCCCATACGCAAGTCGCGCATAATTTCCACACGTTCCAGCGTATCCACATCGGAATGAATATATTTGCTTCTGATACCGAGGTTGATAAGGTAAGAGGTTAGTTCCTCGGCCATGCGCTTGGTGAGAGTAGTGACAAGGACACGCTCGCCCTTGTCGACAGTGTTCTCGATTTCGTCGAGCAGGTCGTCGACCTGGCTCACGGCGGGCCGCACCTCGACCACGGGATCCAACAAACCCGTAGGCCGGATGACCTGCTCCACAACAACGCCTTCGGCCTCGGCAAGTTCATAGTCGGCCGGTGTGGCAGAAATGTAGATAGTCTGGCCTGTGAGGTTATAGAATTCGTCGTAGGTCAACGGGCGGTTGTCCAAAGCTGAAGGCAGACGGAACCCATACTCGACAAGCGAGGTCTTGCGGCTACGGTCGCCGCCGTACATGGCGCCAATTTGAGGCACGGTGACATGGCTCTCGTCGACCACCAAAAGAAAATCGTCGGGGAAATAATCAATCAGACAGAAGGGACGGGTGCCGGGCTGGCGACCGTCGAAATAACGGCTATAGTTCTCGATGCCTGAGCAGTAGCCCAGCTCTTGAATCATCTCGAGGTCATAGTTCACACGTTCTTCCAGACGCTTGGCTTCCAGGTGTTTGTCGATAGATTCGAGGTAGTCGCGGCGGTCGAACATGTCGCGCTGAATCTGGAGGATGATTTCAGGCAGGTGTTCCTTGGAAGTGAGGAAGTTGGAGGCGGGATAGATGGTCACCTCGTCGAAACGCTCGAGACGTTGTCCGCTGATGGGGTCGAAACTTTCGAGGCGTTCCACTTCGTCGTCCCAAAAGGAAACCCGGTAACAGAAATCGGCGAAGGAAGGATAGATGTCGACAGTGTCTCCCTTGACACGGAAGCGGCCGTTGACAAATTCAATCTCGTTGCGTACATATTGTCCATCAAGGAGTTTCATCAGCAAATCGTCGCGTTTTAGGCGATCGCCGACACGTATTTCGACGGTACCTTTCTTGAACTCGTCGGGATTGCCAATGCCATAGATGCAGCTCACCGAAGAAACCACGATGACATCCCGGCGACCGCTGAGCAGGGCGCTGGAGGCGCGCAGGCGCAGTTTGTCGAGTTCATCGTTGATTTGCAGGTCCTTCTCGATATAGGTATTGGTGGCAGCGATGTAGGCCTCGGGCTGGTAGTAGTCGTAGTAGCTCACGAAGTATTCCACCGCATTGTCGGGGAAGAACTGGCGGAACTCGCCGTAGAGCTGCGCCGCCAAAGTCTTGTTATGGCTCAGTACCAGCGTGGGACGCTGCAACTCTTGTATAACGTTGGCCACGGTGAAGGTCTTTCCCGAGCCGGTGACCCCCTGCAGCACCTGGGCACGCTGGCCGTTGCGCACACCTTCCACCAGCTGGCGGATGGCGTCGGGCTGATCGCCCATAGGGGCAAAATCCGATTTCAGTTCAAAGTTCATAGTTCTTGTTCTGGTTCTGCGTTTCCGTCCTTGAGCATCTCATAACTCATCTGCACCATACCGAGGGCATAGCGCTCAAATGAGGCCTTTTTGTCGGGCAACTGGGAGGAGATGTCGTCGGTTTGACGGTCACGGTAATTGTAAAGACTGCTGCTGCCGTCGTTGTGGCGGTAGATATAGAGGAGGTTGCCGTCGGTGGCACCAATCATGTCGCCCGAGCCGAAGAAAGCCACATCGCGACAGAAGTTGAGTATGTCAATGCCAATCATGTTGGTGTGGTGTATCCCCAACATTCCCAGCACGGTAGGTGCCACGTCGATTTGGCAGGCCAGGCGGTCGTCGAAACGAGGCTCTACACGACAGGAGGTCAGGGGAAGGGTGCCCGGATAGTAGAAAATGACAGGTATGCGGTTGCGTGTCAGTGGAATGTCGTAGATGGGATTTTTGTCGGGACATCCGTGGTCGGCCACAAAGACAAAGAGTGTCTTTTCGAACCAAGGCTGCTTCGCGGCCTCGGCCAGGAACTGTCCTATCGACCAGTCGGCATATTCAACCACTTGGTTGGTGAGTTCCGTGCTGCGAGGCTTGAAGGTGGTGCCCTGTGGCACGACATATGGCGGATGGTCGCTGATGGTCAGTATGGTGGTAAATGTCGGGCCTTTCTGCGTTGCCTCGTTGAGGTAGTCGATGGCATGGCCAAAGAGCACGTGATCGGGCACGCCATAGCTGTTGACCCACTCCTCCTCGGGATAGCTGTTCTGCTCAAACACCTTGTCGTAGCCATTGCTGTATAGGAAACTTTCCATGCCGTCGAAATAGCCTTGGTGAGCCATGAAGAAAGCGGTGCTGTATCCAGAACATTGCATGTTCTGCGGCAGTCCCCACATGCGAGGCACCGTCGAGGAGCCATGCATAGTGTGGCGTTTGAAAATGGCAGGATGGCCGTAGAGAGTGGAATAGACACCGTTATAGGTCTGTGTGCCGGCCGACCACGCCTGGGTGAAGGTGATGCCAAGATGCATCAGGCTGTCGAGGCAAGGGGTAAGGCTGGCCTCGGGATGACTGCCCAGCATGGTTTTTTCAGTGGCCATCGACTCCATAATGACTACCACAACATGGGTGTTGTTGGGCAAAAGGATTCCACCGGAAGCTGCTTTGTCCTCTCGGGATTCATACACCTCACGGGCTGTCTCGGGGTCGATGAGTTCTATGGGATGGTTGCGGTCGTTCATGATGGCGCCGGCGCTCTTAAGGAAGGTGAACACCGGGTTAAGACCTATCTGGTTGAGGTAGGAGTTGCTGCAGAAGACGGCATGCTCGGCACGCAAGGGCGGCTTGTCGGTGAGGTGACCGCGCATGCCTGTAAACCAGCCCAACAACAGCACCGCCGCCATGGGTATAGCCCATTTATAGGGCATTTCACTGCCGAGATGCGCCTTCAGCACCCGCCGGTAGATCAGCCTTCCGAGGAACCACCACCCCACGGCAACGACCAAGAAGACAAAGAAGTAGAGCAAGTAGGTAGGCTCGCTGAATATCATGTCGATGACCACAGGCATCGACTCGTTCATGGTCAACACCTGGGCGTCGAGCCGCTGGAAGAAGTAGCAAAAATAGGGTATGTCGGCCGCGCAGGCGAAAAAGGCCACCGTGTAGAGCACCATGGCAATGTAGTGCGCGGTGGCATAATACCAACTCTTACGGATACGCGCCAATTCGCCTATGACAATCAGCAGCAAAGGCAAGGCGAGGATGTAGGTACTCACGGCGGTGTCGAAGCGGAACCCTTTCCACAAGGCCGTCAGATAGAGACTGCCCGTCACTCCCTGCACCGTGACCAATGAACAATAGACCAGCGTCTCCGCCACACGGAACAAGGTAAACACCACTATCCCGGAAAGGTAGAGCAGAATGATATAGTTGAAACGGGCAGACTTTTTCATAGGCTATTGGTTATTGTCGCAGGCTGTCTTCCCTTCGAGGAGCATGCGCTGGCTTTCCTGTGTCATGCCGAAGGCATAGCGGCGCATGGCGGCGGCACGCTCGGGATAGCGGTCAATCAAATCCTCGGTGTCACACTCACGATAGCGGTATAGGCTCTCATTGTCCTGCTTGGCCCTGAAAAGGTAGAACAGTTCGCCATCCACCACGCCTATCTTGTCGTCAGCGCTAAAGAATGCATACTTTCTGTTATGGTTCAGCAAGTTCAACCCCATCATACGGTCGCCGGCATCGATGCCCAACAATCCCAGGATGGTGGGCGAAACGTCTATCTGCATAGCCAAACGTTCCACAAAGTGGGGTTCTATCTTGCCTGGCGCGAAGAAGAGCAGCGGGATATGGTTGTAGGCCAGCGTCAAGTCGTACAACGGATTCAACGAGCCCCCGTGATCGGCGACAAAGACAAACAGCGTGTTCTCGAACCATTCCTTTCCTTCTGCCATTCTGATGAAGCGTCCTATCGCCCAGTCGGCATATTCCACAATGTGTTTCAGTTTGTCGTCGGCATGCTTGGGCACCAAGTCGATACCCTCGGGAATGATATAAGGGCCATGGTCGCTACACGTCATAACCGTGGTGAGGAACGGTCCGCCCGCGGCAATGCTGTCGATGTGTTCTATCACATGGTCGAACATCACATGGTCGGGCACTCCCCAAGTGCCCACCAGCTCGTTCTTCGGATAGGTGTGCTCACCCACCACACGGTCGAATCCATTGCGGTAGAGGAATGCCTGCATATTGTCGTAAATCTCGTCGTGGGTCATGAAATAGTAGGTGCGGTAGCCTGCGTCGTGCAACCGTTGCGGCAAGCCGCACATCATGGGGATGGGCGAGTTCTTGATCATGTGGCGCGCCATGATGGCGGGGTGTCCGTAGAGGGTTGAATAGATGCCGTTGTGGGTATGGATGCCCGCCGACCATGTGTCGCCGAAAGTCATCGAGCGCCGCATCAGGCTGTCGAGGCAGGGGGTCAGACTCGTCGACGGGTCGTAGAGGGCGGTTTTGTCCACCGACATCGACTCCATCAGCACCAGCACCACATTCATCCCTTCGGGCAGCCGCAGCGAAGCCTCGGGTAGCGTGTTGTCCTCGGGCAGGGCGCGCTCTTCATCGAGCACCGTCTGTGCCGTCGCCAAGTCAATCAGCTCCACCGGCTTGTTGGCACTCTTGCCGGCTTCTTCGAGGCTCTTGATGAAAGTGAACATCGGGTTGAGACCAATCTGGTTGAGGAACGCATTGCTGCAATAGTAGGCCGTACCCACGCGGATAGGCCCTTTCTTCGACACCCTGCCGCGCATGCCGATAAATCCCACCACCAAAAGCACCACCGCCATCGGAATGCTCCAACCGTATGGCAGATGTTCATCGATATGTGCCATCAGCACCCGGCGGAGCAACAGCCGTCCCAGCAGCCACCATCCCACGCTCACAGCGACAAAGACAAAGAAATAGCCCACATACATAGGCTCGCTCACTATCATGCTCAGCGCCATGCCGAACGAGTTGGTGAGGTCCAGCGCCGAGGCGTCGAGCCGCATGAAGAAGTAGCAAAAATAGGGTATGTCGGCCGCACATGCAAAGAAACAGACGGTGTAGAGCACCATCAACATATAGTGGACAATGGCGTAGTACCAACGTTTGCGTATGCGAGCCATCTCGCCGATGATGAGGAGCAGCAGCGGCAAGGCGAGGAGGTATGTGCTCACCGTGGTGTCGAACCGGAACCCCTTCCACAGTGCCATCAGGTACATGCCGCCAAAGTCGTCGGGGCCCTCGGTATGGGCACAATAGGCCACTGTCTCCGCCAGACGGAACAGAGTGAAAAACACCAACCCTGACAGGTAGATAAGTAAAATGTAGTTGAATCTCGCGTTCTTTTTCATCTTGACTATTGTCTCTTAACTTTTAATTCTTAATTCTCACCGCCTCCTCCCCCATCTGTATCATGCCGAGGCCATAGTGGCGCATCTTCGCAGCCCGCTCAGGTTCCTCTCCAATATAGTCGTGGAGGTCGCGTTCTTTATATCGGTAAAGGCTTTCGCGCCCATCCTGCTTCACGCGGTAGATGTAGAACCACTCATCATCCACCACGCCAATCTTGTCGTCGGCGCAGAAGTAGGCCATCTGTCTGCTGTAGCGTGTTGCGTCGAGACCCAACATCCGGTCGGCACCGTCGAGGCCCAGCCATCCGAGGATGGTGGGGGCTATGTCTATCTGCGCGACAATGCCCTGCGAGAAAGCAGGTGTCATCCCGCCAAAGAAAAGCAGCGGCACATGGTTGTACGACAGCGGCATATCATAGCTTTTGTCCATCGCGGCGCCGTGGTCGGCCACAAAGACGAAGAGCGTCTTCCCGAACCAAGGCTTCTGCGCCGCCATACGCATGAAGCGTCCGATGGCCCAGTCGGCATATTCAACCACCTGCTTATCAATCTCTTTATGTTTAAAACGGTGGTCGATACCCTTGGGAATGACATACGGGCCATGGTCCGAGATGGTCATCACACCGGCAAAGAACGGGCCCTTGGCGGCCATGCTGTCGCAGTGCTCGAGCACGTGGTCGAAAAGCACATGGTCGGGCGGTCCCCAGGTGTTGACATACTCTTCCTCGGGGTAGTCCTTTTTCTCCACCACACGCTGCATCCCGTTGAGTGTCATGAATCCCAGCAGATTGTCAAAGTCGGCCTCATGAGCCACGAAGAAGGTGGTGCTGTAGCCCGCCTCCGACAACGCTTGCGGCAGGCCATAGACACGCGGCAGGGGCGTCTGTCTCATAGAGTGGCGCGCCAGCAGGGCGGGCTGTCCATAGAGGGTCGAATAGATGCCGTTATAGGTATGGATACCTGCCGACCACGCATTTGTGCAGGTCAGCGAACGTTCCATCAGGCTGTCGAGGCAAGGCGTCAGGCTCGCCGCCGCTCCCGCAGGGCCCAGACAGGTCTTGTCGGCACTCATCGATTCCATCAGCACCACGATGACATTGGTGCCTTTCTCCAAGTGGCCGCCTGCGGCGGTTTGTTCTCTCCGCTCCTCTTCAAACACCGCACGGGCGGTCTCCATATCGACGAGGTTTATCTCTTGGTTGGCATCTTTCCCACTGGCCTGCAAGCTTTTAATAAACGTAAAGGTGGGGTTCAACCCAATCTGGTTGATGAAGGGGTTGGCACTGAAATAGGCCGTCGACACCCTCACAGGCCTTCCGCCCGTCACCGTGCCACGCTGCCCGAAAAACCACAGCACCAGCAACATCGCCGCCACCGGGATGCTCCACCCATAGGGCAGCCTTTCTCCAAACACAAGCACCCTCCTGTAAATCAACCTCCCCAACAGCCACCAAGCCACCGTGACCACCACAAAAGCAAGCAGATAGAGCCAATAGCGCGGCTCGCCGAGAATCATGCCTGCCGAAGTGCCGAAGTCCTCGGCCCACGACAACGCCACGACATCCAAACGATTGAAAAAATAGCAGAAATAGGGTATGTCCGCCGCTCCGGCAAAGAAGCAGACAGTATAGAGCGTCATCGTAAAATAATGTATCACAGCGTAATATACACGCCGCTCTATACGTGCCATCTCGCCAACAATCAGCAGCAGCAGCGGCAGCGCCAGCACATAGCAACTCACCACGGTGTCGAACCGCAGCCCCATCAGCAAGGCCTTGCCGTAAAGGCCGCCAAAATCATCAGGACCCTCCGACTGACCACAATAGGCCCACGTCTCCGCCAAGCGAAAGAGAGTGAGAAACACCATCCCCGCCAAGTAGACACATATCAGATAGTTGAACCGTGCGCTCCTCTTCATTGCGGATGCAAAGATACGAATTATTTTCCAATCTCTCCGCCTCCATTTTTCCGATATATGTCGTTGCGCTCGCATTTCCCTCATTGTCAACGGCGAAACCGTAGAGATGCACCTCCTTCCCCTGCCACCTCTCGGGCAGCGCCAGCTGCACGCTCTTCATCCGC